>NZ_CP058908.1:2980000-3580000 GCF_021432765.1 Pseudomonas phenolilytica
TTTCTGTGGCATGCACGTATTCCACCAACGCGCGGGCAAGGGCTCGCGCATCGTCTGGATGGCCGAGCCCGGAAAGGAGCGCGAGTTCATCTTCGTGATCATGCCGGGTGGACACGACCGCGCGCTGGCGGGCGATGACTACAGCCATTTCGGCTTCGCCCTGGACAGCCGCGCCGCGGTCGATGCGATTGCCGACGAGGCACGTGCGGCTGGTTGTCTGATCTGGGAACCGCGCGATGAACCCTATCCGGTCGGCTATTACTGCGGCCTGCGCGATCCTGCGGGCAACTATGTGGAATTCAGCTACGGGCAGCCGCTCGGTCCCGGTGCGCAGGAATTGCCGGCGCCCTGAAAAACGAATGGGCCACCCGAAGGTGGCCCATTTCGTCCGGCGGCGCGTCGCGTTCTGCGATCAGAACTTGCCGCTCAGGTAGAAGTGCTCGTAGCAGTAGTTGGTCGCGGCGATGTAGCCCTCGGCGCTACCACAGTCGAAACGCTGGCCCTTGAACTTGTAGGCCAGCACGCAACCGTCCTGCGCCTGCTTCATCAGCGCGTCGGTGATCTGGATCTCGCCGCCCTTGCCCGGCTCGGTCTGCTCGATCAGCGCGAAGATGTCCGGTGTCAGGATGTAGCGGCCGATGATCGCCAGGTTGGACGGCGCGTCCTCGGGCTTGGGCTTCTCGACCATGTGGCTGACGCGGAAGATGTCGTCGCGGATCATTTCGC
The DNA here is from genome assembly GCF_021432765.1 of Pseudomonas phenolilytica. Classification (NCBI taxonomy): domain Bacteria; kingdom Pseudomonadati; phylum Pseudomonadota; class Gammaproteobacteria; order Pseudomonadales; family Pseudomonadaceae; genus Pseudomonas; species Pseudomonas phenolilytica. The sequence continues at coordinate 2,980,727 of NZ_CP058908.1, forward strand.
CGGCAATTACACCGTACTTGCTGGTTTCCTCCGGCGGCACTTCCTGGATCGCCACGATCGAGCAGCGGAACTGGTTGTACAGCTTGACCATCTGCGCCAGGACCGGATCGCCGCCGAGGTTGATGCACAGGTCGTCGGCCAGCACCACGGCGAACGGCTCGTCGCCGATCAGCGGACGGCCGCTGAGGATGGCGTGGCCGAGGCCTTTCATTTCAATCTGGCGGGTGTAGGAGAACGTGCATTCGTCGATCAGGCGGCGGATACCGACCAGATACTTCTCCTTGTCGGTGTTGCGAATCTGGTGTTCGAGCTCATAGCTGATATCGAAGTGGTCTTCCAGCGAGCGCTTGCCGCGTCCGGTCACCATCGCGATTTCGGTCAGGCCCGCGGCCAGTGCCTCTTCGACCCCGTATTGGATCAGGGGCTTGTTCACCACCGGCAGCATTTCCTTGGGCATGGCTTTGGTTGCAGGTAGAAAACGCGTGCCATAGCCGGCAGCGGGAAAAAGGCATTTCTTGATCATGTGAGTCCTTGAAATAAAGGTTCCAGTTGATGCACTGCCTTGATAGATAGCAGCTGCCCTCGCGGGGTTCGCCGGAAGCCCGACGCAGAGGCTACGACCATGCAAATCACAGGGGGTTCGCCGGGCTGCGGCAAATCCGAAAGTGCGCCGACCTTGCAACCGCCGGGACTACGCGCAAGCCAACAAACAGTCCCGTTCAGCGGGCGCCACGCTAATGGCTATTGGCCCGTCTGTAAATGCTCTACAGCGGCCTCGTGATACAAAAAAATCCTGCCCCGAACGAGACCGTCAAACCGCGTCGCAAACGGCCTGTTCCGGAAACCGCGCTTAGCTGATCCAGATCAGCGAACACGATGATTTCACTGAAGTTTGTCGTCCGAGTGACGTCAACCGTACGTATCGCAAATATCATATCGCCACTATCGTTGTTGCCCGGCGTGCAGGCCGCCATTTCCCTTTAAAGAACGCGGCTATTAGGCCGATAGCGAGTCTGCAGTCATTTGGCGCCCGCCTTGCCACCGCCCGGCATGTGCGTGCAGCAGTAGATCTAAGGACGAACATGACCAACTCCCCCGCTCCTCGACAACTGTCCGTACAGACCAAGATCAACCTGGCGCTGCTGCTCGTGCTGCTGCTGATCATGTCCGCCTCGCTCTACATCGCGGCCAGTGCCGAGAAGAACCTGGTCCTGCACGTGGTCGAACAGCAGACCAAGGATGCCGCCGACTCCTATTTCGACAGCATCAACACCATGATGCTGACTGGCACGATGGCCCAGCGCGACGTGCTGCGGCAGAAGATTCTCGCCCGTCCCGGTGTGATCGATGCGCGCATCGTGCGCGGCGATGCGGTCATCAAGACCTTCGGCGCCGGTTTTGACCATCAGGCGCCGGCCGATGCTTTGGATCGCAGTGCCCTGGCCGGCAAGGCGATCATGGAGGTCACCAAGCAGAACGGTCGTCGGGTGCTGACCGTGATCAACCCGATCCTGGCTCATGCCGATTATCGCGGCACCAACTGCCTGACCTGTCACCAGGTGGCCGAGAACACGGTGATGGGCGCCGTGCGCATCAGCTACGACCTCAAGGCGCTGGACGCCGAAGTCGAACGCAACATCTGGCTGCTCGGCGGCATCCAGCTGCTCCTGCTGCTGGCCGGCGTTGGCGTGATGATCTACACCGTGCGCCGCGTGATCATCAGCCGCATCCACGCCATGCGCCACACGATGGAAGCGATGACCCGCGACGAAGACCTGAGCCGCAGCGTATCGATCGGTGCGCAGGACGAAATCGGCGCGATGGGCAACGCGTTCAACCGCATGATCGAGAAGTTCCGCCACAGTCTCGAAGCCGTGGCTGGCGTGACGCGCCAGCTGGGCGACGTTTCCGACCGGGTATCCCATGTTGCGGAAAAAACCCTCGGTGCGGTCATGGAGCAGCGCAGCGAGACCGACATGGTCGCCTCGGCGATGAACGAGATGAGCGCCACCGTGCAGGAAGTCGCGCGCAACGCCAACCAGACCGCTACCGCCTCCAACGACGCCGACCTCGAATCCAAATCCGGCGTGCGCGTGGCCAGTGAGGCGCTGGACGGTATCGACACGCTGATCCAGGACATCGAAAAGGCCGCCGTCGTCGTACGCCAGCTCGAAGCGGACAGCGCCAGCATCGATACCGTGGTGGGGGTAATCAACGGCATCGCCGAGCAGACCAACCTGCTGGCCCTGAACGCGGCCATCGAGGCCGCGCGGGCCGGCGAGCAGGGTCGCGGCTTCGCCGTGGTCGCCGACGAGGTGCGCACCCTCGCCTCGCGCACGCAGAAGTCCACCGAGGAAATCCAGCGCATGATCGAGCAGCTGCAACAGGGCGTGGGCAATGCCGTGCAGGCGATGATCGCCGCCCAGTCGCGCGCGCGCTCGGGTTCCGATTGCGTGGCCCGCGCGGCGCAGAGCCTCGGCGCCATCGCCGATGAAGTCGGCACGATCAACGAGATGAATACCCAGATCGCCACCGCTGCCGAGCAGCAGAGCGCGGTTGCCGAGGAGATCAACCGCAACATCACCAACATCAGCCGGATCGCCGACACCACCTCGGCCGATGCCACCCAGACCTCGCAGATCAGCGAGGAACTGGTGCGTCTGGCCGCCGAACTGAACCGTCTGGTCGGCCAGTTCAAGCTCTGAACGCCGAGCGCGGGGCGCCCTGCCCCGCGCCGTGTCTGCGGTGGAAGCGTCGCCCCGGCGTTTGCCGCCAGACTTCTTGATCGGAAACAGTCGGCTCGCGTGCGCGAATCGGCGATAATCCGCGCCAGCCTCTCGGCCGGACCGGCGCATGCCGCGGCCTTCCCCCCCTTTCAACCCGCAAGGTGAAACCGAACATGGACCAAACGCCGAGCTTCAACCGCGCCCTGGTCGAGAAATATGACCGCCCGGGTCCGCGCTACACCTCGTATCCCACCGCGCCGCAGTTTCACCAGGCCTTCGCCGCCGACGACTACCGCAACGCCGCGCGCGCCAGCAACGAGGCGCCTACGCCCAAGCCCCTGTCGGTGTACATCCACATCCCGTTCTGCAAGAGCCTGTGCTACTACTGCGCCTGCAACAAGATCATCACCCACAAGACCGAGCGCGCCGTCGAGTATCTCGAATACCTCAAGCGCGAGATCGCCATGCAGGCCGCGCTGTTCGATCGCTCGCGCAAGCTGACCCAGCTGCACCTGGGCGGCGGCACGCCGACCTATTTCACCAGCGAGCAACTGGCCGACCTGATGGCGACGCTGCACCAGGCGTTCAACATGGACGACAGCGACGATCACGAGTTTTCGCTGGAAGTCGACCCGCGCACCGTCACCCCGGAGCAGATCCACACACTGCGCAAACTGGGCTTCAATCGCTTGAGCTTCGGCGTGCAGGACTTCGATGCCCGCGTGCAGGCCGCAGTCAACCGCATCCAGACCGAGGAGCAGACCCGCGAGCTGGTACAGGCCGCGCGTGATGCGCAGTTCAAGTCGGTCAGCGTCGATCTGATCTACGGCCTGCCGCTGCAGACCGTGGAAAGTTTCAACACCACGCTGAACAAGATCATCGACATCCGCCCGGATCGCATCGCTGCCTACAGCTACGCGCACCTGCCGGACCTGGTGCGCGCGCAGAAGCTGATCCGCCCAGAAGACATGCCGCCGCCCGAGCGCAAGCTGGAGTTGCTGGAGCTGACCATCCAGCGCCTGACCGCGGCTGGCTACGTCTACATCGGCATGGACCACTTCTCGCTGCCGGATGACGAACTGACCCTCGCACGCGCCAATGGCACGCTGCAGCGCAATTTTCAGGGCTATTCGACCCATGCCGACTGCGACCTGATCGGTCTCGGCATTTCCTCGATCGGCAAGGTCGGCGACAGCTACAGCCAGAACGTCAAGGAGCTTTCGCAGTACTACGCGCGTCTGAACGAGGGCATCCTGCCGGTGCAGCGCGGCTACCAGCTCAGCGCCGACGACCGACTGCGCCGCGACGTGATCATCTCGCTGATGTGCCACGGTCGCATTGATTACGCGGCGATCGAGCGCAAGCATGGCATCCACTTCCGCGAATACTTCGCCGATTCGCTGGCCCAGCTGGCCGAGCATGTCGCCGATGGCCTGGTGGAATTGCGTGACGACGCATTGATCCTGCTGCCGCAAGGGCAGCTGATGATGCGCAACGTCGCCATGGCCTTCGACGCCTACCTCGGCGGCGAGCAGCGCGGACGTTTCTCGCGCACCGTCTGAGTCCTGTGCACGAAGCGGGCGTCTGCCCGCTTCGTCTCTCCGCCGATCGTTCCGGCGTTGCCAAAACACGTCATAACTGGATAAATAGCCAGTCTTAAGCCGGGCGCCTCCGCCCCGTGTGAGCAGACGTGCGATGCGCCAGCCTCTGGAAAATCCCTTCTACTACCTCGACAACTTCGAGCGCGTGCTTGCCTGGGTCGGTCAGCATCACGGCGACCTGCTGGACGAGGACGAGCGTGCCTTTCTGGACGCTTTCCCTCAGTTGCCGCGGCCCTCGCGGGCGCTGCTGGTGCGCATGGTGATGCGCAAGGGCGAACTGTTTCGTGCGAGCAAGCTGCGCTACACCGAGATCGGCTGCGCGTTGCAGGCGAGCGAACCGCTGATTGCGCGCGGCTGGGTCGATCCCGTGCCGGCGCTGGCTCTGGAGCAGCTGTTTGCGTTGCTCAAGAAGGACGAACTGTTACAGGTCTTCGATTCCGCCGCCGGACGGCGTATGCGCAAACCCGAGCTGCTGGACTGTCTGCGCGCCAGCCATGCCAGCGCGCAGACGCTGCACCAATGGCATCCCGCACTGGATGACCGGATCTTCGCCTTACGCATCAGCGCATTCAGCGAACGTCTGCGGTTGATGTTCTTCGGCAACGCCCATCAGGACTGGTCGGAATTCGTCCTGGCCGACCTCGGCATCCATCGCTACGAGCAGGTGCCCTTCTCGCCCGCCTCACGGGCCTTCGCCAGTCGCGCGGAGGTGGATGCCTACCTGCACATGCAGCATTGCCGCGAACGCTTCGATGCCAGCGAGCCGCTGGCGGAGCTGCTCGCCGATGTCCCCGCGCAGGCCTTCGCCAATCCCTGGCTGGAGAGTCGGCGCGGAAAATTGCTCCTGCGCATCGGCCAGCAGCTGGAACGCCAGGGCGCATTCGAGCAAGCGCTGCGCGTCCATGCGGGCAACGGCTATCCCGGTGCGCGCGAGCGGGCCATTCGCGTGCTCGAACGTTGCGGGCAGCCGGAGGCCGCGCTGACGCTCGCATTGCAAGCCGCCGCCGCACCGGAATCCGAGAACGAAGCCCAGCAACTGGCGCGCATCCTGCCGCGCCTGCAGCGCAGCCTCGGCTTGCAGCCTGCAGCGCAACGGCGTTCGGCGACGGTGGAGCGCATCGACCTGCTGCTGCCGCACCCGGCGGGTGCCGTCCGTGTGGAGCAGGCGGTGCGCGTCCACCTGAGCACTAGCGACGCGCCCGTGCATTACGTGGAAAACACCCTGCTCGGTTCGCTGTTCGGCTTGCTGTGCTGGGACGCGCTGTTCGCGCCGCTGCCGGGCGCGTTCTTCCATCCGTTCCATTGGGCGCCGGCGGACCTCGAGCGCGCCGATTTCCATCAGCGTCGCGCCGAGCTGTTCGGCGGCTGTCTTGCTCATCTGGATGGTGACGGCTATCGCGAGTGCATCCACCGCGCCTTCCGCGCGAAGTACGGCATCCACAACGCCTTCGTCAGCTGGGGCATGCTCGATGAGGCGCTGCTGCAGCAGGCGTTGGACTGTCTGCCGGCCGCGCACCTCAAGCTGATCTTCCAACGCATGCTCGCCGACATCGGCAGCAATCGCAGCGGTCTGCCCGACCTGATCCAGTTCTGGCCGGCCGAGCGGCGCTACCGGATGATCGAAGTCAAAGGCCCTGGCGACCGCCTGCAGGACAACCAGCTGCGCTGGCTGGCCTTCGCCGATGAGCACGGCCTGCCGCTCAGCGTGTGCTACGTGCAGTGGGCGGAAAGCGCAGCGTGAACTATCGGATTGCCGTGCGGGCACTCTGCGAGTTCACCGCCAAGCAGGGCGATCTGGACTTACGCTTCACGCCCTCGCCCACCGCGCTGGAAGGCATCGCCGGTCACGCTCAGGTCACCGCCCGCCGGGGCGCGGGCTACGAGCGCGAAGTCGCCCTGGAAGGCACCTACGGTACGCTTACCGTGCGCGGCCGGGCCGATGGCTACGATCCGCAGCGCAACCGTCTGGAGGAGATCAAGACGTTCCGCGGCGACCTCTCCCGCCAGCCGGCCAACCATCGCCTGCTGCATTGGGCGCAAGCCAAGGTCTACGGCTGGCTGCTCTGCCAAACGCGGGGACTGGCGGAAATCGAGCTGGCGCTGGTGTATTTCGACGTGCTCAGCCAGAAGGAAACGCTGCTGATCGAACGCCATCGTGCTGACGAACTGCGCCAGTTCTTCGAGGCCCAGTGCATGCGCTTCCTCGCCTGGGCCGAGCAGGAACTGGCCCACCGCGCGCAGCGCGATCTGGCGTTACATGCGCTGAAATTCCCCTATGGTGAATTCCGCCAGGGCCAGCGTCAGCTAGCCGAAGCGACATACAAGGCCGCCTGCACCGGCACCGTGTTGATGGCGCAGGCCCCGACCGGCATCGGCAAGACGCTGGGCACGTTGTTCCCGCTGCTCAAGGCGATGCCAGGCCAGCAGCTGGACAAGCTGTTCTTCCTTGCCGCCAAGACCTCGGGGCGACGCCTGGCGCTGGACGCACTGCAGACGTTGCAGCGCACTGGCGCGGACGAGGTGCGCGTGCTGGAGCTCATTGCCCGCGACAAGGCCTGCGAGCATCCGGACAAGGCCTGCCACGGCGAGTCCTGTCCGCTGGCGCGCGGCTTCTATGACCGGCTGCCGGTGGCGCGACAAGCCGCGCTGGCGCACCCGCAGCTGGATCAGACGACGCTGCGCGAGGTGGCGCTGGCGCACGATGTCTGTCCTTACTACCTCAGCCAGGAAATGGCGCGCTGGGCTGACGTGGTGATCGGCGATTACAACTACTACTTCGACGTCAGCGCGCTGCTCCACGGGCTGACGCTGACCAATCAGTGGCGTGCCTGCGTGCTGGTGGATGAAGCGCACAACCTCCTCGAGCGCGCTCGGAGCATGTACAGCGCCGAGTTGGATCAACGAGATTTCAAAGGCTTGCGAGCCAAAGCTCCTGCAAAACTGCACAAATCGCTCAGCCGTATTCAGCGCTGTTGGAACGAGCTGCACCGCGACCAGACCGGCGAGTATCGCGTGCTGGCGGAACTGCCGCAAAAGCTGATCGGCGCGCTGCAGCAACTGGTTAGCGCCGTTACCGATTACCTGGGCGAGAACCCCACCGGGGTGGACGCCGCCATACTCAACGCCTACTTCCAGGCCATGCATCTGTGCCGGATGGCTGAACTGTTCGGCGAGCACTCGCTGGTCGATTGCACATTACTGCCCGCGGGCGGTTCGGCTCGTGGCAAGGCTTCGCGGTTGTGCCTGCGCAATGTGATCCCGGCGCCGTTCCTCGCGCCGCGGCTGGCGCAGGCGCGCGCCTGCGTGCTGTTTTCCGCCACGCTCAGCCCGCGTCGGTTCTACGCCGACACCCTGGGGGTGCCGACCAGCAGTGTCTGGATCGACGTGGACTCGCCGTTTCGTGGTGAGCAGCTGCAGGTGCAGCTGGCGCGGCATATCTCCACCCGCTACCAGGACCGCGAGCGTTCCCTGGCGCCGATCGTTGCGCTGCTGGCTGAGCAGTATCGTCGGCGGCCGGGCAATTACCTGGCGTTCTTCAGCAGCTTCGACTACCTGCATCAGGTCGCCGCGCTGCTCGCCGAATGCCATCCCGACGTGCCGATCTGGCAGCAAACCCGCGGCATGCAGGAGAGCGCCCGCGAGGCTTTTCTTGCGCGCTTCGAGGCGAACGGACGTGGTATCGGCTTCGCCGTGCTCGGCGGTGCGTTCGCCGAAGGCATCGACCTGCCGGGCAATCGGCTGATCGGCGCGTTCGTCGCGACCCTTGGTCTGCCACAGGTCAACCCGGTCAACGAACAGCTCAAGGCGCGTATGGAGGCGGTATTCGGCAACGGCTATGACTACACCTATCTCTACCCCGGCCTGCAGAAGGTGGTGCAGGCTGCCGGTCGAGTGATTCGCACCACCCAGGACGAAGGCGTCATCCACCTGATCGACGATCGTTTTGCCCGCACACAGGTACGCCGCCTGTTGCCGTCGTGGTGGGAAATCGGCAGATAAAGCTGCTGCTAGATATGAAGTTTCACATCAAGATAACGGCATAACATATTGAGTTAACGACTAATAGTTTTCGGCTATTCCTGCGGATCGTAAACGCATAGGCCGTCGGGGGATCGCTTCTATACTCGAATCGAACCCATCGGAGGATACCGCCATGCGTCGCCTTATCAGTTTCACCGTTGCCGCTCTCTTCAGTGCCCCGCTCTGGGCCATGCATTGTCCGATGGACATGGCCAAGATCGACGAACAGCTCGCCGCCAATCCGCCCAGCGACGCTACCACCCTCGAACGCGTCAAGCAGTTGCGCGCCGAGGGCGAGCAACTGCACAACGCCGGCGATCACGCCCAGTCGGTCAAAGTGCTCGGCGAAGCGCTCGACCTGCTGGGCGTCAAATCCTGAGCCGCAAGCGCCCTGGCAATTACTTGCCGGGGCGCACTCTCACAGCTTGGCGATCGACACTTCGGTCGATTTGACAAACGCGATCACCTCGCTGCCGATCCCAAGCTCCAGCTCGCGCACCGAGCGCGTGGTGATCACTGAGGTGACGATGCCTGCCGCGGTCTGCACGTCGATTTCCGACAGCACGTCGCCCTGGACGATCTCGCGAATGGTGCCCCTGAATTGATTGCGTACGTTGATGGCCTTTATGGTCATGGTGTTGCTCCGTCTGAGTAGTCGGGTTGGAGATGGGTCAGAGCGCCCAGCGCAGTTGCGTGGGCAAGGGTGAAACGGGTTCGGCCCGTGGCGGCAGTTCCGGCAGCGCGAGTACGCGGTTGAGCACCTGTTCTTCCAGCGCGGCGAGGCTGGCCGAGCCGCGATTGCGCGGGCGTCGGATATTCACGGCGAGATCCAGGCCGATCTGGCCGTCCTCGATGAGAATCACCCGGTCCGCGATTGCCACCGCCTCGCTGACATCGTGAGTAACCAGCAACACGGTAAAACCGTGCCGCTGCCACAACCGCTCGATCAGCTGCTGCATCTCGATACGGGTCAGCGCGTCCAGCGCGCCGAGCGGCTCGTCGAGCAGCAGCAGGCGCGGCTGATGGATCAGCGCGCGGGCCAGCGCCACACGCTGCTTCTGCCCGCCGGACAGTGCCGCGGGCCAGTCGTTGGCGCGCTCGGCGAGCCCTACCGCCGCCAGCGCATCGGCCGCTTGCGACCGCCAGTCGCCGCTCAGACCGAGGCCGACGTTGTCGATCACCCGCTTCCACGGCAACAGACGGGCGTCCTGGAACATCAGCCGAATGGCGTCGCGCGCGGTGCCAAGCGAGTCAGTGTCGGCGCCGAGCGAACCACGGCTGGGTTGTTCTAGCCCGGCCAGCAAGCGCAGCAGCGTGCTCTTGCCGCAACCGCTGCGCCCGACCACGGCGACGAACTGCCCGGCCGGAATCTGCAGATCGATGCCCCTGAGCACCTCGCGCTGGTCGAAGGCCTTGCCGACGCCCTCGATGGTCAACGGGATGCCGCCGGGCGCAGCGCTCTGCTGGATACGATGCAATGCGGTCATTGCGCACCTGCCTTGGTCTGATAGGCCGGGTGCCAGCGCAGCCACGAGCGTTCCAGCGCGCGCGCCGCAAGGTCGGCCAGCTTGCCGAGCACGGCATAGAGCAGGATCGCCAGCACCACCACGTCGGTCTGCAGGAACTCGCGGGCGTTCATCGCCAGATAGCCGATACCGGCGCTCGCCGAGATGGTTTCGGCGACGATCAGCGTCAGCCACATGAAGCCGAGCGCGAAGCGCACGCCGACCAGAATCGACGGCAGCGCGCCGGGCAGGATCACCTGGCGGAACAGCGCGAAGCCGGATAGCCCATAGCTGCGCGCCATTTCCACCAGCCCGGCATCGACGCTGCGGATGCCGTGATAGGTGTTCAGGTAGATGGGGAACAGCGTGCCGAGCGCAACGAGGAAGATCTTTGCGCTCTCGTCGATGCCGAACCACAGGATAACCAGCGGAATCAGCGCCAGATGCGGCACGTTGCGGATCATCTGTACCGAGCTGTCGAGCAGGCGCTCGCCCCAGTTCGACAGGCCGGTGATGAAGCCCAGCGCCAGGCCGATACCGCCGCCGATGGCGAAGCCGATGCCAGCGCGCCAACCGCTGATGGCCAGATGGGTCCAGAGATCGCCGCTGGCGATCAGCGTCCAGCCCGCCGCCACCACCGCGCTCGGTGCCGGCAGGATGCGCGTGGACAGCAACCCGAAGGCCACCGCGCCCTGCCAGGCCGCCAGTAACGCCAAAGGCAGCAGCCAGGGGGCCAGACGCTGGCCGAAAGAATGAAGGGTCATAGTTTGCTCCGTTCTGCTCATGCACTTCGTAGGCTGGAAATCGCGCAATTCGCTTTTCCAGCGCCAGGTGGGAAAGACCTGCGGTCGTTTCCCACCCCACGTAGTCCGTATCGATTCAACTGGCCGCCGCGCTTTTGGGCAGGATGTCGCTGGAGATCATTTCGCCGAACGGGCTGACATAGCCGCGGCTTTCCGGCCGCTGCGGCTGGGCGATATCCAGATGCGGGAACAGCAGCTCGGCGACGCGGTAGCTCTCCTCCAGATGCGGATAGCCGGAGAAGACGAACGTATCGATGCCCAGCTCGGCGTATTCCCGGACCCGCGCGGCCACGGTGGGGCCGTCGCCGACCAGTGCCGTGCCGGCACCGCCGCGCACCAGACCGACCCCGGCCCAGAGATTCGGCGCCACCACCAGCCGGTCCCTGCGCCCACCATGCAGCGCGGCCATGCGCTGCTGGCCGACCGAATCGAAGCGCGCCAGCGAGGCCTGCGCCTTGGCGATGGTGTCGTCGTCGAGATGGCTGATAAGCCGCTCGGCGGCGGCCCAGGCCTCGTCGTTGGTTTCGCGCACGATCACATGCAGGCGGATGCCGAACCGCACGGCGCGACCGTGCCGCGCGGCGCGTTTACGCACATCGGCGATCTTCTCGGCGACGGCGTCCAGCGGCTCGCCCCAGGTCAGATACAGCTCGACCTGCTCGGCCGCCAGCTCATGCGCGGCCTCGGACGAGCCGCCGAAGTACAGCGGCGGGCGCGGCTGCTGGATGGGCGGATAGAGCAGCTTGGCGCCCTTGACCTGAAGGTGCTTGCCGTCCAGGTCGACGGTCTCGCCCTCCAGCACGCGGCGCCAGATGCGCGTGAATTCGACGGCGGCCTCATAGCGTTCGGCGTGGCTCAGATTCAGCCCGTCGGCTGCCAGCTCGTCAGGGTCACCGCCGGTGACCAGATTGAACAGCGCACGGCCGTTGGAAAGCCGGTCCAGGGTCGCCGCCTGCCGCGCTGCGACGGTCGGTGAGATGATTCCCGGACGCAGGGCGACGAGGAATTTCAGACGCTGCGTCACCGGGATCAGCGAGGCGGCGACCAGCCAGGAATCCTCGCAGGAGCGTCCGGTGGGGATCAGCACGCCACCGAAACCTAGGCGGTCGGCAGCCTGGGCGATCTGCGTGAGGTAGCCGTGGTCGACCGCGCGAGCGCCTTCCGCCGTGCCTAGGTAGTTACCGTCGCCGTGGGTCGGCAGGAACCAGAAGATGTTAAGACTCATGGGAATGCTCCATATCCATTGGGGTGCGCGACGTCTGCGCCGCGCGAAAAACTCGGTGGAGATGTGTTATTCGGCGTGCTGGGCGATGCGTTTGGGCGGCGTCCAGACGACGCTCTCGATAACCAGCTGTCTGGGAATCAGCTTGAGCGCTGTGAAGGTGTCGGCGATGGCCTGCTGCGCGCGCACCACCTCCGGCGTGATCGGCCGCGCACCATAGCCCTGACGGATCACCGCCTTGCGGGTGATCTCGCTCGGCAGGCCAAGCAGTGGCGCAACCTGCGCGGTGGCTTCGTCGACGTTGTCCTCGACCCACTCGCCGATATCGCGGATTTCCTCGACCAGCACACCGAGCACCGCGGGATTGCGCTCGGCGAAGGGCCGTGCGGCGAGGTAGAACTGGTGATTGCTGACCAGGCCCTGGCCGTCACGCAGGGTACGCGCCTGCAACTGTTGCTCTGCGGCAGCCTGGAATGGATCCCAGATCACCCAGGCATCCACGCTGCCACGCTCGAAGGCGGCGCGGGCATCGGCCGGCGGCAGATAGATTGGCTGGATATCGGTGTAGCTCAGCCCCGCCGATTGCAACGCGCGCACCAGCAGGTAGTGCACGTTGGAGCCCTTGTTCAGGGCGATCTTCTTGCCTTTGAGTTCGGCCAGCGAGCGGATCGGCGAATCCTTGGGCAGCAGGATTGCCTCGCCACTCGGCGCCGGGGGTTCATGCGCGACGTAGAGCAAATCGGCACCGGCGGCTTGGGCGAATACCGGCGGGGTTTCACCGGTTACGCCGAAGTCAATGGAACCGACATTGAGTCCTTCGAGCAGCTGCGGGCCGCCAGGAAACTCCGTCCATTGCACGGTGAAGCCCTGCTCGGCAAGCCGTTTTTCCAGCGTGCCGCGAGCCTTGAGCAGCACCAACGTGCCGTACTTCTGATAGCCGATACGCAGGACGTGGTCCGCTTGCGGCTGGGCCTGAGCCTGAGTGATGGCGCCGAAGGAAATGGCCGCGGCAAACAGGGCGACCAGTCCTCGACGCAAGGTATTGGTGCGCATGGCACTCTCCTTTGCAGTCTGGGTTTGGATTTACGGCCTGCTTGCCCGTTGGCGGGCGAGTGAGACTGTAGAACCGCCGTCAGGCGGATGTTGCGCAGGTAACCCGGTGGCAATCCGGGAATACGGTTGGGGGTTAGATGCTCCAGCGCGCGCTGGCTAATCGCTCAGGCAGCAGCTGCGGGTTAAGCGGTTGCGGTCGTCTGGCGAGGGCGGCATACAGCTGCTGCAGCGATTCGACCAACCGTTCGTGCAGCTCCGGCGCCAGACGGGCCGGGCGCTGCGGCTCGGCATAAGCGATCTGGGCATCTGTCGCGTACACGCCATGGAGCATTTCCTGAGCCTTGAGCGCGGCGAGCACCGGCTTCAGCGAGTAATCGACCGCCAGCATGTGCGCCACGCTGCCACCGGTAGCCAGCGGCAAAACCGCCTTGTGCGCCAAGGCACGCTCGGGCAACAGGTCCAGCAGGGTTTTCAGCGCACCGGCGACGGAGGCCTTATACACCGGCGTGGCGATCAGCAGAGCGTCCGCCCGCGCGACATGCTCGAGCAGTTGCTGTACTCGTGGGCTGTCGAAGCGTGCGTGCAGCAGGTCCGCGGCATCGAAGTCACGCACGCCATAGCGCACCACTTCGACGCCACGCTGGTGCAACCAGTCGCCGGCGATACTCAGCAGCACCGCCGAGCGCGAGCGTTGGCTGGGGCTGCCGGCGAGGGAAACAACCAACATGCAGGAATTCCTTCTCGTACTCGCTCAGCGATTGGGTTGCGGGGTCAGGCGCAAGTACGGCTTGACGGCGCGATAGCCTTTGGGGAAACGCTGCTTGAGCTCTTCCTCGTCCTTGATCGACGGCACGATCACCACGTCATCGCCTTCCTGCCAGTTGGCCGGGGTGGCGACCTTGTAGTTGTCAGTCAGCTGCAGCGAATCGATCACCCGGAGGATCTCGTGGAAGTTGCGCCCGGTGCTCGCCGGATACGTGATGGTCAGGCGCACCTTCTTGTTCGGATCGATGATGAACAGCGAACGCACGGTCAGGGTGTCGTTGGCGTTCGGGTGGATCAGGTCGTACAGCTCGGAAACCTTGCGGTCGGCGTCGGCGAGGATCGGAAAGTTGACTCGGGTGTTCTGCGTCTCGTTGATGTCGTCGATCCACCTGATGTGCGAAGCCACCGGGTCTACGGACAGGGCGATGGCTTTGACGTTGCGCTTGGCAAACTCGTCCTTCAGCTTGGCGGTGAAACCGAGCTCCGTGGTGCATACCGGGGTGAAGTCGGCCGGGTGCGAGAACAGCACGCCCCAGCTGTCGCCGAGCCATTCGTGGAAGCGGATGCGGCCTTCGTTGGAGTCCTGCTCGAAATCGGGGGCGATGTCGCCGAGGCGGATGCTCATGGTTCTGCTCCTTCAGTGATTCGTTGAGGTGGGCACACTATGCGCACTGTCGTTTCGAGTTAAAAAGAATAAATAATGATTTATCTATAACCAAAAGCAATTATGGGGGCGTGCCCTTTCCGGCTGCCCGGCCTTTAGGAAAACTGGCGAATCAGCTGCTGAAGGCGCTCGCAGGCGGCAGGAAGCTGCTGCTCGCTTGCGCGGGCGACGCCGAGAAGCAACCCCGGACGCTGAGGGTCGACCGGAGCGAACCATGTCGAAAGCGGCGATGGCGCCAGTCCGAATGCCAGCGCCTCACGAGCGATGACGCGATCGCGTGCCCCTTCGGGCAGCCAAAGCAGCACGCCGAGCCCCGCCGGACGCACCGGATACCCCATGGCCTGTAACGTCGCATGCAGCGCCGCGCTGCGACTCGCGTAGACACGCTTCATGCGACGCAGATGCCGTAGGTAATGGCCGTCGCGCATGAACTCGGCGGTGGCCGTTTGCACGGCGGGGCCGGGAGCCGGTGCGAGACACATCACCGCTTCGGCGAACCGCGCAACCAGTGCCGCCGGGACGACGACGAAGCCGAGCCGCAGCGTGGGGCTGATGGTCTTGCTGAACGAGCCGATGTGGATGACGCGGCCGGCGCCGTCCAGCGATGCCAACGCCGGTGCCGCGCGGCGCTTCAGCTGCAATTCGCCGAGATAGTCATCCTCGATGATCCACGCCCCGGAGCGCGCCGCCCAGTCAAGCAGCTGAACCCGCCGGGCGAGCGACAGCGGGACGCCGGTTGGAGCCTGCTGTCCCGGTGTCACCAGGGCCAAGGCGGCATCCGGCGCATGCTGCATGCCGTAGGCGACGTCGATGCCATCGTCGTCCACCGGAATCGGGATCGGAGTGACTTGAGCGATTTCCAGCGCTTTGCGGCTGGGCGGGAACCCCGGATTCTCCACCCAGGCCGAGCGCCCTTCGGCCTTAAGGACCCTCAGCGCGACGCCGAGGGCGCCGGAGAACCCCGCGGTGATGAACACCTGGGATGGGCGACATTCGATGCCTCGTGACAGCGCCAGGTGCGCGGCGATCTCGTTGCGCAGCGCCTGCTCGCCGCGAGGGTCCGGATAGATGAGCTGAGCGTGCACTTCGCTGCGGGCAGCATGTGCACGCAAGCGTGCAAAAAGCGTCACCGGAAAACTATCTGAGGCGGGCACGCCATTCTGGAAGACGGCCGCTCCGCTCAGAAATTCCCGGTACAGCGGCGGCAGCGCATCCGCCGCGCTGGCCGGCTCCGACAAGGCGATTTTCGGTGGGTGATTGGTCACCCGGGTGCCGCCGGCACCGCAGGAGACGACCAGTTGTTTGTCCGCCAGGCGCTCGTATGCGGTCTTGACGGTGCCTCTGGCGACGCCCAGTTGGGCGGCGAGGTCCAGCCATGACGGCAGCCTGGCGCCAGGCGCGAGCACGCCGTTGTTGATAGCTGCCGCGATACCGATGTGAATCTGCTCGGCCAACGGTATATCGGCAGTCCGGTCCAGCTTCAGGTCAAGGATTTTCATGCCGCATGGTACTGCCGAAATGAACATTTTCGGTTCTTTTGGGTGAACCCTCGACGGTCGCATACTGGCCGCCGCCCTCAAAGGAGATTCCCATGAAGCCCACACGCTTGCTACCGCCCTTGCTGACCGCCCTCGGAATGACCTTTGTCGGCGTGGCCAGCGCCGACGCTCCCGGCGACACGATCAAACCCAACTTTTCCCATGCCCTGCCGAACATTCCGGGCAAGTCGCTGACGGCCGTGGAGGTGACCTACGCGCCAGGAGGCGCATCGATGCCGCACCGTCATGCGCAATCGGCGTTTATCTATGCCTATGTCGTTTCCGGCCGGATTGTCAGCCAAGTGGCCGGGGAACCGGAGCGCACCTACTCGGCGGGGGAAACCTGGTACGAAATGCCGGGCGCGCATCATGTCGTCAGTCGCAACGCGAGCGACTCCGAACCCGCCAAGCTGCTGGCGGTGTTCGTCGTCGATTCCGACGACGACGTCCTCACCACGCCTGACGAGCAGGACTCCGGAAATGAGTAAACGACTGGACTACGCAAAAGCCTCGCCCGGCGGGGTGAAAGCCCTCGGCGGCGTCTACGGCTATGTCACCCAGTGCGGTCTCGACGAGGTGCTGGTCGAACTCGTCTACCTGCGCATCAGCCAGATCAACGGATGCGCCTATTGCCTGGACATGCACACCCGTGATCTCGCCACGAAAGGTGTCGGAATCGAGAAACTAGCGTTGGTGCAGACCTGGCAGGAGGCCGGCGACCTGTTCAGCGAGCGGGAACGCGCGGCGCTGGCCTGGGCGGAAAGCGTAACCCGCGTCGCGCAGACCGGCGTTCCGGATGCCGAGTTCGCCGCGGCCCGGCAAATCTTCGAGGAAAAGGAGCTGGCCGATCTGACCGTGGCCATCGGCTTGATGAATGCGTACAACCGCCTCGCCATCAGCTTCCGCCGCGTGCCGCAAGCGGTGCTCGCAGCCAAGGCTTGAATAGCGAAACGCCCGTCACGGCGTGCAAGCAGCCGAAGACCCGTCACTGCAACTACAGGATGAAACACATGGAACAGCGATTCGACGTCGCCCAACTTATCCCCGAAGGCTACCGAGCCATGTATGCCTTGCACGCCTACGTGCAGGGCGCCGGCCTGGATCTTGGCCTGCTCGAACTGGTGCGTCTGCGCATATCGCAGACCAATGGCTGCGGTTTCTGCGTCGCCATGCATATCCCGCTGGCGCGCAAGCACGGCGTCAGCGAGCATCAGGTCAATCTGGTCGCCACCTGGAAGGAATCGCCGGTCTTCAGCACGCGCGAGCGGGCCGCGTTGGCCTGGGCCGATGCGGTCACCAGCCTGGCCGGGCAGGAAGTGCCGGATACGGTCTATGCACAGGTGAAAGCCGAGTTCAGCCCTGAGGAGATCGCCAAACTCACGCTGTGCATCGGCGAGATCAATACCTGGAACCGCCTCATGATCGCTTCGCGCACGCCGCCCGCCTTGTAACCGCAGTCCCAGCCGGATCAGCGCGCCGCGTCCTCGAAACGATCGACCTGGCGCAGGCTCTTGAAGCCCAGCGCCCAGCCGCCGGTGACTGCCAGGGTGCAGGCGCACCCCAGCAGCGCTGCCGGCACCGCGCCGAGCCATGCGGCGCTGAGGCCGGCGCGGAATTCGCCCAGCTCGTTGGATGAGCCGATGAACAGCATGTTCACCGCATTGACCCGGCCACGCATGGCATCCGGGGTGGAGAACTGGATCAGCGAGGAGCGGATGTACACGCTGACCATGTCCGCCGCGCCCGCCACCACCAGCGCGGCGAACGACAGCCAGAACAGCGTGGACAGCGCGAACACCAGGTTGGCCAGGCCGAACAGCGCCACGGCGACGAACATCACCCGCCCGACATGCCGGTCGAACGGCCGCACGCTGAGGTACAACCCCACCGCCACTTCGCCGATCGCCATCGCGCTGCGCAGCAGGCCGAGGCCGGTGGGGCCGACTTCGAGCACGTCCTGCGCGTAGATCGGCAGCAGCGCCACCACGCCGCCGAGCAGCACGGCGAACAGGTCCAGGGAGATCGTGCCGAGGATGATCGGCCGCGAGCGAATGAAACCAATGCCCGCGGTAAAGCGCGTCCAGGCACTGGTTGTCAGCGTCTCGCGGCGTTCGGCGAAGCGTACCGGTACGCGCCACAGCAGCAGCGTGCCGACCACGAAACCGACCAGGCAGGTGCCGTAGGTCAGCGCGCCGCCACCCAGCGCATAGAGCGCCCCGCCCAGCACCGGGCCGCCAATGGTGGCCACGCGCATGATCATGCTGTTGGCGGCGATGGCCGAGGCAAGGCGCTTGCGCGGTACGATCTGCGGCAGCAGGCTGGACAACGCCGGTCCGGTGAAGGCCCGCGCGCAGCCATACAACACCAACACACCGTAGTAGTAGCTCACCGCCTCGCCATGCAGCGACAGCCAGAGCAGCGCCGCGGCGCAGGCGGCTTCGAGCAGCCAGCTCAGCGCCAGGATCAGCTTGCGATCGTAGCGGTCGATCAGATCACCCGCCGGCAGCAGCAGGAACAGCATCGGCACGAACTGCGCCAGGCCGACATAGGCCAGCGACAGCGGATCGCGGGTGATGTCGTAGACCTGCCAGGCAACGACCACCGCCTGGATCTGCATGGCGAACACCGCCAACAGGCGAGCGGCGAGAAAGGCGGCGAAACCGGGAAGACGGTAGACGGATGAGGTGGTCAAGGCTGGAATCCGCGCGGCAATGGCAGCGCCCGTACCGCAACGGCCGGGCGAAAGCGGATCAGCCTACTGGAGCGCACGGGCCGCAGGCAAACCGGGCCGCCACGTTCCAGGCCCCAGCCGTCGGGCGATTCCGCTTCGGCTCAGGCGGCCCGACGGCGGTTCTGGTCGATGCGTTTCTGCAGGCGGTACAGGTAGGCGAAGCCCTGCTCCCAGCGGTGGTGGCCGGATTGCACGTTGATGTGGCCGACGCCCGGAAGGATCACCGTCTCGCTGCCCCAGTCGATTCCCAGCATACGGGCGCGCTCGACGCTGGCGGCAGTGTCGTTGTCGGAACCGACCAGTTGGCTGGGGAACGGCAGCGCCTGGCGCGGGATCGGCGCGAAGTCGCGCAGCGCCTCGGGGCAGTTGCTGCGCTCGACATCCGCCGGCGCCACCAGTAGCGCACCGCGTACGCGCCGCAGCGACGCCGGATCGGCCGTCTGTGCCCAATGCGCCACGGTCACGCAGCCCAGGCTGTGGGCGATGAGAATGGTCGGCTGATCGCTGGCGTCGATGCTGCACTGCAGTTCGGCCACCCAGTCCATGCGGCGCGGCCTGAGCCAGTCCTGCTGCTCGACGCGCGCGCTGTTCGGCAGGCTGCGCTGCCAGTGGCTCTGCCAATGATCGTCTGGCGAGCCTTGCCAGCCCGGCACGATCAGATAACGGATGGATTCGCTGTACATCACCTGCCCTCCTGTGAATGCGGCGCAGTCTAGGTCAGGCTGCACAAGGTAAAAAAGAATAAAAAATCATTTGCTTATTCCATAAGTCAGCACGACGGCGATAGGCATTGTGAAGTGATCTAATTCGATAATGTTATATAAATGTTCTTAAATGATATTTTTAAGCATATAACCCCCGCACCTATTATCCGCCCCACGCCTCCCCTGGCTGCGTTTCATCCCGAAGCGCATGGAGGTTTTCATGGAGAGCAACCCGATGAGCGCGACCCTTCGCAGCCCGGAAGGTCAGGACGAAGCCAGCATCCTGCGCGAAATTCGCAGCGCCCTGAACGGCCTGAAGTTTGGCTCGGTGGAAATCACCGTGCACAACGGTCAGGTCGTGCAGATCGAGCGTAAGGAGAAGTTCCGCCTGCAATCGACTGGCAAGACCGCCTGATTCGCTAGACCAAACCAAGCCCGACTGGACCACCGGAGGGCGTGCATGAGAACGACACCATGACCACGCACCGGTACTGCCGCTGTCATCCGCGAATGCGGAGCTGACCAACCTGAACACCCACAAGCCAACGCAAAAAACGATTTCTTCATTCAGGAGCTGCACATGTCCATTCGTCGCTTTGCCCTCGCCGCCCTGGCGAGCGCCCTCGTCGCCGGCCCCGCCGTGGCCGCCGACTCTCTGCTCAACGTGTCCTACGACCCGACGCGCGAGCTCTATGTGGAATTCAACGAAGCCTTCAACAAGCACTGGCAGGCCCAGGGCCATGAGCCGATCAAGATCCAGCAGTCCCATGGCGGTTCGGGCAAGCAGGCCCGCGCGGTGATCGACGGCCTGCGCGCCGACGTGGTGACTCTGGCACTGGCGGGCGATATCGACGAGCTGCATCGCCTCGGCAAACTGATCCCCGAGAACTGGCAGACCCGCCTGCCGGACGCCAGCACGCCCTATACCTCAACCATCGTGTTCCTGGTGCGCAAGGGCAATCCGAAGGGCATCAAGGACTGGGATGACCTGGTCAAGCCGGGCGTCGAGGTGATCACGCCGAACCCGAAGACCTCCGGCGGCGCACGCTGGAATTTCCTCGCCGCCTGGGCCTACGCCCAGCAGAAATTCGGCGACGAGGCGCAGGCCCAGGCCTTTGTCGAGAAGCTCTACAAGAACGTGCCGGTGCTGGATACCGGCGCCCGCGGCTCGACTGTCACCTTCGTCAACAACGGTATCGGCGACGTGCTGCTGGCCTGGGAGAACGAGGCCTTCCTGGCGCTCAAGGAGGAAGGCGGCGGCAATTTCGAGATCGTCGCACCGAGCCTGTCGATCCTCGCGGAGCCGCCGGTGGCGGTGGTCGACAAGAACGTCGAGCGCAAGGGCACGCGCGAAGTCGCCGAGGCGTACCTGAACTACCTGTACAGCGAGGAAGGTCAACGCATCGCGGCGAAGAACTTCTACCGCCCGCGTAACGAGGCCGTGGCGGCCGAGTTCAAGGATCAGTTCCCGGCGCTGAAGCTGGTCACCATCGACGGGGATTTCGGCGGCTGGAAGGTCGCGCAGCCGAAGTTCTTCAATGATGGCGGCATCTTCGACCAGATCTACCAGGCGCAGTAAGCGGAAATTCGTAGGGTGGATGGCCGAAGCCATCCACGCGTCCGAGGCGCTGGCCTGCATACGGCAGGCTCGGGCGTGATGCGCGTGGAAAATCGCTTCGCGCGTTTTCCACCCTACGGTCCTCCCGCTTCCGGCTTCCAATTGCCAAACCGACCGAGCCTCGAACATGTCTAGCCGATCTACCTCCGTCATACCCGGCTTCGGGCTGACGCTGGGCTACACCCTGGTGTACCTCAGCCTGTTGGTGCTGATTCCCCTGGGTGCGCTGTTTCTCAAGACCACCGAACTCTCGTGGGCGCAGTTCATCGCCATCGTCAGCGCGCCGCGCGTGCTGGCGGCGCTCAAGCTGAGCTTTGGCACCGCCTTCGCGGCCGCCGTGCTCAATGGCGTGATCGGCACGCTGCTGGCCTGGGTGCTGGTGCGCTATCGCTTCCCCGGCCGCAAGATCATCGAGGCGATGATCGACCTGCCCTTCGCCCTGCCGACCGCGGTGGCAGGCATTGCCCTCACCGCGCTGTACGCGCCGAACGGACCGATCGGCCAGTTCGCTACCGAGCTGGGCTTCAAGATCGCCTACAGTCCGCTGGGCATCACCCTGGCACTGACCTTCGTGACCCTGCCCTTCGTGGTGCGCACCCTCCAGCCGGTGCTCGCCGATATCCCGCGTGAAGTGGAAGAAGCCGCGGCCTGCCTCGGCGCGCGTCCGCTGCAGGTGGTTCGCCATGTGCTGCTGCCGGCGCTGCTGCCCGCCTGGCTGACCGGCTTCGCCCTGGCCTTTGCCCGCGGCGTCGGCGAGTACGGCTCGGTGATCTTCATCGCCGGCAACATGCCGATGAAGACCGAGATCCTGCCGCTGCTGATCATGGTCAAGCTGGACCAGTACGACTACGCCGGCGCCACGGCCATCGGCGTGCTGATGCTGGTGGTGTCTTTCATCCTGCTGCTGGCGATCAACCTGCTGCAGCGCCGCATTGCCCACGGCTGAGGAGGCCAGCATGACTACCGCTTCCCTGCCCGTGTCGGCGAATGCCCGCGCCACCACTACCCGTCGCGGCAAGCAAACGGCCCGCCGCCTGTTGATCGGCGCGGCCTGGCTGACCTTCGCGCTGTTCCTTCTGCTGCCGCTGTTGATCGTCCTCGGCGAAGCCTTCAAGCAAGGGGTCGGCACCTTCTTCACGGCGATCCTCGAGCCTGATGCCCTGGCCGCGCTCAAGCTCACCCTGCTTGCCGTGGGCATCTCGGTGCCGCTCAATCTGGTGTTCGGTGTCGCCGCCGCCTGGTGCGTGAGCAAGTACGAGTTCCGCGGCAAGAGCCTGCTGGTGACCCTGATAGACCTGCCGTTCTCGGTCTCCCCGGTCATCGCCGGCCTGATCTACGTGCTCTTGTTCGGCGCCCAGGGCTATTTCGGCGAGTGGCTGAGTGATCGCGATATCCAGATCGTCTTCGCCGTGCCGGGCATCGTCCTGGCGACCCTGTTCGTCACCGTGCCCTTCGTCGCCCGCGAGCTGATCCCGCTGATGCAGGAGCAGGGCAGTACCGAAGAGGAAGCCGCGCGGCTGCTCGGCGCCAGCGGCTGGCAGATGTTCTGGCACATCACCCTGCCGAACATCAAATGGGGCCTGATCTACGGCGTGGTGCTCTGCACCGCGCGGGCAATGGGCGAGTTCGGCGCGGTGTCGGTGGTCTCCGGGCATATCCGCGGGCTGACCAACACCCTGCCGCTGCACGTCGAGATTCTCTACAACGAATACAACCACGTCGCCGCGTTCAGCGTGGCCAGCCTGCTGCTGGCCCTGGCGCTGGTAATCCTGCTGCTCAAGCAGTGGAGCGAATCGCGCATCGCGCGCCTGAAAACCGGAGCACAGCCATGAGTATCGAAGTCCGTGACGTCAACAAGCGCTTCGGCCAGTTCCAGGCGCTGCAGGCGATCGACCTGCACATCCAGAGCGGCGAACTGGTCGCCCTGCTCGGCCCGTCCGGCTGCGGCAAGACCAGCCTGCTGCGCATCATCGCCGGGCTGGAAACGCCGGACAGCGGCAGCATCGTGTTCCATGGCGAGGATGTCTCCAGCCGCGATGTGCGCGACCGCAACGTCGGCTTCGTCTTCCAGCATTACGCACTGTTCCGCCACATGACGGTGTTCGACAACGTGGCCTTCGGCCTGCGCATGAAGCCGAAGAAGCTGCGCCCGAGCGAAGCGGTGATCGCCGCCAAGGTGCACGAGTTGCTGAATCTGGTGCAGCTGGACTGGCTCGCGGACCGTTACCCCGAACAGCTTTCCGGTGGCCAGCGCCAGCGCATTGCCCTGGCCCGCGCGCTGGCAGTGGAGCCCAAGGTGTTGCTGCTCGATGAGCCGTTCGGCGCGCTGGATGCCAAGGTGCGCAAGGAACTGCGCCGCTGGCTGGCGCGGCTGCACGAGGACGTGCACCTGACCTCCGTGTTCGTCACCCACGACCAGGAGGAGGCGATGGAGGTCGCCGATCGCATCGTGGTGATGAACAAGGGGGTGATCGAGCAGATCGGCACGCCGGCGGAGGTCTACCGCAACCCGGCCAGCGAATTCGTCTACGACTTTCTCGGCGATGCCAATTGCCTGCAGCTGGGCGACCGGCCACTGGTGTTCCGCCCGCATGAGGTGCTGCTGTCGCGCGAGGCGCTGGCCGACTACCAGGTCGGCGAGGTGCGTGACATCCGCCCGCTGGGCGCGATCACCCGCGTGACGCTGCGAGTGACCGGCCAGGACGAGCCGATCGAGGCGGAAGTCGGCAACGACCACGCCAGCCTGATCGGCATCCAACGCGGCGAGACGTTGTATTTCCAACCTTGCCCCGTTGCCCAGCGGTACGGCGTTATGCACGTTTGATGCACCGCGCCGGGCGCCCGTCGTGGCGGCTGGCCGCCTGCGCAATCGGGTAACCTGGCGTCGAGTCTTGCCATAGTGGCCGCGGCGACGGGCTTGAATGCTTCATCGCCGCCGCAATCTTCTGCGATTGAAGCACTCTGATAGCTGGCGTTTACCTTTTGAGCATTGCATGAACGAACCCACCTCCTCCCCGAGCCCGCCGCTGCCGCCGGTGCTCGCCGGGCCGCTGTTGCGCCGCGTCGAAATCACCCGGCTGGTGTTCTGGCTGGTCGGCAGCGAAGCGCTGACGCTGCGCCTGCACCTGAACGTCGACGGTGGCCCGGAACGCGTGCGGTCCCTCAACGACGACGAGTGCACACGAATACGGGTCGGCACGTCCGCCTGGCTGCATCTGATCGATGTGAAGCTCGACGAGCCACTGCCCCACGACCGGCCCATCCGCTACGACCTGCGCCTGCTCGGCCACGCGGCGGAGCCTGGCATCGCGCAGTGGGCGCCGCATCTGCTGCACGATGGCGAGCGTATGCCGCTATTCGTGATACGGCCGCGCTTCGACAATCTGCTGCACGGCTCCTGCCGCAAGCCGCATCACGCCTCCGCTGACGGACTCGTTTGCGTCGATCGCCTGCTCGGCGAGGCGCGGCAGGCACCGGAGCAATGGCCGGCAGCCTTGCTGATGACCGGCGACCAGATCTATGCCGACGATGTCGCCGGGCCGATGCTGGTGGCGATCCACGCGCTGATTCGTCGCCTGGGGCTCTACGGCGAATGCCTGGAGGGCGCGCTGGTGGCCGACAGCGCCGAGCTGCTGGCGCACCCGGCAACCTATTATCGCCGCGAACAGCTGCTGCCGGCGTTCAAGGCCAGCGAGGTGTTGCGCGAGCGCTTCTTCGGCGGCGCGGAAAAACCGGTGTTCACCACCGCCAATGCCCACAATCACTTGGTGACCCTGTCCGAGGTGCTGGCGATGTACCTGCTGGTGTGGTCGCCGATGCCCTGGCGACTGATCGATCCGGCTGCACCGCCGCTCGATGGCGAGCTGGCGCAGCGCTATGCGCGTGAAACCGAGCAGATCGACGCGTTCCGCAGCACCCTGCCGCGCGCCGCCCGGGCGCTGGCACATGTGCCGACGCTGATGATCTTCGATGACCACGACATCACCGACGACTGGAATCTATCCGCACGCTGGGAGGAAACCGCTTACGGCCATCCGTTCTCCCGCCGCATCATCGGCAACGCGCTGGCGGCCTATCTGCTCTGCCAGGGCTGGGGCAACCAGCCCGATGCGTTCAGCGCGGTGCTCGCACCGTTGCAGCGGTTACTGAATAGCGCGAGGGACGGCGCGCTCGATTGTCAGGCCCAGAACGATGCGATCGACACCCTGCTCGCCTTCGCCAACTGGGGGTATGTGCTGCCCGGCGAGCCGGCGCTGGTGGTGCTCGACACCCGCACCCGGCGCTGGCGCAGCGAACGCAATCTGAATCGACCTTCGGGCCTGATGGACTGGGAAGCGCTCACGGACTTCCAGCACGCGCTGCTCGATCATCACTCGGCGGTGATCGTCTCGCCGGCGCCGATGTTCGGCGTGAAGCTGATCGAGACGGTGCAGCGGGTATTCAGCTGGCTCGGCTATTCGCTGCTGGTCGATGCGGAAAACTGGATGGCCCATCGCGGTGCGGCGCAGGTAATGCTCAACATCTTTCGCCACACCCGCACACCGGGCAACTACGTGATTCTCTCCGGCGACGTCCATTATTCGTTCGCCTATGAAATCCGCATCCGTGGCCGGCGCAGTCGTCCGCAGCTGTGGCAGATCACCAGCAGCGGCGTGAAAAACGAGTTCCCGCGCCGCTTGCTGGATATCTTCGATCGCCTGAATCGCTGGCTCTACTCGCCGCGCTCGCCGCTGAACTGGTTGACCAAGCGCCGGAGGGTCAAGGTGCAGCCCTGGTTGCCCAGCCGCAGCAGCGCCGGCGAGCGTCTGTGGAACGCCGCGGGGATCGGCCATGTACAGCTGGATGCCGAGGGCCGTCCGGCGCTGGTGGAACAGATCAATGCCGACGGTTCGCCTGCGGTTCAATTCCGACCGCAAGTCTGATTGTCGGTCGCTGAGCCGCATGCGACGCTGCGCGCCATGCGGTGTAACGATTTAACGACGCGGCGGCCGGAACCGGCCACGCCCGGCGGGTTCAAACCGCGTGCCATAGGCCCGCGACCGGCTGAGCGGTGACGTTCTCCCTTTCGGTTACAAGGATTTTCAAGTGTTCGATTCGATTACCGGGCTGATCGGCCAAGGCGGCTACTTCGGCATTCTCGCGCTGATGCTGTTGGAAAATCTGTTCCCGCCGATTCCGTCGGAAGTGATCATGCCGCTGGCCGGGTTTCTCGCCGCGCGTGGCGAGCTGAATATCATTGGCGTGGTGATCGCCGGGACGCTCGGCTCGTTCCTCGGCGCGCTGCCCTGGTACTACGCCGGCGCATTGCTCGGCGAGAAGCGCATGCGTCGCTTGGCCCAGCGTTACGGTCGCTGGCTGACGATATCGGGTGACGATGTCACCGACGCGGGCATCTGGTTTCGCGCGCACGGGCGCAAGGCGGTGTTCTTCGGCCGTCTGGTGCCGGCGATCCGCACGCTGATCTCGGTGCCGGCCGGCATCGCGCATATGCCGTTCCGTTCCTTCGCCTTCTATACCCTGGCGGGCTCGGCGATCTGGACCTTCGTGCTGGCGCTGGCCGGTTACCTGCTGCACGCCGAATACGACCGCGTTGCCGAGTACCTGGACCCGGGTTCGAAGATCGTGCTCGGCGTCATCGTGCTGGTCTACCTGTATCGCCTCGTGCGCAACGGCCACGCGCTGCGCCAGCGGTAAGGCGAACGGGGCCGCAACGCCTCAGTCCCGCGGCTGGCCACGGCCGCTGAGCAGAATCGCCCGGCTGCGTTTGCCCTTCATCAATGTCTTCATGAGACTGCGCCGGGCCTGTTCGTCCAGGAAGAACGCATCCGGATCGGGCAAGTCGCGTTCGCGCAGAAACTGCCCGTCTGGCTCGGCCGGCTCCACCACTTCCACCACCGTCGCGGTGCCAGCGCCACGGATGGCGTCCCATCCCTTTCCGTGGCCTTCGACCAGCACAGGCGTATCACCGGGGTAGCCTTGCAGGATCGCTATCAGTTCAGCCGCTGTCATTTCGTACCATCGCCAATGAGCGCGCAGGCGCAATGAGCGGCATCTTATCCGCTTCGCTGCGGTTATTCGTAGGCGAAGGATTACCGGCGCTTTGCAAAGAACTCATCGACCGCAACCACGAACTCGGCCCGTTGTGCGCACTCTAGGAACATTCGGTGTTCCAGCTCCAGCTGTACCTCCAGCGGCGCGGATCTAGCACGCAGCAGTAGTGATTTAGTGGCTCTCACTACATGTATAGGCATCGTCGCCAGCCGTTCGACCGCGGTCTGCACGGCTTGGTCCAGACGCGTCCTATCAACCACCTGATTTACCAGCCCCCACTCAGCGGCTTGTCGCGCATCGAGTCCGCGACTCAGCAGCGCGATCTCAATCGAGCGACTCAATCCAAGCCTACGTACGAGGTGCCAGGACAAGCCGAGATCGCAGGTCGTTGCGATGTTCGAATAGGCGTAGACGAAACGGGTGTCTTGCGCAGCAATCGAAATATCCGCCAGACACGCCAGGCTGAGCCCCGCGCCTGCAACGGCCCCCTGCAGGCGCGCAATGATCACGATCGGCATCGCCTGGAGCAAAAGCACGGCCTGATTCATCGGTGGAATGATCGCTGCCACTGCCGCTTCGGGATCCTGACGCAGCGCGTGCAGGTCGCCGCCCGCCATGAAGGCTTTCCCGCTGCCCTGCAAGACGAGCGCCTTGAGCTCGTCTCGCTCGGATAGCGACTGGCAGGCTTGCAGAAACTCCTGGGCCATCGCAGGGCTCAGCGCATTGAGCGTGTCCGCCTGGATGAAAGTCATCCAGGCGATCCCGTTTGCGATGCTCAGGGTGAGCGTCTTGCCTGCATAGTGCGGCTCCTCGCTCGCGTCTGGCACAGCGTTATCCTTCATTTGCGCTGGTCGACCGTCACGATCTCGCGAGGCTCGGCAAAGCTCACCGGCACATCCGCCTCATCCATGAAGAACTGCTGATACCACTCGCGCAGCTGGTAGACCGGGCCGTCGCCCTCTGCCAGAACCGGATTGTCGATGCGGATCTTGTGCTTCCAGATATCGACGTCCTGGTAGAACGAGGTTCGATTGTTCTGAACGTACTGCAGGGCCAGTTCCTTGTTCTGCTCCTCGCTCCAGCCAGACACCTTCTTGACCAGCACGCCAAAGCGCAACTCGAAGCTCTCGGGGCCAATCGGCACGTGGCAGTTCAGCAGAATACTTTCGACCAGCAAGCCCTCGAAGTTGGCTCTCATCCGGGTGAAATGGGTAGCCGGACCGTAGTAGGCAGACTCCGCAACCAGGTCACCACCCAGGCGGCCCGAGTCGCCATGGAATATCTGGTGGCCGATATGTCTGTCGAAGATATTGGCGAAGTAAGTGGTCGGCGTGCCGTGCACAGGCCCGAAGTGCTGCGCGTCGGCCAGGTTGTCGACCAGCTCGCGCGGATTGGTTTCGATCACCATCTTGTCGATGTGCCAGTCGTTGTCCCACTCGTCACTATCGATTTCCGGTAGGTACGGGATCTCGACACCTGGTGCGGGCGGATTACCCTCGGGATTATTCCAGACGAACAGCAGCCGATTGACCTCGCAGGTCTGCCAGCTTCGGGTTTTGGCCTTCGGAGGGATGCGCTTGCAGTAGGGAATTTCTGCACAGCGACCGCTGGCTTCGAACTGCCAGTGGTGAAACGGACAGACGACGCGTCCATCTACCAGCTCGCCCTGCGACAGGTCAGCGCCCATGTGCGGGCAATGCGCGTTGAGAATGCTGATCGTGCCTTGTTCATTGGCAAAAGCGACCAGCCGCGTGCCGAAGATGTTCAAGGTGTGAAGCTTGCCGTCGCGGTAATCATCGGCCATGCCGAGGCAGTGCCAGCCACGAGCGTATCGGTATTCGGCAGTGGCAGCCGCTGGTTTGATGTTGATCAGTTGCGTCATGTCGTTACCCTCAGGCGTTCTTCTTGTTAGCGGGTGTGGCGGGTTGAACCACACGGGACATGGCGATAATCGGCAACCTGACGCGGTGCTTCATCCCTCAGATGGACTAGATCGGCTGCTTATAAAAGGTGGGGAGCCGCGGCCGGTCTGGGCCCGACCGCGGCGAAGTCGATGCTGCGGCGTCAGTGGTCAGCGAACGTCACGCATGTGCGGGCGCGGCAGCCGCACAACCGGGATCTTCAGCGGTGCGAGCTGGCTGCCGCCCAAGGCCACCACGCTGTTGAGCATCACGCGCACGAGCTCGGCCTGACGACGAACCCCCGTCTTGGAAAAAATGGCGCGCAAATGGGCCCGCGCCGTATTGCGCATGATGTTCAGGTTCTCCGCTGCCTCCTCCAGCGACAGGCCGTTGGCCAGTTCCAGGGCCAGAGCGGTTTCCGCCGGGGTGAAGTTGAAAAGCTGTTTGGCCACCGTGTTGTTGACCTGCGACTTGCCGACCGCATCGCGCACGTAGAGCACCACCGCCGGCTGGCCTTTGCCTTCGACCCAATCCACCGAAGGCATCGCTTCGGCCACGATTCCGAGATTGACCTCGCCGGAAGGCCGGGCAATGGATAAGGCATCACGCTCCAGCGGGCGCTGGCCTTGATGCGCGGCAAAGGCCTCGTTGATCAGTTTGTGAAGCTCCCGGTTATCGCTCGGGTAGGTTGCCTCGAGGCGACCGCCGACAAGCTTCAGGCCGTCAGCACGCTCCAGCAACTCGCGCGCAACTTCGTTGAGTTGCAGCACCGAACCGCTTTCGTCGAGCACGATAGTCGCGACAGACAAGCGCGTTATGGCTTGCGAATAGAGCGTTCCGATCATCTCGCTACGGTTGAGCAGGTTGTGCATGTGCAAGCTGCGCCGCAGATGTGGCAGCAACATCCGGCAGACTTCGCGATCGCGCGGGCCAAACTCCGGGGCATCATGCGAACGGGTGATGCGCAGGCGCACCAGACCGGCATCGGGCGTCGAGATGTCCGCGCCCATCAGGTGATAGACGTCGTAGTTGCGGCACAGCTCTCGGTAGTAATGCGAGGTCTGCCAATCTGCTTCCGACAGCACGTCGAGCTCGGTGAAGACGGTGTCTGCCGGCTGATGGCCAAAAGGCGTGGAGCCCTCCTGGTAGGCCTGGTAGCACAGTCGTCCGTGCTCCTTGTAATTGCCGGCGACCAGCATCAACCCCAACTCCTCCATGCCCACCACTTTGAGGATGAGCGTGACGTAATTGGCGCGGAAGTAGACGCGCAACGCTTCCAAGGCGCGGGTCAGCGCTTCGTTGTCGAAGGCACCTTCCTGCAGGATGCTCACCAACTGGTCGTACTCGGTGAGCGACAGCTGTTCGGTGACGGATACGGGAAAAACGTTCTTGGAAGCCGTGGAGAGCGACATCGTCTGCATATCGAACCTCGCTTGCTGTCGGCCGCGAGGGCCTCAGCACTTATTTTTATTCTGGGTCTGTTCCGGCTGTAGCCGGCAAGCAGCTTGCCATTTTTCGCCTGGAACGCGCGCATGCTCTGTCTCGAAATTTCTTTCAGTTTTTTTCCTGGGCGGTCGTCCTCCCTAGGCTGACTACGCTGTTCAAAATAATGCGGACAAGTTCCGTCTGGCGCCTGACGCCGGTTTTCGAGAACACCGCGCGCAGGTGCGCACGCGCGGTGTTTCGCCGGATGCCCAGCGACTGCGCCGCTTCCTCCAGCGAAAGCCCGTTGGCCAGCTCTATTACCAGCGCCGTTTCCGACGGGGTGAACCCGAATAGCTGACGCGCCATCGCATCGCTGAGCAGCATTCGCTCCTCGGCATCGCGCACGTAGACCAGCAGCACCGGCTCGTCGCCATCGTCACGCCATTCACCGGCAGGCACGGCTTCAACCACCAGACCGAGGCTCACCCGCCCCGATGGCCGTGATATGGACAGCGCTTCGGTCTGTTCCTCCGCCGCAGCGACACCCTTGCGCAACGCGCCGCGCAAGAGCTGATAAAGACGTTGGTTATCGCCCGGGTAGTAGGCCTCGAGTCGGCCGCCGACACTCTTCAGGCCATCGCCACTGGCGAGCAACTCGCGGGCCACCCGATTCTGCTCGACGATCCGGCCGCTGGCGTCGACCACCAGCGTGGCCACCGACAGGCGCCCGATGACCTGCGAGTAGATCGAGCGAAGCGACTCGTTGCGACCCAGCAGCACATTCAGACGTAGAACCCGCGAAAGGTGCGGCACGAGGCGCGCGCAGAACGCCTTTTCCGCCTCGGAAAAGTCCGGCGCCGACTCCGGTCGCGTGATGCGCATGCGGAAGGTGCCACTGCCGGAGGCCGCGATATCGACCGCGAGCACGTGAAAAACCCCATGCGTCGCACAGTAGTTCTGGTAGTACGGCGACCCGCGCCAGGTCTGGAGATCCATCAGGTCGCCAACGCTGAACACTCGATTCGGCGGCAGATTTACGAACGGCGTGACTTCGTGGGGGTAGTCGAGGTAGGTGATGCGCCCCTGCCCCTCGATATCGCCGAAGACGATCATCAGTCCCTGGTCCGAATCCTCGCCCGGTGGGCGCAGGATCAGCGTCACGTAGTTCGCGGCGAACAGCTCGTGCAACGCACGCAGCGCCTGTTGCCAGCCCTGCTCCTCCAGCGCCGCGTCGTACAGCGTGCCGAGCAAGCTGTCGTAGTGATCGATCGCCGGCGCAGCCGCTGTTGCAAGGGCGATCACCGTTCAACCCTCTACGCTGGCGGCTTGCGCCACAGCTTTGCGTTGCGAAGCGACAGCCACCGGCGGCGCCGGCCTGGGCTGCGCCTTGACCAGCCGCACCGAGCGGTCGAACCAGGCGGCCAGGCCCGGCAACAGGAAAATAGCACCGAACACGTTCACCAGGAACATGAAGGCCAGCAGGATGCCCATGTCAGCCTGAAACTTCAGCGGAGCGAAGGCCCAGGTGCCGACGCCCACGGACATGGTGAACGCGGTGAACAGGGCCGCCGTACCGCGCTGGCGCATGGCCTCGTAGAAGGCCGTGCGCAGATCTTTGCCGGCCGTCAGTTCATGCTGCATCCGCTCGTACAGGTAGATGCCGTAATCGACACCGACGCCCACGCCAAGCGCCAGCACCGGCAGCGTGGAGACCTTCAGACCGATACCGAAACTCGCCATCAGCGCATTGCACAAGGTCGCCACGATGGCCAACGGCGTGATGATGCACAGCACAGCGCGGAACGAGCGGAACGTCAGCCAGCAGAACAGCGCCACCGAACCGAGCAGTGCGCCATGCATCTGCACCTCGGCCTGCTTGACCGCTTCGTTGGAAGCCGCCATCACGCCCGCATTGCCGCCGGCCAGCTTGAACTGCACCTTGCTCTGATCGACACCGGCGAGGATGCGCTCGATCTCCGAAACCACATGCTCGATGGTCTCGCCGCTGTGATTCTGCAGGAACACCAGGATCTGCATGGTCTGGCAACCATCGAGCACCAGGCCGTGGGACTGTGAGTAAGCCATCGAGCCGGGCTGCAGCCCGCGCTGGGCGCCGGGAATCGCCGCCCAGCGTGGATTGCCTTCGTTATTGCTGGCAATGGCCACCTTGCCCATCCCCGCCACGCTCTGGACCGACTGCACGCCGGCAATGCTGCGGGTCTGGAAGTCCACCTGCTCCACCGCGCGCATCACGTCGGGGTCCAGACAGGCCTCCTGAATGCCCGGTACCTCGGCATAGATCGACAGCACGTCGAGGCCGATCGAATAGCTGCCGATGATCTGCGCGTTGTCCCGGTTGTAGCGAGAGGTGTCGCGCAGCTCGGGAGCGCCGGTGCCGACATCGCCGACGACCAGATCACGGCTTTTCCAGGTTCCGGCCAGCAACAGCACCAGACTGACCGCGAACACGACCAGCGCCGGCCCGGCGTGGCCACCACTGAAAGCTTCCACCACAGCGCATGGCGCCCGCCGGCTGTCCCGTTGCTCTGCACGACAGCGCCGCGCTCCAGACGCATGTGGGAAATGATGATCGGCAGCATCAGCTTGTTGGTCACGATCATCAGCATCACGCCGATGCACGCCGTCAGCCCCAGCTCCCGCACGATCGGGATATCGATCAGCATGATCACGCCAAAGCCCAGCGCATTCATCAGCAGCGCCAGCGCACCCGGCACGAAGATCTTGCAGAACGCCGCATGGGCGGCCGCTTCCGAACTGCTGCCGGCCAGCACGTCCTGCTTCCAGGCGTTGGTCATCTGCACGGCGTGCGACACACCGATCGAGAAGATCAGGAACGGCACCAGGATCGACATCGGGTCAATGCCCAGGCCCAGCAGCGGCAGCAGGCCAAGCAGCCAGATGACCGGCAGCAACGCCACCAGCAGCGCCACCACCGACAGCTTGAGCGAACGGCAGTAGAGCCACAGCAGCGCCGCAGTAATAAAGAAGGCGATCACGAAGAAGCCCATGACTGCGATCAGGCCGTCCACCACATCGCCGACCAGCTTGGAGAAGCCGACAATGTTCAACTCGATGTTCTCGTTATCGAAACGCTGGCGAATCTGCTCCAGTTGATCGGCGATCTCGATGTAGGACACCCGCTCGCCGGTTTGCGGATTGATTTCCTGCAGGTCGGCGCGAACCATCGCGGCACTGAGGTCGTTGGCGACCAGCCGGCCGATCTGCCCGGAGCGGGCGGTGTTGTTGCGTACCTGAGCCAGGTCTTCCGGCGTGCCGCTGAACTGCGGCGGAACCACTACGTCGCCGACATAACCCTGCTCGGTGACCTCGATGTAGCGCACGTCTGGCGTGAACAGCGAGCGCACGCTCGCGCGACGGACACCTGGAATGAAGAACACCTCATCGGTCACTTCGCGCAGGGCCTCGAAAAATTCCTTGTTGTAGATGTCGCCCTCGCCCTTCCAGCGCACGCTCACCAGAATGCTGTTGGCACCGGAAAATATCTCGCTGTAATGCAGGTAATTACGCATGAAGGCATGCGAGATCGGAATCTGCTTGTTGAAGCCCGGATCCAGGCGGACCTGGGTTGCGCTGTAGCCCAGCGCCAGGGTGATCAGCACGAACAGCGCGAGCAGAGGCTTGCGCCACGCCAGCAGGCCGTCGGCACAACGCTCGACGATACGGTCGACCAGACGCGTACGGTTCATCATGACGACTCCTTAATGGCCGGCGGCGAACAGTGAATTCAGTTGCAGAGCCAGCCCGCGCTGGCCAGCGACCACCAGTCGACCGTCCTTGAGCATCACCGCGGAGGTCAGCGTGTCCTGACCTTTCAGATAGCCCGTCGTAGTCAGGTCCCCGGCGGCGTCGAGCCAGGCATAGGCGCCACCGCTGCCGACGATCAGCACGCCGTCATCAGCGGTGCGCACGTGTCCATAGAGCGGCAGCCGGTGGCCCAGCTCGACCTGTTCCCAATGAGCGCCATCGTCATGACTGACGAACACATGGCCACGCATGCCGTAGGCCACCCAGTTGCGTCCGGATAGCTGCGATACGCCAAACAGCGAGCCGTCGTAGAACGGCTCGACCTGCTCCCAAGTCGCACCGTCGTCAGTCGTACGCAGGACCAGGCCCATCTCGCCGACGAGAATACGGCGACCGTCGGCCGCGCCGTCCATGCTGTTGAGGTGCTCGCCATTGATCGGCAGTTCCTGCTTGCTCCAGGTCTGCCCGGCATCGCTGGAAACGAAGAATTTGCCGAAGCTGCCAAAGGCGTAGATGCGATTACCATCGGCGCTCCAGAGCCCAAGCAACGGTTCGCCGAGCTCGGCGTCGTGCAGGGTCGTCTCCCAATTGAGACCACGGTCGGTGCTGCGCAAGATGAGGTTGTCGTGCCCGACGGCAAGCAGCATGTCCTCACCGAAGGCGGCGACCGCAGTGAGTGTGACAGGCTCGCGAACCGCCTCCTGGCGGGACTCCCAGCTCTTGCCGTCGTCGACGCTGAAGAGGATGACGCCTCGCTCGCCCACCGCCACCAGCGTATCGCCGAGCCGGGTCATGTCGTTGATATGGACGCGCGAAACGTTCAGCGCTGCGCTTGCCGTGGCTTCGTCGCTGCGAGGTGAGAAGGCGTAGACCACCAGCACCGCGACGACTAGACAGAATAAATAGCTGATCACTTTGCTCATGGCACGCCACCCTCTGGTTGGACGCCTGGCTCCGGATTCGGAGCAGCGCCCGTTGTTCTTGTTCTGAGTTCCGCCGACGCTCGCTCCAGTTACCTGGGGCGCCGTCTTTGCCCGATCTTGTGCCGGCGCGAGACGCGCAACATCGTCCAAATGGCTTACACCTGGATCACCCGCCCGCACCGGTGCCGATCAGGGCAGCTCGAACAACCCGGCAGCCCCCATTCCGCCGCCGATGCACATGGACACCACCACGTAGCGGGCGCCGCGGCGGCGGCCTTCGAGCAGGGCATGGCCGACCATTCGCGCGCCGCTCATGCCGAACGGGTGGCCGATGGCGATGGCGCCGCCGTTGACGTTCAGCCGTTCGTTGGGAATGCCCAGCGCATCGCGGCAATGCAGCACCTGGCAGGCGAAGGCCTCGTTGATTTCCCACAGGTCAATATCGGAGGCCCGCAGGCTGAAGCGTTCCAGCAGCTTGGGCACGGCGTAGGCCGGGCCGATGCCCATTTCCTCGGGCTTGCAGCCGGCCAGCGCGATACCGCGATAGATGCCCAGCGGGGCGAGGCCACGACGTTTGGCTTCGTCGTGGCTCATCAGCAGGCAGGCGGCAGCGCCGTCAGAAAGCTGCGAAGCGTTGCCGGCGGTGATATGTGAGCCCTGCTCCACCCACTTGCCGTTCTTCCATACCGGGTTCAGGGCCTGCAGCGCTTCGAGCGTGGTACTGGCGCGATTGCACTCGTCGCGGTCGGCGACGACCGACTCGTGCCCGTTCGGATTGCCTTCCTTGTCGAACAGCAGCCGACTGGCCGCCAATGGCACTATCTCGTCGGCGAACAGCCCGGCCTGCTGGGCCGCCGCGGTGCGCTGCTGGCTCTGCAGGGCGTACTCGTCCTGGGCCAGGCGGCTGATGTGGTAACGATTGGCGACGATCTCGGCGGTCTCGATCATCGGCATGTAGGCGGTCGGCATCACCTCCAGCACCGCCTCGGACTGGGCGCGGTACGCATTCTTGTGCTTGGTCTGGGTCAACGACAGCGACTCGACGCCACCGGCGACGGCGATATCCAGCTCGCCGCAGGCAATCGACTTGGCCGCCGCGCCGATCGCCATCAGCCCGGAGGCACACATGCGATCCAGCGCCATGCCCGGAACGCTGTCCGGCAAGCCGCCGGTGTAGGCACACAGGCGGCCGATATTGAAGCCCTGCGTACCCTGCTGCACGGCAGCACCCATGATCACGTCGCCGACCTCGTCCGGCGCGACGCCGGCGCGTTCGACTACTGCGCGAACGACATGGCCACCGAGCACCGGTGCCTCGGTATCGTTGAACGAACCCCGGAAGGACTTGGTCAGCGCGGTACGCGCGGTGGAAACGATCACAGCTTCTTGCATGACAACATTCCTCATGGAGCGGGGTTGAAGGTGTAGCGACTGATGGTGTCTACCACGCAGCCGGGGCGATCGCTGCCCTCGATCTCGACGGTCACGCGCACCACGACCTGCAGCGCACCGTTGGCCAGCGCCTCCACTGCGGTGATTTCGCCGACGCCGCGCACGCGGGCGCCGACCCTGACCGGCGCCGGGAAACGCACCCGGTCGCAGCCGTAGTTCACGCCCATCAGCAGGTTGTCCACGCGCATCAGCTGCGGCAGAAAGAAATTCACCAGCGAGAGGGTCAGGTAGCCGTGGGCGATACAGCCGCCGAACGGCCCGCCGGCGGCACGAACCGGGTCGACATGAATCCACTGGTGGTCGCCGGTAGCCTCGGCAAAACTGTTCACTCGTTCCTGCTCAATAAGCAGCCAGTCGGTGGCGCCGAGAGAGGTGCCGACGGCCGCCTGCAGCTGCTCGGCGCTTGCGAATACGTGAGTCATGGCGGCTCCTCAGGCGTGCTGCGAACTGACCGAAAGCACCTCGCCCACCATGTAGGAGGCGTAGTCGCTGGCGAGGAACATCATCACGTTGGCCACCTCCCAGACCTCGGCGGCGCGGCCGAACGCCTCGCGGCTGGCGAGTTGTTCGAGAAGCTGCTCGCTGGAGGCCTTCTTCAGGAAGTCATGCAGGGCAATCGACGGCGAGACGGCGTTGATGCGCACGCCAAACTCGGCCGCCTCCAGTGCGCTGCAGCGCGTCAGCGCCATCACGCCGGCTTTCGCGGCGGCGTAGTGAGCCTGTTCCTTCTGTGCCCGCCAGCCGAGCACCGAAGCGTTGTTGACGATCGCCCCGGCGCCACGACGCTGCATGTGCGGCAGCATGGCGCGCGTCATGCGAAAGGTCCCGGTGAGGGTGATATCCAGCACCCGCGACCATTCCTCGTCGCTCATCTCGGCAACGCGCTTCTGGCCACCGAGTCCGGCGTTGTTGATCAGCACATCGACTCCGCCCAAAGCCTGCTCGGCCGCGGCGACCAGCGCCTGGACCTCTTCTTCGACGGTCACGTTGCACAGCTGGCCGTAGATCGCCTGGAGACCGGTTTCGGCCTTCAGCCGCTCCACGGCCTCTTCCAGGCGACGGGGATGGATGTCCGAAATCATCAGCGCCCGGCAGCCTTCTTCGGCACTGCGGCGTGCTGCGGCATAGCCGATGCCGGCGCCGGCAGCAGCGGTGATCAGAACGGATTTGCCAGCCAGCAATTGGTGGCCAGGCACATAGGCAGGAGCTTGTCTCATGATGTCGACCTCAGGAATGAAGAACCTTGAGGTCATCTAAACGCGCCACCCGGCGGGCCGGCATCGTCAAAACGGACGGGGTGGTGAAGCGGGTCCGTGTACAGCCAGCGGACCGGGGTTACGTAGGGTGGAAAACGGCGCAGCCTTTTCCACCATCGGCCGCGACTGGTGGAAATTCGCTACGCGAGATTTCCACCTTACGGCGAGAGCAGCCAACCAGGATGGTTGTTTCAGCTACCCCAGACCTTCTGCGCCGGTGGCGCCTCGGCGAGGATTTGGGCGATAGCCGCGCCGACTTCCGCAGGCTTCCAGCGCTCGCCCTTCTCCCGCGTGACACCGGTGCGCCAGCCATCAGCCAGGGAAATACGCCCGCCTTCGGCCTCGAACACGCAACCGGTGACCTGCGCCGATTCGGCCGACGCGAACCAGGCGAGCACGCTGGAGACATTCTCAGGTGCCCAGTAGTCGAAGCTGCCGTCCTCGGGCTTCGCCATGCGCGTGGCCATCGCTTCAACGGCAGTCGTCATGCCAGTACGCGCGGCGGGCGCCACGGCGTTGGCGGTGATGCCATAGCGGCCAAGCTCGGCGGCCTGGTTCAAGGTCAGCGCGGCGATGCCAGCCTTGGCCGCAGCGTAGTTCGACTGACCAATCGAGCCCTGTAGTCCGGCCCCGGAGGTGGTGTTGATGATGCGCGCGTCGACTTTTTTGCCGGCCTTGCTCTGATCACGCCAGTAGTGAACCGCATGCGAGGCAATACAGAAATGGCCCTTCAGGTGCACGGCCATGATGGCGTCCCAGTCGGCCTCTGTCATCGAGGCGAACATGCGGTCGCGGTTGATCCCCGCGTTGTTAAGCACCACGTGCAGGTCGCCGAAGGTCTCGATGGCCTGGCGCACCGCATTCTCGCTGTCGGCATAGTGGGTGATGTCCGAAGTATTCACCACCGCCCGACCGCCGGCTTTGGTGATCTCGTCCACCACCGCCTGCGCCGCCGCCTGGTTGATGTCGTTGACCAGCACGCAGGCGCCTTCGGCGGCGAAAACCCGCGCATGCGCGGCCCCCAGGCCGCCACCCGCGCCGGTGATGATCACCACGCGATCGTTGAGAATTCCCATGCTTTGCTCCTTTTAATAACTGAAAGCCGCTCCGGAGGTCGGAGGCGCCTGCCAACGCGTCGCGAGCGCAGGTCAGGCAAGGCGAAATCAGCCGGGGAAGCGGAGTTTGCCGAGGCAAATGAGCATTCCACGGCCGATTTCAACACCGCCTGACCCAGCGCAGCAGCGTTGGCTGCGCCCTACAACCGTTCGATGATGGTGACATTCGCCTGCCCACCGCCTTCGCACATGGTCTGCAACCCATAGCGCCCGCCGGTGCGTTCCAGTTCGTGCAGCAATGTGGTCATCAGCCGCGCACCGGTGGCACCCAGCGGGTGACCGAGCGCGATGGCGCCGCCGTTGACGTTGGTGCGTGCCGGGTCGTAGTCCAGCTCGCGTTGCCAGGCCATCACCACCGAGGCAAACGCCTCGTTGATCTCCACCAGATCGATGTTGTTGACCGTCATGCCGGCCTTCTTCAGCGCATGGCGGGTGGCCTCGATCGGCGCCGTCAGATGCCAGATCGGATCGTCACCGCGCACCGACAGGTGGTGAATGCGTGCCCTGGGTGTCAGCCCGTAGCGCTTGAGTGCCGCTTCCGAGACGACCAGCAGCGCCGCCGAAGCGTCGCAAGTCTGGCTGGAGACCGCCGCGGTGATATCGGGGTACTGCGGATCGACCGGCTCGAGCGCGGCCATTTTTTCCAGCGTGCTGTGACGCGGTGTTTCATCGGTGCTGACGCCTTCGAGCGGCACGATTTCTCGGCTGAAATGCCCCGCCTCTATAGCAGCCAGCGCACGCCGATGGCTTTCCAGGGCAAAGGCTTCCATCTGGCCGCGGTCGAAGCCCCAATGCCGGGCGATGCGTTGGGCGGCATAGAACTGGTTCACTGGCTGGTCGCCGAAGCGTGCCTGCCAGCCGCGGCTGCCGGAGAACGGATCACTGAAGCCCAGCGGCTGCCCGGCCAGCATCGCCGAGGAAATGGGAATCTGCGTCATGGTCTGTACACCACCGACGGCCACCACATCCTGAGTGCCGCTCAACACCGCCTGGGCGGCGAAATGCAGCGCCTGCTGGGACGAACCGCACTGACGGTCGACCGTGGTGCCGGGCACGTTAAGCGGCAGGCCGGCCGCCAGCCACGCGGTGCGGGCGATGTCACCCGCCTGCGAGCCGATGGTGTCGACACAGCCAAAAATCACATCGTCATAGTCTTCGGCGGGAACGGCATTACGTTCGACGAGTGACTTGAGCGCATGCGCGCCGAGGTCGATGGCATGGACGTGGGCCAGCCCTCCCTTGCGCTTGCCGGTCGGGCTGCGCAGCGCGTCGACAAT
Source organism: Pseudomonas phenolilytica (assembly GCF_021432765.1). NCBI lineage: Bacteria > Pseudomonadati > Pseudomonadota > Gammaproteobacteria > Pseudomonadales > Pseudomonadaceae > Pseudomonas > Pseudomonas phenolilytica. Next base: position 3,020,863 of record NZ_CP058908.1, read on the forward strand.
ATAGGCTTCAGCCATCGGTCATTCCTCGAAAGTGAACTGCGGGCCGACAGCGGCGCCGTCGGCGAGGATGGCCGTGGCCACCCGCGATTTGTGACAGGCGCGATCGCCCCATGCCGAGTCCAGCGCCCAGGCGCGCTTCATGAACATCTGCAGATCGACCTCCCAGGTGTACCCCATCGCCCCGTGCACCTGGATGCCGTGGCGCGCGGCGAGCCAGGCGGCCTCGCAACAGGCCAGCTTGGCGTGCGAAACGTGCACGTCGACCTGGCTGTCACCATTGGCCAGCGCGTGGGCGGCGCGGTAGAGCACCGGCTTGGCGAACTCGATCTTGCCGGCAACATCGGCCAAGTGATGCTTGATCGCCTGGAAGCTGCCGATCGGCTTGCCGAACTGCTTGCGCTGCACCACGTAGTCAACCGAGAGGTCGAGCATGCGCTGGGCAAGGCCCAGGCTCTGCCCGGCCACTGCCAGGGCACCGCGGTTAAGCGTGGCGCGCCACAGCGCACGGCCACTGTCGGCCCCGGCCATGCGCGTCTGCGCGGTCGGGTTCCAGCTGATGCGGCCAAGCCGACGCGAACTGTCGATGCTCGGGTTGCGCTCGATGTCGATCTCGGCCCGCGGCACGGCGTGCACTTCGCCGTCGTGCTCGAGCAACAGCACCTCGGCCAGGTGCGCATCGGCAACCAGCAGGTTGACCGGATGCCCGACCGCGATGCGCACGGCACCCTCGGCGATCTTCTCCAGCAGTTCGTCGCGGCGCGGCGTGCCCGCGGGCAGCCCGGCGAGCAGGCCGGTGGCGACATAGGCGGTATCGGCCAGCGAGTCGGGAATGGCGTAGTAACCCAGTTCCTGCGTCAGCAGCGACCAGGCGATGTCATCCATACCCAGCCCGCCCTGCGCTTCGGGAACCGACAAAGCGGTCAGCCCTTGCTCGGCCATCTTGCGGCGCAGTTCCGGCGAGCGCCCCTCCTCGGTTTCCCAGATGTCGCGGAGCATCTCCGGCGGCGCCTCGGTCATCAGGAAACGGCTGATCGCCTCGCGAAAGGCGAGCTGGTCATCGGTAAACGTGAAATCCATGTTCGCCCCCTCAAGCTTTCGGCAGGCCGAGCATCCGCTCGGCGATGATGTTGCGCTGGATCTCGTTGGTGCCGGCGTAGATCGGCCCGGCCTGGGCGAACAGGAAGCCCTCCAGCCACTGGCCGCTTTCGACGGCTTCGGGTGCGTTGCCCCGGAGCTCGCCGCGGGCACCAAGGATGCGCATGGCCGTTTCGTGCATCTTCAGGTCCAGCTCGGACCAGACCACCTTGTTGATGCTGGACTCGGCTCCGATCTTCGCGCCTTTGCCGATCAGCCCGACGGTGTGGTACGCCGAGTACGCATAGGCCTGCGCACCCATCCAGCTGTCGATCACCGCATCGCGCAACCCCGGATCGCGCTCGGCGACCTCCGGGTGCGCCTTGTACAACTCGACCAGGCGCTGGGCGGTCTGCTGGAAGCGTGCCGGCGAGCGCAGCAGCAGGCCGCGCTCGAAGCCGGCGGTGGCCATCGCCACATTCCAGCCCTGGCCTTCACCGCCGATCAGGTTTGCCGCCGGTACTCGCACGTCGTCGAAGAACACCTCGGCGAAGGCGTCCTTGCCGTTGAGCGCCTTGATCGGCCTGATGGTCACGCCCGGTGCGTCGAGCGGGACCAGCAGGTAGCTCAGCCCGTGGTGGCGGCTGCTGGCCGGGTCGGTGCGGAACAGGCCGAAGATCCAGTCGGCGAAGATCGCCCGCGTCGACCAGGTCTTCTGCCCGTTGACCACATAGTGGTCGCCGTCGGCGGTCGCCTTGCTGCGGATCGCCGCCATGTCGGAGCCGGCGTTCGGCTCCGACCAGCCCTGCGCCCACATGTCCTCGCTGGACGCGATACGCGGCAGGAAGCGGCGCTTCTGCTCCTCGGTGCCGAATTCCATCAGGGTCGGGCCGAGCAGCAATTGGCCGTTCTGGTTCACGCGCATCGGCGCGCCGGCGGCGTAGTACTCCTCCTCGAAGATCAGCCACTCGATCAGGTCGCAGCCGCGCCCACCCAGGTGTTCCGGCCACATGACCATCGACAGGCGGTTGGCGTACAGGCGCCCTTCCCACTCACGGTGCTCCTCGAATCCCTCGCGGGTGTCGTAACTGGCCAGCGGCGTGCGCGGCACGTTGTCTCTGAGCCACTCGCGCACTTCGGCGCGGAAGGCCTTCTGGGAATCGGTAAAGGTCAGCTGCATGGCGGCGCTCTCAGAACTGGGTGTCGCGTTTTTCGACGAAGGCGCGGCGGGTCTCGGCCGAGTCCGGCAGGGTGTACGCCTCAAGGGTGAAGCCCTGTTCCCAGCGGTACTTGGCTTCCAAGTCCCCGTCCTCGATGCCGTTGAGCGCCTCCTTGGCGATGCGGATCATCGCCGGGCTCTTGGCCGCGATCTTCGCGGCGATCTCGCGCGCGGCGGCGGGCAACTCGTCGCGCTCGACCAGCCGTTCGATGAAGCCGTACTGCATGGCGTCCGGTGCACTGACCTTTTCGCCGGTGAAGAACATGTAGCGAACCTTCTGCACCGGGAACAGGCGCTGCAGGTGCGCGCCGCCGCCCATTGCGCCGCGGTCGACCTCCGGCAGGGCGAAGGTGGCGCAGCGCGAGGCAACCACGATGTCCGCCGCACCGGTCATGCCGATGCCGCCGCCGAGCACGAAGCCATGCACGGCGACGATCACCGGTACCTGGCAACGGTGGATGGCCTTGAAGGTCGCGTAGTTGCCGGCGTTGACCTTGACGATCCGCTCCGGGTGCGCGTCCAGCTCCTTGATGTCGACGCCGGCACAGAAGCCGCGCCCCTCGGCCCGCACGATCAGCACGCGCACCGAGGGGTCGGCGCCCAGCTCATCGATCCGGGCGGCCAGAGCCAGCCACTCATCGCTGTCCAGCGCGTTGACCGGGGGCTTGGCCAGCACCAGCTCGGCAATGCCCTGGTTGATCTCTACCTTGAATGCGCTACTCATGCATGAGCCCTCTGCTGTTCAATCCCCGGCGCAGCCGCCGGTTCCATTGGCAGGCGTGCGTACAGGCGCTGCAGGCACCGTTCGGCTTCACCGGCGATCTGTTCGATGAGTTCCTGGCAGCTCGGCAGGCTGTCTATCGCGGCGGCCACCTGGCCGCTGGGCAGGATGCCCTCGTCAGGCAGGCCATCGACCATCGAGCGCTCCAGCAGCACCGGCTGGTTGGCCGCCATCACCACTTGCGAAAGCGTCGAGGGGTCTTCGCGGATCGCCTTGAAGAAGGTCCTGAACATGTGCGCGCTGCTCATGCCCGTCTGTGCCTGCCACTGGCGTGCGCTGCGCAGGGCGATCAGCAGCCGGCCCATGGGGCTGGCCTTCTCCAATCGATTGATGAAGGGGTTGTCGATCATCCGGTGGCGCATGCCGTCGACCGCCAGGGTGACGCGGATCTGCTGGGTGTCCTTCACCGCCAGATAGCGCTCCAGCGTGGCGCGCGGGGTCGGCGAATCGGAGGTCATCAGAAAGCGCGTGCCCATGGCGATGCCCTCGGCACCCGCGGCCAGCGCCGACGCCAGGCCGCGCCCGGTTGAATAGCCACCGGCCGCGATCACCGGCACGCTCACCGCATCGAGCACCTGCGGCAGGAGGATGGTGGTCGGCACGCCGCCGGTGTGGCCGCCGCCCTCGCCGCCCTGGATCGTCACCATGTCCGCGCCCAGTTCCACCGCCTTCTGCGCGTGTTTGAGCGCACCGACCGTAGGAATGCACAGCACACCCGCCTGTTTGAAGCGGGCAATGGTGGCCTTGTCCGGGCCGCGACCATAGCTCACCGCACGCAGGCGGTACTGAATGGCCAGGTCGACGCACTGCGCGGCGTTGTCCTGGAACATGTGGAAGTTCAGGCCGAAATTGCTGCCGCCGGTGGCCTGGATGACCTTTTTGATTTCGCCTTCCAGGTCCTGCGCGGGGATGGTCGCCCCGGCCAGGAAGCCGAAGCCGCCGGCCAGGGTCGTGGCGATCACCAGATTGGCGTCAGCCACCCAGCCCATGGCCGTCTGCACGATCGGGTAGCGGCAGCCGAGGGCCTCGGTCAGGCGGGTCTGCATCATGATCATGACGCCTCTCCCCGGCTGGCCTGCGCTTTGTTTGCCTCGGCCATGGCCTTGCCATCGAAGCCGCCCAGCTTGTCGCCGGAGATCAACTCGTTGTGTACATGGGCGAAGTGGTGCCAGGCGAACACGGCCTCCATGCCGGTACGCTTGCCCTGGAGATCCTCGATGTGATTCACCGCCTGCTTGGTCAGCGCCAGGCCCATGCGTGGCTGCGTGGCGATGCGCCGTGCGATGTCCAGCGTCTGCTGTTCCAGCGCCTCGCGCGGGACCACGCGGTTGACCATGCCCAGTTCGTAGGCGCGCGCCGCCGGCATGCGCTCGCCGAGAAAGAGAAACTCCTTGGCGATGCGCGGATGCATCTCGAACGCGTGGGCGAAGTACTCCACACCCGGAATGCCCATGCGCACCACCGGGTCCTGGAAGAAGGCGTCCTCGCTGGCAACGATCAGGTCGCAGACCCAGGCCAGCATCAGTCCACCGGCGACGCAGGCGCCCTGCACCATGGCGATGGTCGGCTTGGGAATCTCCCGCCAGCGCCGGCACATGTTCAGGTACACCTCCTGCTCGCGCACATAGAGGAATTCGCCGCCCGGTTTGTTGCTGTGGTCCCACCACAGGTGCTGGCGCTCGAACGGCCGGTTGACGTCGCGGCCCGGCGTGCCGATGTCGTGCCCCGCGGAGAAGTGCTTGCCGGTGCCACCGAGCACGATGACCTTGACGCTGTCGTCGTCCACCGCACGGCGGAAGGCGGCGTCCAGCGCATAGGTCATCTGCGAGTTCTGCACGTTGTTGAACTGCGGCCGGCTCAGGGTCAGGATCGCCACGCCATCCTCGACGCGGTACTGCACCGGCTCATCCGTTTCGTAGACGGCCGTGTCCGGCCGCTCGACGAAGGCGTCGTCTGGGCTCATCCAGCGATCTCCTCTGCACTGCGAATCCCGCGCGGATTGCCCTTGAGCTGCTGGCTGCGCAGATCGTGCGGATCGAGCCGCTGGATGATCGCCAGCTGCTCGGCCGTCGGATGCGGCGTCTCGCCCATGCCTTCGGCCTTGCGCAGCGGGAAGCCGGTGCGCGCCTGCACGGTGTCGAAGTCCACCCCCGGGTGCAGCGAGAGCACCTGGCAGGCGTGCTCCGGGCCGTTGAAATCCATCACGCAGAGGTCGGTGATCACCCGCCCGATGCTCATCAGCTCGCGGCGCATGCCCGGTGCCCAGCGCTCCTCCTTGAAACCGACGCCGGAGACCATATCCACCTCGCCGGCAACGAAGGCGCGGGTGCTGTGATTCGGCACGAAGAAGGAGTTCTTGTGATTGATGCTGTTGCCCGGCAGGCCGCGCACGCCGAGCATCGCCACCTTCGGCCGGGCGTAGTCGCCGACCACCGACAGGTTGGTCTGCGCCCAGCGATCGACCTGGGTCGGCCCGATCATCGCGTGGCGGCGGCCGTGCCAGACGCACTCGAAGATGCGCTCGAAGGGCATGTAGCCGGCGTACTTCGGCTGGTAATCGCCGCGCGGGCCGACCGGTACCGGCTCCTCGACCAGATAGGCCTCGCTATCGGTCATCAGCAGGTCCGGGTTATGGCTCAGCTTGGCCAGGCTGGCGCCCAGCCGAGGAATGATGCCCAGCCCTGAAGCGAGCAGCTCGCCATCGTCGCGCCAGGCTTCGGCGGCGGCCACGATCATCAGTTCGGCGAGGCTGAAAGTGTTATCCGACATGCTCATGCTCCTTCAGAAAATCGGCAGCGGCAGGCTGGCCAGACGCGCGGTCCCGCCATTGCGCTCGCGATAGGCGGCCTCGTCGCAGGTGACGTAGCTGTCCAGGTAGCGTTGCCAGCCGTTCTCCTCGCCGGCGCTGGCGACGTAGTCCTTCAGGTGCTGCATGTCCCAGCCGTAGTCAGGGGAACAGCTGGTCGGGTGTGCACCCTGTGGCGCTTCCACCACGCCGGTGACCAGCGAACGCTCGAAGGTGTTGAAGCGCGCCGTTTCGGCATCCAGCGACAGGCGCTCCTCCACCTGTTCGGCCGAAACGAAGCACTGCTTGGCCGCTCGTGCGAACAGGTGATCGAAGTAGGCGTCGGTACCGGTGACCAGGGTGTTGCCGAGACGGTCGGCGCGGTTGACGTGGACGAAGGCGACGTCCAGTTCCAGCGCGGGCATCGCCAGCAGCACCTCACCGTCGTCATAGGGTGAAGTTACGGTGCGCAGCGCCGGGTTGTGGGTCAGGACGTCGGTCGCCAGCCCAGCGCGCGCCGGCAGGAACGGCACGCGCATGCCGGCAGCCCGCAGGCCCCACTGGAACAGACCTTCGTCCAGTTCCATGACATCGACGAAGCCGGCTTCACGCGCCTTGCGGAAATACGGCTCCAGCGGGATCGCATCGAGCGTGGCGAAGCCGAACACCAGCTTCTTCACCTTGCCGGCCGCCAGCAGCATGCCGACTTCCGGCCCGCCATAGGCGACCACAGTCAGGTCCTTGACCTCGCTGCGCAGGATCTCGCGAACGATGGCCATCGGCTTGCGCCGCGGGCCCCAGCCGCCGAAGCCAACGGTCATGCCGTCGCGCAGCTGGCCCACCACATCGCCCAGTGTCATCAGCTTGTTCATTGCGCCTCTCCTTGCGCCGCGGCCTGGCGGCCCACCGAGAAGTCATGGCCCCAGACGCTCACGCGGGTGAACTCGAAGGCGCTGTGTTCGTTCCAGTCGACCTGCAGGCCGCCGCAGCCGTACTCCAGATCGAAGCCGGACGGCGTCTTCATGTAGAACGAGGTCATGCGGTCGTTGAGGTGCTGACCAAGCGTGGCCGACAGCGGCACGCCATGGGCGGCGACACGGTCGTGCGCGCGGCCGACCTCGGTCATGTTCTCCACCTCCACCATCACGTGAACGCACTTGCTCGGCACGTCGTACTCGGCAATTGCCAAGCTGTGATGGCGCGGATTGGCGCAGTGCAGGAAGTGGATGCGCACCGGCGGCGCATCCGGCGCCGGCTTGAAATTGAAGACGTCGGAGATTTCGAAACCGAGCAGGTCGCGGTAGAAGGCGCGGCACTCGTCGAAGCACGGCGCCGGCAGCACGGTGTGCCCCAGGCCCATGTCGCCGGTGAGAAAGCGCGGCACGCCCTGCGGCGACACGAACGGCTGGCAGTCGGAGCGATGGCCCCAGGTCAGCTCGTGACGGTTGCCCGCGGGGTCGTGCACGATAGCCACGGCCTGCACGCCACGCTGCTCGCACAGGGCTGCATCGCCCAGCTCGACGGCGACATCGGCGTCACGCAGGCGGGCCAGCAGCGCACTGAAAGCGCGCTCGCCGGACAGCTCCCAGCCCGAGGCCACATAGCCGGCGGACGGCCCCTCGACGATCAGCATGCGGAACGGACGCTCATCCATCTTCACGTAAAGGCCGCCGCCGGGCGCCGGGCTGGTCATCATCCCCAGCACGTCCTCGGCATAGCGCTGCCAGGCGTCCAGATTTTCGATCTGAGCGACGAAATAGCTCAGTGCACGGATATCGGTCATGGGTTCAACTCCTCATCGCCTTCGTTGGGCTTGGGGGGATTGTCCTGCCGATATGCGGGGGGCTCATCGTCCGTTGAGACTAACAACGGCAAGGCTCGCGGCCTTGCCGGACGGGGCTTCGTGGCGCTAAGCCCGGTGCGGCGAACGCCTGTGCGCACACTCGATTGCCCGGGTTCACCGGCAACCGGACAGGCCGCGCGAGCAGGCAAAAAAAAACCGTCTCGGCCTAAGCGCATGAGACGGTCAAAGAGAGCACAGCACACTGTCTTACATGTAGAGAATGACCAGATCGTTAATCACCGCCGGCCGCTCCTGTCCCACCACGTGCACGTTGAATTCAAGAGTCAGCTGGGTGCCGCGCTTGTTGCGCTCGACGGTCTTGACCCGGCAGCGCGAGTGGACCAGCGATCCGGCCGGAACCGGCGAGGGGAAGCGCAGGCGGTCGGAGCCGTAGTTGACCATGTTGGTGAAGCCGGTGATCTCGAATGGCAGTGGCACCTGCATGCGCGACATGATCACCTGCACCAGCGCGCCATGGGCGATGGTGCCGCCGAAGGGGCCTTCCTTGCGGGCCCGCTCCGGGTCGGTATGGATCCAGTAGTCGTCGCCCGACAGCTCCGCAAACGCATCGATCAGCGTCTGGTCGACCAGCACCTGATTACTCCAGTCGGTGAACGCGTCCGAGACCAACGCTTGCAACGCCTGCTCGTCGCCGACATCGATCTGCTGGAGTGGCGGGCGGTTATCGGCTTTCACCGGCGCCGGCGCGCGCACCACCTCGTCGATGAAGTCCAGTGCGACATCGGTCCCGGTGTAGCGCAGCAACACGGTGCCGTCTTCTTTCACCTGGGCCCGCACCGGCTTGACCGGCATGCCGATCTCGATCGCCTCCGGCGCCAAGCCCACCAGCGTGGTGTTGATCCGCACGCCCTGCTCCAGCTCGACCACTGCGAGGATCTGCGCGTCCGGCCCGGCGAACTCCGGCAGCGTGGGGATGCGCGCCACGGTGTAGGTGTAGAGCGTGCCGCGCCCACTGACCTCTTTCCAGTTCAGGTCGTGGGCCAGGCAGTGGGCACAGTGCCGGCGCGGGTAGAAGTTCCAGGCCTGGCAGGCGTTGCATTGCTGCAGCTGAATGCGACCTTCCTTCAGCCCGTTCCAGAACGGCGCGGAAATCTCGGTCATCACCGGCATGGGTTTGTTCGACATGATCAGGCTCCCTGGAGAATCAATGCGCCCTGCTCGCTCATGACACCGCCGGTGCCGGTCACGAACACGTTGTCGCAGGTCTTCAGCTGACGATCCCCGGCGCGGCCGGCGATCTGGTGAAAGGCCTCGATGACCTGCGACATGCCGCCCGCCGCCCCGGACTGGCCGAAGCTGAGCTGGCCGCCGTGGGTGTTCATTGGGAAGCTACCGCGCCAGGTGAGGTCATTCTCGCGTATGAAGCGCATGCCCTCGCCTTTCGGACAGAAGCCGGCGTCCTCAAGGCTGAGCAATACGGTGATGGTGTAGCAGTCGTAGATCTGCGCGGCATGCATGTCCGCAGGCTTCAGGCCGGCCATGGCGAAGGCGCTGCGCGCCGCCGGACCGACCGGCGTTTCGGTCATGTCCGGCGAATAGCTCGGCGACTTGTATCCCAGCCGCTCGCCAAAGCCGGTGACCACTGCGCCGCGGTTGCGCGTCTTGGCCATCAGCTCCTTCGAGGCGACGATGACTGCGGCGCCGCCAGCCACCGGCATGACGATTTCCAGCACCCGTAGCGGGTCGGCAACCATGCGACTGTTAAGCACGTCGTCGATGGTCAGCGGCTGGCCGCAGAAGATCGCCTCCGGGTTGGCCTGGGCGTTGGTGCGTTGGTCCACGGCGATCTTCGCCATAGCGACCGGGTCATAGCCGTAACGCGCCGCATAGCGCTGGGCGATCATCGCGTAGCCGGTGTTCTGCCCCATGTGCCCGTAAGGCAGGTCGAACTCGGCCTCGGGCGCACCGTAGTTGGTGCTGTGGCCGCCGAAGCGCATCGCGCGCATCATCGCGGTCGGGTCCTCGTCCGGCCCCATCGGCGCCATCCGCGCCGGCAGCACACAGAGCACCGCCTGGCACAGGCCCAGCTCGATGGCGGCTGCCGCGCGCCAGACCATACCCATGCCGGTGCAGCCGCCGAGGTCGACGACTTCGGCGAAATTCACCGCCAGCCCGAGGTATTCGGCCGCCATCGCCGGCACAAACACCGACGCCTCGTGAAAGTGCGGGCCGTTGATGACCAGCCCGTCGAGGTCCTCGGCCTTGAGGCCGGCATCGTCCAGCGCGCGAGCGGCCAGGTCGGCCACCTGCTCCAGGTGGAACATGCGCGGCGCCGTTGCGTACTTCTCCGGCTTGTACTGCGCGGCGCCTACGATGGCCGCCTGCCCTTTGAGTCCCATGCTTCGCTACCTCGTCTCGAACGCCCGGTGAGCTTCTAGCGCGGCCAGGCTGGCCGTGCGGTTGCTGTTGTCCGTGGTCCAAAGGTGCCAGCCGGGGCGCGGACCAGCATCGTCCATAAGGCCTAGGGCTGCGGATGAGCGGCTACGCCATACGGACGAGGTTCGCCACCCGGCGCAGGCCGATCATGGCTTTTTCCCAGCCAAACAAGGACGCTGCCATGTCACCTCGATCACTGCCCCGGCTAGTGCCTCTCGCACTGGCGATCCATGCCTCGTGCGTGCTGGCGGCTCCCCTGCCCGACCAGGCCTGGCCGCAACACGGGCTGGATGCCGCCGAGACGCGCTTTTCTCCATTGGCACAGATCGACCGGTCGAACGTCAGCCGGCTCGGCCTGGCGTGGCAGTTCCGCTTCGATCGCCCGCGCGGCGTGCAGGCGACACCGCTGATGGTCGGCGAGACGATCTACGTCAGCGGCCCCTGGGGTGTGGTCTACGCGCTGGATGCCCGCAATGGCGAACTGCGCTGGCAGCACGACCCGTTGGTGCCGGCGCACAAGGCGGCGGTGGCCTGCTGCGACGTGGTCAACCGGGGCGTCGCGGTGGCCCATGAACGGGTCTTCGTCGGCACCCTCGACGGGCGCCTGCAGGCACTGGATGCACACAGCGGCGAACTGCTCTGGTCAACGCAAACCACGCCACCGGAGCGCCCCTACACCATCACTGGCGCACCGCGCGTGGTCGGGGATCTGGTGATGATCGGCAATGGCGGCGCCGAGTATGGCGTGCGCGGTTATCTCTCGGCCTACGATGCCGCGAGCGGCGAGCTGCGCTGGCGTTTCTACACCGTGCCGGGCAACCCGGCCGAAGGCGCCGACGGTGAGGTCTCCGACGAACCGCTGAAGAACATCGCGTTGCCGACCTGGACCGGCCAGTGGTGGCTGCTCGGCGGCGGCGGCACGGTGTGGGACTCGATGGCCTACGACCCGGAACTCGACCTGCTCTACTTTGGCGTAGGCAACGGCTCGCCACACGACCGTGACCTGCGCAGCCCCGAGGGCGGTGACAACCTGTTCCTCTCTTCCATCGTCGCGGTACATGCGAAAACCGGCGAGTACGCCTGGCACTACCAGACCACGCCTGGCGACAGCTGGGACTACACCGCCACGCAGCACATGATTCTCGCCGAGCTGCGCCTCGATGGGCGGCAGCGCAAGGTGCTGATGCAGGCGCCGAAAAACGGCTTCTTCTACGTGCTCGACCGCGAGACCGGCGAGCTGCTGAGCGCGGCCAATTACGTGCCCACCAGCTGGGCCAGCCATGTGGACCTGGCCAGCGGCCGGCCCGTCGAAGTGCCGGGCGCGCGCTACCCTGCCGACCAGCCTGCGGCCGTCACGCCGTCGCAGATCGGCGGGCACAACTGGCAGCCGATGGCCTGGAACCCGCTCACCGGGCTGGTCTACATCCCGGCGCAGGAAAGCCAGGCGTATATGGTCAAGGCCCAGCCATTTCGCATCGAACCCGGGCGCTGGAACACGGGTATCCAGGACCATCCCCTACCGACCGATGCCCAGAGCCTGGCGCAGGCGCGCCAGAGCATGCGTGGCCATCTGCTGGCCTGGGACCCGATCCGCCAGCGCGAGGCCTGGCGTAGCCAGCAGCCCGGACTATGGAATGGCGGCGTGCTGACCACCGCCGGCCGCCTGGTGTTTCAGGGCCAGGGTGGCGGCGGCCTGCACGCCTACGATGCCGAGAGTGGGAAGCGGCTGTGGCAGAGCGACACTTGGCTCGACATCCTCGGCGGGCCGATCAGTTATCGCCTCGACGGTGAGCAGTACATCGCCGCCGCCGCGGGCTTCGGCAGTTCGATGCACCTGTCGGCCAGCGCCTTGTTGCCGCGCCAGGGCCTGGCGGCCAACGGCGGCGTGTTCGTCTGGAAGCTCGACGGCAAGGCACAACTGCCCGAGCCGCAGGCACGACCGCCGATGCCGCCGCTGCCCGCTGGCACCGCCGATCCCGCCACGCTGCAACAGGGCGCGCAGCTCTACACGCGCTACTGCATGGTCTGCCATGGCGCGGCCGCGGTCGCCGGCGCGGGCATTCCGGACCTGCGCCACTCGGCCTACCTGCAGAGTGCCGAGGCCTTCCGCCGCCCACCGCTCGAAGGGCTACTCGAGGCGCGCGGCATGCCCTCCTTTGCCGGAAGCCTGGATCAAGCAGCGGTCGAGTCGATTCGCGCCTATGTCATCCAGAGCGCGCGGAACACCGCCAGATAACCCGCTGGTGCAACGAAAAAACCCGGCCAAGGCCGGGTTTCTTATGGCTGACTTCTTCTAGAACGCGTACTTGGCCGCCAGGGTGACGTAATCCCTATCGGCCAGCTTGCGGCGAATCGGGTCCGGCTCGCCGAGGAAGGCGTTGTAGGCGAGCGCCACCTCGAAGTTGCCCAGCCGACGGAACGTCGTGCCGAGGCTCAGGCGCATGTCGCCCTTGGCACCCTGGATCGCTCCCTGCAGCGGAGTCGCCCCTTCGGCCACGTGGGAGAAACGCACCGGTACGATCATGTCCCAACCGTTGGCGACGCCCGGGTAGCTCAGCTCCACACCGAGCTGATAGGCCGTGGCGGTCTTGCTCTGCCAGGCGCTCGCGGTGCGATAGGTGAAGTCGTCGCTGCCGCTCTGCGGGTGATCGTCAACGCTGTCGGCACGCACATGGACGATTTCGCCGGTGAGCGTGGTCTGGCTGGCCCACGGCCGGTCGCCGAGGATGTGGATGAACGACAACTGCATCTGCTGGCCGCTGCCGCGGGTGTGCTGCGGCGCGCCCTGCGGGCTGAGCACGTTGACCGGGGCGCCATCGCGATAGCTCCATTCACCGCTGACCTGGGTATCGCCCAGACGCGTGGAGAAGCTCAGGCCGGTCAGCTTGATGTCTTCGTAGTAGTTGATGCGGTACTCGGTGGGCAGCTGCAGCATGAAGCCGGGTGCGACTTCGACCATGCCGTTGGTGGTGGTGATGCCGGCCGGGCTCTTGTCGTGGTAGCGGATGTGGAAGGCCGACAGCTCCCAGTCGAAGTTCGGCCGGTAGCGCACCTGCACGCCCCACTGGCCGCTGTCGCTGGGCTCGTCGGTACCGGCGTAGAGCACGCGCTGGTTGAAGGTCCCCATCGGTCCCAGGGGAATGGCGACGTTGAGGAAGTCGCGCCCCGGGCCGATGATGTCGGAGGTCGACAGGTAACTGCCCACCGGCGGCAGCTCGGTGCCCTTCCACTCGTACTGCACGTAGCCGCCAAGGCTGAATTGCGGGTTGATGTTCCACAGCGCCGAGACCTGGCCGACCGGCAGGATGATTTCCTTGACCTCCACCCCGGGCAGCGAACCCTTGACCGCGTCGGCGGGCGACTGGGCGCCTGAAACGCCCGGATAGAAGAGGCTTTCGCCCCAGGCGACCACATGCCGCCCGGCATTCACGTCGAGGCTCTGGCCGTTGTCGAAGCGCCAGCCGCTGAACACATAGGCGTCGAGGAAGCGCGCCCGCCCGCCACCGTAGTACTCGGTGCCGCTGGTGAATTCGTTGTAATCGCCGAACTTGTTCGCCCGCTCCGGTGCGTCATGGTCGTTCTTGCCGTGATAGGCGTCGTCGTAGAACGCGTTGGCGCGCACCACGGCGCCATAATTGTCCTTACGCAGGATCATCTCGCCCAGCGCGCTGACGCGATGGGTCACCAGGCTGCCGCGATCGAAGTTGCGGTTGCCATCGTCGGCGTTGATGTCGCCGAGCAATGCATCATCCTGGCTATCGACGCGCATGCCGATGCCGTAAGAGGTAATCAGGCTCCAGTCCAGCGTGGCGCCGTTGTCGAGGAACACGGTGTCGCCCGCCAGGGCCGCCGGCGCCTGCGACGCCAGGCATACCGCCACGGCGAGCGTCGCTCGGCGGAACTGGCGCGTCTGATTGCCAGGAAACGCTTTCTTATTGTTGTTCACGGTGGATCTCCCGAGTGGTGGTCAAAGACCGTTAGGTACGTCCTGCAAAATTCCCGTCGTTCAGATGTGGATGTCGCCCGGCTGCTCCGGCCGCGCCAGGCCCGGATCGACCCGGCGGAAGCGCCAGACGCCTGCCTCCTGCTCACGCGTCAGCTCGCCCTCCTCGACCAGGTAATGCAGGTGGGCCAGCGTTTCGCCCAGCGACATCAGCAGGTCGAACGGTCCCTTGATGCGCGGAAACAGCAGCGGGCGGATCTCAGCCGCGGTCATCGCGCCCTCGAGCTCGGCCATGAGCGTGTCGAGGTGGTGCTCGTGATGCTTCTGCAGTTGGTAGAGGCGCTGGTGCAGGCCATGGAACGGCCGCTCGTGCGCCGGCAACACCAGGGCCTCATCGGGCAGCGCGCGCAGGCGGCGCAGCGAATCCAGCCAGTCGCCCAGGGGGTTGGCATAGGGCTCGTTGGCACCGACCAGCACGCTGGAGGTGATGCGCGGCAAAACCTGATCGCCAGCGATCAGCAACTGGTCCTCCTTGCTCAGCAGGCAGGCATGCTCAGGCGAGTGGCCGGCACCAACCACCACCTGCCAGTGACGACCGCCGATCTTCAGCCAGCTGCCGTCGCGCAAGCGGCGATGGCTGCGTGGCAGACCGCCGTCGAAGCGCATGCCCTCGATGGTGGGGACCAGCGAGGCGATCTGTTCCTCGTACAATCCGGCGCGGCGATAGAAGTCGTGAAACTCCCAGCCCGGCTCGCGGCCGTCCGGCGCGACGTAAAGCGCCTGGTACTCGCCGCGGGTCATGTACAACGGGCAGCGGAAGCGCTCGGTCAGCCAGGCCGCCAGGCCGCTGTGATCGAAGTGGAAGTGGGTGCAGATCACCGCCAGCACCGGCCGGCTGTCCATGACCTCGACGAACACCCGCTCCCAGACCTCGCGGCTGCGCGGCACGGCCAGGCCGGTGTCCACCACCACCCAGCCCTCCGCGTGGCGAAGCAGGTAGAGGTTGATGTGGTCCAGCCCGAACGGCAGCGGCATGCGCAGCCAGAGCACGCCGTCGGCGACCTCCTGCACCTCACCGGCGGCCGGCGGCTGCGGCCAGGGGAAGCGCAGGCCGTCACGCAGTTCGTCGTCCCGCGTTGGCGCGTTCATCGGCCGGACTCGCTGGCGAATGGCGCGAGGCCGTTGGCCGCCAGCAGCTGCGCGCTGTACGGCCGGTAGCTGCCGGAGGCCTCGTCACGGATGTACAGCGGGTCGTCGAACTGCTGCGGGTCGTAGCCCTGGCGCTGCAGGTCGACCTTGCGCAGCTTGAAGGTGCTGGTCATGTCCGCGCTGGCGCAGACCCGTACGAACACCGGCGCGGCATAACGCGGTACGCGCGCGGCGGCCAGCTGGTAGAAGGCTTCCGGGTCGAAGACATGGCCTGGCTGCATCAGCAGCGCCGCCATGCCGGCGCGCCCCTCGTGCCCCGGCACCCGTACGCCGTAGACGTTGATCAGCTCCAGGCCCTGGTAATCACCGAGCGCGTCGGCGACCTCCTGGGTGGAGACGTTCTCGCTTTTCCAGCGGAAAGTGTCGCCGATGCGGTCGACGAAGTAGCAGTAGCCCTCCTCGTCGTAGCGCAGCAGATCGCCCGAGCTCCACCAAGCGTCGCCCTGCTGGAACACGTCACGCAGGATCTTGCTTTCGGTCGCTTTCGGGCAGGTGTAGCCTTCGAAACGGCCGCCGCCGATCTCCGGATGGTCGACGATAAAGGCCACCGCTTCGCCAACCTCACCCGGCTGACAGGGAATGCAGAAGCCTTGTTCGTCGCGCAGATGGCAGCCGTTCTCGCTGTCGTAGCGAATCAGCCGAACGTTGGTCTTTTCCCAGTACGGCACCCGCCCGCAGGAGCCCAGGTGATTGTCGAGGTTGATGATGGCGCAGTTGGCTTCGGTCGAGCCCCAGCCCTCGAACACCGGCAGGTCGCCGAAGCGTTCGATCCAGCGCTGCCAGGTTTCCGGGGTCAACCCGGCGCCGAGCATGCAGCGCAGGCTGTGCTGCCGATCGTCCGGCTGCGGCGGGCGGTTGAGCAGGTAGCGGCAGATCTCGCCGATGTACTGGAAGACGCTCACCTGATAGTTGCGCACGTCGTTCCAGAACTCGCTGGCGCTGAACTTGCGCCGTACCACGATAGCGGCACCGGCCTTCAGCGCGGTGGAGGTGACCGAGGTCGCCGCGGCGCCGTGATACAGCGGCAGGCAGCAGTAGAAGACGTCGTCCGGCGTCGCGTCGAGCGTCACCTGCATCACGTCGCCCGAGCTCAGCCAGCGCATGTGGCTATAACGCGCGGCCTTCGGCAGCCCCGTGGTGCCGGAGGTGAAGATCAGCAGCATGGTTTCTTCGGCACGGATGCCGGCCCGCCAGGCCGGGTCCACCGCCGCAGTGCCGGTGCCGGCAACTGCTTCGGCGAAGTCGCGATCGGCCAGGCGCAGCAACGGTTCGGCCGCCGGGTTTTCCTCGTCACGCACCAACAGCAGCGGATAGCGCGCGGCCTCCGGGGTGTCGGCGAACGGCTGCAGGCATTCCTCGCCGACCACCACTGCCTTGGCCGCGGTGCTCTGCAGGGCATGCAGCAGCGGCGTGCCGGTCGCATGATGGTTGATCAGCGCCGCGACCACGCCGAGCTTGGCCATGCCGAACCAGGCGAAGAAGAACTCCGGACGGTTCTCCATCGCCAGCGCGCAAACGTCGCCGCGCTTGAGGCCCTTGTGGCGTAGCGCGTGGGCGAACACGCTGGCCCGTGCGTCGACCTCGGCGTAGCTGTAGCGGCGGCCCTTGTAGATCAGGAAATCGCGCGCGCCGAAGGTTGCCGCCTGGGTCTCCAGGCGGTCGGCCAGGGTGTAGAGGTCCTTGGGCTTGATCGCGCCGGCCGCAGCCGAACGCCGGTCGAGGATCTGCTGGGTCTGTTCTCGGGGAACCACGGCGGATCGCAGGTCTTGTTCTTGTCTGTGTGCCATACCGGTGGTGCTCATGAGTTACTCCAGGGCTGGTTCGCCGGCCCGGCTCGGGTAGTCGCTGTAGCCGGCGGGACCGGGTGAATAGAGGGTGTGCCGGTCGAAGCGGGCCAACGCATGGCCCTCGCGCAAGCGCTCCACCAGGTCGGGGTTGGCGATGTAATGACGGGCGAACGACACCGCTTCGGCGGCGCCGCTGCTGATGTGTGCGGCGGCGCTCGGGCCGTCGAAGCCGTCGTTCGCAATCAGCGCACCGGCAAAGCCCTGCCGGGCGATGGCGAAGGCATCCAGGCCCTGTACCGGCGAGCGCATGATGTGCAGGTAGGCCAGGCCCATGCCGTCGATACCGGCCAGCAACGCCTTGAGGGTCGCTTCGGGATCGAGGTCTTCGACGTCGTTGTACGGGTTGCCCGGGCACAGCCGCAGGCCGACGCGCCCGGCGCCGATGGCCTCGGCCATTGTCTGCAGGACTTCCAGGGTGAAGCGGATTCGGTTGGCCAAAGGGCCGCCGTAGCGGTCGTCGCGCAGGTTGCTGTTGGTGGCGATGAACTGCATTGGCAGGTAGCCGCTGGTGCCATGCAGTTCGACGCCATCGAAGCCGGCTGCGCGGGCATTGAGTGCGGCCCGGCGATAATCGCCGATCACGCCGGCAATCTCGTCCAGGCTCAGCGCGTGAGGCAGGTCGGTGTCGGCCATGCCCTCGCTGTCGGTGAACAGCTGCGTCCTGGCGGCGACCGCCGAGGGCGCGACGCTACGGGTGCCGGCCGGCTTGTTGGCCCGCGCGGCGACCCGGCCGCAATGCATCAACTGCAGGACGATTTGTCCGCCACGCGCATGCACCGCATCGGTGACCTCGCGCCAGGCCCGGATCTGCGCCTCGCTGTAGATGCCCGGTGTGCGGCAGTAGCCGATGCCGTCGGCCGAGGGCGAGGTACCTTCGGCAACGATCAATCCGGCACTGGCACGCTGGGCGTAGTACTCCACCATCTCGGCGGTTGGCACGTGGTCGCTGCTGGCCCGGCTGCGGGTCATCGGCGCCATGACGACACGGTTGGCGAGCGCCAGCTCACCGAAGCGCGCCGGTTGGAAAAGTGCGTTCATGGGCAGGTCCTCTCAGCGCACGCGAATGCGTGGTGCCGGCGTGTCGCCGCGCATGTGGCGGAGGAAGCCATCCAGTGGTGCCGGCGCAGCGACTTCGGGCAGGCCCTCGCGCATCGGCGGGTTGGCCCAGAAGGCTTTCCACGAGGGGAACAGGTCGTGAAAGGTGCCCGGATAGGGCTCGCGACCGGGCCAGCGCATCTTCATGTCGCCGATCGGCGGCTTGTTCAGGTCGGTCGCGTACCAGTAGCAGGGCAGCCGGCGGCGGAAGTACCACTGGCCGTCGATGCGCTGGTAGTCGTCCCAATAGAGCATCTGCATAATCACCCACTCGGCACCGGCTTCATGCTCGTTCTTCGAGTACACGACGCCGATTGCATGGTCGGCGTCGACGAACTCGATGACGTGCTGGCCGAGGTGGTGCGAAGTCCCGGTGAACTGGTGGCGCAGGGTGTCGTCGACCCACGCCTTGAGGTGCGCGCGGCCTACCTGGTCGCGGCCGACGCGGATGTCCGGCGCGAACAGATTGACGTGAGCGTCGAGGTCGCGCATGTCCAGCGACAGGGAATACCTGGCCGCCAGTTGCCGGATCGCCTCGGTCGACTCCAGCCGGTCGAGGCGCTGCAGGAGTGCTTGCTGGTCCATGGGTTCATCTCCCGGTCGGGTCGGTTGCACGGGACGGCCTCATTCGAGAACCGTGTAGAGGTCCGAACTGCGCCCACCGTCGACGGGCAGACTGGCGCCGGTGATGTAGGAGGATTCGTCCGAGGCGAGAAACAAAACGGCGTTGGCCAGCTCTTCCGGGCGCGCGACGCGGCGCATCGGAATCAGCTTTTCGGTGTTGGTCCGGGTCTGCTCGTCGGAGAGCATTCCGGCAGTCGAAGGCGTCGCCACCACGCCCGGCACCACGACGTTGCAGCGCACGCCGCTGGCCGCGCCTTCGGACGCCACCGCGCGGCTGAAGTTGATCACCGCCGCCTTGGCCGCCGAGTAACCGGACATCCAGGCGGTGCCGAACAGGCCGCAGATCGAGGCGATGTTGACGATCGAGCCGCCGCCGCTGTCCTTCATCAGGCGCATGGCAGTGCGGGTACCCCAGAAGGTGCCGTCGACCGTAGTGGTGAAGTTGGCGTGCCAGTCCTCGGTGGACATGCTGTCGACGCTGCCCCAGGTGTAGGCCATGGCGTTGTTGACCATCACATCGAGGCGACCATGCTCGGCCGCGACCTGCTCGATGGCGCCTACGAAGGCGTGCTCGTCACTGACGTCGGCGACTTTGAAGTGGGCCTTGCCGCCAGCCGCGCGGATGCTCTCGACGACCTCGGCCAGCGGCGCCTCGCGGCGGCCGCAGACGATCACCGTGGCGCCCTCCTCTGCCAGGCGCTTGGCCGTGGCTGCGCCGATACCCGAGCCACCGCCGGTGACGAATGCGATTTTTCCTGCCATGCGTGCTGTCATGTGCAACTCCTCAGATGAAGGCCATGCCGCCGTTGACGGCGACGTTCTGTCCGGTGATGAAGGTGGCGTCGTCGCTGGCGAGGAACGCCGCGACGCGGGCGATTTCCTCCGGCTGGCAGAGGCGTCCGAGCGGGATGGCCTTGACCATCGCGTCCATCCATTCGGAAGGGATACCGGCCATCATCGGCGTGTCGGTCGGGCCGGGTACCAGGGTGTTGACGCGGATGCCGCTGGCCGCCAACTCGCGCGCTGTGCTGCGGGTCAGGCCCATGATCGCGGCCTTGCTCGCGCAGTAATGACTCGGCCCTTCGCCGGTCATGGCCGCGGTGCTGGCCAGGTTGACGATCACGCCGGAGCCGGCCTGGCTCATCAGGCGCGCGGCTTCACGGCTGCACAGGAAGGCGCCGGTGAGGTTCACACCGATCACGCGATTCCAGTTTTCCAGCGGGGTGTCGAGAAAGGCGTCGTGCGAGCCGATACCGGCATTGTTGACGAGGATGTCCAGCCGGCCCGATTCGGCGGCGATGCGCGCGAAGGCGTCAAGAACCGACTGCTCGTCGGCCACGTTGCAGTGCTGCACGCGGCCACGCTCGGCCAGGCCGGCCACCGTTTCTTCCAGCGCCTGGACGTTGATATCCGCCGCGTAGACGGTCGCGCCCTGCTCGGCGAAGTGCCGCACGATGGCGCGCCCCATGCCCTGCGCGGCGCCGGTCACCAGCGCGATCTTGCCTTCGAGTTTCATACCTGCTCCTCCTGTCAAAGGCCGTCGGCGTGGAGCCGGTCAAGCCCATTGCGTTGGAGCGGATGATTCATGCCGCAGAACTGTCGAACATCGTCCGTTGAGACTAACGAGTCATTTGCCGGACGCAGCGGCCCCGCGACTGGTCTGAACGGACGATGCCCGCGCGCGAAGCCTTGAACATCCTGTCCCGGTCCCTACAAGAACAAGACAGGAACGCCTACCGTGAGCAGCTCTCCGCAAGTCACCTGGCGTAGCCATTACGCCCTCTGCGTACTGGCCGTCATCTACGTCTGCAATTACATCGACCGCTACCTGGTCTCCATCCTCATCGAGCCGATCAAGCTCGAGTTCGGGGTTTCCGACACGGCGATCGGGCTGCTTACCGGGGTGGCGTTCGCGCTGTTCTACACGGTGTTCGGCTTGCCCATGGGACGGCTCGCCGACCGCATCGGACGCAAGCCGGTAGTGGCGCTGTCGTGCATCGCCTGGAGCCTGATGACCATGCTCTGTGGCGTGGCGACCAGCTTCGGCATGCTGCTGGCCTTCCGCATCCTGGTCGCCGTGGGTGAAGCCGGCGGCTCGGCGCCCTCGGTGGCGATGGTCTCGGACCTGTATCCGGCGCGCCTGCGCTCGCGAGCATTGTCGATCTTCATGATGGGCCCGCCGATCGGCATCGCGCTGGGCCTCGGCGCCGGCGGCTGGATCGCCGAGCATTACGGCTGGCGTTCCGCGTTCATCGTGATCGGCGCACCGGGCATCCTCATCGGCCTGCTGCTGGCCTTCACCGTCAGGGCACCACGCCCGGCCGGGCTGGCCTCGCCACAGGCACGCCAGGAGAGCTTCATGATGACGCTGCGCAGCATGCTCGGCGTCTCGTCGTACCGGCTGATTCTGGTCGCTGGCAGCCTGGCCGCCGTGGCGGGCAATGCCATCGGCACCTGGAACCCGAGTTTTCTCATCCGCTCGCACGGCCTGGGCATCCAGGAAGCGGGCTTTCTCATCGGTATCGTCGGCGGGCTGTGCGCCGCCATCGGCACCCTGACCTGTGGCTTTATCACCGACCGACTGGCGGCCCGCGATTCCGGCTGGCAGGTCGGTGTTGCGGCGCTAGGCACGTTGATTAGCGTGCCACTGGGCCTGCTGTTCTTCCTCTGGCCGAACGGCGTTGCCTTTCACATTGCCGGTAACAGCGTACCGACCGCGTTCCTCTTCTACATGGGCTTCGCCTTCTTCGCGACCTGGTGGGCGACCCCCTGCTTCGGCGCCATGAGCGGGTTGTTTCCACCCGCGAAAGTCGCCCAGGCCACTGCGCTGTTCCTGATGGGAGTCACGCTGGTCGGAGTCGGATTGGGTCCGCTGGTGGTCGGCGGGCTGAGCGATATTTTCCGCGCCATGATCGGCGATCAGGCCCTGCGCTACGCCATGGCTAGCACCATCGCCCTGCTGCTTGTTCCCGTGATCTGCCTGTCTCTCGCGGTGCCTCGCTATCGCCGCCAGACCTTGGACACGCCCGCAGATCACACAGCCAAAGCCGACGCCGTAACCGCCTGACACAAGGAATTCCGCGATGACCGACCAAAGCCATGACCTGCCCCTGCCCACCGGCAAGTACGTCACCCTCAACACCGGCCTGACCCTGCACTACCTGGACATCGGCGAAGGCCCGATCGTGGTCTGGCTGCACGGCAGCGGCCCGGGCGCCAGCGGCTACAGCAACTTCAAGGGCAACTACCCGGTGTTCGAGCAGGCCGGCTATCGCAACATCATCGTCGACCTGCCCGGCTTCGGCCGATCCGACAAGCCAGCCGACGCGCAATACAACCTCGACTTCTTCGTCCGCCACCTCAATGCACTGCTTGAAGCGCTGGACATCGAGCGCTGCACCCTGCTCGGCAATTCGCTCGGCGGGGCGATTGCACTCGGCACCGCGCTGGCCCACCCGCAGCGCGTCGAAAAGCTGATCCTCATGGCGCCGGGCGGCGTCGAGGAGCGCGAGACCTACTTCCAGATGCAGGGTATCCAGCGCATGGTCCAAACCTACGCCGCCGGCCCCATGGGCATCGAGCAGATGCGCCATGTGATGGAGCTGCAGGTGTTCGTCCCCGCCAACCTGCCCGACTCGATACTGGCCGAGCGCGTGGCGGTGGCCGTGACCCAGCCGGCCAACCTGTTCAGCACCATGATGGTGCCGAACATGACCGAGCGGCTCGGCGAGCTGACCTGCCCGATCTTCGGCTTCTGGGGCAGCGACGACCTGTTCAACCCGCCGAGCGGCGTGTTCAAGATCCTCAAACACGCGCGTAACGCCCGCTTCACGCTGCTCAACCGCTGTGGCCACTGGGTGCAGGTCGAGCATCCCGAGCTGTTCAACCGCCAGTGCCTCGAATTCCTCCAGGAAGCCTGAAGGCCGGTCGCCCCGCCCCATCGCAAGGAACGAAACATGCCCGACTATTCGCACCTGCTCTCGCCCGGCCGCCTGGGCAAGCTCGCGCTGCGCAACCGCATCGTCATGGCGCCGATGGGGTCGAACTTCGCCGAGGAAACCGGCCATTGCGGCGAACGCATCCAGGCCTACTACGAAGCTCGCGCCGCCGGTGGTGCGGGCCTGCTGATCATGGGCGTGTGCGCCGTGGCCTATCCGGCCGGTACCGCCGAGCCCTGGCAGGTCGGCGTCTCGCGTGATGATTTCATCCCCGGTCTGGCGCAGCTGGCCGAGCGCGTCCACAAGCACGGCGCGAAGATTGCCATGCAGCTGCAGCACGCCGGCAAGGTCTCGGTGCGCGACATGGCCGCCGGCCGCGAACTCTGGGTGCCGTCGATGCCCAGCCGGGTGAACAGCGACATCATGGCCGCGCTGACCGCCGAAGAGCTGGAGAACTTCGTCAGCTCCGCGCGCGGAATCGGCGGCGGCCCGCGCATCCGCGTGATGGACCGCGACGACATTGCGCAGATGGTCGAGTGGTTCGCCGCCGCCGCCGTACGCGCCCAGCAGGCCGGGTTCGATGGCGTGGAAATCCACGCCGCGCACAACTACATCATTGCCGGCTTTCTCTCGCCGTATCACAACCGGCGCGACGACGAGTACGGCGGCAGCCTGGAAAACCGCAGCCGCCTTCTTCGTGAAGTGCTGGCCGAAACCCGTCGCCGGGTGGGCGACGACTTCGGCGTCTGGCTGCGTCTCGATGCCTACGAGCTGCATACGCCCGGAGGCATCACCCTCGAAGAAACCTGCGAGGTCGCGCGCATGGCCGAGCGCCACGGCGCCGATGCCGTGTCGGTTTCGGCCTACGCGCAGGTCACCACCGGCACCGCCTTTACCGATGCGCCGCTGGTGCACAAGCCTGCCGCTTACCTGGATTGGGCTGCCGAGGTGCGCAAGGCGGTCAAGGTCCCCGTGATTGCCGTAGGCCGCCTGGAGCCCGACGTCGCCGACCGCGCCATCGGCGACGGCAAGTGCGAGTTCGTCGCCATGGCGCGCAAGCTGCTGGCCGACCCGGAATTGCCGAACAAGCTGGCCGCCGGCGACCCCGGCAGCATTCGCCCGTGCATCTACTGCTACACCTGCGTGAGCCAGATCTTCATCAATCGGCGGGTCAAGTGCGCGGTCAACGCCTTTACCGGCCACGAGCACGAGGCGGTCATCATGCCCGCCGCCGAGCCGCGACACATCGCCGTGGTCGGCGGTGGCCCGGCCGGGCTCGAGGCCGCGCGGATCGCCAGCCTGCGGGGACACAAGGTGACCCTACTCGAGCGCAGCGAACGGCTCGGCGGCACCCTGTTCTTCGCCGCCCTCGCCTACCACGAGAACGGCCGTCTGCTGGACAACCTGGTGCATCAGGTGCGCAGCCTGCCCATCGACGTGCGCCTTGGCACCGCCGCCACTCCGGAGCTGCTGAAATCGCTGGGCGTGGACGAAGTGCTGGTCGCCAGCGGTGCTCGCCGCTCCGCTCCTGCCATTCCCGGCGTCGAACTCAAGCATGTCTGGAGTGGCGACGAGCTGCGCCGGCTGATGACTGGCGACCGCGCCGAGGAAATCGCCAAGCAGAAGCTCTCGCTAACCCAGCGCACGCTGATGAAAGCCGGCAGCCTCACCGGCGCCACCAACAGCACTGAGGCTATCCAATCGCTGTCGCGGCTGTGGATGCCGCTGGGCAAGCGCATCGTCATCATCGGTGGCGGGCTGGTCGGGCTGGAGCTGGCAGAATTTCTCATCGAACGCGGGCGCCAGGTCGCCGTGCTCGAACCCGGCTCGCACCTGGGCCGCGAGCTGGCGATCGTCCGCCGCTGGCGCGTGCTCGACAACCTGCGCAGCCATCACGTGCCGCTCATGACCGGCGTCAGCGTCACCCGTATCGACGACGGTGGCGTCGACTACCGCGACAGCAACGGCGACGCCCAGCGCCTGCCGGCCGACTCCGTCGTCATGGCCATGGGCGCCGAGCCCGACGATAGCCTCGCCACCCAGCTCGAAGTCGCCGGCCTCTCGGTACAACGCATCGGCGACTGCGGCGAACTCGGCTATATCGACGGCGCGATACACAGCGCGGCGGAGGTGGCGTTAAGGGTTTGAGGTAGGTGGATGAAAAAGAAAGCCCCGGCACGTTTGCCGGGGCTTTTTGTATGTAGCGCGAGGTGGTTGCAGCTGCTTTATTGGTAACGGGCTTTGGCGGGTTTCGGCCAGAAGCAGTCATTCAGCGCAGACGAATTCAAGCGCGATTCTGTACCGTGAAAGTACGATTAGTGGTGGTGCGAATTGGTTCAACGTTGGATTGACGTGATGCCGTACCAGCATAGATATTTAATCCTGAAGTCCCCACACTGATGTGCGTTATGCGAATGCTTGCGCTTGGAATGCTGTTGCTCACACCCTTCGCTTTTGCCTGGGATGGCGTCGATCAGGAAAGTGGTGCCGATATCGAGATTGATGCGGGAAACCTTGTCCGCGAAGGCGAAGCGATCGACTACTACGACTACAACTCAGGCAATTACCACTCCGGCAACGTCGAGTCGATGGAGAGCAACGGCGATGGTAGCGTTGATGTAGAGGTCTACGACGAAACCAGCGGTGAATACCGTACGTTCGAGATGGATGAGGACTGACATTCAGCCCACCCTCATCACTTAAACATGAGAAGAGCAGATGCTTAGGCCGGGAGCCACTCTTCATTTGGAGCAACAGAAGTCTTGGCCATAACCAGTTCTTTGACGCGCTCCATTTCCGCTTCTTGTGCATCGGTCAAAGGGGAGAGCGGCTCGTTGATGGGATCTGTCCATGCCAGTTCACGTGTCGATGGGCGGAGCATGACATTCGTGAGGTTAGCGTCGACCACGCCATCTATAGAAGGCAGGCAGTTAGCAGCAAGCAACAGAGTCGTCAGTAGGGGGGCGAACTCTTCGTACACAGAGGTAGCGGCTTCGCAATCAGTCATGAACTGTGGGCGATCATGGGGCTCCACATTTGACTCCCCATTGGTGAGCGAAAGCAGAACCTCATTGAGGCGAGTGCCCTGAGGACTCTCGGGGGCAATCGGTTCCAACCATTCGACCTGGGCCAGCCAGTAATAGAGTTCTTCATCCTCATCAAACGGAGCTATCGGGCCAAAGTCCTTGATCACATGTACCACCGAGGGATTGCCTTTGGCCGACTGCTCTGCAAGAAACACATGGCATTTACCATCGGTGCTGAGGCGATACAGATTGCCGTCACGCTGGAACAGCATTGCTGATGATCCATGCTTAAAGTATTCGGCACCGCGAAGCGGCTCCTGGGACATCACATAGTCGAAGTAGGGGCCGGAAAAAAGCTGGGACATGATGGCGTGATCCTTGTGTTTTAGTACCACCAGCGCCTTAAGCGCTGGTGAGGGTCGCGATGCGTTGTTGGAGGTTTTCCAGCTCATCGACAAAGAACGTTTCTCTATCCTTGAGTCGTTGAACACGGCACTGCGTAGGTTGCTGGCAGCCTTCTGTATTTGGGCTGCAGTTCTTACAGAAGAGCGCCTTTGCATCCTCGGTCTGTTCTTTGGCTATACGCAGCGCCATGCGCAAGGTGCGTCGCTTGAGCGATAGCACCAGCACCAACGGCCAGTTAAAGAAGTGGCGCATCACAACCAGCCCTTGTCGCGCAGGCCTGCAACCTTCGCGAGCAACTGGGCGCGAGCTGCATCGAGTTTGTCAGGATTGGTTTTGATGGAGAGGTCGGGACGATCCTTCTTGCCGAGGAAGTAGTTGATGCGCTCCATGCTGGCCGGGGAGGGGTGCGGCAAGCCGGACAGAACCTGCTCATCCTTCACCAATCCTTTGCTCTGCAGGTGCTCGAATGCTGCGCTTACCTTCTCGCCCAAGGGGACAAAAAGGCAGTTGGCATTCAAGGCTTTCACCTCTTCTGCCAGATAAGTATCGACCTGGTGGCGCAGGGATGGGGCGGTCAGCATTTTGGGGGTGCCGTTGTAATTCCCACCGTTGATGAGCACTGGGTAGCGCAAGGCCGAGGTGTAATGCACCAGGTGGGTATGTGTGTCGAATAGGTGGGCGCAGCTGTTGATCCCTAGCAGGTCAGCAATACCGACCGAGTCGAGCAGGTTAATCAGGTTCTTGCGCATTGCACCGGCAAAGCTGGCCGTTTCCTTCGCCTTGCGCTTGACTTCCTCGCTGGGGGCGCCGGCGTTGAGCAGGCGACGTGCCTCTTTCAGAGCCACCACCGCTTGATGCATGCCAGGCGTGATACCGCAGATGGTGATGCGGGCTTGCGTGTTGATGTAGTCGAAGGGCGCGTAGAACGTCTGCAGGCTTCCTTCTGAGGACAGCAACAAGTCCTTGGGCAGCTCGGAACCGGTCAGGGCAACGGCGTTATTGGACAGCAGCGGTGTGAATTTTTCAAAAAGGCTCATGTTCATTCCTTGATTAGCGTTTGCCGTTTAGCAGGCGACGGCCAGCGGGGTGGGTGGGTACACCCCGCCAAATGCGTTTATGGGATTTCGTTGGCTTAAGACGTGCGTCTCGGTAACCCGCCGTGATGACTACCTCCTCGGTGATCACCGCGTAGATGTTGCGACTGCGCAGGGCGAGCTCTAGATCGTTCGAATCCACGTCTTTGAGCAACTGCAGATAGCTATCCCTGTCAAAGTGGAACAGGCAAACCCCGCGATTGTGGCTTTCTTCGCCGTAGCAGAGCAGCCATTCCAGCTGCTGGGTGTTGATCAGTCTCTCCTGACAACGTTGTTCGGCGTGCTTAGTGAGGATCACGGCGTCACCTACACAATCTGGGTCGCTACGAAGAGCCTGCGGCCATTCAGCCAACGCAGAGCTTCGTGCGATTCGACGACAGTCCGAGCACCTTTCTTGCTAGTCACTAGGCGATCTTCAACCTTGGGCTGTGCGGCATTGCGCACTGCTTTCTCAGTCATCCCGGCCAGGAAGGCGATGTCGTTGAGAGTCAAATAGCCCTCGGCTGTATTTCGCAGGATCTCGGGTAGAGCGTTGTAGGCAACATCCCCATGAATGTCGCAGTCCAGTCTCGCTCTTACCGACGCAAGCTTGAACACCTGTTCCAACTTGAGAGGCAGAGAGTTCACGGAGTGAAACTCGGCATCCCAACGAGCCTGATTGATGAAGGATGCGAAATCCAACCAGTCATGATCTTCCAATTCGATGCCCCCTGACTTCAGCTGCCCATTCGCTGCGTAGTCAAAGCAGCGCTCGGCGATGCTCAAGAAGCGTGTGGATCCATCCAGGACGCGATCAAGTTCATTTACATCGCACCCGTACTTCTCTGCTTCAGCTTCCAGATGGCCGCGGTAAGCCGCTGCGACCTCTTTCTCTAGGTCCGAGCGGAGGATCCTGAGATTGGGTATTGCATAGGGGCAAAGCTGGTCTTCAAGTCGAATAGAAATTTCGTCGTCGAGCTGTTCTTTGCGGCGCATGGCGGGCACTCCAGTGGGCGTGCTCGCAGCATAGCGCTACTAATATGATATGAGCAAGTGAATATATGATGCTGGTTCAGGAATATTTTGAAGGAGTTGAATTCACTGCCTAGGATGGCTTGCCGCCCCTAGCACTGTAATGAGACGGATCAGTGCGATTAGAGCAGTCGAAGAACGCCAACAAGGTGCGAGTGATGAGCGTCGATATGGCGATTGACTGCGGCCCACAAGTCAACCCGGAACGTACTCGTGCGCAGCTCGAAGGTGGCGCCATCATGGGGCTGAGCCTGGCGCTGAGTGGCGAGATCCCTTTTGGAAAGGGGCGTGTAACCCAAAGCAACCTCCACGACTACGAAGTGCTGCGCCATAACGCATCTCCGCGAACGAGCCGAACCCATCTAGTTAACGACGACCACAACCTACCACCTAGCGGTGTAGGCGTACCCCCAGTGCCGCCAGTGGCACCGGCGCTATGCAATATCATCTTTGCTGCAACCGGCAAACAGGTGCGTAGCTTGCCTGTGCGCACTGTGGGGTGAGTATTCTCTGGTTGTGAGCATACAGGCAGGCTAAGAAAGTCATGCGCTGCTTGATCAGTCTTAGCTGAGGAGCTGAGACGAAAGGAGTCGACAAGCCACGTCAACGAAGGGCTGCTCTTGGCCGAAAGCGCCCTTCCACGGATGAGCGATCTAAATAAGCGAACACAGATACAAACCGGCCTCCCTCCAGGCCGGCTCCGGCTCACCCTCCTCGGCAAATCATTCCCACCCCTACCGTCTTAGATAAACCCCTGCGCCGCCATGCCGCGAGGGAGGCGGTTTTTGCCGGGGAGTTGTGCGAGGCGTTTTTGCCATTCGGCGCGGGCCGACAGGCCGGCAGCGGACGGTGCAGCAGGCTTGGCGGCTTTGGCAGGGGCCGGTCCGGCGAGTGCTGCAGCCTTGGCGGACGCTGCTGCTTCGGTCGGGGCGGTGGCTTTGGCGGGTGTTCCAGTTTGGACAGCGGCGAGTGCCTTGGCAGGCGCTGCTTCTCTGGCCGGGGCGGAGGCCTTGGCGGCAGCTCGCAGCTCGGCCAGGCTGGGGCTCTTGCGGACGGGCTCGGCCGTGGCCTTTTCCACCGAGCGCAGGCAGAGCTTGCATGAAACCTGGGAGGCGTCCGGCGAGCTTTGCAGGCTCGTACCTGTTCTGCCGCATGCGACGTTGCCATCGAGCGGGGCGTAGTGAATCACCAACGTACTGTCTCCTGAATTTCGGGGCGCGGGATTCTACAAGCTGACCGCGAACAGGCAAGTCCATCGGAGCGATCGTTCGCTGGGAAGAAAGGCTGAGGGGCTGCAATGCGTTGCCAGGCACGGCAACGCACTCGCCAGCCATAAAAAAACCGGCGCCCAGGCGCCGGTTGTCGTTCAGCTCACCGCTTAGCGGCCGCCTGCACGCAAAGCGTCCGGTGTGTACATGCTGGGTGTGAACTTGCCTTCGTTGAGGATCGGCCCCTTGTGCGACTCGTTGGTGAGCGCATAGGCGAGGTACTGCCCGGTGCTCAGGTCGTGGTAGAAGGCCGCGCCGGACTGCCAGGCGCTCATGTCCGGGTGGTAGTAGTAGGCGGTCGAAGCGTACTTCCAGAGCTGGCCGCGGGTGTCGTAGTGGTCGGCCAGCACACCATGCCAGGTGTCCTCGTCGATGAACATCACACGCTTGCCGTAGACGTGGCGATAACCCTCCTTCAGCGTGGCCTCCAGCACCCAGACGCGGCGCAGTTCGTAGCGCTGGAAGTCGGGGTTGGGATGGTTAGGCGTCAGCAGGTCGGCGTATTTGGTTTCGCCGCTGTTGATCTTGTACGCATTGGCGGGAATGTAGATCTCGCGCTTGCCGAGCATCTTCCATTCGAAGCGCTCCGGCCCGCCGTTGAACAGACGATCCTCGTCCACGATCATCGTCCCGTTGCTACCCGCCATTGGCTGGTCATAGCCATAGCCTGGCGATTGCCGAACACGGCGGGTGCCCGGGTTGTAGGACCATGCGGTGCGCGGTCGAGTGGCGAAGTTGTAGGGCTCGTGGGCGGCGATCGCGGTGCCACGGTCGCGGGTGGGCAGCATGGTGTAGTTGTAGGAGTAGGCCTGTACGCCGGTCTTGGTGTAGGGGGTTTCGCTCGGATGGTTGGCCGGCGAGAGCCCCTTCATATGGGTGCGGCCCCAGCCGATGTTGCCGTCGGGCATTACCGACGCGAGGTCGCGTACGGCGTCCTCGGTCCAGGCGCGCGCCGGCAGCTGGTGGTTCCAGAGCAGCTCATAGCCGTTCTTGGGGATCGGGAACATAACTTGGCCGATGCCTTCGACGCCCATGCCATCGTTGACGACTTCTGCGTTCAGCGCGTTCCACTTCGCCCGCTCGCAGACGTAATCCGGGTAGCGAAAGTCGCGATGCCCCGGGTAGATGTCCATGCGAAAGGTGTCCGGATACTTGCGGAACATCGTCTTCTGCCCCTCGGTCAGGCGCTCGGCGTGCTCTTCGAAGTTCTTCGCGGTAATGACCAGGACAGGCTTTTCATTCGGGTACGGGTCGACCGGCTTGCCGCCTGAATGTTTGACGTGGTCCCAGCCAGGCACTTCACCGAGGTACTTGCCGGTAAAGGCGGGAATCGAGCCGTCGGCGTTGCCGGCACGCTCGGCGCCGGTGCAGGTAAGTTCGTTGCCGAGGCGAGCCGCCTCTTCCTCGCTTACCTTCGCCAACGCACCCTGGGAAACCAGCTTGACTGCCAACGCCAGTGAGAGAAGAGCTACAGACTTTTTCATTGTTATTGTCTCCATCGGTTACCTGTCGGAACTGGTACCGATTGTTTACAGGGACTCCTGCCCGCAACATCGTCTGGAAAGACTATCCCTGATAAATCGTCGCTAAATTGACCGCTTGGTCGACCACGAAGGATTCCGCCCGGGGCGGGCCGAATGAAGGGAGCGGCGCGATCGATGGAGAGCACGCATCATCGCGCAGCAGCCTGCAGCGCCGCTGCGTGAGGCGCTGCTAGGCCAGGCTGCGAAGAGCCTCGGGCGTGGGTTGCAGCAGCTGTCTGATCTCCTGCTTGACCAGCTTGCCCATGGCATTGCGCGGCAGCGGTTCGCGGACCAGCAGCAGGTGTGTGGGCAGTTTGTAGGCGGCCAGGCGTTCGGCCATGTGGCTGCGCAGCTGCGCTTCATTCAGGCGGGCCTGCGGCTGCAGGCAGACCACCAGGGCGACGCACTCGCCCATCTGCTCGTCCGGCATGGCGAAGGCCGCCGCCTCGCTCACCTCGGGGTGGCTGCTGGCGCAATGCTCGATCTCCTGCGCGGAGATGTTCTCGCCACCGCGAATGATCAGGTCCTTGATGCGGTCGGTGATGTGCAGGAAGCCGTCTTCGTCGATCAGACCGACGTCGCCGGTGAACAGCCAGCCATCACGCAGCGTCTCGGCGGTTTCCTCCGGGCGATTGCGATAGCCCTGCATCAGCGTGGGCGTGCGCAACCAGATCGGCCCGGCCTGGCCCGGCGGCAAGGACTGGTTGGGGTCGCCGCCGATGCGGATATCGACGATCGGCAATGCCCAACCGGCGTTACCGGGGCGGGCGACGAACTGGTTGCCGGCATAGGCGGCGCCAATCCCGTTGCTCTCGGTCAGGCCGTAGCCGGCGCCGGCCAGCGCGGCAGGCTTCAACCCAATCAGCTGATCGAGCAGGCCCGCGGACGCGGCACCGCCACCCAGGCCGAGCCCCATCAGGCTGCTGGCAGCCTCGCTGGTGAAACGCGGATGCGCCAGCAGCTGCTGCATCATCACCGGCGCACCGCTGAACTGGGTGCAGCGCTCGCGGGCCACCAGTTCGAGCGCCTGGTCGACATCCCACTTGTACATCATCACGATGCGCCGGCCGCTACGCAGTGCATTGAGGAACATCGCATGCAGGCCGCTGACGTGAAACAGCGGCACCGCCAGCAGCAGCGTCGGCTGCAGCCCGGATTCGAGCAGCGGGCGAATGCGTTCGTAGGAGGTCATGCCGGCGAACGCACTCTGGAATTCCAGCGCGTAGAGCGCCTGGCTGACTGCCCGGTGCGACGAGACCACGGCCTTGGCGCGCTGCGTGGTACCGGAGGTGAACAGGATGAGCGCCGGATCTTCCGGCGCCGGCGCGTGCGGATCGACCGCTTCCACCGGCTCGCCGAGCAATGCCGCGTAGCTGTACACGCCCTCGCCCGCCTCGCCATCGACCAGCAGAGCCTGCACGCTGCGCGCCGGCAGCACATCGGCGACAAGCGCCAGCCGCGGTTGATCGCAGATCAACAACGAGGCGTCGACATCTTCCAGGGCGTTGAGAATCTCGGCGCGCAGCCCCCAGCTATTGAGCGGTACCGGCACCGCGCCGGCCTGCACCGTGGCGATGAAGCTGACCAGCCACTCGGGCCGGTTGCGCATGGCGATGGCGACCCGCTGCCCGGGGCGCACGCCCAGGGTGCGCATCAGGTGCGCGGTCAGGCGGTCGACGGCCTGGTAGAACTCGCCATAGTTCAGCCGCTGCTCCTGCCAGCGCAGGAATGGCCGCTCGGCGAACGCCCGGCCGGCCTGCACCGCCTCGACCAGATGCGCCGGCGCATTGCGAAAGTGTCGGCTGCCGCTATCGGCACCGACCACCTCGAACGGTGCGCCCGGTGCAATGAGCTGCTGCCACGCCTGTTGCCACTGCTGGAATTGCTCCTTCATCTGCCGTTCCCCTGTCACCAGGCCCCGGCCGGGCAAGCGGTGCCCTGTCGCGGCCCTTCGGTCATTGTTGTTTTTGTGGGTACGCCGCGCACGCCGCGGCGCAACGCTCAGTCCAGCGTCTTGCCGTAGCGTTCGACATGGAAGTCCGAATCGCCCAGGCAGGCCTGCGCCACGCGGATGCGCTTGAGATACAGGCCAAGATCGTACTCATCGGTCACGCCGATGCCACCGTGCATTTGTACCGCTTCGTTACTGATGCGCTGGGCGGCCTCGTTCATCTTCCACTTCGCCAGGCTGGCCAGGCGTGCGCGCTCAAGGGCGTCGATCCGCTCGTCCTGCAGCGCTTCGAACGCCGCCATCACGGCGCTGCGCGCCAGCTGCAGCTCGACGTATAGGCGTGCCGCGCGGTGCTGCAGCGCCTGGAAGGAACCGATGGGCGCGTCGAACTGCACCCGCGTGCGCAGGTACTCAATTGTCATCTCGAAGGCGCGCTCAGCCATGCCGAGCAGCTCGGCGGCCAGGCAGGCGCGGCCGCGGTCCAGTGCATCGGCTAGCGCTTGACGGGTGTCGCCCCCGCCAAGGCGCGCCGACGCCGGCACGCGCACGCTGTCGAAGGCCAGGGTGGCGTGATTGCGCGAGTCGACCAGGTCCATCGGTGTCAGGTGCAGACCTTCGGCATCAGCCGGAACGAGAAACAGGGCCAGTTCGCCATCCTCGAGCCGGGCGACGGTGACAAAGACGTCCGCTTCGCGCGCGTCGAGCACCCAGCACTTGCGCCCGGCGAGGACGAAGTCGTCGGCCTCCTCGACGGCCTGCAGGCGGACCGCCTCGGGTGCATGCCGTGTCCCCTCCTCCAGCGCCAGGGCAAAGCGCTGTTCGCCAGCGATCAGCGCCGGCAGCAGCGTCTCGCGCTGGCTGTCGCCGCCCAGCGCCTCGATCAGGCTGCCGCACAGCACCACGCTGGACAGCAGCGGCGAGGCGCTCAGGTGGCGCCCCAGCTCCTCGAAGATCGGCGCGTAGCCGGCAAAGCCGAAGGCCAGCCCGCCGACCTCCTCGGGAAAGGCGACCGCGCTCCAGCCGAGTTCGAGCATGCCGCGCCAGGCGGCGTCGTCGAAACCGAGCGCGACGCCGTCGTCACGCAGGCGTCGCTGCAGGGCCACCGGCGCACGGGCGGCGAGAAAGTCACGGGCACTGTCGCGCAGCTGTCGTTGTTCTTCGTTGTAAACCAGGCTCACGGCAGTCTCCTCACTTGCTATCCGGCAGGCCAAGCACGCGCTTGGCGATGACGTTCAGTTGCACTTCCGAGGAGCCCCCGGCGATGGTCTGGGCAAAGCTCGCCAGCCAGGCGGCGGTCATCGCCACCTCGCGTTCGCGGTGGGCCTGGGTGGAAAAACCGAGGCCCTGCTGGCCCATGAGGTCGAGAAGAAGCTCGAACTTGTCGCGCTCCTGCTCGGAATGCACCAGCTTGGAGATGGCCATGACGCCGGACATGTCCTCCCGGGCGCGCATGCCTTCGAGCATGCGCCGGTTGGTCAGGCGGAAGGCGTGCTCGTCCATCAGGCAGGCCAGCGCGCGCTGCTGCAGCGCGACTTCGGCAGCACATGCCGGCTCGGGCAGGTACTCGCGCAGGTGCGCGGCCAGGTCGAAGTGCGTCGGCAGCGCCGATTCGCTGAATTTGGACATGGCCTTGCGCTCGTGCTGCAGCAGCGCCTTGGCCAGCGTCCAGCCACCATTGAGCGGGCCAATCAGGTTCTTCTTCGGCACCCTCACCTCATCGAAGAACACCTGGCAGAACGAGGATTTGCCGCTGATCAGGTCGATCGGGGTGACGGTCACGCCCGGCGACTTCATGTCCAGCACCAGCAGGCTGATGCCGGCGTGCTTGGGCTGCTGCGGGCCGGTGCGCACCAGCGCGTACATCCAGTCGGACTTGTTGCCGTAGGAGGTCCAGATCTTGCTGCCGTTGACGATGAAGTCGTCGCCCTCCTCGCGCGCGCTGGTCTTCAGGCTGGCCAGGTCGGAGCCGGCGTTGGGCTCGGAGAAACCCTGGCACCAGCGCGTCTCGCCGCGCGCCATCGGCGGCAGCAGCTCGCGCTTCTGCTCGTCGCTGCCAAACTCCAGCAGCACCGGCCCGAGCATCCAGATGCCGAGGTTGATCTGCGGCGGGCGGCAGCCCAGGCGGCGCATCTCGTTGCTCAGCACCGCCGCCTGTTCGGCGTCGAGGCCGCCACCGCCGTATTCGGTCGGCCAGTCCGGGGCGAACCAGCCCTTGTCGCGCATGCGCTCGAACCACAGGCGCTGGTCGTCGTTCTTGAATTGAATCTCGCGGCCGCCCCAGATCAGTTCGTCCTCGGGCATCGGGGTGCGCATCGACGCGGGGCAGTTGGCTTCCAGCCAGGCCCGGGTTTCTTCGCGGAACTGCTCGATAGTGCTCATCGCATGTCCTTGTGAGTCGGGGCGTATGGGAATGAATCTACGGTCGGGTTGCGGCCGGCGCGTCGTCCGGATGGACGAGCCCGGCCTTGCGGCTCATGCCGAGGCGGCACGCAACCCGGCCTGGCGACCGAAGAACGTCGAGTCGCCGAGCGACAGACCCGAGCTGTAGCCCTCGCCCCAGCGCGGCAACCCGCAGGCCGTGCGCCCCGCGGCGTAGAGCCCGGCGATCGGCTGGCCATCGGCATCCAGCACTTCGCCGGTCGGTCGTGTGGCCAACCCGCCGAGGGTGAAGGCATGCGCACCGAAGTCGCCGCTGCAGTAGCTCAGCGCGGCGAACGGCGGCTCGGTCAACGGACGGAGCCATTCGCCGGCCTTGTGCAGCAGGGGGTCGCGCCCTTGGCTGGCCTCGCGATTGAAGGCTTCAACGGTATGCACCAGGGCGCCAGTCGGCAGACCCAGTTCGACCTCGACCTCCTCCCAGCTTTCGCCGACAGCGGCGATCGGAATGTCCGGCTGCAACATCGGCCGGCCGAAGATTCCGTTGTCCACCAGCAACCAGGCGCGACCTTCCGGCTGGCGCAGCACATAGTGGGCAACCCGCCCGTGGTAGGCGTCTTCATTGATAAAGCGCTGGCCACTTGCGTTGACGAAAATGCCCTTGACCAGGGACTCGGGCGGAAAGAACGGCAAGGTGGCGAAGAACTCCTGCATGTTGAGCGCGGCGGCGCCCACGGCGATGCCCATGCGAATGCCGCTGCCGTCGTCGTTGCCGGCGGTGACCAGCTGCCCGCAGGCCTCGGCCGCCGGCACGAAGCGGCGAACCATGTCCGGGTTGGCGATGAAGCCGCCGGCGCAGAGGATCACGCCCTGACGTGCACGAACGAAGCGCGGTGCGCCGTCCAGGCGCACCACCAGCCCGCAGACCGCGCCGTGCCGGTCGATCACCAGGGTCAGTGCACGGGCGCCGTAGTGCACCTGGGCACCGAGTTCGAGCGCCCGCCCGCACAGCGTTTCCATCAGCACCTTGCCGCCACCCCAGCCAACGAACTGGGCGGTGTGGCCGCGCGGTGCCGGCTGGGCGACGGCGCTGAAGGGCCAGGCCTTCTCGTTACCGGACCACAACAGAGTGTCGTCCGTGGTCGGCTCGATCCACTTGCCCGGCAGATAAGTGCCCTTGAATGGCACACCCTGCTCGCGCAACCAGCCGAAGTGGTCGACCGCCTGCTCGGCGTACAGGCGCACCCGCTCGGCATCAGCGGCGGGGCCGCCGGCCATCATCAGGTAACGATAGAAATCCTCGGTGTCGTCGCTGAAGCCCGCCGCGCGCTGGACATCCGTTCCGCCGTTGCCGCCGACGTACACCTCGCCACCGGACAGCGCCGCGCTGCCGCCTGCGGCCGAGGCCACCTCGAATATCTGCACCTCGGCACCGGCGCGGCGCGCCTCGATCGCCGCGCAGCTGCCGGCGGCGCCAAAGCCAACGACCGCCACATCGGTCTCGATGTCCCAGGCGGGCACGTCTTCGATGCGGCAGGGCCGCGCGGGGGAAAAGGAAAGGTCCATGACAGACTCCATCTGAATTCATCTTGTTATGGAGAAGCCAACAACCGGCGGTGACGCACGAGGCGATCACCGGCGGCAAGTATCGGTGCCGGAAGCTCCGGCACCACGTTCAGCGGGAGGTGCGCGGCATGCCGAGGCCGAACTGGGCGATCAGTTCGCGCTGTAGCTCGTTCACCCCGCCGCCGAAGGTCTGCGTCACCGCTTCGCGTACCTCGTACTCCAGCTCGCCGAGCAGGAATGCCGCCGAGCTGCCGGGGCGCACCAGCCCGTTCGCACCGGCCACTTCGGTGAGCTTGCGCAGGATCTCGATGACCGACTCCGAACCGTAGACCTTGGTGGTCGAGGCCAGCGCAACGTCCATCCGGCCCTGCTCCAGCTCCGCGGCGATGCGGAAGTTGATCAGGCGCATGGCTTCGGTCCGCGCATAGCACTCGGCGAGCAGCTGACGCACCCAGGGCTGGTCGGTAGCGCGCCGACCGTTCTCGTCGCGCGTGCGCGCCCAGAGATAGACCCGGCGGAACAGCCCGACCACCTTGTCGCCCCAGGCGCCGAGGCCGAGCCGCTCATGGTTGAGCTGCGAGGTGATCAAGCGCCAGCCCTGGTGCAGTTCGCCCACCAGCATCTCCCTCGGCACCTTGACGTTGTCGTAGTAGGTGGCCGTAGTCGGCATGCTGCAGGTCGGGATCAGCGTGTGCGAGAAGCCTTCGTCGCGGGTATCGACGATCAGGATCGAGATGCCCTTGTGGCGCGGCTCCTCGGGGTTGGTGCGCGCGGCCAGCCAGATGAAATCGGCGTTGCCGGCGCCTGAGGTCCACAGCTTGTTGCCGTTGACCACGAAGTGGTCGCCCTCCAGGCGCGCATGCGTCTTCAGCGTGGCCAGGTCCGTGCCGGCGCCGGGTTCGGAGTAGCCGATGGAGAAATGGATCTCACCGGCCGCGATCCCCGGCAGGAAGCGCTCCTTCTGCAACGGCGTGCCATGTTCCATCAGCGCCGGGCCGACCGTGCTGATGGTCACGAACGGCAGTGGTGCGCCGGCGATGTTGGCTTCCTCGAAGAAGATCAACTGCTCGGTCGCGGCATAGCCCTGCCCGCCGTACTCCTTGGGCCAGCCTACCGCCAGCCAGCCGTCGGCACCCATCTGCCGGATGAGCCGGCGATATTCCTCGCCGCCCTCGGTGCCGCGCATCCGCATGCGCAGCTCGGGGCTGATCAGCTGGTTGAAGTAGTCGCGCACCTTCAGGCGCAGCGCCCTTTGCTCTTCGGTTAGATCAACGAACATTTCGCTCTCCTCAGGCCACGCCGAGAATCAGGCCGCTCGTGGGAACCCCGGTGCCGGCGGTGACCAGCACGTGCTCGACGTTGTCGACCTGGTTGGCGGCGCTGCCACGCACCTGGCGCACGCCCTCGGCCACGCCGTTCATGCCGTGGATGTAGGCCTCGCCGATCTGCCCACCGTGGGTGTTGATCGGCAGCTTGCCGCCACGCGCATGGTGCCCCGCACGGACGAATTCCTTGGCTTCGCCCTTCGGTGCGAAGCCGAACGCTTCGAGCTGCGGCAGCACGAACGGTGTGAAGTGGTCGTAGATCACCGCGGTCTGGATCGCGTCCGGGCCGACGCCGGCCTGGCGGTAGAGCTCGCGGGCCACCACGCCCATTTCCGGCAGGCCGGTGATGTCGTCGCGGTAGAACGAGGTCATCGACTGCTGCCCCGGCGCCATGCCCTGCGAGGCGCCCTTGATGATCACCGGCTTCTGCTTGAGGTCACGGGCGCGCTCGGCCGAGGTGATGACCATCGCCACCGCGCCGTCGGACTCCTGGCAGCAATCGAGCAGGTGCAACGGCTCGCAGATCCAGCGCGAGGCCTGGTGCTCTTCGAGGGTGATCGGCTTGCCATAGAAAAAGGCGTTCGGGTTGGTCGCGGCGAAATCGCGCGCCGCCACGGCAACGCGGCCGAAATCCTCCGAGGTGGCGCCATAGGTGTGCATGTAACGCTGGGCGAACA
Source organism: Pseudomonas phenolilytica (assembly GCF_021432765.1). NCBI lineage: Bacteria > Pseudomonadati > Pseudomonadota > Gammaproteobacteria > Pseudomonadales > Pseudomonadaceae > Pseudomonas > Pseudomonas phenolilytica. Next base: position 3,059,840 of record NZ_CP058908.1, read on the forward strand.
TGCCGATCCACGAGGCCGGCGTGTGCAGCCCATGGGGCATGTACCAGCCGTAGTTGACGTTCTCGAAGATCGGCGTGTTGCCGAAGCCGTAGCTGCCGTTGCCGAAGCGATACCAGGAGCGCTCGTTCATCGCCCGGTAGACGACCACGGTCTTGGCCACGCCGGTGGCCACCGCCATCGCCGCGTGCATGATCGGCGCACAGGCGGCGCCGCCGCCATGCGGGATCTGCGAGAAGAAGCGCACCTGCTCGCAGCCGAGCAGCCGGGCGATCTCGAATTCAGGTACCTTGTCCAGGGTATAGCTGCTGAAGCCGTCGACCTCCTTGGGGTCGATGCCGGCATCCTCCAGCGCAGCGAGGGTCGCCTCCATGGCCAGGCGCAGCTCGGTGCGCCCGGAGTTCTTGGAAAATTCTGTAGCGCCCAGGCCGACGATGGCGGCCTGACCGGAAAGATTGGGTTGGCTCATGAACACTGCCTCCGGTTGATCATGGCAGGGCCACGGTGACCGTTCCGGTCACGTGGTTGCCCATGGAATTGCTGCCCTTGAGGCTGACGACGACGCGCTTTGCGGCTTCGTCGCGCTCGCTCACTTCACCGCTGAAGGTCATGCTGTCGCCCGGAAAATTGGGCGCACCGAGTTTGATCTTCAGGTCCGAGAAGCGCGCCTGCGGCCCGCTCCACTGCTCGATGAAGCCTTGCACCAGCGCGCTGGTGGTGAGGATGTTCATGAACACATTCGGGGCGCCCTGAGCACGCGCCGCCTCGACGTCGTGGTGCACCGGTACGTAGTCGCGGGTGGCGATGGCGCCGCCGGCAACCAGGGTTACGGTGATCGGTATCTGTTTTTCCGGCAGTTTTTCGCCGAGGGTGACGTCAGCGAATGCCTTGGTTTTCTTCGAGGTCATATTTCCATCCCAGCGTGTCGTTATTGGCAAGCCACTGTCCGAGTCGGTCGAGGGTGGCGGCAGGTCCGCCCAGGCTCTGGCCCAGGTCACGGCTCCAGTACAGGTAGCGATGGATCGGGTAGGTCAGATCGACGCCGATGCCACCGTGGACGTGCTGCGTCTTGTGGCCGATCTGGTGGCCGGCTTCGCACGCCAGGTAGCGCGTGGAGAGCGCCTCCGAATCGCTGCCCAGGTTCTGCTCCAGGCGATAACAGAGCTGATAGAGCGATGAGCGCAGCGCTTCGAGGACGATGTAGGAGTCGGCCATGCTCATCTGCACCGCCTGGAAAGAGCCGATGGCGCGATCGAACTGGCGCCGCTCGCTGACATAGGCCACGGTGCGACGAATTTGCTCTTCGCTGACGCCCAGCTGCAGGGCCGCCGTGGCGGCGATGGCGCGCTGCTCCAGCCAGCCCAGCGCAGCAGCCGGCAGCACCTGTTCAGGCGTCAGCCGCACGTCGCGGCAATGCAGGTCGGCGACGGCAAGGCCATGGTTGGCCACGCCTTCGACACGCTCGATGCCTTCGCCACACGGGTCCAGCAGCACCAGCCGGGGCCCCTCGATGCATTCGGCCACCACTAACAAACGGTCGGCCTGGGAAGCCAGGGGCACCGCGCCCACCGCCCCGGACAAGGTCAGTTGACCAGCCACCTCTGTTATCTGCAGGCCGATGCCCCGCCCCGCGGCCAGCCCGGCAAGAGACAGCGAAAACAGCACACTGCCCTCCGCGGCTTGGGCCACCAGACCGGCGTGCGCCTGATCGCCCCATTGCGCCAAGGCTGCGGCCGACAGCTGATGCTGCCAAAGCGGTACCTGAGCCAGGCTCGCGCCCTGGGCCTGCAGCACGCAGAGCAAGTCGGTCATGTTGAGCCCGCTGCCGCCGTTCGCTTCCGGTATCCCCAGCGCATGCAACCCGGTTTCGATGCAGGTTTGCCACAGCTCACCCATGTACGGCTCGCCCGACAGCTCCCAGGCGCGCAGGCGATCATCGGTGCAGTAATCACGAAACAGCCCGTCCGCCATTTCGGCGATGGCGCGCTGCTCGTCACTGAACGAGAAATCCATGAGGCCTCCTTAACCGGCTACGGGCCGGAACTGGGGCAGCGTCAGCCGCTCGTCGAAGGTGTTGAATTCGACCTGCAGGCGCTGGCCGACCTTCAGTTCCCCCGGCTCCACGCCGACCAGCCCGGCGACCAGGCGCACGCCTTCGTCGAGCTCGACCAGGCCGATGGGGTTGGGGTGGTCGAACGGGGCGACTTCCGGGTAGTGCATGACCACGAACGAATACAGCTCGCCCTGCCCGCTGGCCTGCACGTGGTCCAGCTCGAAGCTGTGGCAGGTGCTGCACACCGGAGCCGGCGGATGCTGCAGGGTCTGGCAGGCGGTACAGCGCTGGATCAGCAACTTGCCCTCGCGGCAGCCATCCCAGAAGAAGCGGCTGTCGTCGCTGATGCCCGGTAGCGGGCGCATCGCCTTGGGCGCTTCGGTTTCCGCCGCGGCCGGCTCGGCGGCCTTCGGGCGCTCGGCGGGCTTGAACTTGAATACGCGAAACAGCAGCTCGCCGACGCGCTCGTCGTCGCCCTCTTCCTGCTCGACGAAGTAGGTCATGATCGCCGTGACGAAGAAGCCAGTCCCCAGGGCGGTGGTCTTTTCCTCGCTGATGTGGTCGATGCGGCTGTTGTAGTACAGGCGCTCGCCCACGTGCAGGTAACGGTCGAAGCTCAGCTCCGAGTTCACCGCGACCACGCCCGGGTAGCCGTAGGCCTCGATGTCCTTGAGGATCTCGAAGACGTTGGCGGCGGTGGAGCCCGGGGCGAAGTTGTCCAGATCCAGGCCAGCCATCCCCCAGACCTGCAGCATGGCCGGTGGCGCCACCACATCCGGGTAGCCGGCGTCGCGCGCGGCGGCCGGGTCGGTATACAGCGGATTGTCGATGCCCATGACCTCGCACCAGTGGCGGATCATCGGCGCGTTGACCGCATCCCAGGCGTTCACCCGGCCGTACTCGCGCCCGACTGTGGCCTGCAGTTTTTCTATCAGCTCTTGATCAGCCAAGTTAGCCTCCTGATGGATCTGTCTGGACGCCGCCGCCGGCGGCATCACCGGGGTTGCATCAATGCTGGTCGGCGTTGGCGGCATCGAGAAACGCGGGTTTCTCGCCACCGCCGTGCAGCAGCAGGTTGGTTCCACTGAAATAGGTCGCCATGGGCGAGGCCGCGAAAAGGCAGGCATTGGCGATGTCGTCCGGCTCGCCCATGCGGCCGGCCGGGATAGTGCGGCCCACCGCCTGGATGCCGGCCTCGTCGCCGTAGTGCAGGTGCGATTGTTCGGTGCGAATGAGGCCGGGACTGATCGCCGCGACGCGCACCTTCGGTGCCCACTCCACCGCCAGCGAACTGACCAGCGCCAGCACCCCGGCCTTGGCCGCACCGTAAGCCGCAGTACCCGGCGACGGGCGTAGCGCGGCAACGCTACCGATGAACAGGATCACCCCGCCGCCATCGCGCTGCATGAGCCGGTTGGCCTGCTGGGCGACGTTCAACGGCGCGATCAGATTCAGCCGGATGATCCCCTCGTGGAACCGCGGCGAGGCGGTAGCGGCCTCGGCGGCCGGGCTGCCACCGGCGTTATTGATCAGTACGTCGAGGCGCCCGTAGCGCTCGTCGATGGCGGCGAACAGCGCCACCAACGAGTCGAGGTCGCGCACGTCGACGGCGATGAACTCGGCCACCCGGCCGCCACCTTCAGGCAGACGCTCCGGCGCCTGGCGGCCGCAGACCACCACATTCGCCCCGGCCGCCAGAAAGCGGCTGGCGATCACCGCGCCGATGCCTTTGGTGCCGCCGGTCACCAGTACGGTCTTGTCGAAAAAATTCAGGTCTGCTGGGGCATCCATCGCTCAGTCCTCGTGCAAGCAGCAATGGCCCCACTGTATTGACCTGGCCGAGGCGGCTCGTCGTCTGAACGGACGATGAGTCGACCAAGCCCGCACCGAACAATCGCGGCAACTATTCGCCTGAGGAGCTGGGCCGTCATGAGCCAAGCAGAAGAACGCAGCGTCCTGATCGATCGTCCCGCCGAAGGCGTTGCCCGCCTGCGCCTGAACCGCCCGGCGGTGAACAACGCCCTGAGCCTGGAACTGCAGGCGCTGCTGGCCCGGTACTTCAGCGAACTGGCTGACGACGCCTCGGTGCGCTGCATCCTGCTGACCGGCGGCGAGCAGGTGTTCGCCGCCGGTGGCGATATCTCCAGCATGGCTGGCGTCGGTCCGATCGAGATCCTGCAGCGCCATACCGAACGGGTTTGGGCGCCCATCCAGCACTGTCCCAAGCCGGTGATCGCCGCGGTGTGCGGCTATGCCTACGGCGGCGGCTGCGAACTGGCAATGCACGCCGACATCATCATCGCCGGCCAGAGCGCTCGCTTCAGCCAGCCGGAAATCCGCATCGGCATCATGCCCGGCATCGGCGGCACGCAACGCCTGGTGCGTGCGGTGGGCAAGGCCAAGGCGATGCAGATGGCCCTCACCGGACGCCCGATAAGCGCCGAGGAAGCCTGTATCGCCGGGCTGGTCAGCGAGGTGGTCGCCGACGAGCAGGTGCAGGAGCACGCCCTGGAGCAGGCCCGGCTGATCGCCGCCATGCCGCCGCTGGCCGCCGAACAGATCAAGGAGGTCATCCTCGCCGGCATGGACGCCTCGCTCGACGCCGGCCTGGCGCTGGAGCGCAAAGCCAACGCACTGCTGTTCGCCTCTCGCGATCAGAAGGAAGGCATGCAAGCGTTTCTCGACAAGCGCCGCCCGGCCTTCGAAGGCAGATAGTCCGTTTCGGGGATTCCGCCTCCCGGGGCGCGCCGTAGGCTGCCGCCAACGAAGCCCCTTAGGAGCCTGACGATGGATTTCGCGCTGAGCGATGAACAACTGATGATTCAGGAAAGCGCCGCTGGCTTTCTCGCCAAGGCCTCGGACTCGGCCGCCGTGCGTGCGGCCATGGAACGTGACGGCTACAGCGGCGAGCTGTGGCGCCAGATCGCCGGGGAGCTGTGCTGGCCGGCGTTGATCGTACCGGAACAACACGGCGGTCTCGGACTTGGCTTCGTCGAGCAGGCCATCCTGCTGGAGCAGATGGGCCGCCGCCTGCTCGGCTCGCCTTTCTTCGCCAGCGCCTGTCTCGCCATCCCCGCCCTGCTGCTGAGCCACAATGCCGAATTACAGGCGCGCCTATTGCACGAGCTCGCCAGTGGCAGCCTGACCGCTACCCTCGCCTGCTCGGCCGGTTCACGGGCGGGCCATCTGCTCGACCAGAACGTGCAGGCGGTGGCCGAAGGTGACGGCTGGCGTCTGGATGGAGTCTGCGACGCGGTAGTCGACGGCGCCGAGGCCGATCTGCTGATTGTCGCTGCGCGCCTGCCGGCAAGTGAAAACGCGGCCATTGGCCTGTTCGCCGTGCCGGCTAACGGGCGCGGTGTCAGCCGCGAGGCACTGCCGACGCTCGACCAGACCCGGCGCCTGGGCCGGGTCGTGTTCGGAGCCGTCCAGGTGTCGGCCGATGATTGCCTGCATACCGATAGCGATGGCGCTCAGCTGCTCGAGCAAACGCTGCAGCTGGGCGCCATCGCGCTCGCCTGCGAGCAGACCGGCAGCGCCCAGCAGTGCCTGGACCTGACGCTCGTCTACCTGAACGAGCGCCAGCAGTTCGGCCGCCCCATCGCCAGCTTCCAGGCGATCAAACATCGCTGCGCCGACCTCATGCTGGAGATCGAGAGTGCGCGCTCGGCCTGCTATTACGCGGCATGCGTGGCCCGCGAGGCGCTCGACCCGGCCGGTGACCCCGTGATCGCCGGCGAGCTGGGCGAAGCCAGCGCGATCGCCAAGATTCACGCCAGCGAAGCCTTCATGCACTGCGCCGCCGAGTCGATCCAGCTGCATGGCGGCGTCGGCTTCACCTGGGAATATGACCCGCACCTGTACTTCAAACGCGCCCGCGCCGGCGAACAGTTGCTTGGCACGCCGGCCCAGCACCGCGAGCGCCTGGCCCACCTGATTCTGGAGCAATACGCATGAAGATCGGATTCAGTGCCGAAGACGAGGCCTTTCGCCAGGAGGTCGCCGACTGGCTGACCGAACACCTGTGCGGACCTTACGAACCGCTGCGTTTCCGTGGTGGCCCAGGGGATGAGCACATGTTCCCCGAGGAGCGTAAAGCCTGGGAGCGCGAACTCGCCCGTGGCGGCTGGATCGGCCTCGGCTGGCCGAGCGCCTACGGCGGGCGCGGCCTGTCGATAAGCCAGCAGGTGATCTTCTACGAGGAGTACGCACGTGTCGGCGGCCCGGGGCGCATGGGCCACATCGGCGAAGGCCTGATCGGTCCGACCCTGGTGGCCTTTGGCAGCGATGAACAGCGTGCACGCTTCCTGCCTGGCATCCTGGGGGGCCGTGAGTTCTGGTGCCAGGGTTATTCCGAACCCGGCGCCGGCTCGGACCTGGCGGCAGTAAAGACGCGCGCACGCTTCGACGAGACGAGCGGCAAGTGGCTGATCAACGGCCAGAAGGTCTGGACCTCTCTCGCCCACGAGTCGGACTGGTGCTTCGTGCTGGCACGCACCGATCCGGACAGTCGCGGCCACCATGGGCTCTCGTTCCTCCTGGTGCCGATGGACCAGCCCGGCATCAAGGTACAACCGATCCAGCAGATCACCGGTACCAGCGAATTCAACGAGGTGTTCTTCGACGATGCCCAGACCGAGGCGAGCTGCATGATCGGCGCCCCGGGCGACGGCTGGAAGATCGCCATGGCCCTGCTGGGCTTCGAGCGCGGCGTGTCGACCCTCGGTCAGCAGATGCAGTTCCAGAATGAGCTGGACGAAGTGATCCGCCTGGCCAAACGCAACGGTGCCTCCGAGGACCCGCTGATCCGCCAGCGCCTCGCCCAGGCCTGGGCAGGCCTGCGGGTGCTGCGCTACAACTCGCTGCGTATGCTGTCCGGACCGCAGGACGGCAGCCTGCGCCGGGAGGCGACGATCTACAAGCTGGCCTGGTCTACCTGGCACGCCGAACTGGGCAAGCTGGCGATGGACGTACTCGGGCCGCAGGCGGAAATTCTCGACGGCGGGCCGTACGAGCTGTCGCGCCTGCAGTCGCTGTTCCTGTTCACCCGCGCCGACACCATCTACGGCGGCAGTAACGAGATCCAGCGCAACATCATTGCCGAGCGGGCGCTGGGCATGCCGCGCGAGCCGCGGGTGCAGTAGGTATGCTCACGCTGGATATAGAAAGGCCCGGCCATTTGGCCGGGCCTTTCTCATTGAACAACTGCAGGTTAGTCGTAGGGTGGATGGCCGAAGCCATCCACCGACAACCGCACTCCACGTTCGGCGTGCCGTCCAACTATCGGGTTGGCGGATGGCAGGATTCGCCCTGCTTCTCTCGCGCCAGAACAACAGGCTTCACGGATTTCATGAAGCCGCCGCCTGCGCATTGAGCACTGCATCTCCAGGCGCACCAAGAACGCAGCTGGTGCCACCTGGGGTGTACATCATAGCCACGCACCGGTTGCAGGCCGTGCAGATGCCGCGCTTCGAAGCGCCGGAGGCGAACTTGGCCACCAGGTCCGGCTCGGCGATCAGCGCTCGCCCCAGGGCCAGTGCATCGAAGCCCTCGGCCAATACCTGACGGGTTCCCTGCAGGCTGGTCACCCCGCCCAGGTAGGCCAGCGGCAACGTGACGGCCTGACGAATCCGCCGCGAATGATCCAGTAAATACAGCTCGCGAAAGTCCACCACCGGCTCACGCAGCTGCTGGATCGCCATGGCGGCGGCGACCAGCGGGTTGCTCGGGCGCACCCGGTTCTCCTTGGGAAACGAGGAGCCGAACATGGTGGTGATCGATTCGGCGTTCATGCCGGCACTGAGCACCAGCATGTGCGCACCTTCGCGCTCCAGCAGGCGGGCGATGGCGACGCCGTCCTCCGGGCGGTTACCGCCCCTGACGCCGTCGGTGATGCTGTATTTGCACAGCACGGCCAAGTCGTTACCCACCGCATTCAGCACCGCACGCAGGACCTGACGCGGAAAGCGCATCCGGTTTTCCAGACTGCCGCCGTATTCGTCGCGGCGCTTGTTGTACAGCGGCGAAATGAACTGGCTGAGCAGGTAACCGTGGCCCATGTGGATTTCCACCGCATCGAAGCCCGCCTCGCGGGCCAGCCGCGCACCCTGGACGAAGTCGCCGATGACGCGGTTCATGTCGGTTTCGCGCATCGCCTGTTTGCGGAACATCCCGCTGAGCATGCCGATCTTGTTGAAGCCGCCACTGGCCGACAGCGGTCGCGGCGTAGCGCGTTCGCGCAGAAAGGTGAAGCAGCCGCCGTGGGTGATCTGCGCGGACGCCGCACCGCCGTGGCGATGCACTGCGTCGGTCAACACACGCAGGTGCGGCAGGCTGTCGGGCTGCAGCACGATCTGCCCCGGCAGGGTTCGGCCATCGAGGCTAACCGAGCAATAGGCCAGGGTCGTCATGGCCACGCCGCCGGCGGCCATCGACTCGTGGAAGCGCACCAGCTGCTTGCTCGGTACGCCGTCAATCGACATACCCTCGTTGGTGGCGGCCTTGATGAAGCGGTTCCTGAGCGTCAGCGGGCCGATGCGCAGCGGTGTAAAGGGAGACAGGGATTGTCCATTCATGGCGGGACCTGTGAGATCGCTGGACGAGAAAAAGCCGGCGCCCCTTGCGGGTGCGCCGGCAGTTGCACTACAGCCCGGAGCGGCGCGCCGCTTCGGGGCCGAAGTTGCGCTCGGTCAGCTTGCCGCGGTTGAGCACATAGGCCTGCGGCTGCTCGTTGACCAGGTTGAAGCCCAGGTAGGTGCCCGACAGCAGGTCGTGGTAGAAGCCCGCGCCGGCCTGCCAGGTCTGGGCCTCGTAGGCGTAGAAGTAGTTCACCATCGAGGTGCGCCACAGGCCGCCACGGGTGTCGTAGTTGTCACCCATGAGCATCAGCCAGCTGTCCTCGTCGACGTACATCACGCGCTTGCCGTACAGGTGCCGGTAGTTCTCCTTGAGCGTGCCCTCGAGCACCCATACGCGGTGCAGCTCGTAGCGCATGTGCTCGGGGTTGGCATGGCCGGGTGTCAGGAGTTCGGCGTAGCTGATTTCCGGCGAATGCACGCGGTAGGCGTTGTAGGGCACGTAGATCTCTTTCTTGCCGACGATGCGCCAGTCGTAGCGCTGCGGCGAGCCGTTGAAGATGCGCACCTCGTCGACGGTGATCGACCCACCCGTGCCGGGAAACTGCATATCGAAGCCGTACTCGGGCGCCTGGCGGACCCGCCGCGTGCCCGGGTCGTAGCGCCAGCTCTGGCGCGGCTGGGTCTGGTGATTCCAGAACTCCATGCCGGTGTTGATCTCGCCGCGGTCACGCTCAGGCAGCAGCGTCTCGTTGAGGTAGAACGACGACTGCCCCGTCTGCGGAGCGACATGGCCAGGCTTAAGGTGCGGCGCCAGGTTGCGGGACTTCACCCGCCCCCAGTTGATCTTGCCGTCGACCAGCACATAGGCGTTATCAGACGTGAGCTCTTCGGTCCAGGGCCGGTAGGTGTAGAAGCTCGACGTCCAGAGCAGTTCCAGACCGGTCTTCGGGAAGGGAAACGCAATGCCGCCGGTGGTGGCCTCGATACCCTCCCCGTCGCTCACCAACTTGGCGCTGCGCGCGTTCTCCAGGGTCGCCTGGCAGACGCTGTCGGGCATGCGGAAATCACGCCGCGACGGGTAGACCGGCATGCGGAAGCTGTCCGGGTATTTGGCGAACAGCGCCTTCTGCCCGTCGGACAGCCGCGCTTCGTGCTCGGCCATGTTCTGCGCGGTGATCACGAACAGCGGCTTGTCGTCCGGGTAAGGGTCGATCGGATGCTCGCCCGTGGCAGTAAAGGTGACGTGCGGCGGCACGCCCAGCCATTTTCCGGACCATTCCGGAATGCTGCCGTCGGCATTGCCGGCCTTCTCGGCGCCGACACAGGTCAGGTCCTGGCCCAGACGGGCGATTTCCGCTTCGCTGGCGGCGGCCAGAGCGACGCCGGCCAGCCCGAACTGCAAGGCCAGGCCGAGCAGCAGGTTTCGTTTTACAAGGTGCATAAGTAGTCCCTTATCCGATCAGAACGTGTACTTGACGTTGAAGGAGAGGTAGTCGCGGTCGGCCAGCAGCCGGCCGTGCTCGATGCTCGGCGAGGAGAGGTAGTTGACCAGGGTCGCACCGACCTGGAAGTTGCCGAGATACTTGAAGTCGGCACCGAGGGTCAGGCGCTTCTCGTCGCGCCCCAGGCCCTGGGTGCCGCTGCCGTCGAGGGTCTGCATCCAGACCACGCGGGTGTTCAGATCCCAGCCGCTGAACAGCCCCGGGTAATCGAAGTAGGCGCCCAGGCCGAGCAAGGTGCTGGAGCGGGTCTGGCCGTCGTACTCAAAGTCGTCGTAGGCGCCATCGATGCCGGCCCCACCGCCGCTGACCTGCAGCGTGTCGACGCGCTGGATGCGCTCGTTGAGCAGCTCGCCCATCAGCGTGGTCTGGTGGGCGAAGCGGTTCGGCCCGAGCATGTACATGAAGTTCAGGTTGGTCATCAGCAGATCGCCGGTGGTGGGCGCCCCGTTGCTCAGGTACACCGGGGCATCCTGGCGCAGGCTCATGTCGCCGCCGATCTGCACGTCGCGGTACTTGGTGGTGAAGCTCAGGCCGGTCAGCTTGATGTCTTCGAAGTAGCCGAACTTGTAGCTCGGCACGCCGGGACCGTAGCCCAGCCCGTCGAGCCCGGGCGCCGAGGAATAGCGCGTGGTGCCGGTGAAATCGAAGAACATCGCGGCGACGCGGTCGTGGTAGCGGTAGTGATACAGGCCGAACTCGGTGCTGAAGGTCGGCGAATAGCGCAGCCCCACGCCCCACTGCCCCGAATCGCGCGGCTTGTCATCACCGGCGTAGGTCAGCGCGGTGAACGTGGCGTCCGGCAGGCTACTGATCACTCCAGGTGCGAGCCGATAGAACTCAGCGCCCGGGCCGAAGTAGTCCGAGCCAAAGTAGTCGCCCACCGGGTTGAGTAGGGTCGGCTCCCACTCGTACTGGTAGAAGCCGGTCAGGGTCAGCTGTTCGTTCAGCGACCAGGCTGCCGAAACCTGGCCAACAGGTAGGTAGGCGTCCTTGGCTTCGGTGCCCGGCACGTTGAACTTGGTAGCGTCGACCGGCGCCTGACCTTGGCTGATATTCGGCCAGAACAGGCTTTCGCCCCAGGCCAGCAGGTGCCGACCGGCCTTGACCGAGAGGTACTGCTGCTCGCCCAGCGGAAAGTCGCCGAAAACGTAGGCATCCAGCAGCCGCGCCTTGCTGCCGCTGTCCTTGCGCGTACGCGAAGTGAATTCGCGATAGTCGCCGGTCTTGTTCACCGTCAGCGGCGAGTCGTTGTCGTTGCTGTTCTTGTAGACGTCGTCGTAGAAGTGGCTGCCGCGCAGTACGGCGCCATAGTTGTCCTTGCGCGCGATGATTTCGCCGAACAGGCTCAGCCGATTGTTGATCAGGTTGCCCTTGTCGAAGTTGCGCGTGCCGTCGTCGTTGTTGAGGTCCGCCAGGTATTCGCTGGAGGGGCTGGCGGTCCGCACCGACAGCGTGTAGTTGGCGGTGATCTGCGATTGCAGCACCAGCCCGTTGTCGAACTCGACGGTGGGCAACGCCAGCGCCGATGAACTCACCGCCAAGCCGGAAAGGGCCAGCACCAGCCGCCCTTGCCGGCTCGGCACGCCGGCGTACCCGATTACCTTATTCTTGTTGTTCAAGGTCTGCTCCTTAAGCCATCCAACCGATGCCCTTCGAGAGGTGCAGACGCAGTATCAGAACTGCCAGGCCGCGCCACATGGTCCATACGGACGAAGGCGCAGCGGTTTGTCAGGCCAGTTCGGCAGCCAGTTTCAGCTTGTCGATCTTGTTCGAGGCATTGGTCGGCAGCTGCTCGTAGAACACCACGCGGCGCGGCACCTTGTAGTTGGCCATGCGCTCGCGGGACCAGGCGATCAGTTCGGCTTCATCCAGCGTCGCGCCGGCCTTGCGCACCACGCAGGCACAACCCACCTCGCCCATGCGCGCATCGGGAATACCCAACACCGCTACCAGCGCGATATCCGGGTGTTCGCCCAGCGCGGCTTCGATCTCGGCCGGGTAGCAGTTGAAGCCGCCGACGATGAACATGTCCTTCAGGCGCCCGGTGATGCGCAGGTTGCCGCTCGCGTCGAGACTGCCGACGTCGCCGGTGTGCAACCAGCCCTCGGCGTCGATCGCCTCCGTCGTGGCTGCCGGGTCATCGAAATAGCCCTGCATTACATGGAAGCCCCGCAGGCAGATCTCGCCGTTCTCGTCCGCCGGCAGCGGCCGGTTATGTGCATCGACGATGCGCACTTCGGTGCCGGGAATCGGCTGGCCACTGGTGCCGGCGATGATTTCCGCGGGCTCGCGCGGGTCGCAGATGGTCGCCAGGCCACCGCATTCGGTCAGCCCGTAGGCGGTGGTCACCACGCTGCAGCCAAGCTCGTTGCGGATGCGCTCGATCAGCTGCGGCGGAATGGTCGAGGCGCCGGTCACCGCGATGCGCAGGCTGCCCAGATCGGCACTTTGCAGGCGCGGATGGGCGAGCATCGACAGGTACAGCGCCGGCGGCCCGGGCAGTACGGTGATGCGCTCGCGGGCGACACGCTCGAAGATCGCCTCGGCGTCGAACACCGGGTGCGGCAGGATGGTCGCGCCGGCAAGCAAACAGGTCAGCCAGCCGGCCTTATAGCCGAACGAATGAAAGAACGGGTTGACGATCAGGTAGCGATCGCCCGGCCGTAGCCCGATGATCCGCACGTACTCACTGAAGGCGAGCAGGCTCTGCCCGTGCGCATTCATTACGCCCTTGGGTTTGCCGGTGGTGCCGGAGGTGTAGAGCAGATCGCTGAGGTCATCCGGACGTACCGCCAGCGCACGGGCGCGGGCCGCTTCGAGCGGAACGTCCTCGCCGCGTGCGCGGAGTTCGGCAAGGGTCAGATCGGTCGCCGCGGCCGCGGTGCTGTCGAGTGTGACCACCTGTTCCAGGCTGGCGGGGCGATACGGCGCCAGCATCGCCGGGTAATCCGCGCCGAGAAACTGCCCTTCGACGAACAGCAGGCGCGTACCGCTGCGCGCGAGGATATCGGCGGCCTCGGCGCCCTTCATACGGGTATTGAGCGGCACCAGCACGGCACCGGCGCATTGCAGGCCCAGGGCGAGCACCACCCAGTCGATGGAGTTCGGCGCCCAGATGGCCACGCGGTCGCCGGCTTCGACCCCCACGGCCATCAGGCCACGGGTGACGGCGAGAACCTGCTCGGGCAGCTCGCGGTAATCGATGCGCCGCTCGCCATCCTCCAGCGCGACGCGGCCGGCATGCACCTGGGCCGCGGCGAACATCAGCTGTGGCAGGGTCTGTGCGACGTCAGCGGCGCCGTCTCGGGTTTCGTTCGAGGGGGAAATCAGCACGGTCATGTCGGTCTCTGCTCGGTCAGTCGGGAAAGCGCAGGTGAACGTTGGAGGTCAGTGCGATGGCCTGGCAGGCCAGCGTCCAGCCCTCTTTGAGCTCGTCTGCATCCAGCGCCTCGTTGGCCAGGAGTTCCACCTCGCCCTCCACCAGCGTGCACATGCACGACGCGCAGGCGCCGACCAGACAGGAATGCGGCGGCTGCAGGCCCTCGCGGCGCATGGCCGCCAGCAACAGCTCGCCCGGCTGGCAATCGAGGCTATGTCGCTCGCCGTCCAGCTCCACGGTCAGCCGAGCGGCCAGGGCGCCGGCATGCTCGACGACCGACTCAGTTGACTGCTCGCCTTCGCCGGGCAGCGACACGAAGCGTTCGACATGCACCGCCTGGCTTGGCAAGCCGGCGGCCTTGAGCGCGGCCACCGCACCGTCCATGAACGGCCCCGGGCCGCAGATGAACGCCTCGGCCTGGGCGAAGCCTTCGGCAAAGGCCGCCAACTGCTCGGGCAAAGGCCGGCCCTGGACGCTGTCGAGCCAGTGAATGACCTGTAGCCGCGTCGGGTGATGCAGTGCCAGCTGACGCAGCAGATCGCGGAAGATCACCGAGTTTTCGTCGCGATTGGCATAGACCAGACGGATGCGCCCCCTGCCCTCCTTCAGCGCTGCGCGCAGGATCGACAGCACCGGCGTGATGCCGCTGCCGCCAGCGAACAGCAACAGGTCGGTGTCCAGCGTCTTCGGCACGAACACGCCGGCCGGCGGCAACACCTGCACGCTGTCGCCGACGCTGAGCCGGTCACACAGCCAGTTGGAGCCGCGACCGTCGGTCACGCGCTTGACCGTCACGCGCAGCGGCTCGTCATGCAGCGGGCAGCTGGACAGCGAATAGCAGCGCGGCAGCCAGTCGTCACCGTGGGGAATGCGCAGGGTGAGGAACTGACCGGGGCGATAACTGAAGCGCCCCGCCAGCGCCGCGGGTACGTCAAAGACGAACGAGCAGCTGTCGGCGGTTTCGTGAACCACCTCGGCCACGGTGAGAGTGAGGTATTCGGGCGCGTTCATGCTCAGATACTCATGACGAACTGGCCGCTGTCGATGCGCAGTTCTATGCCGTTGATGGCCCGAGCTTCGTCGGACGCGAGAAAAACGATGGCGTTGGCCACATCCTCCGGCCGGCACGCACGGTTCATCGGGTCCGCGTCGATGGTCAGCCGTTCCGGGTCGACGTCCGCCGGATAGACCGCGCGGGTCATGGGCGTCAGCACGCCATCGGGGTGCACCGAGTTGCAGCGGATGCGATGTGCCCGGCCGAAGGCCGCGACACTGCGCGTCAGCGCGGCGATCGCTCCCTTGCTGGCGCTGTAGGCCAGGTAGTCTGGCTTGCCGGCCATGGAGGTGACTGAGGCGAGGTTGACGATCGAGCCACCGCCGCCACGCTTCATCAGCGCGACCGCGGTCTGGCAGCCGAGAAACACGCTGTCGGCATTGACCCGCATCAGACGCTGCCAGTCCTCGAGCGTGGTGTCCTCCACCGAGCCGGCCTTGAGGATGCCGGCATTGTTGACCAGCACGTCGAGCCGGCCATGCTGCGCTTCGATGTACGCACCAAGCGCCTGCCAGCTCTGCGGGTCACTGACATCTTGCTCGATGAAGCTCACCGCCTCGCCCAGTTCCTGCGCCAGGCGCTGGCCGGCTTCGGCGTTGAGATCGGTCAGCAATACCCCGGCGCCTTCGGAGACAAACCGGCGCACCGTGCTCGCCCCCATGCCGCTGGCCCCACCGGTCACCACGGCAATCTTGCCGTGCAGACGTGCATTCATCGGTCGCTCCTCAGCGGCTGTTGGCCAGGTGGTGCGCGGCGATGTAACCAAAGGTCATCGCCGGACCGAGAGTGGCACCTGCACCCGGATAGCGGATGCCCATGACCGACGCCGAGGTGTTGCCGATGGCGTACAGCCCGGGGATCGGCGCACCGTCCGCTTCGCGCAGCACCTGCGCCTGGGCGTTGGTCAGCAGCCCGCCCTTGGTGCCGATGTCGCCAGCGTTCATGCGCATGGCGTAGAACGGGCCCTTGGCCAGCGGCGCCAGGCAGGGATTGGGCTTGACGTTGGAATCGCCGTAGTAGCGGTCGAAGACGTTGCCGCCGCGGTCGAAGTCTTCATCCACGCCGGAGCTGGCGAAGCGGTTGACCCGCGCCACGGTCTCACGCAGCCCCGCGGCGTCGACGCCAATCTGCCCGGCCAGTTCATCGAGGCTGTCGGCCTTCCAGTAGACGCTGCCGAGCCACTCCTTGCGCAGGCGGCTGTCGGGCATGATCTGCGCCGGCATCAAGGGGCCCATCGCGTAGCCGAAGCGGAATTTCGCATCGAAGATCACCCAGGCCGGCACGCTCTGCCCGCCGCTAACTTCGTTGTCGCGGTACATGGCGTCGACGAATTCCAGGTAAGGCGCCGCTTCGTTGACGAAGCGCCGGCCATGGCCGTTGACCACGATGGCGCCTGGGAAGGCGCGCTCGGCGAACACGCCGCGCGACTGGGCTTCGCCCGGCACCTGCAGGGTTGGCGCCCACCAGGCCCAGTCCAGCAGATCGGTCGCCGCGCCGAGCTTCTGCCCGGCCTCCAGTGCCGCGCCGGTGTTATTGCCTTTGGGCGTGGCACTCCACTCGTGGTTGTTCGGCTGCGGCAGGTAGCGCTCGCGCAGGGCCTGATTCTGCTCGAAGCCGCCGGCACCAAGTATCACCCCGCGCAATGCGCGAATACGCAGCAGCTGGCCATCGCGTTCGGCGACCACGCCAACCACCTTGCCGTCTTCCTCGATCAGCTCGCGAAAGTCGGTCTTCAGCCACAGCGGGATATCGCGGTCGAGCATCGACGCGCGCAGGCTCGCCACCAGCGCGTTGCCCAGCGCAGTGCGGCGGTCGCGGCGCGTCTTGCGGCGCCAGGCGAAGTCGAACTTGTAGCGCAGGATCAGCCACATGATCAGCAAGCGCCAACCTGGCGTTTTGGCCATGGCCTTGTGTGCGTGGCGTGCGGTCCAGGCGATACGGCCCATCAACAGGGTGGTCGGCGAGGCCTCACGGAGGTTTTCCAGCTCGTCGCCGAGAACGCTGGTATCGAACAGCTCAGGATCCAGGGTACGGCCACCCGGCAGAGCGCCGGGCAGGTTCGGGTAGTAGTCGGGATACTTGTCCGCCACGGTGTAATGCACACGGGTGTGCTGTTCCAGGTAGCGAATCATTTCCGGCGCCTGGCTCAGGTAGGCATGCAGACGTGACTCATCGACACGATCACCGACCGACGCCTTCAAGTAGGTCATCGCCTGTTCATAGCTGTCCTCGCCGCCGATGGCCTTGAAATAGTGATTGTTCGGTATCCAGATGCCGCCGCCAGAAAGCGCCGAGGTGCCGCCATACTGGGCGGCCTTCTCGATCATCAGCACCGAAAGGCCCTGATCTGCCGCGGTCACGGCGGCCGTCATCGCCCCCGCGCCCGAACCGACCACCAAGACGTCGCAGGTGGCCGCGTATTCATTGTTGTTATGCATGTCCGACTCACTTGCCAGGTTCAAACGAACCGCCACCTGCGACGGTGGCGGGCTGCGCGTCACACGTACGGGTCAGGGTTGGGCAGGCCGAGCTGGACCGCGCCGTAGGTGCGGGCGAACGCCGCGACGTTGTTCGAGATGTGCCCTCGCGCCTGGTGCATGTCACGGAAGATGCGCGCCACCGGGTTGCTCTCGTACAGGCCCGAGGCGGCCATGCAGCGCAGGATGCCGCTGACCTTTTCGGCACAGGTGTTGGTGACGTAGGCCGACTGGTAGCGATACAGCAGCCGGGTCTCGACGTCCGGGTAGGCGTTGCCGGCGGCGATCTGTTGCAGCTGCTCGTAGTTGCGTTCGAGCACCAGGCGCAGCATGTCCAGGGTCAGCGCGGCGTCGGCCACGGTTTCCTGCGCCAGCGGGTCTTCGGCGGTCTTCGCGCCGTGCTTGCCGATATGCCGCGCGGCGTTCTCGCGGAACTCGGTGATCGCGCCCTGCAGCGCGCCCAGGCAGGAGGTGGACACCGCGCGGGTGAAGACCTGCGCGAACGGAATGCCGTACAGCGGGTTGCTGTTCACCTGGCGGCCCGGCGTGGCTTCGAGGCTGGAGTTGTTGGTGCGCTGCACACGATGGGCCGGGACGAAGGCATCCTCGACCACGATGTCGTGGCTGCCGGTGCCGCGCAGGCCCAGCACATCCCAGTTACGCTCGATGCGATAGTCGCTGCGTGGCACCAGGAAGGTCCCGTGCTCGGCGCCCTCGCCGTTTTCATCGGCCGGAATGATTCCGCCGAGCAGACACCAGCGGCAATGTTCGCTGCCGCTGGAAAAGCCCCAGCGCCCGCTGATGCGATAGCCGCCCTCGACCTCGGTCACCTTGGCGACGGGCATGTAGGTGGATGACATCAGCGTCGACTGGTCGTCGCCCCAGACGTCTTCCTGCGCCTGCAGCGGATAGCGCGCCAGCTGCCAGGGGTGCACGCCGATCACGCCATAGATCCAGGCCGTGGACATGCAGCCTTCGGCCAGGGCCATCTGGACTTCGGCAAAGGTGCGCAAGTCTGCCTCGTAGCCACCGAAGCGCTTGGGCTGCAGCACGCGGAACAGCCCGGCTTCCTGCATGTCGGCGATGGTTTCGTCGGGAATCTTCTGCTGACTTTCTGCCTGTGCGGCTCGCGCCTTGAGCGCGGGGATCATCTGCCGCGCGCGCTCGATCAGATCGATTTCTTCTTGTGTTTTCTGGCGAGTGGCTGCCATCTCGGAATCCTCACGTGGGCACCGCAACAGGACGACGCGGTTGGCCTGATTATCGAGAGGACGGAGCGCCGGACTCATCGTCAAAGTGGACTAGGGTTGCGTCCGGCCGGCGCGGCAAGAGACGGGCTGAAAGACAGGCGTCCGGCAGCCCGCACCGCTTCAGGTGAATGCGGCGCGGGCCTACCGGGCGGGTTCGGCAGTGAGGGATCGACGCAGACGCTAGACCGCCAGACCGGGGCGGCGATCGGCCCAGGGGCGGGTCTGCTCCAGTTGGCTGGCCAGGCGCAGCAGCAGCGCCTCGTTGCCCAGACGCGCGGTGAACATCATGCCCACCGGCAGACCGTTGCCACTCATGCCCAACGGTAGCGAGATCGCCGGCTGCCCGCTGACGTTGGCCAGCACCGTGAAGGACGCGCTGCCCATGGCCTTGTGCGCATAGTCGTCCCACGGCTGCGAGAGACGCAGTTCACCAAGTTTCGGCGGCAGGTTGGCGGTCACCGGCGAGAGGATCAGATCGAAGCGCTCGAACACCTGCTCCATGCTCTCGCTGATCTGTTCGAACGCGTGCCGCGCGCGGTACAGCTGCACCGCCGTGGCGCGCTCGCCATTGCCCAGTACGGTACGCGTTACCTCTTCCAGATCATCATCGCGCAGGGCGCGGCCGAGGGCCTGCTCGCGGTCGCGGATGAGCGCCGCAGTGGCCGCCGCGCCGGCCGTACCGTGGGCACTAAACAGCTCGCGCGGGTCAACCGGCAGACTCAACTCTTCAATCTCGTGGCCGAGGCTGAGCAGCAGCTTGATGCTGTCGTCGAGCACCTGCGCAACGGCCGGATCAAGCTCGGCACCAGTCAGCGAGCGCTTGACCAACGCGACGCGCAGACGTCCTGGCTCCCGCTTGAGCTCTTCGACGAAGGGCCGCTCAAGTGGCTGGGTCCAGTACGGGCTGCCCGGCTCATGGCCTTGGCCGACATCGAGAAACAGCGCCGTGTCACGTACGGAACGCGACACCACGTTTGCCACACTGGCACCGAACCAGCCTTCGAACCGCCCCGGACCTGTCGGCGTGCGGTAGCGGCTGGGCTTGAGCCCCACCAGCCCGCAGTAGGAGGCCGGTATACGAATCGAACCGCCACCGTCGGTCGCATGCGCCACTGGAACGATGCCTGCGGCCACCGCCGCAGCGGCGCCGCCGGAGGAGCCACCAGCGCTGTGTTCGAGGTTCCAGGGATTGCGCGTCTGGCCCCAGAGCGCCGATTCGGTGGTCGTGGTCAGGCCGAATTCCGGGGTAGCGGTCTTGCCGAACGGCAGCGCACCCTCGGCCTGGTAACGGGCGATCAGCGTACTGGTGAGGGTCGCTGGCGGATTGTCACGAAACAGCCGGCTGCCGTGGCTGGTCGACGTGCCCTGCATATAGGTGCTGAGGTCCTTGACCAGCAGGGGGACGCCGGCGAGCGCGCCCTTGCTTGCCGAGCGTCCGTCGAGCAATGCGCGGGCGTAATCCTCATGAAGCATGTTCACCGCATTGACCAGCGGATTGACCGCCCGGTAGCGCGCCAGCGCGGCCGCCAGCAATTGCGCGCCGGACAGCTCGCCCGCGCGCACCGCCTCGGCCATTGCCCAGGCATCGAGGGCGTCATACTCGCTGGTGGTCAATGCCGCGCCGTTGTCGGCCGCGAAGGCGAAACGCCCGGCCATGGTCACGCCGAGCGCCAGGGCGCCAGCCTTGAGAACCTGACGGCGCGGCCAGCCGGACGGAAGCTGAGCCGGTAGCGCCATGTTTGAAGGAGTCGTGTCATTCATCGATGTGCTCTCTGCTGGTGAAGGGCGGTCAGCTCGCCTCCCGCCCGGGCTCTTCGGTATGAAAACGTGCCGACAGCTGGTTCAGCTGCACGGCCAGGCGCTCCAGATCGGCGGCCGCCCTGGCACTGCGCTCGGCGTTGGCCGACAGCTCGCCGGTGGCGGAGGAAACGCCCTCGATGCGCTGGGCGATCTCCCGCGTTGCCGCGGCCTGGCCCTGCAGCACGGAACCGATACCGTCGACGGCGCCAATGACCTCTTCCGTACCCGAACGGATCATTCCGACCAGCGAGCCTGCGCGCTCCGCCAGGCCGGCTCCGGCCTGCACCCGCACGATGGTCGCCTCCATGCCCGACACCACTTCGCGGGTGCCTTCCTGGATGCGGTTGACGGTACTACCGATTTCGCTGATGGAGCTGGTCGTGCGACGGGCGAGCATGCGCACCTCGTCGGCCACCACGGCGAAGCCACGGCCCTGCTCTCCGGCCCTGGCGGCTTCGATGGCGGCGTTGAGCGCCAGCAGGTTGGTCTGTTCGGCGACGTTCTGGATGATGCCGAGCACGCCACCAATCTCGCCGGAGCGATGATCCAGCGCGCGGACATGCTCGGCCGTGCGGGTCACCGCTTCGGCGATGTCCTGCATCTCCTGCGCCATGTCGCGGATGAAGCCCTCGCTTTCGCCGGAGCGGCTGGCCGAGGCCTGGGTAACCCGGCGCGAGGCTCCGGCATGTTCCTGCACCTCGTCGATCGACACCGACAGCTCTTCCACCGCGCTGGAGATGCTGGCGACCGCGTCGGCCTGCTGCTGGGTCGCCAGAGATGCCTGCCCAGCCTCCTCGGCCATGCGTCGCGCCTCGACGCTCAGCTCGCGTACCTGGCGGTGCATCGCGTCGATCAGGCTGCGCAACTGATCGCGCATCAGCTCGATGTCGCGCAGCATCCGCGCGACCTCGTCGCGGCCCTGCACCTCGCCGCGCGGTGACAGGTCGCCGCGGGCGATCGCCGCCAGCTGCTCGCCGGCCACGGCGAATGCCCTGCGCAGCCGCAGCAGCGTGCTGACTGCCGTTGCGCCGCCGGCCAGGGCACCGAGCACCGCCAGCATCAGGTAGGCGATCACGCTGGCCTGGTAGCGCTGCTGGGCCTGCGCGTAGGCCTGCCCGGTGCCGGCCTCCTGAATCGCCCGCAGGTCTGCCAGCGCGTGGCTCGCCGCCTCGCCCTCCGGTTCGCCGACGCGCAGGAACGAGAGCATGCCTCCGGTGCGGTAGTCCCCGATGCGCAGCGTCTCGACCATCATTTCCTGCTCGGCCAGCCAGGCCTGGTAACGATCATCGAACCCCTGCGCGGCCTGCTGCTCTTCGGCGTCGAGCGACTTCTGCCGGTAGCCGCCCCAGACCTCGGCGATCCGCCGGCTGTTGGCCTCGACCGTATCGAGCACGGCCCCGACCGGGCGGTCGTGGGCTACCACCAGCGGGCCCTGCGGATCGAACTGGAAAGCCAGCAACATCAACCGCCGGTTTTCATCGAGCAGGCGCTCGATCTCACCGAAGGACAATAGCGCCGCGAGATGCTCGTCGTGCACGGTGCGCAGGCTGTCGCGTGCCTGCTGCAAACCGTACCAGCCGAGCCCGACCGCGGAGAAGAACAGGACGCTGGCCAGCAGCGCCCAGCACCAGAGGCGCTGGGCAATGGTGATCGATCCGAGCATGGGACTCCCTGTCACAGCTGTGAGCCGTACTTGTTTAGCCGCATGAAACACCCGCTCAATCAGCGGTGACCTGAGCCTGCATCGCCATCAGGAACTGCTCGCCATAGGGCGGCAGCATTCCCCACTCGCCCCGCGGGTCATACGCCGGGGCCTTGAACACCGTGCGCGCGTGGCTGAACTGACAGAAGCCTTCGCGGCCGTGGTAATGGCCCATGCCGGAGGCGCCGACGCCACCGAAGGGCGCGTCGTGCATGGCCGGGTGTAGCATGGCGTCGTTGATCGTTACCCCGCCGGACAGCGTGTGGCTGAGCACGTAATCCTGCTCCGCCGGGTTCTGCCCGAAGTAATACAGCGCCAGCGGGCGCGGCCGGGCGTTGATCTCGGCCACCACCGACGGCAGGTCGCTGTAGGTCAGCAGCACCATGATCGGGCCGAACAGTTCTTCCTCCATCACCCGGCTGTGCAGTGGCGGGTTGACCACCAGGCTCAGCGGGCGCTTGCGGCAGCTGGCGACCGGCGCCTCGTCAGGGCAGTGCAGCACCTCGGCGCCCTGTTCGACGGCGTCGGCCAGGTAGCGGTCGATACGCTGCAGGTGCCGCTCGTTGACCACCGCCACCAGGTCGGGGTTGTCGTTGGCACTCGGATACAGCGCGGTCACCGCGGAGCGGAAGGCCTCGATGAACGCCTGCTTGTGCTCGACCGCGACATAGACCAGATCCGGGGAAACGCAGATCTGCCCGCCATTGGTCAGCTTGGCGATTGCCAGACGCCGCGCCGCATCAGCGATGTCCGCACTGCGCCCGACGATCACCGGCGATTTGCCGCCCAGCTCGAGCGTCACCGGCACCAGATTTTCCGCGGCGCGGCGCATCACGTCGCGGCCGATGGCGGTGCCGCCGGTGAATACCAGGTGATCGAACGGCTGGCTGGCAAAGCCCTGCCCGACCTCGAGGCCGCCGGTGACGACTGCCAACTCCAGCGGATCGAAGCGCTCGCCGATCGCCGCGGCCAGCACAGACGCGGTGTTGGCGGTCACCTCCGAGGGTTTGAGGATGGCCCGGTTGCCCGCCGCCAGCACGCCTGCGAGCGGGCTCAGCAGGGTGAACAAAGGTGCATTCCAGGTGCCGATGATGCCGACGCTACCCTTGGGCTGGTACTGCACCCAGGCCTCGGCGCCGAGCTGATCGTAAGGCGCGAACGCCGGCCGAGGGTCGCGCTGCATCCAACCTTCAAAATGCTCGCGGGCATGCTTGAGCGAAGCGAGTGCACCGAGGATGTCGGTCATCAGCCCGTAGCCGGGGTGACGGCCGCCAAAATCGGCGTCCATTGCCTCGACCAGCGGTCGCTGCTCGGCCACCAGCAAGTCGATGACCGCCTGCAGCCGGCGCTTGCGCGTCGCCGCATCGACCGCGCCCTCGCGGTCGAAGGCCTGCCTCTGGGCGGCCAGCAGCTCGCCGACCTCGTCGATGGATCGCAGGTTCGCATTCATACGGCCTCCGGGCATTCCCGTTGTTCTTGTTCGCGCCACCTTAGTGGTCGCCGAACGGCCCGGCCTCGTCCGTCCGGACGACGCGAGCCGCAGCGCTTCCCTTAGTCCGTAAAGACGATGTTGGCGCAGGCCGCGCTGCGAATACTGCGATCACGACTGACCCGATTTGTGAGGCAGACCATGACTGCTCCAGCCAGCTTCAACCCCCAGGCGTTCCGCGCAGCGCTCAGCACCTTCACCACGGGGGTGACGATCATTACCACGCGCGGTGCCGATGGCGAGCCGGTGGGCGTGACGGCCAACAGCTTCAACTCGGTTTCGCTGAACCCGCCACTGGTGCTCTGGAGCCTGGCCAAGTCGGCGCTGAGCCTGCCGGCCTTCTCCAGCAACAAGCACTGGAACGTGCATGTCCTTTCCGCCGACCAGCAGCTGCTCTCGGGCCGTTTCGCCTCGCGCGGCGAAGACAAGTTCGCCGGTGTCACGCTCGACCAGGGCATCAACGACACGCCGCTGTTCAAGGACTGCACGGCGCGCTTCCAGTGCCGCACCGCCTTTACCTACGAAGGCGGCGACCACCTGATCTTTGTCGGCGAGGTGCTCGCCTTCGACAAGACCGACCTGCCGCCGCTGGCCTTCCAGAGCGGGCAGTACGCGCTGGCCACCTGCAAGGCGCGCGAGACGCTGCGCCTGGGTTCCGAGCCACCACCGGAATGCAGCTACACCGAGGACCTGCTCGGCTATCTGGTCGGGCGCGCGCACTACCAGCTGCTCGACGCGCTGCGCCGGCTGCTGCACAGCCAGAAGATCGATGAGCATGCCTTCTTCGTGCTCTCGGTGCTGTGCATCCAGGACAACCTGACGCTCGAAGAGATCAACGAATTCGTCAGCTACACCGGCCGCGAGGTCACGCTGTCGATGATGCTGTTCCTCGAAAAGCAGGGCTATGTGGTGGCCGAGAAGCAGTTCGGCGTGCTGCGCTTTCTGCTTACCGCCGCCGGGCGCGAGATATCGCTGGAGCAGATCGCCCTGGCCAAGGCCGTCGAGCAGGAGGTCACCGAGAAGCTCGGCCCGACCGATTCGCAGGTGTTGAAGGTGCTGCTCAAGCGCCTGATCCACGATACCGACCCCGGCCTGCCCGACCTTTGGGCTCCCGCACAATCTCCGGTCAGTGCCCAGGCCTGAGCCTGACCGCGTACAACGAGACAAGGAACCGCCATGAGTCTGCTCGACCGCTTCACCCTGCATGACAGCGTCGCCATCGTCACCGGCGCCGGCCGCGGCATCGGCCGCGCCATTGCCCTGGCCTACGCCGAGGCCGGCGCGCGCGTGGTGTGCGCTGCACGCACCGTCGCCGACGTCGAGTCGGTGGCCGCCGAAATCCGTGCCGCCGGTGGCGAGGCCATCGCCGTGCGCTGCGACGTCAACGACGACGCCATGCGCCAGGCCACGGTTGCTGCCGCGCTGGAGGCCTTTGGCCGCATTACCCATCTGGTCAACAACGCCGGTGGCGCCGGGCCGAACGACCCGCTGAAGATGAGCACCGAGGAGTTCGAGCAGGTGCTGCGTTTCAACGTCAGCTCCGCCTATGCGCTGACCCAGCTGTGCGTGCCACACATGCGCCAGGCCGGCGGCGGCAACATCCTCAACATCACCTCGGGCGCGGCGCGCTACGCACAGCCGCAGTTCAGTGCCTATGGCGCCGCCAAGGCCGCGCTGTCGCAACTGACCCGGCTGCTGGCGCATGACTTCGCGCCGGCGGTGCGGGTCAACGCCATCGCGCCCGGCCCGATCCTCACCGACGCGCTGAACCGGGTGATGCCCGAGCAGATGCGCACGGCCATGGAGCGGAACACGCCGATGAAGTGCCTCGGCGAAGTCGAAGACATCTCGGCTGCCGCGCTCTATCTCGCCACCCCGGCGTCGCGCTGGGTGACCGGCAAGATCATCGAAGTCGACGGCGGCGCCGAATCCAGCGTCTGGCCCGGTTGAGGAGCGCTCTCCATGCTTGATCCGCAACTGATCGAAGCTCTCGGTGACGAGCTCTTCGCCGCCCTGCGCGAACGGCGCACCCTGGCACCGCTGACCAGCCGCCACCCGGCCATCGACCTGGACGATGCGTACCGCATCTCGCTGCGCTTCCTGGCACGGCGCGAGGCCATCGGCGAGCAGGTGATCGGCAAGAAGATCGGCGTCACCAGCAAGGCCGTGCAGGACATGCTGAACGTGCACCAGCCGGATTTCGGCTTTCTCACCCAGGCGATGCAGGTCGATGACGGCAGTGCCGTGAGCCTGGCCGGGCACCGCCTGATCCAGCCGCGCGCCGAAGGCGAGATCGCCTTCATCCTCGCCGAGGATCTCAACGGGCCGGGCGTCACCGCCTCGGACGTGGCAGCTGCCACCGCCTCGGTGGCCTGCTGCTTCGAGATCGTCGACTCGCGTATCGACGACTGGCAGATCCGTATCCAGGACACCGTGGCGGACAACGCCTCCTGCGGCGTGTTCGCTCTCGGCGAAACGCGAATAGACCCGCAGCAACTGGACCTCGCCGCCTGCGAGCTGCAGATGTTCAAGAACGGCCAGCCGGCCGGGCGCGGCCTGGGCGCCGCAGTCCAGGGGCACCCGTGCGAGGCCGTGGCCTGGCTGGCCAACACCCTGGGTCGGCTCGGCATTCCGTTTCGCAAGGGCGAAGTGATTCTTTCCGGCGCCCTCGCCCCGCTGGTGCCGGTGGGCGCCGGCGACCGCATCCACATGACCATCAGCGGCATCGGCGCGGCGAGCCTGCGCTTCGTCGACTGAAGCCGATTCGTCAAGGAGACGAACCATGAGCAAGAAGATCCGCTGCGCCCTGATCGGGCCCGGCAACATCGGCACCGACCTGTTGTACAAGCTCAAGCGCAGCGAAGTGCTGGAGCCGGTCTGGATGGTGGGCATCGACCCGACTTCCGAGGGCCTCAAGCGCGCCGAGGAAATGGGCCTGAAGGTCACCGCCAAGGGCGTCGACGGCCTGCTGCCGCACGTCGCGGCCGATGACATCCGCATCGCCTTCGACGCCACCAGCGCCTATGTGCACGCCGAAAACAGCCGCAAGCTGACCGAGCTGGGCGTGCTGATGATCGACCTGACCCCCGCCGCCATCGGCCCCTACTGCGTGCCGCCGGTGAACCTGAAGGACAATCTCAAGGCCGGGGCGACGAACGTCAACATGGTCACCTGCGGCGGCCAGGCGACGATTCCGCTGGTTGCCGCGGTGTCGCGCGTGCAGCCGGTCGAATATGCCGAGATCATCGCCACCGCCGCATCCAAGTCGGTCGGACCGGGCACGCGCAAGAACATCGACGAATTCACCCGCACCACTGCCGGCGCGGTGGAACAGGTCGGGGGCGCGAGAAAGGGCAAGGCGATCATCGTCATCAACCCCGCCGAGCCGCCGCTGATCATGCGCGACACCGTGCATTGCCTGGTGGAAGGTACGCCGGACGAGGCGGCGATCACCGAGTCGATCCACGCGATGATCGCTGAGGTACAGAAGTACGTGCCGGGCTACACGCTGGTCAACGGGCCGGTGTTCGACGGCAATCGCGTCTCCGTCTTCATGGAGGTCGAGGGCCTGGGCGACTACCTGCCCAAGTACGCCGGCAACCTCGACATCATGACCGCAGCCTCGGCCCGCACCGCCGAGATGTTCGCCGAAGAACTGCTCAAGCAGACCGAGCTTTAAGGAGCGCGCCATGGACCTTCGCGGCAAGAAAATCACCGTACACGACATGTGCCTGCGCGACGGCATGCACCCCAAGCGTCACCAGATCAGCCTGGAGCAGATGAAGAGCATCGCCCAGGGCCTGGATGCGGCCGGCGTGCCGCTGATCGAAGTCACTCATGGCGACGGCTTGGGTGGTACCTCAGTCAACTATGGCTTCCCTGCACACAGCGACGAGGAGTATCTCTCGGCCGTCATCCCGCTGATGAAGCAGGCCAAGGTCTCGGCGCTGCTGCTGCCGGGCATCGGCACCGTCGACCATCTGAAGATGGCCCATGAGCTGGGCGTCGCTACCATCCGCGTGGCGACCCACTGCACCGAGGCCGACGTTTCCGAGCAACACATCAGCCATGCGCGCGGCCTCGGCATGGATACCGTGGGCTTTCTGATGATGGCGCACATGAACAGCCCCGAGGGCCTCGCCGCCCAGGGCAAGCTGATGGAAAGCTACGGCGCCAACTGCGTGTACATCACTGACTCGGCCGGCTACCTGCTGCCGGACGACGTTCGCGCCCGGGTCGCCGCGCTGCGCGAGGCGCTCGCGCCGGAGACCGAGATCGGCTTCCATGGCCATCACAACCTCTCGATGGGCGTGGCCAATTCCATCGCCGCGATCGGCGCCGGCGCGACGCGCATCGACGCGGCCTGCGCAGGCCTCGGTGCTGGCGCCGGCAACACGCCGATGGAGGTGCTGGTGGCGGTCTGCGACCGCATGGGCATCGAGACGGGCGTCAGCGTGTTCGGCATCCAGGACGTCGCCGAAGACCTGGTGGTACCGATCATGGACTTCCCCATCCGCAGCGACCGCGACGCCCTGACCATGGGCTATGCCGGCGTCTATGGCTCCTTCCTCTTGTTCGCCAAACGCGCCGAGAAGAAGTACGGCGTCTCGGCACGCGAGATTCTCGTCGAGATGGGCCGCCGCGGCATGGTCGGTGGTCAGGAGGACATGATCGAGGACACCGCGCTGACGCTGCTCAAGCAACGCCAGGCGCGCGCCTGATCGATCCGGCTTGGGTCGGAGGCTGGCATGACGACGGTTAATGCAGCGCCGCGCCTCGGCTGGCGCACCCATGGCGTGCTGGCGCTGCTGGTGGTGGCCTATGCCAGCAGCTTCATCGGCCGGCAGATCATGTCGGTGATGATCGAGCCGATCAAACTGGAGTTCGGCGTCAGCGACACCGCCATGGGGCTGGTCTCCGGCCTGTCGTTCGCCGCCGTCTATGCCCTGCTCGGCCTGCCGGCCGGGCGCCTGGCCGATCGCCATTCGCGCATGCGCGTGCTGGCCATTACCGCGGCGCTCTGGGCATTGGCCACCCTGCTCTGCGGCATGGCCACCGGCTTTGTCGTGCTGGCGCTGGCGCGGATGCTGGTGGCGGCCACCGAGGCCACGGTCACCCCCACCTCGCTGTCGCTGATTGCCGACCTCTATCCGGTGCAGAACCGCTCGCTGGCGATCAGCTGCTTCACTGGCGCGCCCACCCTGTCGGCCATCGTCGGCCTCAGCGTCGGCGCGTGGCTGGTCGACGTGCATGGCTGGCGCACCGGCTTCGTGCTGATCGCCATTCCGTTGCTGTTCCTCTCGCTGATTTTCGGCTTCCTGGTGCGCGAACCCCAACGCGGCCGCTGGGACGGCGTCACCGCGCATCCGGCCCCAGGCGAGAGCCTGTTGCAGTCGGCGCTGACCCTGCTGCGCAACCGGCCTTATCTCCTGCTGATGAGCGCCAGCGCACTTACCACCTTCAGCGCCTACGCCTTCGCCATGTGGAACACCAGCTTTCTGGTGCGCAGCCACGCGCTGTCGCTGCAGCATGCGGGCATTCTCGCCGGCGTGGTCAGTGGCGCCGCCATGGCCGTCGGCGGCGTGTTCAGCGGCTGGCTGACCGATCGGCTCAGCGCCAGGAATCGAGCATGGCTGCTGCGCATTCCGCTGCTGGGGCATCTGCTCGGGTTGGCCGGGCTGGCGCTGTATCTGCTCTGGCCGCAGGCGACCTGGCTGACCGTCGCCGGATTGCCGGTGCCTTCGGCCATGCTGTGGGCAGCGTTCAGCGGCTTCTTCAGCATCTGGTGGGTGGCGGCGTCGTTCAACCTGCTGACCCAGCTGGTCAGCCCCTGGCAGCGCGCGACGGCGATCGCCCTGCAGACGGTGTTCTCCACGCTGCTCGGCATCGGCCTCGGCCCGCTCGCGGTCGGCCTGCTGAGCGACGTTCTGGGCAGCACGTTCGGCGACGACTCGCTGCGCTACGCCATTTTGATCGTCAATGTCTTCCTGCTGGTGCCGATGGGGCTGCTGGTCATGCTCTATCGCAGCCGTGCCTATCACGCAGCGGCAGCCCCCGTTCCAGCAGCAGTGGCGCCGCTCGGGTTGACGGAGGTCGGCGCCTGAAGCCAAAACGCCTGGCAAGCCAGGCGTTCTCGTGTCGTTACCGCAGTGCGGCCTCAGAAGACCTTGGTCCGCATCAGGGCGTCCATGCCGCCGTCGACGAACAACACGCTGCCGTGAATGAAGCTCGCCTGCGGCCCGAGCAGAAAGGCGATCGCCTCCGCCACCTCGCGCGGTTCGCTGCCGCGTCCCAGCGGCGCGACGAAGCGGCGCGTCGATTCGCCGTAACGCGGGTCGGCCTTCGAAGCCTGCAGCAATGGCGTCTCCACCGCGCCGGGCGCCACCACGTTCAGGCGCACGCCGCGCCCCGCCCAGTCGACCACGTTGCGCCGCGCCAGGCAGGTCACGGCATATTTCGAGCCGGCGTAGGCCAGGTGCGTCTGCCCGCCCTGCTCGGCCAGCTCGATCGCGCGGGCTTCGTCGCCGGCCAGCATCGCCTCGACCATCGGTAGCTCAGCAGCCCCAGGCTGGGTGGCAGCAACTGAACCGACGACCACCGCTGCCGGCTGCCGGCCGCGAGACAAGGCGTCGGCCAGACCATCCAGCAAAGCGCTGACGCCGAAGTAATTGACCGCCACGACCAGGCCGCTACTGGGCGCGGTGACACCGACGCCGGCGCAGCAGACCAGCCCATCGAGCACGTTCGAACAGCGCTCCAGCACCGCTGCGACCGCGGCGGCACGTCCTTCGTCGGTGGACAGATCGGCCTCCACGTCGGCGTGGCTGCGATCGATGCCGATCACGGTATGGCCAGCGGCGGTCAGGAGTTCCTTGAGCGCGGCGCCGATGCCTGACGCGCTTCCTGTAATTGCGATAACGGACATGAACCTCTCCTTTGTCGACGTGGTTGGCGGCGGACAGGCCCGCCGGTAGCGTCGGGTGCCTCGCTCAGGCTCATTTCCACACAGCACGACGGCCAGCCTCATCGTCTGGAAAGACTAAAGCGCGGCGCGAGGCTAAGCCGTGTGGACGATGTCGGCGGTCTTCGCCTGCCCAAGAATGCAGGCAAAGCGATGCTGCGCAGTTGCAGCAACGCAGCCACTTCCAGGACAGGCGATGCCATGTTAGAGCGCGAGATTTTCGTCGTCGGAGCCGTTCGAACAGCCATAGGCAGCTTTGGCGGCGCACTGAAGGATGTACCGCTTGGTTCGCTGGCCACGAGCGTGGTCCGTGCGGCACTGGAGCGGTCCGGCGTCGAGCCGGACCAGGTCGGCCATCTAGTGATGGGCAACGTGGTCGCGACCGAGCCCAGGGACGCCTACCTGGGCCGTCTCGCCGCCATCGATGCCGGTATCCCCTGCACCACGCCCGCGTTCAACGTCAACCGTCTGTGCGGTTCGGGCCTGCAGGCGATCATTTCCGCGGCCCAGGC
Organism: Pseudomonas phenolilytica; assembly: GCF_021432765.1. Classification (NCBI taxonomy): domain Bacteria; kingdom Pseudomonadati; phylum Pseudomonadota; class Gammaproteobacteria; order Pseudomonadales; family Pseudomonadaceae; genus Pseudomonas; species Pseudomonas phenolilytica. Next base: position 3,090,594 of record NZ_CP058908.1, read on the forward strand.
GATCCGGCTGGGCGACACCTCGATCGCCATCGGTGCCGGCGCCGAAAGCATGAGCCGCGGGCCATTCATGCTGCCCGGGCTGCGCTGGGGCACGCGGCTGGGCGACGCCAGCGCCATCGACTTCATGAACGGCGTGCTGCACGACCCCTTCCAGCAGGTGCACATGGGTATCACCGCGGAGAACGTCGCCCGGCGCTATGACATCAGCCGCGCCCAGCAGGATGCCCTCGCGCTCGAAAGCCAGCGCCGCGCCGCGCGCGCCATTGCTGAAGGCCGCTTCGCCACGCAGATCGTGCCGATCGAGGTGTCTACGCGCAAAGGCCCCCGCCTGTTCGATACCGACGAGCATGTGCGCGGCGAGGTGACCGCCGAGCAGCTCGCTGCCATGCGTCCGGTATTCGACAAGGCGGCCGGCACGGTCACCGTCGGCAATGCGTCGGGGCTCAACGATGGCGCTGCCGCCGTCGTGCTGGCCGAAGGCGACAGGGCTCGCGAACTGGGCCTGCGGCCGCTCGTCCGGCTGGTCGGTTATGCGCATGCGGGCGTCGAGCCGGCCTACATGGGTATCGGGCCGGTACCGGCGATACGTCAGGTACTGCAGCGCACCGGACTCGCGCTGGAGCAAATGGATGTCATCGAAGCCAACGAGGCATTCGCCGCCCAGGCCTGTGCTGTAGCACAGGAGCTGGGCCTGGATCCGGAACGGGTCAACCCCAACGGTTCCGGCATTTCCCTGGGCCATCCCATTGGAGCGACCGGCGCGATCATCACCACCAAAGCCATTTACGAATTGCAGCGAACGGCTGGCCATTACGCGCTGGTTGCGATGTGCATTGGCGGCGGGCAAGGCGTCGCCGCCATCTTCGAGCGCACCGAACCGTAGCGAAGCAGCAGGCGCACCGCGGACGCTCTACGAGTCGTCCTTCCCAATTATCAGCGAGGCTAATGATGACCAACCCATCTTCAAAGCCGGTATTGGTTGAACACAACAATGCGGTCAGCTGCATTCGCTTCAATAGGCCGCATATGTTGAATTCGATTGATTCAGCAATGGCAAGTGCTTTTCTCGAAGCTTGCGAGGAAATCGTGCAGCGAAAGCAAACACGAGTGCTGATGCTCAAGGGGGAAGGACGATGTTTCATGGCCGGGCTAGATCAGCAACAGTTCATCGACTCGCCCGATTCAGTTGAAGAAAGCGTACTTGAGCCGATGAACAAAGCAATGAGGCTCTTGGGGGAGCTGGAAGTTCCAGTTTTAGCCAGTGTGCATGGACCTGTTGCCGGAGCCGGGCTGAGTATCGCGCTGGCCTGCGACCTAGTCATTGCTGCACATAACAGCCGTTTCAATTTCGCATGCCTGCCTACCGGCAGCACGAGCTGTCAACTGGGTTCCTCTTGGCATCTTCCCCGCTTGGTCGGGCTACATATGGCGATGGAAATTGCGCTATTGAGCGGCTCTTTCAACGCACAGCAAGCGTTGAATATCGGTCTCGTGAATAGAGTCGTTCCCTTTCATCAACTCGATTGTGAAAGCCAATGCGTGGCTAATCGGCTTTGCCAATCCACCACACCCAGCTTAGGTCGATTGAAAAAATTGATACGACAGTCATTTGGACAATCGCTTGAACAACAGTTGACGGACGAACAGCAAGCCCTCGCCAGCTCCATAAGAACACCGGAGCTTCGGGAGCAGGTAATTAAATATAAGGAAAAAAATCCAAATCTTTTAAAGCAATAAAAAGCGCCCAACTTCTTCAGCGAGAATTTAAATATGAAAACCTTGGTAGCTGTAAAAAAAGTGGTCGACTACAACGTCAAGGTTCGCGTCAAGGCGGACAACTCCGGCGTCGACCTCGCCAACGTCAAGATGTCGATGAACCCCTTCTGCGAAATTGCCGTGGAAGAAGCCGTACGCCTGAAAGAAAAGGGCGTGGCGAGCGAGATCGTTGTCGTCTCCATCGGTTCGGCCGCTGCTCAGGAGCAGCTGCGCACCGCACTGGCACTGGGCGCCGACCGCGCCGTGCTGGTTGAATCCGCTGATGAACTGAGCTCCCTGGCGGTTGCCAAGCTGCTCAAGGCGGTGGTCGACAAAGAGCAGCCGCAGCTGGTGATCCTCGGCAAGCAGGCGATCGACAGCGACAACAACCAGACCGGCCAGATGCTGGCCGCGCTGACCGGCTATGCCCAGGGCACCTTCGCCTCCAAGGTGGAAGTGGCTGGCGACAAGGTCAACGTCACCCGCGAAATCGATGGCGGTCTGCAGACCGTCGCGCTGAGCCTGCCGGCGATCGTCACCACCGACCTGCGTCTGAACGAGCCGCGCTACGCGTCGCTGCCGAACATCATGAAGGCCAAGAAGAAGCCGCTGGAAACCCTGACCCCGGACGCGCTGGGCGTCGCCACCGGTTCCACCGTGAAGACCCTGAAGGTCGAAGCGCCGGCTGCCCGCAGCGCCGGTATCAAGGTCAAGTCCGTGGCAGAACTGGTCGAGAAACTGAAGAACGAGGCGAAGGTAATCTAAATGACTATCCTGGTTATCGCTGAACACAACAACGCCGTCCTCGCGGCCGCAACCCTGAACACCGTGGCGGCTGCCGCGAAAATGGGTGGCGACATCCATGTGCTGGTCGCCGGTTCCGGCTGTGGTGCCATTGGCGAGGCAGCTGCCAAGATCGCCGGCGTTTCCAAGGTGCTGGTCGCCGACGATGCCGCCTACGCCCATCAGCTGCCGGAGAACGTCGCGCCGCTGATCGCCGATCTCGCCAAGAGTTACAGCCACGTACTGGCTCCGGCCACCACCAACGGCAAGAACTTCCTGCCGCGCGTCGCTGCGCTACTGGACGTCGACCAGATCTCCGAGATCACGTCGGTCGAAAGCGCTGACACCTTCAAGCGCCCGATCTACGCCGGCAACGCCATCGCCACCGTGCAGTCCACCGCACCGATCAAGGTCATCACCGTGCGTACCACCGGTTTCGATGCGGTCAGCGGCGAAGGTGGCTCGGCTGCCATCGAGCAGATCGCCGGCAGCGGTGACGCAGGCAAGTCCGCCTTCGTCGGCGAAGAGCTGGCCAAGTCCGACCGTCCCGAGCTGACCGCCGCCAAGATCGTCGTCTCCGGCGGTCGTGGCATGCAGAACGGCGATAACTTCAAGCACCTGTATTCGCTGGCCGACAAGCTCGGCGCGGCGGTCGGTGCCTCGCGTGCCGCGGTCGATGCCGGCTTCGTGCCGAACGACATGCAGGTCGGCCAGACCGGCAAGATCGTCGCGCCGCAGCTGTACATTGCCGTCGGTATCTCCGGCGCGATCCAGCACCTGGCCGGCATGAAGGACTCCAAGGTGATCGTCGCGATCAACAAGGACGAGGAAGCACCGATCTTCCAGGTTGCCGACTACGGCCTGGTGGGCGATCTGTTCGAGATCGTGCCGGAGCTGGAAAAGCTGGTCTGAGCCCCTCGCCTACGGGCAACCCGTTTCTTATCCCGAAGTCCAGCCTGTCCTCTCCGCCCGTATGCCGGGCGAAGAGGCTCGGGCTGCTGCGCCACTGTTTTTGTCTCAGGAATGACCATGCACATCGGTGTACCCCTCGAAACCCATGTCGGGGAAACGCGCGTCGCCGCGACCCCGGAAACCGTCAAGAAACTGATCGGCCAAGGGCACCGGGTAACGCTGCAAAGCGGCGCCGGGTTGCTTTCCAGCGTGCCGGACAGCGCCTATGAGGCCGCTGGCGCAACCATCGGCGATGCGGCCGCGGCCTTTGCCGCCGAGCTGGTGCTGAAAGTCAATGCGCCGGACGAGGCGGAACTGGCGCAGATGCAGTCCGGCAGCGTGCTGCTGGGCATGCTCAACCCGTTCGACAATGACTGCATCGCGCGCATGGCCGCGCGCGGCATCACCGCCTTCGCGCTGGAAGCCGCGCCGCGCACCTCGCGCGCACAGAGCCTGGACGTGCTCTCGTCGCAGGCCAACATCGCCGGCTACAAGGCGGTGCTGCTCGGCGCCCATCACTACCCGCGCTTCATGCCGATGCTGATGACCGCTGCCGGTACGGTGAAGGCCGCGCGCGTGCTGATCCTCGGGGCCGGTGTCGCCGGGCTGCAGGCCATCGCCACGGCCAAGCGCCTGGGCGCGGTGGTCGAGGCTTCGGACGTGCGCCCGGCGGTGAAGGAGCAGATCGAATCGCTCGGCGCCAAGTTCGTCGACGTGCCGCTGGAGACCGACGAGGAGCGCGAATGCGCCGAAGGCGTCGGCGGCTATGCGCGGCCGATGCCGGCCTCGTGGATGGCGCGTCAGGCGCAGGCGGTGCACGAGCGTGCGCTGCAGTCGGACATCGTCATCACCACCGCGCTGATCCCGGGCCGCAAGGCGCCGACGCTGCTGCAGGAAGCCACCGTCGAGCAGATGAAGCCCGGCTCGGTGATCGTCGACCTGGCAGCCGGCCACGGCGGTAACTGCCCACTGACCGAGATCGACCAGGTGGTGGTGCGCCACGGCGTGACCATCGTCGGTCACGCCAACCTGGCGACGCTGGTGCCGGCCGACGCCTCGGCGCTGTACGCCCGCAACCTGCTGGATTTTCTCAAGCTGGTCATCGACAAGGACGGCCAGTTCCAGCTCAACCTCGAAGACGACATCGTCGCCGCGTGCCTGATGTGCCGCGACGGCCAGGTCGTGCGGACCAACGGTTAAGGGAGACGCGAACATGGATCTGATTTCGGACGGCATCTACAACCTGATCATCTTCGTGCTGGCGATCTACGTCGGCTACCACGTGGTCTGGAACGTCACCCCGGCCCTGCACACGCCGCTGATGGCGGTCACCAACGCGATCTCGGCAATCGTCATCGTCGGCGCCATGCTGGCCGCCGCGCTCACCGTCACCCCGCTGGGCAAGGCCATGGGCACCCTGGCCGTGGCGCTGGCCGCGGTCAACGTGTTCGGGGGCTTCCTGGTCACCCGTCGCATGCTGGAAATGTTCAAGAAGAAGGACCGCAGCGCGGCCAAGGCGGAGGGCAAGTAAGCCATGAGCATGAACCTGATCACCCTGCTCTATCTGGTCGCCTCGGTGTGCTTCATCCAGGCGCTGAAGGGCCTCTCCCACCCCACCACCTCACGTCGCGGCAACCTGTTCGGCATGATCGGCATGGGCATCGCGGTGCTCACCACCGTCGGCCTGATCTTCAAGCTCGGCAGCGAGCTGGCCACCACCGGCATCGGCTACGTGATCGTCGGCCTGCTGATCGGCGGCAGCGTCGGCACCGTCATGGCCAAGCGCGTCGAGATGACCAAGATGCCCGAGCTGGTCGCCTTCATGCACAGCATGATCGGTCTGGCCGCGGTATTCATCGCCATTGCCGCGGTGGTCGAACCGCAGTCGCTGGGCATCGTCGAGCAGATCGGCTACGCCATCCCCGTCGGTAACCGCCTGGAGCTGTTCCTCGGCGCGGCCATCGGTGCCATCACCTTCTCCGGTTCGGTGATCGCCTTCGGCAAGCTGTCGGGCAAGTACAAGTTCCGCCTGTTCCAGGGCGCTCCGGTGGTGTTCAAGGGCCAACACATGGTCAACCTGGCCGTGGGCCTGGCGATCGTCGGTCTGGGTCTGGTCTACACATTCACCGGCAACCTGACCGCCTTCGCCATCCTGGTGGCGCTGGCCTTCGTCATCGGTGTGCTGATCATCATCCCCATCGGCGGCGCGGACATGCCGGTGGTGGTGTCGATGCTCAACAGCTACTCGGGCTGGGCGGCCGCCGGTATCGGCTTCTCGCTGAACAACTCGATGCTGATCATCGCCGGCTCGCTGGTGGGCTCGAGCGGCGCGATCCTCTCGTACATCATGTGCAAGGCGATGAACCGCTCGTTCTTCAACGTGATCCTCGGCGGCTTTGGCGCCGACGCCGATGCCGGTGGCCCGGCGGGCGCCCAGCAGGAGCGCAACGTGAAGTCCGGTTCGGCCGATGATGCCGCCTTCCTGCTGACCAACGCCGACACCGTGATCATCGTGCCCGGCTACGGCCTGGCGGTGGCCCGCGCGCAGCACGCGCTGATGGAACTGGCCGAGAAGCTGACGCACATGGGCGTGACCGTGAAGTACGCGATCCACCCGGTCGCCGGCCGCATGCCGGGGCACATGAACGTGCTGCTGGCCGAAGCCGAGGTGCCTTACGAGCAGGTCTTCGAGATGGAGGACATCAACTCCGAGTTCGGCCAGGCCGACGTGGTGCTGGTGCTCGGCGCCAACGACGTGGTCAACCCGGCGGCCAAGACCGATCCGAAGTCGCCGATCGCCGGCATGCCGATCCTCGAGGCGTACAAGGCCAAGACCGTCATCGTCAACAAGCGCTCAATGGCCAGCGGCTACGCCGGCCTGGACAACGAGCTGTTCTACATGGACAAGACCATGATGGTCTTCGGCGACGCCAAGAAGGTCGTCGAGGACATGGTCAAGGCCGTGGAATGATCGCCAACCGGAAGCCGGCCAGGCAGGTCGGCAAGCATCAATCCAGTCGCAGCACCACGAACGCTGAGGGGAACGCAACATGAGTCGCGAATACATGGAATTCGACGTTGTCATCGTCGGCGCCGGCCCTGCAGGCCTTTCCGCTGCCTGCCGCCTGAAGCAGAAAGCCGCCGACGCTGGTCAGGAAATCAGTGTATGCGTCGTCGAAAAGGGTTCCGAAGTAGGCGCCCACATCCTCTCCGGCGCAGTCTTCGAGCCGCGTGCGCTGGATGAACTGTTCCCCGATTGGAAAGAACTTGGCGCCCCGCTGAACACTCCGGTCAAACGCGACGACATCTACCTGCTCAAGAACGCCGAAGCCGCCAGCAAGCTGCCCAACGCACTGGTTCCCAAGACCATGCACAACGAGGGCAACTACATCATTTCGCTCGGTAACCTGTGCCGCTGGCTGGCCCAGCAGGCCGAGAACCTGGGTGTCGAGATCTATCCAGGCTTCGCCGCTCAGGAAGCGCTGATCGACGAGAACGGCATCGTGCGCGGTATCGTCACCGGTGATCTGGGCGTCGACCGCGAAGGCAATCCGAAGGACGGCATGTACACGCCCGGGATGGAACTGCGCGCCAAGTACACGCTATTCGCCGAGGGCTGCCGCGGCCATATCGGCAAGCAACTGATCAACCGCTTCCAGCTCAACGCCAACGTCGATCCGCAGCATTACGGCATCGGCATCAAGGAGCTGTGGGACATCGACCCGGCCAAGCACGAGCAGGGTCTGGTCGTACACACCGCCGGCTGGCCACTGGACGATGAGAACTCCGGCGGCTCCTTCCTCTATCACCTGGAAAACAACCAGGTGGTCGTCGGCCTGATCGTCGATCTGTCCTACAGCAACCCGCACCTGTCGCCGTTCGACGAGTTCCAGCGCTACAAGCATCATCCGGTGATCAAGCAGTACCTGGACGGCGGCAAGCGCGTGTCCTACGGCGCCCGCGCCATCGCCAAGGGCGGCCTGAACTGCCTGCCGAAGATGGTATTCAACGGCGGTGCGCTGATCGGCTGCGACGCCGGCACCCTGAACTTCGCCAAGATCAAGGGCAGCCACACGGCGATGAAGTCCGGCATGCTCGCCGCCGAAGCGGCTGCCGACGCGCTGCTGGCCGGCCGCGAGGGCGGCGATGAGCTGACGGCGTATCAGGAAGGCTTCAAGAACAGCTGGCTGTACGACGAGCTGTACAAGAGCCGCAATTTCGGCGCCGCCATCCACAAGTGGGGGGCAATCAAGGGTGGCGCATTCAACTTCATCGATCAGAACATCTTCGGTGGCAAGATCCCCTTCACCCTGCACGACACCAAGCCGGACTATGCCTGCCTCAAGACGGCTGCAGAGTCGAAGAAAATCGACTACCCCAAGCCGGACGGCAAGCTGAGCTTCGACAAACTTTCCTCGGTATTCCTCTCCAACACCAACCACGAGGAAGACCAGCCGATCCACCTGCGGCTGACCGATCCGAACGTTCCGATCGAGAAGAACCTGCCGCTGTACGACGAGCCGGCACAGCGCTACTGCCCGGCCGGCGTGTACGAAGTCGTGAGCAACGACGATGGCAGCAAGCGCTTCCAGATCAACGCGCAGAACTGCGTGCACTGCAAGACCTGCGACATCAAGGACCCAGCGCAGAACATCACCTGGGTAGCGCCAGAAGGCACCGGTGGTCCGACTTATCCGAATATGTAGGAATTAACACGTATCGCAGCCGGCACGCCTTGACATGACTGACCGATGAGGATTCGTCCAATCCGCCAGGCAGGCCTTCTTCTTTCTCCTACGGAGCCGCCCCCGCCGGGACCTACACGCATTGGACGCTATCGCGCAGCACCGGACGCAGTAGAAAGGCGACGGCACCGGTCGCCACCGTCGCCATCGCCACCACTGCGCTAGCCATCTCCCAGCCAAAGGCTGTCGTTACGCTGCCCACTGCAACCGACCCGAGCATCTGTCCGAGATTGCTTCCTTGCATCATCAGGCCGACGGTGATCGGTACAAGCGCGGCTTGGCGCGCGACTAGCGGTGCGGAGGCGAGCAAGGTAGCCGGGATCAGCCCCCCGATCGCCGAAAAAAACAGGCACAGGAGGAAAGTTGCAAAAGCCGTTAGGCCGCCCAGGAAGATACCCATTCCGGATAGCCCCATGATGGTGCTTGCAATGACTACTAGCTGGACGCGTCCAGCGCCACGTGCGATCAAATAACCTGCTGCGAGATTCCCGCTGGCGTTCATGGCACTTGCCAGTGCGCTTAGCACGCCAGCGCTGCGGTATGAGACGTCCATCCGCTCCATCAGCAGAACCGGCAGAAAGCTGAACAGGGCAAAGAACACCAGGCTGTACAGTGCAAACCCCAAGGCGAGCAACATCGCGCCTCTGGAACAAAGCAACTGTCGAATATCAGCCTGCATGGTTTTTAAGGTGAAGGTTTTGGGCGAGGCGCTTGGGGGCACGCGGCAAGTCACTACCCAAATCGAAGCCACGGCCAGCGCCGCGCTTGTCCACCAAAAAGATTGCCAGGTTTGGAACAGCGGCCCTACCAGCATTGCCAGCGCCATCCCACACGGCATGAAACAGCTCCAGAGCCCAAAAGCCACATCCCGCTCAGCGCCGGTCGTGACGCGTTCCAGTATCGCCGGACCAGCGACGATTACCAGCATGAAGCCGAGCCCCTCCAGGAAACGGGTGACCAGCAGGCCCGGATATGACGGCATGGCGGCCCCGCCTGCTCCGGCGAGCGCCATCACCCCGAGCCCCAGCAACAGCGTGTTTCTGCCGCCAAAAGCTGCCGCCACAGCGCCTGCGGGCGCTCCACACAGGAGCCCTAGCCCTGCAAACAGACCGGTAAGCCAGCCGGCTTCATCCAGGCTCAGGTGCAAGTCTGCCTGTAGCATGGGTGTGGCGATTGCCGCCTTGCCCAGATGCAGCGCCGCCACGACCCCGCAAGCCAGGATGATCCACACGACGAGCGTGGTACGCCCGTTGGTGTTCGCCGCGTTCATCTTTGCGCCCCGATGTTCGCGGCTGCGATGGCCGCGGCCACTTGCGCCACGTGCCGCCCCTGGAAGCGTGCGCCTTCGAGCTCATTGTCGCTTGGCTGGCGATCGTTCCCGTTGTCCTCCGCCAGTGTCGAGGCGCCATAGGGCGTGCCCCCGGTAATGGCATCCATCCGCAACTGGCCCTTGAAGCTGTACGGTAGCCCGACCACGACCATGCCCAGGTGCAGCAGCACGGTGTGCGTCGAAAGGAGGGTGCTTTCCTGGCCACCATGCTGACTTCCGGTAGAAGTGAATACGCTGCCCACCTTCCCGACCAGCCTATCCTCGAACCAGAGCCCGCCGCACTGGTCGAGGAAGTTTTTCATTTGCGATGCCATGTTGCCGAAGCGCGTCGGCGTGCCGATCACGATCGCATCGTAGTTCGGCAGCTCGGAGACCTGTGCCACGGCGGCGGACTGGTTCAGCTTGTATCCGGCCTTGCGAGCGACATCTTCGGGCACCAGCTCCGGCACCCGCCTGATGTCGACCGAGGCGCCAGCCTGGCGAGCGCCCTCGGCAACAGCAGATGCAACGGTCTCGATATGGCCATAGGAGGAGTAATAGAGCACCAGTACTTTCGTCATGATCCTGTCCTCTAAAGACGTTGACGAAAGCAAGCCTAACTATTCCGAAGGAGCTACAAGAGTGATAAAAAACTAACCAACTCGATCTACGGAAAAGATCATGTTGGATGGACTGACGCTGGATCAGATCCGCACGTTTGTCACCGTTGCAGACACCGGCAGCTTCCGCGCAAGCGCCGCACGCCTGCTGCGCGTGCAGTCGGCGATCAGCCACTCGATCGCAAACCTGGAAGCGCAGTTGGGCCTTCAGTTGTTTGACCGCTCCGGTTATCGCCCGGTCCTGACGCCAGCGGGAGAAGCCTTGCTGGCCAATGCACGCGACATTCTGCTCAGAGCAGATGCCATGCGCGCGCGCGCCAAGGCGCTGGGCGAAGGTGTTGAACTGGAGCTTTCACTGGTGGCGGACACGCTGTTTCCGATCACCGTGGTGGCGCAGGCGATCACCGCGACATGTACGCAATATCCTTCGACGACCTTTCGCCTTGAATCACTGCCTTTGGGAGGGCCTATCGAGGCTCTGGACAACAAGCGCTGCACGCTCGCGATCCTGGTGGGTGAGGACTTTAGAAATCCTAGGGTTGCGCTCGAAGCCATTGGCTCGGTTCGGCAGATCGCCGTTGTGCAGGCTGATCACCCACTCGCCAAACGGGGCGAAAGCACGTCGCTCGGTTTGCCCGATCTCGCCTGCCATCAGCAGATCGTGCTGATCGATCCGACCCCGTTGTCGGAAGGCCGCTCATTCGGTGTCCTGTCGCCCTATACCTGCCGCGTCAACACCCAAGACGCGAAGCTGGCCCTCATCCGAGCGGGCCTAGGCTGGGGCCGCCTCCCTGCATGGCAGGTACAGGAGGACCTGGATCACGGGCGACTCGTGCGCCTCGGCATTCCGGATCTCGGGCGAAACAGCGAGGTGGTGTCTGAGGTCTATCTGGCGCACCGGTTGGATGAGCCTCTTGGACCAGTGGCGCATGCGTTTCATCGGGCCCTGATCGAGTTCTGGTCCTAGCGTTGGGATCGCATTGGGTGTGCAAGGAAAATACCCGCACAACGCTCGCGCCCATTAGCAACGCAGTCGGGAATGAGCGGCCAGTACAGCCCGTAGATCGCCTTGCGTCAGCTTGTCATTGATCCGCGGGAGCCAAACATCATCGGCAGCGCTGAGCTCCATTTGTGAGCGCACGAATATCCCGGCGAGGTCGCCGGTCGGAAATACGCTCACAGTCTGCCGCGCTCTCGACACGGCAATTTGATATCGAAAGCTGCGTCGTAGCGACCCGATGGTCACGTTGGCCAGCTCGAGGATGCAGTTTCGCCTGCGGGCTAGGTCGTGTACGAACCGCAATAAAAAAGCCGATCTTGCATCTGCAAGGTCGGCTTCTAATTTGGTGCCCGAGGCCGGACTCGAACCGGCATGCCATTGCTGGCGAGGGATTTTCTTCCCACTTCGGCTTTCGCCGCCGTCCAGCAAACTGCCGGGCGTTCGTGGGCTGGAGCACGCCTTCACCATAGCCTTGCGGCCGTAGGTGCCCGCCGTCTGCTCTCTACACCTTCCCAAGCTGGGCTTGGGCTTGGCTCGGCGTTGGCTCGGACACTGAGTGCCCAGGGCTTTCGCCGAGTTTGACGGGCTTCACTTCGGACGTTTCCCTCCGAAGGCTCAAATTGTTTAAGTCCCCTGTGTCTACCGATTTCACCACTCGGGCGTAGTGTGCAACGCGTAAATCCACGTACCGCTAGCCGACACCTGGTCCGTAGAGACTGACTGCGACGCTACCGCTCGCAACCCCTTGTCTCCACCGGCTTTTGAACCAGCTGAACAAGCAAAAAACTTTACACGGGAGATTCGAAGTCCCTTGCGTATACCCATTTCGCCATCCGTGCGGAGCGCTGGCGGTGGTCGCTAGGGTGGATCGCGACGGCGCAGGACTATAACCAGCTACCCGGCTTCACGCAACCGCGCGGAGCTTGGCATCGGCAGGATGCCGGGATTGATATGCGAGGAGCTATTAGTTTTCATGCCTCAAACAAAAAGCCCCGCAAGCGTTAACTTGCGGGGCTTTCGATACTGGAGGCCGATGTCGGAATCGAACCGGCGTACACGGATTTGCAATCCGCTGCATAACCACTCTGCCAACCGGCCTCAAAACAATGACGCCGCATTCTCTGCGGCGTCATCTACAACAAATTGGAGCGGGAAACGAGACTCGAACTCGCGACCCCGACCTTGGCAAGGTCGTGCTCTACCAACTGAGCTATTCCCGCGTTGTCTTGGTGACGGGCGCCATTCTATAGGATCGGAGCGCGGCGTCAAGCCCTTGATTAAAAAAGTTTATTTCTTTTCAGCGCTCAGATGAGGCCAGGCCGCGTTCAGGTAGTTGATCATCGACCACAGCGTCAATCCGGCGGCGACGATGAGCAACGCGTAGCCCAGGCTGACCCAGATCGTCAGAGCTGGCGGATTGGCCAGCAGGATCACCAGCGCCACCATTTGCGCTGCGGTTTTCCATTTACCGAGATTGGAGACGGCTACCTGCGCGCGCGCACCCAGTTCGGCCATCCACTCGCGCAGCGCCGAGACGACGATCTCACGCCCGATGATGATGGCTGCCGGTAGTGTCAGCCACAGGTTGGCATGCTCGCCGACCAGCAGCACCAGGGCGACCGCCACCATCAGCTTGTCCGCCACCGGATCGAGGAAGGCGCCGAATGGGGTGCTCTGCTCCAGGCGACGGGCCAGGTAGCCGTCGAGCCAATCTGTCACTGCGGCAATGGTGAACACTGCGCTGGCGGCCAGATAGCTCCAGTGAAATGGCAGGTAGAACAGCAGAATGAAGATTGGGATCAGCAGCACGCGCAGCACGGTGAGCAGGTTTGGAATATTCATCGGTACCACTGATCAGCGAAATTGGCGGTGATTCTACTCACTGTGCAGAGCGGCATAAATCGACTCGGCAAGCTTTTTACTGATACCCGGCGCCTTGGCGATCTCGTCCAGGCTGGCACGGCACAGTTCCTGAAGACCACCGAAGTGCTTGAGCAGTTCGCGTCGCCGCTTCGGTCCGATGCCTGCCACGTCTTCCAGGCTCGATGTGCGCCGAGCCTTGCCGCGTCGCGCACGGTGGCCGGTAATGGCGAAACGGTGGGCCTCGTCCCGCACCTGCTGGATGAGATGCAGCGCCGGCGAGTCGGCCGGCAGCGTGAATTCGTGCGCCGCGTCGTTGAGATACAAGGTTTCCAGGCCGGGCTTGCGGGTGACGCCCTTGGCCACGCCGAGCAGGATCAACTCGGGCACCGCCAGCTCTTCCAGCACTTCGCGCGCCATGTTGAGCTGGCCCTTGCCACCGTCCACCAAGAGGATGTCGGGCAGCTTGCCCTCGCCTTCGGCCGCCTTGCGAAAACGCCGCGAGAGCGCCTGGTGCATCGCCGCATAATCGTCTCCAGCGGTGACGCCTTCGATGTTGTAGCGGCGGTAGTCCGACTTCAGCGGCCCCTCGGGGCCGAACACCACGCAGGACGCCACCGTTGCCTCGCCGCTGGAATGGCTGATATCGAAACATTCCAGGCGTGACGGCAATTCGTCGAGCTTCAGCGCCTCGGCCAGCGCTTCGAAACGCGCCGACAGGTGCTGGCGATTGGCGAGTCGTGCCGACAGCGCCTGCTCGGCATTGGTCAGCGCCAGCTGTTGCCAGCGGGCGCGCGTGCCGCGTACGCGATGCACGATGCTCAGCTCGCTGCCGCGCAATTCCGCGATCGCGCTGACCAGCGTGGGAAAGTCCTCATGCACGGCATTGACGATAAGCTCGCCCGGCAAGTCGCGCTCACTCGAGCCGAGGTAATACTGCTCGAGAAACGCCTGCAGCACGTCGCTGACGCTCTCCTCGATGGCAACCTGGGGGAAGAAATTCTTGCTGCCGAGCACCCGCCCGCCACGCACACTGATCAGATGCACGCATGCACCGCCCGGGCTTACGGCGGCGACGACGATATCGACGTTGCCATTGCCGCCTTCCATGCTCTGTTGGTCTTGAACGCGGCGCAGGATGCCGATCTGGTCGCGAATCTCGGCGGCGCGCTCGAACTCCAGGTTCATCGCCGCCTGCTCCATGTTGCGTGACAGCTCTTCGGCCAGCGCATTGCTGCGCCCTTCGAGGAACATCACCGAGTGACGCACATCCTCGGCGTACTCGGTCGGATCCACCAGCTTTACGCAGGGCGCCTTGCAGCGCTTGATCTGGTATTGCAGACAGGGCCGGGTGCGGTTGCGGAAATAGCTGTCCTCGCACTGGCGCACCAGGAAGGCCTTCTGCAGCAGCCCCAGGCTTTCGCGAATCGCGCCGGCGCTCGGATAGGGACCGAAATAGCGCCCTGGCTCCTTCTTCGCGCCGCGATGGATGCTCAGGCGCGGAAACTCACCGGCGGAAAGAAACACGTACGGATAGGATTTGTCGTCGCGCAGCAGGATGTTGTACGGCGGCCGCCACTGTTTGATAAGCGTCTGCTCGAGCAGCAGCGCCTCGGTCTCGTTCGCCGTGATGGTGGTTTCCACCTGGGCGATCTTTGCCACCAGCGCGGCGGTTTTCGGCGCTTGGCCGGTCTTGCGGAAATAGCTGGCCAGGCGCTTCTTGAGATTCTTTGCCTTGCCGACGTAGAGCAGTTTTTCGTCGGCATCGAACATCCGGTATACGCCGGGATGCCCGCTGCATGCCGCCAGGAAGGCGGATGAATCGAATCCGCTGGCCATCAGTTGATGGTGTCGACCATGCCGTGGCGTACGGCGAGCAGTGCCAGCTCGACATCACTGGTGATCGAGAGCTTCTCGAAGATCCGATAGCGGTAGGTGTTCACCGTTTTCGGCGACAGGCAGAGCTTGTCCGAGATCGCCTGGACCTTCTGGCAGTTGGCGATCATCAGCGCAATCTGGATTTCCCGCTCGGACAGCAGATCGAACGGCGAGCCGTTCTGCTGCGGCTGGAAGGACTTGAGCGCCAGCTGCTGGGCGATCTGCGGGCTGATGTAGCGCTGGCCGGCGAAAACCATGCGGATCGCACGAATCATCTCTTCCAGCGCAGCGCCCTTGGTCAGATACCCGGCCGCGCCGGCCTGCAACAAGCGTGTCGGAAACGGATCCTCTTCGCAGATCGTAACGGCGATGACCTTGAGATCCGGGTGGCTGCGCAGCAGTTTGCGAGTGGCTTCCAGGCCACCGATGCCGGGCATCTTGACGTCCATCAGAACCACGTCCGGCTTGAGTTCGCGAGTCTGCTTGATCGCCTCCTCGCCGCAGTCAGCCTGACCAACCACGTACAACCCGTCGATATCGGCCAGCATGCGGGTAATGCCCGTGCGAACCAGATCGTGGTCGTCTACCACCAGCACCCTAATCAACAGACACCTCGTCAATGCAATTCAAAGCTGGCTGGCTGCGCGCTTCGTGATAACGGCGAACTGTACCAAAGAAAATGCCAACCTCGCCTCATCCGAGGTGACGAAAAATCGTCGCAGGCACTCCGCCAAAATGGCTACGACCCGCGACGCAAAGCGTTTGGCGCCACCTGTCAGCCAGAACCTACAGCGCAATGCTTGTAAGCCATTGGCTATGGAGTGCAGACCATTCAGGGCCGCAACGCCAGTATTCGCCGTGCGCCCAGCGCGACCAGGATTCCGATCAGACTGCCAATCAGCAGGTCCGGGTAGCGCGATCCGCTCCAGGCGACCAGCGCTCCGGCCACGATCACACCGGCATTGATCAGCACATCGTTGGCGGAAAATATCCAGCTGGCACGCATATGCACGCCGCCTTCGCGATGTCGGTGAATCAGCAGCAGGCAGAGCACGTTGGCCAGCAAGGCGATGCTGGCGACGACCATCATCGACAGCGACTGCGGTTCGCTGCCGAAGACGAAGCGCCGCCCCACTTCGATCAGCAGCCCAATGGCAAGCAGCAACTGGAGCAGACCGGCGAGCCGCGCGGCGTTCATCTGCAGTTGGGCGCCACGGCCAACTGCATACAGCGCCACCCCGTAGACGGCGGCGTCGGCGAACATATCCAGCGAATCGCCGATCAGCCCGGCGGACTGGGCAATCAGTCCGGCGAACATCTCGGCCACGAACATGAAGGCATTGATCGCCAGCAGCAGCTTCAGGGTCCGCGCTTCGCCGGCCTCGTTCGCGCTGGCCGGCTGGGCATCGACCGACGCCGCGCGGGTTTCGAGCAGCGTCGCCCCCAACCCGAGATTACCCAGCCGCTCGGCAATCGGCTCGATGGAACCGTCATGCGCAACCCGCAGCTGCCGGGCGGGAAGATCGAATGTTAGGCCGCCTGCCGACACGTGACCGTCTAGGGCCATGCGGATGATCCGCTCCTCCGCCGGGCAATCCATCTTCGGCACGTTGAACAGGCTGACCCAGCGACCGCCGTCCGCAGGCACGTGCGCTACCTCAGAAGTCGACGCGCAACTGCAGCGGCCACCGCAGTCACTCATCGCGCCTGAATCAGCGCGGCGATTTCATCGGCCGTCAACACTTTGCCCGCCGACACGACTGTCTCATCGATGACCAGCGCCGGCGTGCTCATCACCCCGTAACGGGCAATTTCGCCGAAGTCGGTCACCTTGACCACCTCCGCCTCGCGCCCCAGCGCTGCCAGCGCCTGGCGCGTATTATCGGCCAGGGTCACGCACTTCCTGCAACCGGAACCCAGGATCTTGATCAGCATGGCGAAACTCCTATCTCAGATGAACAGGTAAGCAAATGCATTGAACAGGTAGCCGATCAGCATGATGCCCATCAGCACGATGGCAATGAACAGCGCCAGCAGCGGCGCCTTGACCACTTTTTTCAGCATGATCAGCGACGGCAGCGACAGCGCGGTGACCGACATCATGAACGCCAGTACGGTGCCCAGGCCAACGCCCTTGGCGACCAGCGCCTCGGCGATCGGCAGAGTGCCGAAGATGTCGGCGTACATCGGCGCGGCCACCAGCGTGGCCAGCGGCACCGACCACCAGTTGTCCTGGCCGATGACCTTTTCGATCAGACCCGCCGGAATCCAGTTGTGAATGGCAGCGCCGATGCCCACGCCGATCAGGATATACAGCCAAACCTTGCGGATGATCTCTCCCACCTGCTCGCGAGCGTAGGTCAGGCGGTCGCGCAGGGTGAGCTGTTCCTGTGGCAGGTCCAGGACCTTCTGTTGCGTGACGAAGGCCTCGACGTACTGCTCCATCCCAGCCTTGCCAATCAGCGTCCCGCCGATCACTGCCAGCACGATGCCCACTACCACGTAGGCCAGCGCAATCGACCAGTTGAAGATGCTGGCCAACAGGATCATCGACGCCAGATCGACCAGCGGCGAGGAGATCAGGAACGAGAAGGTCACCGCCAGCGGCAATCCCGAGCTGGTGAAGCCGATGAACAGCGGGATCGACGAGCAGGAGCAGAACGGCGTGACCGTTCCCAGCAATGCGCCAGCGAGGTTGGCCCGAAAGCCGTGCATGCGGCCAAGGATGCGCCGCGTGCGCTCCGGCGGGAAATAGCTCTGAATCCAGGAGAGGCCGAAGATCAGCACCGACAGCAGGATGAAGATCTTGATCACGTCATAGATGAAGAAATGCAGACTGCCGCCGATCCGGCTGGCCATGTCCAGGCCGAGTATGTCCTCCACCAGCAGCCGCACCAGAGACGCCAGCCAGTCCATGCGCAACAACTGGTCGTTCAGCCACTTGAAGATTTCCATGAGTCGTTCCTCAGCTGCGCGGCAAGGCGCGCTCGTACCAGGCGCGGCTGCTGTTGACCATGCGCACCAGCCAGAGCATCACCGGAACTTCGATCAGTACGCCGACCACCGTGGCCAACGCCGCGCCGGAATCGAAACCATAGAGGACGATGGCCACCGCCACCGCCAGCTCGAAGAAGTTGGAAGCGCCAATCATGGTCGCCGGACCAGCCACGTCGTGGCGAACCCTGAGACGGCGGCATAGCCAATAGCCGAGCGCGGCGATGAACAATGTCTGCAGCAGCAGCGGCACGGCAAGGATGCCGATCACCAGCGGCTGCGCGACGATGGTCTTGCCCTGGAAGGAGAACAACAGCACCAGCGTGGCCAACAGAGCGACGATGGAGAACGGTGAAACCTTCGCCAGCACCGCCTGGAAATGCGCCTCTCCGCGCTTCATCAGCCGCGCGCGCAGGAACTGGGCGATGACCAACGGGATGACGATGTACATCACCACCGAGAGCAGCAATGTATCCCACGGCACCGGAATGGATGTCACCCCGAGCAGCAACGCAACGATGGGAGCAAAAGCGAACACCATCACCAGGTCGTTGAGCGCCACCTGGGTGATAGTGAAGTTGGCGTTACCGTTGCACAAATAGCTCCAGACGAACACCATCGCCGTGCAGGGTGCGGCGCCGAGCAGGATCAGTCCGGCCATGTAACTGTCCAGCTCGTCGGCCGGCAGCCACTTGGCGAACAGCACCTTGATGAACAGCCAGCCGATCAGCGCCATGCTGAACGGCTTGACCCCCCAGTTGACGAACAACGTCACGGCCATGCCGGCCTTCTGCTCGCGGACCTCATGCAGCGCGCCGAAGTCGATCTTCATCAGCATCGGGACGATCATCACCCAGATCAGCACACCCACCGGGATGTTGACCTGCGCGATCTCCATGCCTCCCACAGCCTGCGCGGCCTCCGGCACGAGTAGCCCGAGCGCCGTGCCGAAGGCAATGCACAGGAATACCCACACCGTCAGGTAGCGCTCGAAGAAGCCCAGCGGAGCCGCCGCGGACCGCTTCATGGCGACCTCACATGCATTTGTCATTTGCTGTCCACCTTGATACACAAATTGACGATCACGATATTCGCTTTACCGTATATATTCAAAATAATATATTCAGCCATATACCAGTCTGACGAGGATCAACATGAGTCGGAGAAAACGTGTCCTGTTCCTCTGCGTGGCGAACTCCTCGCGCTCGCAAATGGCGGAAGCGTTGCTGCGCCACATCGACTCCGAGCACTTCGAGGCCGTCAGTGCTGGTACCGCTCCCACCCAAGTGGATCCCCGCACCCGCGAAGCACTGGAACACCTGGGCGTGTCAACCGAGGGGCTTGTCAGCAAGTCCATCGAGCAGGTTGCGGGCCAGCCTTTCGACTATGTGATCACCCTGTGTGATAAATCCGCGCTGGAGTGCCTGTCGCTTCCCGGTACCGGCGAGTACATCGCCTGGAACTTCGCCGATCCGGCGGCAAGTACGCAGCCGGATGCCTATCGCAGGACGCTGCAGGATATCCACGAACGGCTGAGGATGTTCGTGCTGATCACCAGCAAACCAACCCGTGCAGTCGCGCAGAGCGATTCGCTATCGCCCGTCGAGCTGTTCAAATGCCTGGCCGACGAAACCCGTACGCGTATCGCGCTGCTCGTCAGTCTGGAGCAGGAACTGTGCGTGTGCGAACTGACCGCGGCACTGGACCAGGTCCAGCCCAAGATTTCCCGCCACCTCGCGCTGCTGCGCAGCTGCGGCCTGCTGGAGGATCGGCGTAACGGCCAATGGGTGTACTACCGCCTGCATCCGCAACTGCCGGCATGGGTCACGGACATGCTCAAAGCGACCCTGGCGAACAACATCGAATGGCTGCGTCAGGACGTGCAACGCCTCTGGCAGATGCGCGACCGGCCTGGCCGCAAGCCCGCCTGCGACTGAAACGCGGCCTGCACCCACCTCTTTACCGGATGAAGCCCATGTCCAACGACCTGCCCAATATCGATGCCGAACTGCTCGACGCCCCCAGCATGGACAAGCTCGGCGTCATCGATGCGCCCACCACCCATTCGCCGCGCATCCTGTTGCTCTACGGCTCCAACCGCGAGCGCTCGTTCAGCCGGCTACTGACCCTGGAAGCCGCGCGCCTGCTCGAAAGCATGGGCGCCGAGACACGCATCTTCCACCCCGCCGGCCTGCCCCTGCCGGACGACGCACCGGATGACCATCCCAAGGTGCGGGAACTGCGCGAACTGATGCAGTGGTCCGAAGGCCAGGTGTGGTGCTCGCCGGAGCGCCATGGCGCGATGAGCGCGGTGTTCAAGGCGCAGATCGACTGGGTGCCGCTGACGCTCGGTGCGGTGCGCCCGACGCAGGGCAAGACCCTGGCACTGATGCAGGTCTGCGGCGGCTCGCAGTCATTCAACGCGGTCAACCAGATGCGCGTACTCGGACGCTGGATGCGCATGTTCACCATCCCCAACCAGTCTTCCGTAGCCAAGGCGTGGCAGGAGTTCGACGAGAATGACCGCATGAAGCCTTCGTCCTACTACGACCGCGTGGTCGACGTGATGGAAGAGCTGCTCAAGTTCACCCTGCTGCTGCGCGGGCAAGCCGAGTATCTGGTCGACCGCTATTCCGAACGCAAGGAATCGGCCGAAGAGCTGTCCCGCCGCGTCAACCAGCGCAGCATCTAACAGGCTATCAATCCGTCAGAGACTCGATCATGACCATCAAAGTAGGCATCAACGGCTTCGGCCGCATCGGACGCTTGGCCCTGCGCGCAGCATGGGGCTGGCCGGAGCTGGAGTTCGTGCAAGTCAACGATCCGGCCGGCGACGCCGCGACCCACGCCCACCTGCTCAACTTCGATTCCGTGCACGGTCGCTGGCAGCATGAGGCGCGCAGCGAAGGCGACTGCATCGTGATCGGCGGCAAGCGCATCCGGGTCAGCGCGAACAAAGCCATCGCCGACACCGACTGGAGCGGCTGCGATCTGGTGATCGAGGCCAGCGGCAAGATGAAGACGGTCGCGGTACTGCAGGGCTACCTCGACCAGGGCGTCAAGCGTGTGGTGGTCAGCGCGCCGGTCAAGGAACCAGGCGCACTGAACATCGTCATGGGCGTCAACGACCAGCTGTTCGACCCGACGCAACACCGCATCGTCACCGCCGCCTCCTGCACCACCAACTGCCTGGCACCGGTGGTCAAGGTCATCCACGAGTCGCTCGGCATCCGTCACGGCTCGATCACCACCATCCACGATCTGACCAACACGCAAAGCATCCTCGACCAGCCGCACAAGGACCTGCGCCGCGCCCGCGCTTCGGGCATGAGCCTGATCCCCACCACCACCGGCTCGGCCACGGCGATCGCGGAAATCTTTCCCGAGCTGCGCGGCAAGCTCAACGGCCACGCGGTGCGGGTGCCGCTGGCCAACGCCTCGTTGACCGACTGCGTGTTCGAGGTCGAGCGCGCCACCAGCGTCGAGGAAGTGAACCAGCTGCTCAAAGCTGCTGCCGATGGTCCGCTCCAGGGCATCCTCGGCTACGAGGAACGCCCGCTGGTTTCCATCGATTACCGCACCGACCCGCGTTCATCGATCATCGATGCGCTGTCGACCATGGTGGTCAACGGCACGCAGGTGAAGATCTACGCCTGGTACGACAACGAGTGGGGCTACGCCAATCGCACCGTGGAACTGGCGCGCAAGGTCGCTCTGGCCGGCTGAGGCCGGCCTTGCCGTTCAGGTGGAAGATCGCTGAGCGCGTTTTTTCCACCCTACGGTATCGATCGCGGATCGTAGGGTGGAAAACGGCCACCGGCCTTTTCCACCTGCTACCCATCACGCCGGCCTGGAACCGTTCATGCGCGCCCTCACCCGCCTCTCTCCCGAAATCCGCCAGTACCTACTGATCACCGGCAATTACTGGGCATTCACCCTCACCGATGGCGCGCTGCGCATGCTGGTGGTGCTGCATTTTCATGCGCTGGGCTATACGCCGCTGCAGATCGCGGCGTTGTTCTTGTTCTACGAAATCTTCGGGGTGGTGACCAATCTGGTGGGTGGCTATCTCGGCGCACGCCTGGGGCTCAATCGCACCATGAACATCGGCCTGGGCATGCAGGTGGCGGCGTTGCTGATGCTCACGGTGCCAGCCGCGCTGCTCACCGTACCCTGGGTGATGGCCGCGCAGGCGCTGTCCGGCATTGCCAAAGACCTCAACAAGATGAGCGCCAAGAGTTCGATCAAGCTGCTGGTGGCCGACGGACAGCAAGGCACGCTGTACAAGTGGGTGGCGATCCTCACCGGCTCGAAGAATGCGCTCAAGGGCGTCGGTTTCTTTCTTGGCGGCGCCCTGCTCGCCGTGCTCGGTTTCCAGGGCGCGCTGCTGGCGATGGCAGCCGTGCTGGCGCTGATCTGGTTCGCCAGCCTGGCGCTCCTGAAGCAGGACCTCGGCAAAGCCAAGGCCAAGCCGAAGTTTCGCGATCTGTTGTCCAAGAGCCGGGCGATCAACGTGCTGTCGGCCGCGCGGCTGTTCCTGTTCGGTGCGCGCGACGTGTGGTTCGTCGTTGCCCTGCCGGTCTATCTCGCCAGCGTGTTCGGTTGGGATGTCTGGCAGGTCGGCGGTTTCCTCGCCGTCTGGGTGATCGGCTACGGCGTGGTGCAGAGCCTTGCGCCTTACCTCACCGGCAAGCGCCGAGGTCAGGCACCGGGTGGCCGCGCCGCCTTTGCCTGGGCGGTGCCGCTCGCTGCGTTACCGGCAGCCATCGCGCTGGGCCTCGCCGGCGGTTGGCCAGCGCAGACCGTGCTGATCGTCGGCCTACTGGCATTCGGTGCCCTGTTCGCGGTGAATTCCGCGCTGCACAGTTACCTGATCGTCAGTTATGCCAAGGTTGACGGCGTGTCGCTGGACGTCGGCTTCTACTACATGTCCAACGCCCTCGGCCGGTTGCTCGGCACGCTGCTTTCCGGCTGGGTCTATCAGGCCTATGGACTCACGGCCTGCCTGTGGATTTCCAGTGCATTCGTCCTGTTCGCCGCGCTGGTTTCCCTCGGCCTGCCACGTCAGCACGCGTAGACGAGGCAGCGGACGAGCATCGCATGCCCGCCGCTGCCCCGCCGGACTAGCGGCGCGGGCGGCGCATCAACCGATAGGCCGCCGGCAACACGAACAGCGACAACAGCGGCGCGCTCAACATGCCACCGACCATCGGTGCGGCGATGCGGCTCATCACCTCGCTGCCGGTACCGGCACCGAGCAGGATCGGCAGCAAACCGGCGACGATCACCGCGACGGTCATCGCCTTGGGCCGCACACGTTGCACGGCGCCTTCGCGGATGGCCTCGCACAGCGCCGCCTCGTCATGCCGGTCGGCCTCCTGACGGTCGCTCCAGGCATGCTTGAGGTACAGCAGCATGATCACCCCGAACTCCGCCGCCACCCCGGCCAGGGCGATGAAGCCGACGCCGGTCGCCACCGACAGGTTGTAGCCCATCAGGTAGAGGAACCAGACGCCACCGGTCAGCGCGAACGGCAACGTGAGCATGATCAGCAGCGCCTCATCGATACGCCCGAAGGTCAGGTAGAGCAGCACGAAGATGATCAGCAGCGTCGCCGGTACCACCAGCTTGAGCCGCTCGTTGGCGCGTTCGAGGTACTCGAACTGGCCGGAGTAGCTCAGGCTCATGCCCGGTTGCAGTTCGACGCCGGCGCTCACCGCCTGCCGCAGGTCCGCCACCACCGAGGCGATGTCGCGCCCGCGCACATCGACGTACACCCAGCCGGACAGCCGCGCGTTCTCGCTGCGCAGCATCGGTGGGCCATCGCTGATACGCACCCGCGCCACGCTGCCGAGGGTGATCTGCGCGCCCTGTGGCGTAAGGATCGGCAACTGCTCCAGAGCCTGCGGCGAGTCGCGCCATTCACGCGGGTAACGCACGCTGATCGGGTAACGCGCCAGGCCTTCCACTGTTTCGCCGACGGTTTCGCCGCCGATGGCGCCGGCGACGATGGCCTGCACGTCAGCGATGTTCAGCCCGTAGCGCGCGGCGTCCTGACGGTCGATGTCGATATCGATGTAGCGCCCGCCGACCAATCGCTCAGCGAGCGCCGAACTGACGCCCGGCACTGTCTTGGCAATGGCTTCGACCTGCTGGCTGACCCGGTCGATTTCCTCCAGATTGGCGCCGGCGATCTTGACCCCGATGGGGCTCTTGATGCCGGTGGCAAGCATGTCGATGCGGTTGCGGATCGGGGGAATCCAGATATTGGTCAGTCCCGGCACCTGCACCGCGCGGTCCAGCTCCTCCACCAGTTTCTCCGGGGTCATGCCGGCGCGCCACTGCTCGCGCGGTTTGAACTGAATGGTGGTCTCGAACATTTCCAGCGGCGCCGGGTCGGTAGCCGACTCGGCGCGCCCGGCCTTGCCGAACACCGTGGCAACTTCCGGCACCGTGCGAATCATCCGGTCGGTCTGCTGCAACAGCTGCGCGGCCTTCTGCGCCGACAGCCCCGGCAGTGCCGACGGCATGTAGAGCAGGTCGCCCTCGTCCATCGGCGGGAGGAACTCGCCGCCCAGCCGAGTCATCGGCCACAGCGTGGTCGCCAGGATCAGCAGCGCGGCGACCAGGGTGGTTTTCGGATACTCCAGCACCGCGTCGAGCGCCGGCCGGTAAACCCGGATCAGTCCGCGGTTGAGCGGATTGCGCGTCTCATCCGGCAGCCGGCCGCGAATCCAGTAGCCCATCAGCACCGGCACCAGCGTCACCGAAAGCCCGGCAGCAGCAGCCATCGCGTAGGTCTTGGTAAACGCCAGCGGGCCGAACAGCCGGCCTTCCTGCGCTTCGAGGGTGAACACCGGTATGAATGACAGCGTGATGATCAGCAGGCAGAAGAACAGCGCCGGGCCGACCTCCTGCGCCGCCTCGGTCATCACCCGCCAGTGCTCCTCGCCTTCCAGTGTCCGGCCGGGATTGGCATGCCGCCAGGCCTCGGCCTTCTTGTGCGCGTTCTCGATCATCACCACCGCTGCATCGACCATCGCGCCGATGGCGATGGCAATGCCGCCCAGCGACATGATGTTGGCGTTGATGCCCTGGTAACGCATCACCGCAAAGGCCAGCAGCACGCCGATCGGCAGCGAGACAATGGCCACCAGCGATGAGCGCAGGTGCCAGAGGAACAGCCCGCAAACCAGTGCGACGACGATGAACTCCTCCAGTAGCTTGAAGCTCAGGTTGTGCACCGCGCGGTCGATCAGCTGGCTGCGGTCGTAGGTAGTGACGATCTCCACGCCCTGCGG
Source organism: Pseudomonas phenolilytica (assembly GCF_021432765.1). Classification (NCBI taxonomy): domain Bacteria; kingdom Pseudomonadati; phylum Pseudomonadota; class Gammaproteobacteria; order Pseudomonadales; family Pseudomonadaceae; genus Pseudomonas; species Pseudomonas phenolilytica. The sequence goes on from NZ_CP058908.1 coordinate 3,115,790, forward strand.
CAGGCTCTTCTTCAACTCGTCGAGCTTGGCATGCACGGCCGCCAGGGTTTCCCGCGCGTTCTTGCCGCTGCGCAGGATGATCACGCCACCGACGGTTTCCCCTTCACCGTCCATTTCGGCGATGCCGCGGCGCATCTCCGGGCCGAGCTGAATGTGCGCGACATCGCCGAGCGTCACCGGCACCCCGGCGGCGCTGAGCTGCAACGGAATCTGGCGGAAGTCGTCGAGCGTCTGCAGGTAGCCCGAGGCGCGCACCATGTACTCGGTTTCCGCGAGTTCCAGCACCGCACCGCCGGTTTCCTGGTTGGCGCTGCCGATGGCCTCGGTCACCTGCGCCTGGGTTATGCCGAAGCTGGCCAGCTTCAGCGGGTCGAGCAGCACCTGGTATTGGCGGACCATGCCGCCGATGGTGGCGACCTCGGCGACGTTCGGCAGGGTGATCAGCTCGAACTTGAGGAACCAGTCCTGCAGGCTGCGCAGTTGCGCCAGGTCGTGCGTGCCGCTGCGGTCGACTAGCGCGTACTGGTAGATCCAGCCGACACCGGTCGCGTCCGGGCCCAGCGACGGTTTGGCGCCGTCCGGCAACCGGCTCTGCACCTGGCTCAGGTACTCCAGCACTCGTGAGCGCGCCCAGTACAGGTCGGTGCCATCCTCGAACAGCACGTAGACGAAGCTGTCGCCGAAGAACGAATAGCCGCGCACCGTCTTTGCCCCGGGCACCGAGAGCATGGTGGTGGTCAGCGGATAAGTGATCTGGTTCTCGACGATCTGCGGCGCCTGTCCCGGATACGGCGTGCGGATGATCACCTGCACGTCGGACAGGTCCGGCAGCGCGTCGATTGGCGTGGTGCGCAGCGACCAGATGCCCACCGCGGTCATCAGCAGCGTCGCCAGCAGTACCAGAAAGCGGTTGACCACCGACCAGCGAATCAGCGCGGCGATCATGGCAGCCGCTCCAGCTGCTCGATGACCAACCCGGCGCCAGTCTCGCGCACGGCGAAACGCACCCGGTCATCGACCTGCACCCCGTGCAGCAGATGAGCATCCTTCACCGCAAAGCGCATGGTCATGCCCGGCATGCCGAGGGTCTTGAATGGGCCGTGGGCGACCTTCACGCCCTGCGCGGTGAGCTCGACGATGCGTCCTTCGGCCTCGTGCAACGCTGCGACGATCGGCGTCTGGGCCGCATGCATCGGCATAGCAGGCTCATGCATCGCGTGTGTGGAAGGCTCGACTGGTGCGGAATCGGCATGTTCATGTGCCGCTGCCGGCTGCTCGGCAACGGCAGTGATGCCGCGCAGGCTGGCCTCAGAATCGAGCAGGAACTGCCCGGACGCGACCACCTGCTGGCCCTCCTCCAGCCCCTGCAGGATGGCAGTCTGGCTGCCGCTGTCGACACCGAGCTGCACCTCCACCGGGCGATAGCGGCCACCGGCTTCGGCGAGCATAACCAGCGCGCGCTTGCCGGTGCGGATCACCGCCTCGCTGGGGATCAGCAGTGCACTCTGCGCGCCCTGCTCGGCCAGTTCGACTCGCGCGCTAAGGCCTGGGCGCAACCGACCTCCGGCGTTGGGCAGTTCCACCCGTACACGCAGGGTGCGGCTGGCCGCCGTGGCCTCGGGCAGCACCGCCGTTACCGTGCCGGCGATTGGCTCACCGGGCAGCGCCGGCAAATGCGCCGTCGCCGCCTGCCCCGTGCGAATGCCGCCGGCCTGCGCCTCAGGCACCGCAACCTCGAGCCAGACGCTGTCCAGCCCGTTGATTCGCGCCAGCGGCGCGCCGGCGCCGACGTTCATGCCTTCGCGCACGTCCAGTTCCTGCAGCACACCGCCGATGGGCGCACGCACGGTCTGCAGTGCCTGCACCCGGCCGGAGCGCTCCAGCTGGCGGATCGCTTCGGCCGGCATGCCGACCAGCCGCAGGCGTTGGCGCGCACCGTCCAGCAGCGCGCGTTCGCCGCTGCGGCGCAACGCGAGAAATTCCTCTTGCGCCGCCACCCATTCGGGTATCAGCAGGTCCACCAGCGGCGCGCCGGCCGTGAGCACATCGCCCGGCGCTAGCCGGTAGACGCGCTCGACGAAGCCTGCCGCGCGCGCCTGCACCACCGCCACGTCACGATCATTGAGGCCCAGCACCCCGACGGCCTCGATGTTGCGCGCCGGCTCGCCGCGGCTGACCGTGGCCAGACGCACGCCGAGGTTGTGGGTGATGTCGGCGTCGATACGCACCGCTGGCGCGCCGGCGGCGTCTGCCTCGTCGGCGTAACGTGGCACCAGGTCCATGTCCATGAACGGTGATTTACCCGGCTGGTCGAAGCGTTGCTGCGGCACCATCGGGTCGTACCAATAGAGCACCTTGCGCTCGCTGGCGGCACTGGTGGTTAGATCCTGCGGCGCGGCATGCGGCTGGCGCGAGGCCAACCAGTAGCCACCAGCCAGCCCCAGCGCGGTGGTGACGGCGATCAGTACGCCGGTCTTGAGAACGGTCTGGCTCATTGCGCATCTCCATAGGCGAAGTACAGGCGGCTGGCAGCGATGGCCTGCAGGCCATCGAGGTCGATTTCCTTCAGACGCGTTTCGATCAGTTCACGACGCGCCGTCAGCAGCGCCTCCAGCTCGCCCCGGCCGGCACGGTAGTCGGCCAGGCTGAGCTCGCTACGCTCGCGCGCCAACGGCAGCAGCACCTCGCGGGTGCGCGTCAGAGCGCGTTGCAGGCGGTCGAGCTCGGCCAGTTCATTGTCCAGTTGCTCGGCGAACTGCCGCTCCAGCGCCTCGCGCTCGGCTTCCAGCTGGTTGAGTTCGGCGTGCCGGGCGGCGATGCGCGGGTTCTGCCGCGTGCTGGTGAACAGTGGCAGGTCGAAGCTGACCTGCAGGTTGACCATGTCGCCGAATTCCTGGCCGCGGCGCAGATAGTCCACTTCCCAGCTCCAGTCGGGTTTCTTCTCCGCGGTCGCCTCGCGGATACGCGCTTGCGCCTGCTGCGTCATCGGCGTGTAAGCCTGCAGTTGCGGATGCCGGTGCAGCTCGCGCTGCAGCGCCGGGGCGTCGAGCGGCCAGTGCGGCACGCTGCCCTCCAGCGGTTCGCTGGCGGCTTCGCCGATCCAGCGGGCGAGCGCGGCGCGGGCCTGCCGACGCTGGCGTTGCAGCTCGTCGGCGCGCTCGTCGAGCAAGGCCGCTTCCTGGCGCGGTAGCACGCTGTCGGCGGCCTGTCCGCGTCCGCCGGCAATCCGCGCCCGCACGGTTTCGCTGAGCAGGCGATTCTCGGCGTAGAGCGCGTCGAAGGTCGCCAGCTTGCGCTCGATGGTGTGACTGGCGATCCACGCCTGAGCAGTGGCCTGGCGCACGTTCAGTGCCTCGACCACGCGCTCGGCAGCGGCACGCTGGATAGCGGCATTCGCCACCTCGACCCGGGCACGGCGCTTGTCGCGGTTGGGCACGTCCTGCATCAGACCGACCATGCTCATGGTCATGCCGTCGCGGTCCAGGCTCCAGCGGTCGTTGCCCTCGATCGGCACGCTCTGTACGCCGAGCAACAGTTTCGGGTCGGGCAGTTCGCCGGCAGGTACGGCGTCGCTACGAGCGGCCTGCAGTTTGGCCGCTTCGGCCTGTAGGGACGGCGCCTGTTGCTGGGCCAGCGTTTGGGCCTCGTCGAAGCTCAGCGCGCTGGCGGCAGCCGGCAACGCCAGAACGCACGCGGCCACAGCGGCGCGCACGCGAATGTCTCGCATCAATCGGGATTGCATCTGCGGATTCCTCAAATCCTGCGTGCCGGACGGGCACGCGCGAGGCCAGTCGCCAGGCGACGGACCAGTCAGCTCGGATGGGGAATCACGCGCACGGGGGGCGCCAGACGTCGGCGCCGTTACGCGGAGGAATGAAGTCGGGAAGGTAGACGATCAGCCGGGATGACGGCGCATCGACGTCCGCGCGCGGTACGTCGAACTGCAACAGGCAGCCGGTCTTGCACTGATGGCCGCTCTTGCACTGCGGATTGCCGTCGTGCCCGTGGTCGCCATGCTGGCCGGCGTGCGGGTCCGACACGTGCTGCATAGCGCCATGTTGCGTGTCTGCCAGTTGCATCGTGCAAGGCTGCGCCATGCGCTCAGCCGCGACCAGTCCGTTGACGGGAAGCGCGAGGCTGATCAGCAGTAGCAGGCACAGCGACAGACAGGTTTTCATGGCGGCCAGTGTAGCGGCGGACGGGCTAACAAGAACTTGATCGAGATCGCCTTCAGGCACCGTCCGCGGACGGTCGTTCGCCGAGCAGGTGGCTGAGCACGGAGCGCATCTTGCCGGCCTTGACGGGCTTGTTCAACACCGGCACGCCAAGCCCCTGCAGCTGTTTGCGGCACTCGTCGCTGCGGTCGGCGGTAATCATCACCAGCGGAATCGCCGCGTTGAAGTGCAGGCGCAGCGCCTGCACCACTTCCCAGCCGGTGACCCCGAGGTCCAGGTGATAGTCGGCAAGGATCAGCTCCGGCGCGTGCCCTTGCAGCACTTCCAGGGCGCTGGCTTCGTCGGTTGCGGTGAGCGCTTCGCAGCCCCACTGGCCGAGCAGCGCGGCCATGCTGTGGAGGATGCTGAGCTCGTTGTCGAGCACAAGCAGGCGCCGCCCCGGCAGCGGATTACCCAGCTGCGGCAGGCCGCCCAGCACCTCGCTCGTGCGCGCCGGCAACGCCTCGGCCAGCGGCACCTCGATACTGAAGACCGAGCCGCGACCCGGTTGTGAGCGCACCTGGATGCGGTAGTCGAGCATCTTGGCAATACGATCGACGATCGCCAGGCCCAGGCCGACGCCGCGCCGCTCGGCGGCACGCTCGACGTTGAGTTGGTTGAATTCGAGGAAGACCGACTGTATCTGCTCGGCGGGAATACCGCGCCCGGTGTCCCAGACCTCGATGCGCAGCGCAGCGCCGCGCTTGCGTGCACCGAGCAGCACCCGGCCGTGTTCGGTGTAGCGACAGGCGTTGCTGAGGAAGTTGCGCAGGATGCGCGTCAGCAGACGGAAATCGCTTTGGATTGCGTACGCCGGAATGAAATGCGCCAACTGCAGGCCAGCCGCCGCGGCGACCGGCTGGAATTCGGAAACCAGCGGCAACAACACCTCGTCCAGGCGATAAGTGTCGATATCCGGCTTGATCGCGCTCTGATCGAGCTTGGAAATATCCAAGAGATCGGTGAGCAGGTCTTCGGCACCTTCCAGCGCCTGATGTGCGCGCTCGACGAGGTTGAGTTCCTCGCCGGGCAACTTGCGCTCGCGCAGGGTCGAGATCAGCAGGCGCGCGGCATTCAGCGGTTGCAGCAGGTCATGGCTGGCGGCGGCCAGGTACTTGTCCTTGCTCAAGTTGGCGGCTTCGGCGGCATCGCGCGCAGCGCGCAGCTCGCAGGTACGCTCGGCGACGCGCTGTTCGAGCTGCTCGTTGAGCTGCAGCAAGCGCAGCTGGGCGAGCTTGCGCTCGGTGATGTCGGCGACGAAGCCTTCCACCAGGCCATCTTCGTCGGGCTTGAGCAGCAGGTTCATGAGCACGTAGATGGCGCTGCCATCCCGACGCCGCAATCGCGTTTCATAGCCGAACAGACCGTGCTGCTGGCTCAGCGTGTAGCGAATCTGCCGCAGCTCATCCTCGCCACCGATGAACAGGTGATGCGAAAGATCGGTCAGCGCCCACAGCGCTTCTTCCGGGGTCTCGTACCCCAGCATCCGCGCCAGCGCCGGGTTCGCCGCGCGAATGCCCTCCTGCAGGCTGGCCTGGAAAATGCCATGCACGGCGTGCTCGAACAGCCATTTGTAGCGATTGCGCTCGGCTTCCAGCTCTTCCAGACGCGCCAGCAGCTCCGGGTAATGGCTCTTGCGCGCCGAATGGCTGCCGAAGCCGAGCAGCTGGGTCAGCGCCCGCTGCTGCTCGTCAGAGGGCTTCGGCATAGACGACCTCGACGTCCCTCTGTGTCGACGAGCGCGGATTGGTGAGGATGCATGGGTCCTGCATCGCATGGTGGGAAAGGAACGGAATGTCGGTCAGCCGCACGCCGTGCAGCCCAAGGCTTTCGTTGAAGCCGATCGCCTGCTTGAGGCTGATCAGGTGGCTGACCAGCCGCTCGCGCACCTGCCGGTGGTTCAGCCCGCGAGTGTCGATGCCCAGCGTCTGCGCGACCACCTTAAAGCGGTCCGGCGCGGCGTCGTAGTTGAACGCGACCACATGCTCGACCAGCACTGCGTTACACAGGCCATGGGGCAGATCCAGATAACCGCCGAGGCTGTGCGACATGGCGTGCACTGCGCCGAGAATGGCGTTGGAGAACGCCAGGCCCGCCTGCATGCTGCCGAGCATGATCTGCTCGCGCAGTGCCAGGTCGGCCGGGTTGCTGATCATCTGCACCAGATTGCCGTTGATCAGGCGCATCGCCTCCAGCGCGTGCGGATCGGTCAGCGGGCCGTGCCCGGTGGAGACGAACGCCTCGATGGCATGCACCAGCGCGTCGATACCGGTACAGGCGGAGAGGAACGGGTCCATGCTCAGGGTGGTTTCCGGGTCGATCAGCGAGACGTCCGGCACGGCGGCCTTGCTGACGATGGAAAACTTCATCCGCTCATCCTGATTGGAGATGATCACGAACTGCGAGACGTCCGCCGAAGTGCCAGCAGTGGTGGGAATCAGGATCAGCGGCGGACTGGGAATCCGCAGGGTGTCCACGCCTTCGAACTCGATGATGTGGCGGCCGTGAGCGACGACGATGCCGATGCCCTTGGCGCAATCCATCGGGCTACCGCCACCGACGGCGACGATCACGTTGCAGCCCTGGTTACGGTAGGCCTCGGCGCCGAGCATCACCTCCTCGCAACGGGGGTTCGGCGACACCTCGGTAAACAGGTGGTGCTCGACGCCCTGGCGCTCCAGGCTGGCCTGCACGTCGGCCACCCAGCCCGCGGCGACCACGCCGGGGTCGGACACCAGCAACACTTTGCGCGCGCCGAAGTTGCTCGCGCAGGTACCGACGCTGTGCCGACAGCCGGCGCCGAAGACAATTTCAGGGGATACGAATTTACGCTGAAGGCTGATATTCGGGCTCATGACTGCGGCCTTTTTATTTTTTGTTACAACGGCGCAAGCCTACTGCATTACTCAGCTAAAGCAATCCACCGAAAGGCGACCGGCCGTCGCCGGCCCGCGCCTACAACAGCCGCTGGTAAAAGCGCCATTCACCAGTCAGCGCATCAGCCAAATGGCGCGCTTGGCGAAAGCCGTGCCTCTCCTCGGGATAGAGCCGGTACTCGACCGGAACGCCGCGTGCACGCAGTGCCGCTACCATCGACTCGGTCTGGCCGGGCAGCACCACGGCATCGCGGCCGCCCTGGAAGAAGATCACCGGCGCCTCGATCCGTCCCGCATTGTGCAACGGCGCGCGCTGCTGGAAGCGCTGCGGCACCTGGTACGGGTCGCCGATCAGCCAGTCCAGATAGTCGCCCTCGAACTTGTGGGTGCCGCGCCGCAGCGCCAGCGGGTCGCTGACGCCGTACAGGCTGGCGCCGCCGCGCCAGCGCGAATCGGCGGCCAGGGCGCAGAGTGCGGTATAGCCGCCAGCGCTTGACCCGCGGATGAAGGCCCGCGTGGCGTCGATCCAGCCGCGCCTGGCCAGCGCATCGACCACCTGGCATGCATCCTCGACATCCAGCACGCCCCACTGCTCGCGCAGCCGCATCCGATAGGCGCGACCGAAGCCGCTGCTGCCACGATAGTTGACGTCGACCACGGCAAAACCGCGCTGCGTCCAGAACTGGATACGCGGATCGAAGACCGGGTAGCACGCCGACGTCGGCCCGCCGTGAACGAATACCAGCAGCGGCGGCCGCACGCCGTCCGGCCCGATGCAGTGCGCGTTGCACGGCGGATAGAAGAACGCATGTGCGCGTTCGCTGGCGGCGGCTCCGGTGGCAAAGTACAGGCTCTGCGGACGCGCAAGCTCATCGTCGGGCAGCGGTCGTACGCCGCCGGCGAGTATCCGCACGCTGCCGCTGTCTCGCGCAATCGCCAGCACCGCCGGGGTGTGCGCGGGCGATCCGACGATGCAGTAGAAGTGGTGGTCGTCGGCGGTTAGCTGGCGGCAGCGCGAGAAATCGTTGGCCAGTTGCCGCACCCTGCCCGTGTCGGCGTACTCGAACAACAGGCCCTGACCATCGCTCATGCGGGTCAGCAGCATGCCGCCGTTAGCCAGCGGCAGGTAGCTGCAGGTCGCCAGTTCCCAGGGCGCCGGCGCGCAGTCGACATCCGCCGCCATATCCAGTTCGAGGGGCTGCAGGCGCCCCGCCCGCTCGCGCCAGGGTTGCCAGCCGCCTGCGCGGTCGGACAGACAATACAGCTCGCCGAGGGCGCAGAAGCGCGGTTGCTGCAACGCTTCCTCACCCTCAGTCCCAGCTACGCAATGGGGCGCGCCCCAGACGCCGTCGGCACCGCGCTCCGCGAGCCAAAGGCTGGTGAACGTCCAGGGCTGCTCGGGGCGGCTCCACTGGATCCAGGCCAATCGGTCGCCCTGGCGGTTCGTCACAGGCGAGGAGTAGAAATCCGCGCCCTCGGCCACAACCCTCCGTGCGCCATCGGCCAGATCAATGCTGACGATGCGATGCCGCACGGGCTGTTGTGCGTGGTCCTCCTCTACCGCCAGGATCGCAGCGCTACAGCTATCGAAGTGCAGCGCGCCATAGCGACCGGCGCCGTTGGCGGTCAGCGGCGTTGGCGGGCTGGGGCTACCCTCCGCCGTCAAGGTCTGCAGGTGAATCTGCTGGTCAGCCTCGTTGACGAACGCTATGCCCTGCGCGGTCAGGCAGAAGGCGCCGCCGCCGTATTCGTAGACCCGGCTGCGCAGCGAGTAGCCGGCCGGCGTCAGGCAGCGTGCACCGCCATCGCGCCAGTACCACAGGCTGCAGCGTGCCTCGCCGGGGTCGTAGGCGATCCAGAACAGCCCGTTATGCCCGGCGCGCAGCTCGGTGAAATCGCCGCAGGCCGCGGCGGCGCTTTCGGCGCTCCAGTCGCTGGGCCAGAAGCCATAGGGAACCGTCGCACGCTCACTCATGGGCGCTACATCTTGCAGATCAGTTTCGAGGCCTTTTCGTTGCGGTGCTGCAGCTGGTCGAGCCCCAGAGCCGCATGTTCGGCCTGCTCACGCGCGGCGAGAATCTTGCCGTGCTGTGGCGACTTGCTGCACACCGGGTCGGCGTTGGCGGCATCGCCGGTAAGCATGAAGGCCTGGCAGCGGCAACCGCCGAAGTCCTTTTCCTTCTCGTCACAGCTGCGGCACGGCTCGGGCATCCAGTCGTAGCCGCGAAACTTGTTGAAGCCGAACGAGTGGCGCCAGATGTACTCGACGCTGTGCTCGCGCACGTTGGGAAACTCCACTGGCAGCTGTCGCGCGCTGTGACAAGGCAGCGCGGTGCCATCCGGGGTGATGTCGAGGAACAGGTTGCCCCAGCCGTTCATGCAGGCCTTGGGGCGCTCCTCGTAGTAATCCGGGGTGACGAAGATCAGCTTGCACGGGTGGTTCTCCGCGGCCAGCTTGTCGCGCCACTCATTGGTGATGCGCTCGGCGCGCACCAGCTGCTCCTTGCTCGGCAGCAGGCCGGCGCGGTTCAGCTCGGCCCAGCCGTAAAACTGGCAGGTGGCGAGCTCGACGAAATCGGCTTCCAGTTCGATACACAGGCGGATGATCTGGTCGATGTTGTCGATGTTGTGCCGGTGAGTGACGAAGTTGAGCACCATCGGGTAGCCATGCTTCTTCACCGCTCGGGCCATTTCCAGCTTGTGGGCGAAGGCCTTCTTCGAGCCGGCCAGCAGGTTGTTCACCTCCTCGTCGGCGGCCTGAAAGCTGATCTGAATGTGATCGAGCCCGGCCTCGGCGAAGCTGGCGATCTTCGCTTCGGTCAGGCCGATGCCCGAGGTAATCAGGTTGGTGTAGTAGCCCAGCTTGCGCGCCGCGCCGATCAGTTCGGCCAGATCCTCGCGGACCAGTGGCTCGCCGCCGGAGAAACCCAGCTGTGCGGCGCCCATCTCGCGGGCTTGGCGAAACACCTCGATCCACTCGGCGGTGCTCAGCTCCTCGTGGCTGCGGGCGAAATCCAGCGGGTTGGAGCAATACGGGCACTGCAGCGGGCAGCGATAGGTCAGCTCGGCCAGCAGCCAGAGCGGCGGGCCGGGTTCGAAACCGGGTTTAGCGAAGCTCGATCCAGAACCGTTCAACGGCCACCTCCAGGAACGCCAGGATGTCTTCGGCGATACCTTCCGCCGCCGGAAAACTCACCTGCAGGTCCGCGACGATGCCGCCCACCGTGCGCGCGCCGTCCACGCGCTTGAGAATCTCGCTGGCGCTGTCGTTGAGCTTGATCATGCCCTCGGGATAGAGCAGCACATGGCACTGTTGCGCCGGCTCGAACTGAAAGCGAAAGCCGCGGCGCAGGGCCGGAATCTTGAGCAGGATGTTTTCGCTCATCGTCATTCTCCGTAGGGTGGGAAGCCCGCACAGTGCTTCCCACCACTGTTCACTACGGTGGAAAAGCCCCGTGGCCATTTTCCACCCTACGCAGCCGATCCGCGACTTACAGCGCAATGCCCTTGTGCCAGACTCGCTCGGCGGTCACCGTGTGGTACGGCGGACGATCCAGCTCGTAGGCCATGCTCATGGCGTCCAGCATGCTCCAGAGCACGTCGAGCTTGAACTGCAGGATGTTCAGCATGCGCTCCTGGGCTTCACGGGTGCGGTAGTGTTCCAGGGTGATGCGCAGGCCATGTTCGACGTCGCGGCGCGCCTCCTTCAGGCGCTTGCGGAAATAGTCGTAGCCGGACGCATCGATCCACGGGTAATGCTGCGGCCAAGCATCCAGTCGCGACTGGTGGATGGTCGGCGCGAACAGTTCGGTCAGCGAGCTGCTGGCCGCTTCCTGCCAACTGGCGCGACGGGCGAAGTTGACGTAAGCATCCACCGCGAAGCGCACGCCGGGCAGCACCAGCTCCTGCGACAGCACCTGCTCACGATCCAGCCCCACGGCTTCAGCCAGCCGTAGCCAGGCCTCGATGCCGCCCTCTTCGCCGGGCCGACCGTCGTGGTCGATGATGCGCTGAATCCACTCGCGGCGGGTGTCGCGGTCCGGGCAGTTGGCCATGATCGCCGCATCCTTCACCGGAATGCAGACCTGATAGTAGAAGCGATTGGCGACCCAGCCCTGAATTTGTTCGCGCGTGGCCTGGCCGGCATACATCGCCCGGTGGAACGGATGATGGATGTGGTAGTACTCGCCCTTGGCGCGCAGCGCCTGTTCGAATTCGGCGGGGCTCATGGCTGGCAGGGTCATAGCGGTATTCCTTTTTCTTATCGTTCTGTTCGGTATTCGGAGCGCGATTCGTGCGCGGCTACAGTTCGATGCTCATGCCATCGAACGCCACCTCGATGCCGTGTTCGCCGAGAATTTCCCGCTCGGCGGAGTCTTCGTCGAGAATCGGGTTGGTGTTGTTGATATGGATGAGCACCTTGCGTGCCGCCGGCAACCCGTCGAGCACCTCTATCATGCCGCCCGGGCCGCTCTGTGGCAGGTGGCCCATCTCGGTTCCGAGCTTATCGCCGACCTCGCGCACGCGCATTTCGTCGTCACGCCAGAGCGTGCCATCCACCAGCAGGCAGTCGGCGCGACGCATGATTGCCAGCAGCCCATCGCTGATCTGCCCCAGCCCCGGCGCATAGAACAGTGTGCCGCCGCTGCGCCGATCCTCGATCAACAGGCCGATGTTGTCGCCCGGATGCGGATCGTTGCGATGCGGCGAATACGGTGGCGCTGAGCTGCGCAGCGGAACCGGCGTGATCAGCAGGTTCGGGCACGCCGGAATGACGAAGCTGCCCTGCAGTTCGATACGATTCCACTTCAGTCCGCCATTCCAGTGCTCCAGCATGTTGAACAGCGGAAAGCCGCTGGTCAGGTCCTGGTGGACCATTTCGGTACACCAGACCTCGTGCGGGCAGCCTTCGCGCAGCGTCAGCAGCCCGGTGGTGTGGTCGATCTGGCTGTCGAGCAGGACGATTGCGGCGATGGCGGTATCACGCGGCTTGCGCGCGGGCTGCAGTTTGGGAAAGCCTTCCAGCTGGGCGCGGATGTCCGGCGAGGCGTTGCACAGCACCCATTCGACGCCGTCCTCGCTGATGGCGATAGACGACTGGGTGCGCGACTGGGCCCGCAGCGTGCCGGCACGCAAACCGGCGCAGTTGGCGCAGTTGCAGTTCCACTGCGGAAAACCACCGCCCGCAGCGGATCCGAGAACCTGGATGAACATGGGCTACCCCTGAAAGCGAAGCCCCGGCCGGAGCCGGGGCGGAAACGATCAACGATTGGCGAAATACATCGTCACTTCAAAACCAATACGCAGATCGGTGTATTCGGGTTTGGTCCACATGGCTCGATCCTCTTCTTATACGTGGCGCCGGAAATGCCCGGCACCCTCATTAAGCACCCAGTCCGCCACCGGCAGAATGGTACTTTGGAAGTAGATTTCAACCTGCCTTCGTAGTGCCCCGGAACACGCGGCCTGCCGACGAACGCTGCTTCTGCCGCGCATAAAAAAACGCGGCTGAAAAGCCGCGTTGCGAACGAGTCACCCGGGTGACATGAGGGAGAAACTCCCGGAAAGACCCTGCACCCTAAGGTGCCAGCAAAGAAACCGGCGCGGCGGGAGCGCGCTGCGCCGGAGCCCATCCAATCAGAAGAAGCCCAGCGGATTGATGTCGTAGCTGACCAGCAGGTTCTTGGTCTGCTGGTAGTGGTCGAGCATCATCTTGTGGGTTTCGCGACCGACGCCGGACTTCTTGTAGCCACCGAACGCGGCATGCGCCGGGTAGAGGTGGTAGCAGTTGGTCCACACGCGACCGGCCTTGATGCCACGGCCCATGCGGTAGGCGCGGTTGATGTCGCGGGTCCAGACGCCGGCGCCCAGACCGAACTCGGTGTCGTTGGCGATCGCCAGTGCTTCGGCTTCGTCCTTGAAGGTGGTGACGGCCACCACCGGCCCGAAGATTTCCTCCTGGAACACGCGCATCTTGTTGTGGCCTTTGATCAGGGTCGGCTGCACGTAGTAACCGCTGGCCAGACCGCCTTCGAGCTTCTCCGCGGCGCCGCCGGTGAGGATCTGCGCGCCTTCCTGCTGGGCGATGTCCATGTAGGACAGAATCTTGTCGAACTGTTGCTCGGAGGCCTGAGCGCCGACCATGGTGTCGGTATCCAGCGGATTGCCGCGCTTGATCGCCTTGATCTTCTTCATCACCACTTCCATGAAGGGCTCGAAGATCGACTCCTGAATCACCGCGCGCGACGGGCAGGTGCACACCTCGCCCTGGTTGAAGAACGCCAGTACCAGGCCTTCGGCAGCCTTCTCGATGAACGCCGGCTCGGCATTCATGATGTCTTCGAAGAAGATGTTCGGGCTCTTGCCGCCCAGCTCGACGGTACTCGGAATGATGTTTTCGGCCGCGCAACGCATGATGTGCGCGCCAACCGGGGTCGAGCCGGTGAAGGCGATCTTGGCGATGCGGGTGCTGGTGGCCAGCGCCTGACCGGCTTCGCGACCGAAGCCCTGGACGATGTTCAGCACGCCCGGCGGCAGCAGATCGCCGACCACTTCGATGAACACCATGATCGACAGCGGGGTCTGCTCGGCCGGCTTGAGCACGATGCAGTTACCGGCAGCCAGGGCCGGTGCGAGTTTCCAGGCGGCCATCAGCAGCGGGAAGTTCCACGGAATGATCTGACCGACCACGCCCAGCGGCTCGTGGAAATGGTAGGCGGCGGTGTGCTCGTTGATCTCGGCGGCGCTGCCTTCCTGCGCACGGATGCAGCCGGCGAAGTAGCGGAAGTGGTCGGCCGCCAGCGGCACGTCGGCGTTCAGGGTTTCGCGCACGGCCTTGCCGTTGTCCCAGGTTTCGGCGACGGCGAGCTTTTCCAGGTTGGCTTCGATGCGATCGGCGATCTTCAGCAGGATCAGCGCACGGTCCTGCACCGAGGTCTTGCCCCAGGCATCGGCGGCGGCATGGGCAGCGTCCAGCGCACGCTCCACGTCTTCGGCGCCCGAACGCGGGAACTCGGCGATCACTTCACCGTTCACCGGCGAGGTGTTGACGAAATACTCCCCCTTGACCGGCGGCACGAATTCGCCGCCGATGTAGTTGCCGTAGCGCGGCTTGAAGGAAATGACGGCGCCTGGAGTACCGGGTTGGGCGTAGATCATGTTGGGCCTCTCTCTTCTGCTTGTGGAGCCTGCGCCAGACATGGCTCAGGGCATGGGACCGATCTTAGGCAGTGCCCTCCCGCCCCCGGTATGCACCCATGGCAGCGGAGCCCTCCTCATTTGGTATTAGATGCCAACGATGCTGCAGCACGCGGTTTACGGGGCGTCGCGCTAATTTGGGCGCAGCCACTAGCCGCCTAACCGCACGAAAAAACCGGGCATTTTAGCCCTCCTCCCGACCACGAAATTGACCACGAACAAGGATGCCGCACCACACCGAGAATATTTTCCAAACGCAAGGAAAGCTCGACCAAATGCCCGCAAAACCAACCCGAAAGTCCTATTAGTCACCCCCGCAAAGCACCCTAATTTCGAGCTGCGACATCCTGTCCCCATAACAACCTGAGGAGATTTGCCATGCAGTGGATCAATCCCGATTTCTGCGATCTGCGTCTGGGCTTCGAAGTTACCGCGTACGTCTACGTGCGCTGAGCCTGTGGCCGGGGCGATCGCGATCGCCCCGGTTTGCGAGGAAATGGTCATGACAACAACAAACATACTGCCGACGACCCGCTACGAGATTCGCCCACCGTTCCTGTTCCGCTGGGAGGAGTCACAGCAGGCCCACGTGCTGCTCTACCCCGAGGGCATCGTCAAGCTCAACGCCACCGGCGGCGACATCCTCAAGCGCTGCGACGGCAAGACCAGCGTCGCCGAGCTGATCGAGCAGCTGGGCCGCGATTACCACGCATCCGATATCGACGCGATCGGCAAGGGCGTACTGAATTTCCTGGAGGTGTCCCATGGCAAAGGCTGGATCCGAGCTAAGGCTTGATGGCAGCGGCAATCCGGTCTGGCTGCTGCTGGAGCTGACCTACCAATGCCCGCTGCAGTGCGTGTTCTGCAGCAACCCGCGCAACTTCGCCGACTACCGCCCGCATGAGCTGAGCACCGCCGAATGGATCGACGTGATGGCCCAGGCCCGCGCGATGGGCGCCATGCAGATCGGCTTCTCCGGCGGCGAACCGACCTTGCGCAAGGACCTCGAAACACTGGTCGCCGAAGCCGACCGCATGGGCTACTACACCAACCTGATCACCTCCGGCATCGGTCTGACCGAAGCGCGCCTGCGCGCCCTGAAGGATGCTGGCCTGCGCCATATCCAGCTGGGCTTCCAGTCCACCGACCGTAACGTGGCGCGCGAGCTGGCCGGCGTCGATGCCTGGGAGCGCAAGCTCGGCATGGCGCGGCTGATCAAGTCGCTGGACTTCCCGATGGTGCTGAACGTACCGATCACCCGGCAGAACATCAGCCAGATACCGGACATCATCGATTTTGCCGTCGAGCTGGGCGTCGAGTATCTCGAGCTGGCCAACGTGCAGTACTACAACTGGGCGCTGCTCAACCGCGACGCACTGATGCCAACCCACGCCGAGCTGCAACGCGCCGAGGATCAGGTGCAGCGCGCGCGCGAGCGTTACGGCGATCGGCTGACGATCTTCTTCGTCATCCCCGACTACTACGAAGGCAGGCCCAAGGCCTGCATGAACGGCTGGGGCGCGATCCACGTCACCGTGGCGCCGAACGGCGATGTGCTGCCCTGCTCGCAGGCCACCAACTTCAAGAACCTGACCTTCCCCAACGTGCGCCAGCAGCGCCTGGAAGAGATCTGGCACGACTCGCCGGTATTCAACCTTTACCGCGGCGACGCCTGGATGCCCGAGCCGTGCCGCAGCTGCGACGAGAAGGAAAAGGACTTCGGCGGCTGTCGTTGCCAGGCCTTGCTGCTCACCGGCAACGGTGCCAACACCGATCCGGCATGCAGCAAGTCGCCGCATCATCAACTGATCCAGCAGGCCGTCGCGCTGGCGCAGGACGCCACACGCTCGCAAGGCACGCTGATCGCCCGGCAGGCCAGCCAGGGGGTGGAACTTGAAATTGCCCCATGACTCGTTCGGCGGCACCGTCAGCGCGGGCCTCGCGCTGACGCTCGGCTGCTATCTGCTGCTGCGCGTGCTGATCTAGGAGGCGGCGATGCAACTGTCCGTCTTCGATGTGCTGGCCCGTTATGCACACCTCCTGTTCGCGCTGGTGTGGGTCGGTCACAACTACGCCAACTTCATCCAGAACCCGCGCTTCGTGCCGCTACAGAACGGCATCGACACCGCCACGCTGAACCGCGATCTGGAGGCGCGGATGAAGCGCGAGCACGGCATCTTCCGCTATGCCTCGCTGGTCGTCTGGGCATCGGGGATGTTCATGCTCTGGCAGCGCGGCTGGCTGGTCGACGCGCTGCTACTGCAAGGACCGCTGGCAGCCATCGGCCTCGGTGCGTGGATCGGCACGGCGATGGTGCTGAATCTCTGGCTGGTGCTCTGGCCGCATCAGAAGAAACTGCTCGGCTTCGTCCCGGCGACGCTGGAGGAGCGCGTGCGCTGCTCACGGATTACCTTCCTGTCCTCGCGCAGCAACACCATCCTCTCGTTTCCCCTGCTATTTCTGATGGCAGCCGGCGGTCATGGCCTGCATCTTTTCTGAACAGGCCGAGCGCTACAGCTTCGCCGCCGGTCCGGCGCAACTGCCGCGCGAGGTGCTGAGCCAGATCCACGAGGAGCTGCCGGACTGGCAAGGCAGCGGCTTCTCCCTGCTGGAACAACCGTTCACCAGCACTGCCTACAAGCGATTGATGAGCGACACCGAGCAGGTCCTGCGCGCGTTGCTGGCGATTCCCGCCAACTATCGTGTGTTGTTCATGCAGGGCGGCGCCTCGGCGCAGTTCGGCCTGCTGCCGCTCAATCTGCTGCGACCCGGACAGCGAGCCGACTACCTGGAAAGCGGCCACTGGGCACGCAAGGCCATCACCGAGGCACGCCGGCATGGGCCGGTGAACGTGGTGGCGAGCGGTGCGGCGGACGGCTTCACCGCCCTGCCCGCTGTCGAGACCTGGCAGCTCGACCCCAACGCCGGCTACTGCCACCTCACCAGCAACGAAACCGGCAACGGCCTGCAGCTGCACGACTTCCCGCAACTGTCGGTACCGCTGGTGGCGGACATGACCTCGGATTTCCTTACCCGCCCCGTTCCCATCGAGCGCTTCGGGCTGATCTACGCCAGCGCGCAGAAGAACATCGGTGTCGCCGGGCTGTGCCTGATCATCGTCCGCGACGACCTGCTGCGTCCGCCATCGGCCGGGCTGCCTGCGGCATTCAGCTATGCGGTGCAGGCGGAGCAGCAGAGCCGCTTCAACACACCGCCGACCTTCGCCCTCTACGTCGCCGCGCTGATGCTGCGCTGGATCGCCGCGAACGGCGGTCTCTCCACAATGGCAGCGAACTGCCGGGAAAAGAGCCAGCGACTGTACGCCTGCCTCGACCGCAGTGAGCTGTACCACTGCCGCCCGCGCAAGGAGGATCGCTCGACCGTGAACGTCTGTTTCGAGCTGCGTGAGCCGGCATTGCTGCCGCTGCTGCTCGCCGAGGCCGAGCGGGCCGGGCTGCATCATCTGGCCGGCCACGCGGCCATCGGCAGTCTGCGAGCCAGCCTGTACAACGCCATGCCGCTGGCGGGCGTCGAGCGGTTGGTCACCTTCCTGCAACGTTTCGAGCGTGAACATGGCTGAGCGCGACATGACCCTGCGTCGGCTGGGCCAGCGGTTGGCACTGCAGCTGGCCTGCGCCGCCAGCTATCTCCCGGCGATGCGCAGTGGTGCGCAAGCGGTGGATGCCATGGGCTTGCGCTTCCCGTCACCCGTGGGCATCGCCGCCGGATTCGACCGCTGCGGCCGGCTCGGTCGGCGCGCCGGCCGTCTGGGCTTTGGCTTCACCGAAGTCGGCAGCTGCACCTCGGTCGAGCTGTTCGGGATGCGCCCACCCAACGTTAACGGACGCGCCCTGGTGGGCCTCAATCTGAGTCTTGACCCAACCCGCTCGACGGCAGAGCTGTGCGCCGCTCTGACGCTTGCCTGGGCGCAGACCGATTACCTGATGCTGAACCTCATCAGCCCGCTCAGCGCGCCGCTGCTGGTCGACGAGCGCCGTGCGCAGCTGATCAAGCTGTTACGCGCGCTGCGCACTCGCGCGCATGCATTGAATAGCTGTGGCAGCCGTCGCGTGCCGCTGGCGGTGAAGCTACGCAGCCTGCCCGGCCAGGTACCGATGGCGCTGGCCGAAGTGTTGCTGGAACTCGGATTCGACGGTCTGCTTGCCGCCCACGACCCCGGCCCACCAGCCACGGCCGAGCGTTATCGCAGCTGGCAGGACGATGCCCAGCAATTGCTGGCCTGCCGGGAGATCGAGCAGTTGCACCAACTCTGCGGCGGCGCGCTCGCACTGATGTCCGTCGGCGGGATACAGACCGCCGCGCACCTGCAGGCCCGGCTGGCGGCCGGCGCACGACTGGTGCAGGTGTACAGCGCGTTGTTGCGCGAGGGGCCGTTCATTGCCCAGCGCCTGCTGGGCTGATTCTTCTCAGCCCAGCGGGCGCAGGATGACCACGCCGAGCGGTGGCAGCGTCAGCTGCAGCGAGTACTGTTCGCCGTGCGCCGGCGTGCCTTCGGCAAGAATGCCGCCGCCATTACCGACGTTGGAGCCGCCATAGCATTGGGCATCGCTATTGAAGATTTCCTGCCAGCGCCCCTCTTGCGGCACACCTACGCGATAGCCCTCGCGCACCACCGGGGTGAAGTTGCCGATCACCAGCAGCGGACGGCCCTCGGCATCGCGGCGCAACCAGGCGAGCACGCTGTTACCGCGGTCATCGCCGATTAGCCACTGGAACCCACGCGGGTCGCTGTCGAGCTGATGCAGCGCCGGTTCCGTGCGATACAGCCGGTTCAGATCGCGTACCAGATGCTGCGCGCCCCGGTGGTCTGGCTCCTCGAGCAGAAACCAGTCCAGCTCGCGGTCGTGATTCCATTCGCGCCACTGGCCGAATTCGCTGCCCATGAACAGCAGCTTCTTGCCCGGATGCGTCCACATGAAGCTCAGGTACGCACGCAGGTTGGCAAACTTCTGCCAGCGATCCCCCGGCATCTTGTCGATCAGCGAGCCCTTGCCGTGCACCACCTCGTCATGGGAGATCGGCAGTACGAAGTACTCGGAGTAGGCATAGATCATGCCGAAGGTCATCTTGTCGTGGTGGTACCGGCGATGAACCGGGTCTTCCTGGATGTATTTGAGCGTGTCGTGCATCCAACCCATGTTCCATTTGTAGGAGAAGCCGAGCCCGCCTTCGCTGGTCGGCTTGCTGACGCCCGGGAAGGCGGTGGACTCCTCGGCGATCACCAGTGCACCGGGCGTTTCGCTGGCGACCACGTCGTTCAGGTGACGAAGAAAGTCGATCGCCTCCAGGTTCTCTCGGCCGCCGTGGCGGTTGGGAATCCACTCGCCGTCCTTGCGCGAGTAGTCGCGGTACAGCATCGAGGCGACCGCATCCACGCGCAGTGCATCGACGTGGAATTCGCGCAGCCAGTGCAGCGCCGAGGCCAGCATGAAGCCATGCACCTCGGTGCGGCCGAGGTTGTAGATGTAGGTGTCCCAGTCCTGGTGGAAGCCCTCGAACGGATGGTCGTACTCATACAGCGAGGTGCCGTCGAAGTCGCCCAGACCGTGGGCATCGGTCGGGAAATGCGCCGGCACCCAGTCGAGGATCACACCGATCCCCGCCTGGTGGCAGGCATCGACGAAGGTGGCGAAATCGTGCGCCGTGCCGTAGCGCGCGCTGGGGGCGAATTGCGACAGCGGCTGGTAACCCCAGGAACCGCCGAATGGGTGTTCCATGATCGGCATCAGTTCGATATGGGTGAAGCCCATCTCGACCACGTAGGGAATCAGTCGCTCGGCCAGCTCGTGCCAGTCATACAGGCGGTCGTCGTCCGCGCGCTGCCACGAGCCGGCATGCAGCTCGTAAATGCTCATCGGCGCATCGTAGGCCTGCAGCGCCTTTCGCCGTTGCAGCCAGTCGGCGTCGCGCCATTGGTACTCCAGTGGCCGCGCGACCACCGAAGCGGTACCCGGCGGGTGCTCGGTGGCCAGCGCCACCGGGTCGGCCTTGAGCGGCAGCACGCCCTGCGGACCGAGAATCTCGTACTTGTAGGCATCGCCCGGCTGCAGCCGCGGGATGAACAGCTCCCACACCCCCGAAGGGAATCGCAGCCGCATCGGATGACGGCGCCCGTCCCAGCCGTTGAAATCGCCCACCACCGAGACGCGTCGCGCATTCGGCGCCCATACCGCAAAGCGCACGCCAGCTACGCCATCGACCTCCACCACCTGGGAACCGAACACCCGGCCGATCTCGCGGTGGTTGCCTTCGGAGAACAGATGCATGTCGATCTCGCCCAGCTGCGGACCGAAGCTGTACGGGTCTTCGGTGATCTGCTCGCCGCCAGCCCAGCGGATGCGCAGCAGGTATGGCTGCGGATGCAGCAGGCGGGTGACGAAGAAGCCCGGGACCTGCCCCTGCTCCATGCTGCCCAGCGCGTTGGCACCGGAGCGATCCAGCACCTCGACGCCCAGCGCATTCGGCAGATAGGCACGAATGACCAGACCGTCGCCGTCGGCGTGCGGCCCGAGAATTGCGAACGGATCGCCGTGTTCGGCACGCACCAGCGCATCCACGTCGGCATCGCTGGGCAGCAGGTTTTCTCCGGGCATGACCACGGCCGGACGATTACTCATTGGGAACCTCCACTGGAAAGCTGTTGGGCCAGCGCGGCCAGCCCCTGCAACGGGACGGGCAGCCAGGCCGGGCGATTCTCTGCTTCGTAGGCCACTTCATAGGCCGTCTTGTCCAGGCTGAACAATGCCAGGGCGGCGGCGCCATCAGCCTCGCGCCAGGCGTGCGGCAGGTCGGCGGTTGCCTGTTGATAGGCGTCAAGAAACACTCGGTGCGCGCTCTGCCGGTAGTTTTCGGCAATCGTGCGGCGGGCCAGGTCGGCCTCGGCGGAGCTGTCGCTGACCTGAGCGTTGCGAATGGTCATCGCGGCGGCGTAGTCAAACGAGCGCAGCACGCCGGCGACATCCTTGAATGGGCTGAGCTTGGCGCGTCGCTGCTCCAGCGGCCGCGCCGGTTCGCCCTCGAAGTCGATGAAATAGGCATCGCCATGTGCCACCAGAATCTGTCCCAGATGCAGGTCACCGTGTACGCGGGTGCGCAGGCCACCCAGCGTTCTAGCAGCCAGAGATTGCACTTGTGCGATCAGCTGCTCGCGCTGCGTCAGCAGCTGCTCGACCAGCGCGGCATCCTTGCGCTCCAGGGTAGCGCGATGCTCGCCTAGCAGACTCAGCGCGCGCTCCAGCTGCGCGGTCACGGCCTCGGTCGTTTCCTGCACGTGGCGTTCGACGGTGCTTTCGCGGGCGAAATCGGGGTTGTCGGTGTCACTGGCGAGCACTCGGTGCATTTCGCCCAGGCGCCGGCCAAGCAGGCGGTTGAAGGCCTCCAGCTCGCCGAGCGCGCTGAACTGGTTCTCGTGCTCGGAAACACCGCCGCCCAGCTGATCGCGCACCGCACGGTCGAGGGTGTTGATCGTCCATTCCCAAGCATCGCCCTGGTTGTCCAGATAACGCTGCACGACGATCAGCGCATGCAGCTCGCCACGTGCATCGACGCGGTTGACCTGTCCGAGCATCGCCGAGATGTGGGTGAAACCCTGCGCGGTAAGGAAGCGCCCCATCTCTAGCTCCGGGTGGACGCCCGGGGAAACCCGGCGCAACAGCTTGAGCATCATGGCGTTGCCGATGATCGCCGAGCTGTTGGACTGCTCGCTGGACAGGTAGCGCACCTCGGCATCGGCCGGGACGCTGACGTGCGCCAATTGCGGCATGGCCTCGAAGCGAATTTCCCCGTCGCCGCAGGCCAGCACACGGCCTTCGCGCAGGCTCTGGATGACACCGTGCACGAAGGGTTCGAGGGTAAAGGCGTCGGTCAGCAGGCCGACCTGCGGTCCGCGCCGCGCACGCGCAATCGCCAGTTGCTGCGGTAGCGCGGTACCGAAATCCGCTTCGGCGAGATAGCCCAGCGGCAGCTGGTAGCGCTCGCTGCGGCCGGCGCTCTGCACGGCGATTTCGCTCAGCAGCAGCGGATGCTGCGCGTCGCCGAACGGCACCGCGTAGCAGATCTGGATCGAGTCTATGGCCGCATCCTTGCTGGCGAACCAGCGCCGTTTGGGCAGGTAAGTTCGCAGCGATTCGTTCTCGAGGATGCGTCTGTTACTGCCGCTGAGCGTGTCCAGGCGCTGGAACACCAGGGTCTGGAAGTCGGGCATGACGTCCACCGGCGCCTGGTGCCAACTCGGCATCTGATGCGTGGCCGCCAGCTGGAACCAGTAGAAGCCGTAGGGCGGCAGCGTCAGCAGGTACGGCAACTGGCCGATGGGCGGGAAGGCGCTGCCGCCAAGCATCTCCACCGGCACCATGCCGGCGTACTGCGACATCTCCAGTTCCGCCGCCTGCGCCGAGCGCGACAGATTGGCAACGCAGAATATCTGCTCGGTCTGCCCGTCCGGCCCGGGGAACTCGCGTAGATAGGCGAGGATGCGCCGGTTGCTCGGCGCCAGCATCTTCAGCGTGCCGCGGCCGAAGGCCTTGAACTGCTTGCGGATGGCGAGCATGCGCCGAGTCCAGTTGAGCAGCGAGTGCGGATCGCGCTGCTGCGCCTCGACGTTGATGGTGTAGTAGCCGTAGAGCGGGTCCATGATCGGCGGCAGTACCAGCCTGGGCTGATCGGCGCGGGAGAAGCCGCCGTTGCGGTCCACGGACCACTGCATCGGCGTGCGGACGCCGTCGCGGTCGCCGAGGAAGATGTTGTCGCCCATGCCGATCTCGTCGCCGTAATAGATCACCGGCGTACCCGGCATCGACAGCAACAGGCTGTTGAGCAGCTCGATGCGCCGCCGGTCGCGCTCCAGCAACGGCGCCAGCCGGCGACGGATGCCCAGGTTGATACGTGCGCGAGTGTCCGAGGCGTAGTAGTTCCACAGGTAGTCGCGCTCGCGGTCGGTCACCATCTCCAGCGTCAGCTCGTCGTGGTTGCGCAGGAAGATCGCCCACTGGCAGTTGTCCGGAATATCCGGCGTCTGGCGCAGGATGTCGGTGATCGGGAAGCGATCCTCCTGGGCGATGGCCATGTACATGCGTGGCATCAGTGGGAAGTGAAAGGCCATGTGGCACTCGTCGCCGGGACCACCGTTCTCGCCGCCGAAGTACAACTGGGTGTCTTCCGGCCACTGATTGGCTTCGGCCAGCAGCATGCGGTCGGGGTAGTTGGCGTCGATCTCCGCGCGAATCGCCTTGAGTACCGCATGGGTCTCCGGCAGGTTCTCGTTATTGGTGCCGTCGCGCTCGACCAGATAGGGAATGGCATCCAGCCGCAGACCGTCGATGCCCATGTCCAGCCAGTAGCGCATCACGCCGATGACCGCCTTCATCACCTGCGGGTTGTCGAAGTTCAGGTCCGGCTGGTGCGAATAGAAGCGGTGCCAGTAGTACTGCTGGGCGACCGGGTCCCAGGTCCAGTTGGACTTCTCGGTATCGAGGAAGATGATCCGCGTGCCCTGGTATTTGTCGTCGGTGTCGGACCACACGTAGAAATTGCGCGCCGCCGAGCCCTTCTTCGCCTTGCGCGCCCGCTGGAACCACGGGTGCTGGTCCGAGGTGTGGTTGATGACCAGCTCGGTGATCACCCGCAGCCCGCGCTTGTGGGCCTCGGCGATGAAGCGGCGAGCGTCGGCCATGTCGCCGTAGTCCGGATGCACGCCGCGGTATTCGGCGATGTCATAGCCGTCGTCGCGCCGCGGCGAGGGGTAGAACGGCAGCAGCCAGATGGTGTTGACGCCCAGATCGGCGATGTAGTCGAGCTTCTCGATCAGCCCGGCGAAGTCGCCGACGCCATCGTTGTTGGAGTCGAAGAACGACTTCAGGTGCACCTGATAGACCACCGCGTCCTTGTACCAGAGCGGGTCCTTGATAAAGGCGGCGGGTTTGCGGGCTTTGGCCATGTCTTTCGGTCCTCGTACCGCTGTGCCCCGGGCAATGTTGCCGCGCGGGCGTCAGTCGCTCGAAGCGACATTCGATTTGATCGATATGTGTCTGTTTCTAAAGCACTTGATGAGCTCTCTTGAGTCGTCACTTGAGGTCCGGATCGACGGGCGCGGCGGTCAACCGCCAGATCCCGAACGGCAGATGTGCCGGATCGATACGCATCCACTGGGTCTTGCCGTACCAGGTCCAGCGGTGGCCGTTCATCAGGTCCTCACCCTGGGTATGGGCATCGTCGCGCAGGCCCAGCTCCCATAACGGCAGCTCGAAGTGCGCTTCCTGCGGGTGATGCGGGTCGAGACTGATGGCGACCAGGATGAAATTGCTGCGGTCCTCGGTGCGTTTGCCGAAGTAGAAGATGTTGTCGTTCCACGCCAGGTAGGGCTGGAAGCCCAGGTGCGTCTGCAGCGCCGGGTTCTGCCGGCGGATGCGGTTGAGCTGGGCGATCTCGGCGACGATGTTGCCGGGTGCGTGGTAGTCGCGCGGACGGATCTGGTACTTCTCCGAATCCAGGTATTCCTCCTTGCCGGGGATCGCCGCCGCCTCGCACAGCTCGAAGCCGGAATACATGCCCCACAGTCCGGAGCCCATGGTCGCCAGTGCCGCGCGGATGAGAAAACCGGCGCGGCCGGAGTCCTGCAGGAAGAACGGATTGATGTCCGGCGTGTTGACGAAGAAGTTCGGCCGGTAGCAGTCGCGCAGCGGCGCTTCGTTGAGTTCGCTAAAGTACTCGGAAAGCTCCGCCTTGCTGTTGCGCCAGGTGAAATAGGTGTAACTCTGGCTGAAGCCGACCTTGCCCAGGCGCGCCATCATCGCCGGACGGGTGAACGCCTCGGAGAGGAACATCACGTCCGCGTCGCGCTCGCGGATATCGGCGATCAGCCATTCCCAGAACGGCAGCGGCTTGGTGTGCGGGTTGTCCACGCGAAAAATCTTCACGCCCTGCTCCACCCAGTGCCAGACCACGTCGCGCAGGGCGATCCAGAGACCGGGCATGGCGTCTTCGGCATAGAAATCGACGTTGACGATGTCCTGGTACTTCTTGGGCGGGTTCTCGGCGTACTTGATGGTGCCGTCCGGGCGCCAGGAGAACCAGCCGGGATGCTCCTTGAGCCAGGGGTGGTCCTGGGAACACTGGATGGCGAAGTCCAGCGCGATCTCCAGGCCGTGCTCGGCCGCCGCGGCGACCAGCGCGCGGAAGTCCTCGTGGGTGCCGAGCTGCGGGTGGATGGCATCGTGGCCCCCGTCCTCGCTGCCGATGGCGTAGGGGCTGCCGGGATCGTTCGGGCCGGCCTCCAGGCTGTTGTTCGGTCCTTTGCGGAAGGAGCGGCCGATGGGGTGGATCGGCGGGAAATACAGCACGTCGAACCCCATGTCGCGGATCGCCGGCAGGCGCTTGATCACATCGCGCAGGGTGCCGTGGCGGTTGGGGTCGTCGGTTTCCGAACGCGGGAACAGCTCGTACCAGCTGGCGAACTGCGCGCGCGTACGCTCCACCTCCAGCGCAAAGATCGGGCTGTGGCTGCAATGCTCGCGCGGGTCGGCATCGGCCATGACCGCGGCCGTCTCCTGCGCGAGCAACAGCGAAACCCGCTCGTCCTCCAGATGAGCCATCTGCAGACGATGCAGCAGGTCGTCGAGCATCGCGCGGGTTTCGCCCTGCGCACGCTCGGCCGCACGCTGCAGGTGCAACCGCCCTTCTTCCAGCTCCACGCCGATCGGCACGCCGGCCGCGTGTTTCTTCGACAGTTCGTAGCGATAGCTCTCGAACACATCCCACCAGGCTTCGATGCGAAATTCGTGCGCCGCCACCTGGGTCGCCGTGAACTGACCGGACCAATGATCGTTACCCAGCAGCTTCAGGCGCGCCCGCCGCCAGCTCTCCTCGCCACGTGCCCGCCAGCACACCGAGGCGGCCAGCTGGTCGTGGCCATCGGCGAAGATGCGGCTGGTCACCGTCACCGGCTGGCCGATGATCGCCTTGGCCGCGAACCGGCCGTTCTCCACCACCGGCTCGGTGGATTCGATGGCGATACGCCCCATCTGCAGGGCTTCTTCGAGGCGCGGGTGAAGGGCGTGTGCATCGGTCATCGGCGGGCTCCTGTGCGTTGCGTTGCGGCACGCGACAGCCGACAGGCGCAAGGCAGTCGGCTGCACGGGTGGCCGCAAAGGACCGTCCGCATGACGCGGACTCCCTTCTTCCGAGCCGAGGCCGGGCGGAAAAGTTCAGGCCGCGCGGCCCTGCGCTAC
Organism: Pseudomonas phenolilytica; assembly: GCF_021432765.1. Classification (NCBI taxonomy): domain Bacteria; kingdom Pseudomonadati; phylum Pseudomonadota; class Gammaproteobacteria; order Pseudomonadales; family Pseudomonadaceae; genus Pseudomonas; species Pseudomonas phenolilytica. The sequence goes on from NZ_CP058908.1 coordinate 3,142,322, forward strand.
CAACGGCAGCGCCCGCCCGTCGCGCATCCCCTGCCTGGCGATGACCGGCTGGAACCACCGGATGCCCGCCACCTCCATCGCTATGGCTATGCTCGTTCAGCAGCCATCCGCCAGGAGGACTTCCATGACCCACGCACGCCCCGATATTCCGCAACCCGATCCGGTAGTCCACGACAAGCCCGGCGATGTCCCGCAGGTGCCCTGCCCCGACGAGCTGGACGAGAACAAGCCGGGCTCGCCCTATGGCGGCCAGACCGTCGCCGACCCGGACGACCAGCAGCCCAGTTAGGTCTCGTGCTTGCGGCCGTCGCGAGCGGGGTGCGGCAGCCGCCTGCTAGACGCCGGGCAGCTGCCCAAGCGCGGCCGCGAGGTTCTGGCGGGTCGAGCGGTAATCCGCCCAGGGATCGTCGGCGAGTGTCGCCAGGCGCTCGGCGAGATTGCGGATGTGCCACTGATTCGCGTCATCGATAAGCGCCAGCTCGGCGCGCTGCAACGGTACCGAAACCGCGAGCCCCGGCCGCGCCCGCGCTGAATAGGCGGCCACGGTGCTGGCGCCCTTCTGGTTACGCAGGTAATCGACGAAGATTCGACCGACGCGGTTCTGTGGTCCCATCTTGTCGACGATCAGCGTCGGCGCCTCGTGCGCCAGACGCTCACTGACCGCGCGGGCGAACTGCCGCACCCGCTCCCAGTCATGCCGGCGGTCGATCGGCACCACCACGTGCATGCCGCGCCCGCCGCTGGTCTTGATGAACGCCCGCAGGCAGAGCGTGTCGAGCAGCTGCAGCGTCAGTTCGGTTGCTTCGACCATGCTCGACCAAGGCAACGCCGGATCGGGGTCGAGATCGAAAATCACCCGATCGGGTCGTTCGATGCGGTCGCTGCGGGCGTTCCAGGTGTGGAATTCGATGCTGCCCATCTGCACCGCTTCGACCACCGCCGTGATGCTGTCGGCCTGCATCAGCCGCGCATGCTCAGGATCGAGCGCGCGGTCGAGCAGGCGCATGTGCGGCATCTTCAGCCGCCCGCAGTGGCGCTGGAAGAAGGTTTCTCCGGCAAGGCCCTCCGGCGCACGCACCAACGACAGCGGCCGCCCCCTGAGCTGCGGCAGCAGCCATTCGGCAACGCCGAGGTAATACTCGGCCAGCTCGCGCTTGCTGACGCCACTGGCGGCATCGATGACCCGCTGCGCACTGCTGATGCCCACGCCGCCGACCTGCGGGCGGCCCGTACTCTTGCGCGGCGCGCGCATGCCGGCCGTCATCCGGCCTTCTTGCGGGGTGTGGTTTTGCGCGGCTCGCTTGCAGCGGATTTGCTCGCGCGGGAGGTGGTGCTCTTCGGCTTGGCCTTGCTCGACGGCTTGGCCTTGGCGGACGGCTTCTCACCTTCGCCAGCACCGTCCTCGGCGTCATCCGCTGCTGCGCGTGCCTTGCCCGGTTTGGCAGCCAGGCTGCGCTTGAGCAGTTCGGTGAGGTCGATGACGTCCGCCCCACGCCGGTCCACGGCCTCCTCCGGCCCGCCGACGGCTTCGAGCTTGCCTTCGCGGGCCTTCTTCTCCACCAGATCCATGATCTGGTTCTGGAAGGTGTCCTTGTACTGTTCGGGCTTCCACTGCTCGCTCATGTCCTCGACCAGCCGTTTGGCCATCTCCAGTTCGCGCTCGGCCAACTCGGGATCGAGCGCTTCGTCCTTCAGTTCCAGATATTCCACGCCACGCACCTCGTCGGCCCAACGCAGCGTATTCATCACCAGCGCCTTGCCCAGCGGCATCACCACCGCCAGGTGCTGCTTGTTGCGCAGCACCACGTTGGCAATGCCGACCTTGCCGGTCTGGATCAGCGTCTCGCGCAGCAGCGCGTAGACCTTCTCGCCGCGCCGGTCGGGCGTCAGGTAATACGGCGTGTCGATGTAGAGAAAGGAAATGTCCTTGGCGTCGACGAAGGCGACGATGTCCACCGTCTGCGTCGCCTTGGGGTGTGCGGCCTTGATCTCGTCGTCGCTGAGCACGATGTAGTGGCCTTTCTCGTACTCGATGCCTTTGACGATGTCATCGCTGTCGATGTCCTCGCCGGTGGTCTTGTTGATGCGCTTGTAGCCGACGCGGTCCATGCTGCGCTTGTCCAGCCAGTCGAAATCGATGCCGGTGCGCGTGGTGGCCGGCACCAGTGCCACCGGGATGTGCACCAGACCGAAACTGACGGCACCTTTCCAGATCGTGCGAGGCATGGCGTTTCTCCCGAGTTTGAACGGTCAGCCGTTGACCACCGTGCCGCCGTTGACGTGCAGCACCTGCCCGCTGACGTAGGACGAGTCGCTGCTGGCCAAGTAAACATAGGCCGGCGCGACTTCCTCCGGCTGGCCGGGGCGCTTCATCGGCACGTTGCTGCCGAATTCGGCAACCTTGTCCGCATCGAACGTCGACGGAATCAACGGCGTCCAGATCGGCCCCGGTGCCACGCCGTTGACACGGATACCGCGCTCGGCCAGGTGCATGGCCAGCGCCCGGGTGAAACCGACGATGGCACCCTTGGTGGAGGAATAGTCGATCAGCATCGGGTTGCCCTTGTAGGCCGTCACCGAGGTGGTATTGATGATCGCGGCACCTTCGCGCAGGAGTGGCAGCGCGGCCTGGGTCATCTGGAACATGCCGAACACGTTGGTGCGGAAGGTCTTTTCCCACTGTTGCTGGCTGACGTCCTCGAAGCGTTCCTGTGGGTGCTGCTCGGCGGCGTTGTTGACCAGAATGTCGAGCCGGCCCAGCTGCGCCAGTGTCTCGTCGACCACCCGGCGACAGACATCCTTCTCGGCGACGTCGCCGGCAAAGGTCAGGCAGCGGCGGCCGTAGCGTTCGATCACGCGGCGGGTTTCTTCGGCGTCCTGATGCTGATCGAGGTAGAGAATCGCCACATCCGCGCCCTCGCGGGCGAACAGCACCGCCACCGAGCGGCCGATGCCACTGTCGCCGCCGGTGATGATCGCCACCTTGCCAGCGAGCTTGCCGGCGGCCTTGTAGTCCTCGCCACGGTATTCCGGGCTCGGATGCATCAGCCCTTCCTTGCCGGGTTCGGGTTGCTGCTGCGGCGGCAAAGTCTGGTTGTCGGCCATGAAAAATCCTCCGTCAAGGTGAGTAACCTGTCTTCGGAGGACTTGGCGTGCAGTGGAAAAGTTTCTACGCCGCGATGAGAGGGCCTGTTACAGCGTCAGCACGACGCGGCCGCGCGGCACGCCGCTCTCCACGTAGCGGTGGGCCTCGACGACCTGCTCGAAGCGAAACTGTCGGTCGAGCTGCGGCGTGATCAGCCCGTCGGCGGTCAGCTGGTTGATGTGCTGCAGCGCGCGCTCGACGGCTTCGCGCTTCTGCTCGATGCCCAGCTCCGGCTGGCCGGTGAAATCGCACAGGCAGTGCAGGAAGAACTTGAAGTTCTTCTTGAACGCCGCGCAGGCAGGGAACGCCGTCTCGTTACCGCCGTTCATGCCGTAGAGAATCAGTTTGCCCAGCGGGGCGATCACATCGCCGAGCAGTTTCATCTGCGAGCCGCCGCAAGCGTCGAGCACCACCTCGACGCCGCGGCCGTCGGTGATCTTCTGCAGACGCCCGACGAGGTCTTCCTCTTCGGTGACGATGACCGTCTCGGCGCCCAGCTCGCGCAGGTAGTCGCGGTCCTCGGCGGTGTCGCAGGTGGCGATCACCCGCGCGCCCAGCGCCTTGCCCAGCTGCACGGCAGCCGGCCCGGTGCAGTGGTTGGCCTGGGTGATCAGTACGTACTGACCGGGCTCCAGCTGCGCCAGATCGATCAGCGCGAAATAGCTGATCAACATCGGTACGTAATGAATCGCCGCCTCGCTGGCGTCGAGCATGTCCGGGTAGTGCACCAGCGACTGCTGCGGCAGCAGCACCTGCTCGGCATACAACGGATACTGGTTGAGATCGTGCGCGGGAAAACCCGCCACCCGGTCGCCGACGGCGAAGCCCTGCACATCGGCGCCGACCGCAATCACCTCGCCGGCCACCTCGCTGCCCAGCCCGGCCGGCAGGCGTGCGTGACGCGGCGCCAGGTCCTGACGCCAGAGCACATCGTTCCAGCTCACGCCGATGGCGCGGACATCGAGCAACACTTCGCCCGGCCCCGGCACGGGCGTGTCGCGTTCTTCCAGACGTAGAACGTCCGCCGTGCCGAACTGGTGGAAACGGATGATGCGGGACATCGCGACCCCTCGCTTACTGCTTGTGCAGGATGGACTCTATCGTCCCTACCGGGACAACTCCAGACGGCGCCCCTGCATTCCGGTCGATAATCGCCATGCGTGTAAATGATGCGGGCGTGCATGTATCGACGCACGCGGCTCGTCGGTACGGCAGTTACAAAGCGCGAAAGCGCTATGCCGATGCACCGCCGATCTGTCTAGAATGCAGCCCGGCCCGCTTCCGCCGGACTTCACCAGAAGAACAAGCATGAACCGCAACGACTTGCGCCGCGTGGATCTGAACCTGCTGATCGTCTTCGAAACGCTGATGCACGAGCGCAGCGTCACGCGCGCGGCGGAAAAGCTCTTCCTCGGCCAGCCGGCCATCAGTGCCGCGCTGGCGCGCCTGCGCACGCTGTTCGACGATCCACTGTTCGTGCGCACCGGGCGCAGCATGGAACCCACCGCCCGCGCCCAGGAGATCGCCCGGCTGCTGTCGCCGGCGCTGGACTCGATCTCCACAGCGGTCAGCCGTGCCTCGTCCTTCGACCCGGCCACCAGCAGCCAAGTGTTTCGCATCGGCCTGACCGATGAAGTGGAGTTCGCCCTGCTGCCGCCGCTGTTGCGCCGCCTGCGCGCCGAGGCGCCCGGCGTGGTGCTGGTGGTGCGCCGCGCCAACTACCTGCTGATGCCCGGGCTGCTGGCCTCCGGCGAGATCTCCGTGGGCGTCTGCTACACCGAGGAGCTGCCGGCCAACGCCAAGCGCAAGGTCTTGCGCCGGCCGCGGCCGATGCTGCTGCGTGCCGACAGCATTCCCGGCCCGCTCAGCTTCGACGACTACTGCGCACGCCCGCATGCGATGGTCTCCTTCGCCGGCGACTTGACCGGTTATATCGACGAGGAGCTGGCCCGGCACGGCTGCAAGCGCCGGGTCGTGCTTGCAGTGCCGCAGTTCAACGGGCTGTCCGCGCTGCTCGCCGGCACCGACATCATCGCCACCGTGCCCGACTACGCTGCCGCCGCGCTGGTGGCCCACGGAGGCCTGCGCGCCGAGGTGCTGCCGTTCGAGACCAGCCAGGATTTCGAACTCTCGATGGCCTGGCGCGGCGCTCAGGACAACGACCCCGCCGAGCGCTGGCTGCGTTCGCGCATCCAGATGTTCATCGGCGACCCCGACAGCCTGTAGGGTGGAAAACGGCGCAGCCTTTTCCACGCGTCTCGCCGCCCCAGCACGCCGTCACGCCTTTCTCGACTTCACTGCCCAGTGCCCTGACCGCCAGCTGACGCTGCCGATCGACGCCGCGCATCGGTGGAAAAGACCTAGCGGTCGTTTTCCACCCTACCGTTATCGACTGCTACTGATCATCGATGCGCAACCATCACCGCCAATGATATTCACCTTCGGCTCGTTCGATTTCTGCCAACAGCGCTGACCGCGCAGACTCCCGCCATCGATAAAACCCGACTTGCGGAGTCAAGCATGGACCGTTCGCTCTACGCCTTGCGTTTTCCCCTTCTGGCTCTGGTGGTGCTGGTCAGCGCCGCCTGCGGCAAGACCCCGGAGGCCACCCAGTCGGGCATGCCGCCGCCTTCGGTCAGCGTGGCCGAAGTCATCGAACAACCGGTGACCGAATGGGACGAAGTCACCGGCCGCCTGGAAGCGCCGGAATCGGTGGACATCCGCCCGCGCGTTTCCGGCTTCATCGACAAGGTGGCCTTCGAGGAAGGCGCGCTGGTGAAGAAAGGCGACCTGCTGTTCCAGATCGACCCGCGCCCGTTCCAGGCTGAGGTCAAGCGCCTGCAGGCGCAGCTACAGCAGGCCCGCGCCACCCAGCAACGCACTGCCACCGAAGCCGAACGCGGCCAGCGTCTGCGGCAGAAGAATGCGATTTCCGCGGAACTCGCCGACGCCCGTGTCAGCGCCGCCAGCGAAGCGAAGTCGGCGGTCGCAGCGATCCAGGCGCAGCTGGACAAGGCCCAGCTGGACCTGTCCTTTACCCGGGTCACCGCCCCCATCGACGGCCGCGTCGGCCGCGCGCTGATCACCTCCGGCAATCTGGTCAACGCCGGCGAGGCGTTGCTGACCACGTTGGTCTCGACCGACAAGGTGTATGCCTACTTCGAGGCGGACGAGCGCACCTATCTGAAGTACCGCGAGCTGGCCCGCGAGGGCGAGCGCGGCGAGGCAACGCCGGTGTATCTCGGCCTGTCCGACGAGGATGGCCATCCGCACCTGGGCCGCATGGACTTCATCGACAACCAGGTCGACCCGCGTACCGGCACCATCCGCGGCCGCGCGGTGTTCGACAACCGCGACGGCCGCTTCACCCCCGGTCTCTATGCCCGCCTCAAGCTGGTCGGCAGCGCCACCTACGACGCCGTACTGATCAAGGACGTGGCAGTCGGGACCGACCTGGGCAAAAAGTTCGTGCTGGTGCTCAAGCAGGACGGCACGGTCGATTACCGCCCCGTCGAGCTGGGACCGAAGCTCGAAGGTCTGCGCATCGTGCGCGCCGGGCTGGCGAAGGACGAAACCATCGTCGTCAACGGCCTGCAGCGGGTACGCCCGGGCAGCGCCGTGAAGCCGGAGACGGTGCCGATGGCGGATGCCGAGACCCTCGCCGCACTGAAGCAACAGAGCCGCGCGATCAGCGAGGCGATGAAGCCGCAAGTGGTCGAACGCAGCCTGGCGCGTCGTCCGAGCAGCTGAAAACCAACCAACCGCTGACCTGAATCCGGCGCGTTGCGCGCCCATCCGATCGATCCGCCTGGGCGCGCCCGCCGCGCCCTACCCCGGAGTGCGTCATGAATTTCTCGCAATTCTTCATCAAGCGGCCAATCTTCGCCGCCGTGCTGTCGCTGGTGATCCTCATCGCCGGCGCCATCTCGCTGTTCCAGCTGCCGATCAGTGAATACCCCGAGGTCGTCCCGCCCACCGTGGTGGTGCGCGCCAACTTCCCCGGCGCCAACCCCAAGGTGATCGGCGAGACCGTTGCCTCGCCGCTGGAACAGGCCATCACCGGCGTCGAGGGCATGCTCTACATGTCGTCTCAGGCGACCGCCGACGGCAAGCTGACGCTGACCATCACCTTCGCCCTCGGCACCGACCTGGACAACGCCCAGGTGCAGGTGCAGAACCGCGTGACGCGCACCATGCCGACCTTGCCCACCGAGGTGCAGCGCCTGGGCGTGACCGTGGACAAGGCCTCCCCCGACCTGACCATGGTGGTGCACCTGACCTCGCCGGATAACCGCTACGACATGCTCTACCTGTCCAACTACGCCGCACTCAACGTCAAGGACGAACTGGCGCGACTGGACGGTGTGGGCGACGTGCAGCTGTTCGGTCTGGGCAACTATTCCCTGCGCGTCTGGCTCGACCCGAACAAGGTCGCCCAGCGCAACCTTACGGCCACCGACGTGGTCAACGCCATCCGCGAGCAGAACCGTCAGGTCGCCGCCGGTGCCCTGGGCGCGCCACCGGCGCCGGGCGCCACCGACTTCCAGCTGTCGATCAACACCCAGGGTCGCCTGGTGGACGAGGAGGAGTTCGAGAACATCATCGTGCGTGCCGGCGCCGACGGCGAGATCACCCGCCTGAAGGACATCGCCCGCATCGAACTGGGTTCCAGCCAGTACGCCCTGCGCTCGTTGCTGAACAACCAGCCGGCGGTGGCCATCCCGATCTTCCAGCGGCCGGGCTCCAACGCCATCGCCATCTCGGACCTGGTACGCGAGCGCATGGCCGAGCTGAAGCAGGAATTCCCCCAGGGCGTTGATTACGAGATCGTCTACGACCCGACCATCTTCGTGCGCGGCTCCATCGAGGCGGTGGTGCATACCCTGCTCGAGGCCATCGTGCTGGTGGTGCTGGTGGTGATCCTGTTCCTGCAGACCTGGCGCGCCTCGATCATTCCGCTGGCCGCCGTGCCGGTATCGCTGATCGGCACCTTCGCGGTCATGCACCTGCTCGGTTTCTCGCTCAATGCGCTGTCACTGTTCGGCCTGGTGCTGGCCATCGGCATCGTGGTGGATGACGCCATCGTCGTGGTGGAGAACGTTGAGCGCAACATCGGTCTGGGCAAGTCGCCAGTGGAAGCGACCCGTCAGGCCATGAAGGAAGTGACCGGGCCGATCATCGCCACCGCCCTGGTGCTCTGCGCGGTGTTCATCCCGACCGCCTTCATTTCCGGCCTCACCGGGCAGTTCTACCAGCAGTTCGCGCTGACCATCGCCATTTCCACGGTGATCTCGGCGATCAACTCGCTGACGCTGTCGCCGGCGCTGGCCGCTACCCTGCTCAAGGCCCATGACGCACCGAAGGATGGCTTTTCGCGGCTGCTCGACCGGCTGCTCGGCGGCTGGCTGTTCCGCCCGTTCAACCGTGTTTTCGACCGCGCCAGCCATGGCTACGTCGGCGTGGTGCGGCGCATTCTGCGCGGCAGCGCGGTCGCGCTGGTGGTCTACGTCGGCCTGGTCGGCCTCGGCTACATGGGCTTCGCCAGCACGCCGACCGGCTTCGTGCCGCCGCAGGATAAGCAGTACCTGGTCGCCTTCGCCCAGTTGCCGGACGCCGCCACCCTGGACCGCACCGAGGACGTGATCAAGCGCATGTCGGAGATTGCCGGCAAGCACCCCGGCGTGGAGAACACCGTGGCCTTCCCGGGGCTGTCGATCAACGGCTTCACCAACAGCACCAACAGCGGCATCGTCTTCACCCCGTTGAAACCCTTCGACCAGCGCACCGATCCGTCGCTCTCCGCCGGTGCCATCGCGGCGGACCTCAACGGCCAGTTCGCGCAGATCCAAGACGCCTTCATTGCCATCTTTCCGCCGCCGCCCGTGCAGGGCCTGGGCACCATCGGCGGGTTCCGCGTGCAGGTGCAGGACCGTGGCAACCTGGGCTACGAGGAGCTGTACACCCAGGTGCAGAACGTCATCGCCAAGAGTGCCGACTACCCGGAATTGGCCGGCCTGTTCACCAGCTATCAGGTCAACGTGCCGCAGGTGGATGCCGATATCGACCGCGAGAAGGCCAAGACCCACGGCGTGGCCATCGACGACATCTTCGACACCATGCAGGTCTACCTGGGCTCGCTGTACGCCAACGACTTCAATCGCTTCGGCCGCACCTATCAGGTCAACGTCCAGGCCGACCAGAAGTTCCGCCTGGCGCCCGAGCAGATCGGCCAGCTGAAAGTGCGCAACAACCGCGGCGAGATGGTCCCGCTGTCGACCTTCGTCAGCGTCACCGACAGCGCCGGCCCGGACCGGGTGATGCACTACAACGGCTTCCTCACCGCCGAGATCAACGGCGCGGCCGCACCGGGCTACAGCTCAGGGCAAGCCGAGGCCGCCATGGAGCGCCTGCTCAAGGCTGAATTGCCGAATGGCATGAGCTACGAATGGACCGAGCTGACCTACCAGCAGATTCTCGCCGGCAACACCGCGGTGTTCGTCTTCCCGCTCTGCGTGCTGCTGGCCTTCCTGGTGCTGGCCGCGCAGTACGAGAGCTGGAGCCTGCCGCTGGCGGTGATCCTGATCGTGCCGATGACGCTGCTCTCGGCCATCACCGGGGTGATCCTGGCTGGCAGCGACAACAACGTCTTCACCCAGATCGGCCTGATCGTGCTGGTGGGCCTGGCGTGCAAGAACGCCATCCTCATCGTCGAGTTCGCCAAGGATAAACAGGAGGAAGGCATGGACCGCCTCGCCGCCACCCTGGAAGCCTGCCGCCTGCGTCTGCGGCCGATCCTGATGACCAGCTTCGCCTTCATCATGGGCGTGGTGCCGCTGGTGCTCTCCAGCGGGGCCGGCGCCGAGATGCGCCATGCCATGGGTGTCGCGGTATTCAGCGGCATGCTCGGGGTGACCTTCTTTGGTCTGCTGCTGACGCCGGTGTTCTATCTGGTGATTCGCGCCTTCGTCGAGAAGCGTGAAGCGCGCAAGGCGGTATTCAAGGAGGCCCGCGCATGAAGTTCTTCGCCCTTTCCCTGCTCACTCTGGCGCTGAGCGCCTGCGCGGTCGGCCCCGATTACCGCGCGCCGCAGCCGGAACCGGCACATATCGAGCGTGCCGCCGCTGGAAGCTACGACCGCTCGCGGTTCGAAGCGGCCTGGTGGCGACAGTTCGACGATCCGACGCTGGATGCGCTGGTCAGCAAATCCCTGGCGGAAAACCGCGAACTGCGCATCGCCTACGCTCGCCTGCAGGCGGCGCGGGCGATCCGCGATGACATCAGCAACGACCGCCTGCCGACCGTCACGGCGGGCGCCCGCGCCGATATCGGCAAGGCGCAGCAACCGGGCGTCACCGAGCGGCGGGTGAACAGCGAGCGTTACGATCTGGGCCTGGACATGATCTGGGAACTGGACCTGTTCGGCCGCATCCAGCGCCGCCTGGAAGCCAGCGAGGCGCAGGCCGACGTCGCCGAGGCCGAGTTGTATCAGTTGCAGGTCAGCCTGATCGCCGAGCTGGTCGATGCTTACGGGCAACTGCGTGGCGCCCAGCTGCGCGAACGCATCGCCCGCGACAACCTGGCCAACCAGCGCAATTCCCACGAGCTGACCGAACAGCTGCGCGACGCCGGCATGGGCAGCGAACTCGATGTGCTGCGCGCCGACGCACGACTGGCGGCCACCGAGGCGAGCCTGCCGCAGCTACAGGCGCAGCAGACGCGCGCCCGCAACCGCATCGCCACGCTGCTCGGCCAACGCGCCGATCGGCTCAGCGTCGACCTCGCACCGCGCGAGCTGCCGGCGATTGCCAAAGCCCTACCGATCGGCGATCCCGGCGAACTGTTGCGCCGCCGCCCGGATATCCGTGCAGCCGAGCGCCAGCTGGCGGCCGCCACGGCTGATGTTGGCGTGGCGACGGCCGATCTGTTTCCGCGGGTGAGTATGTCGGGCTTTCTCGGCTTCATCGCCGGGCGCGGCTCGCAGATCGGTTCCAGCGCGGCGCGGGCCTGGGGCGCGGCGCCGAGCATCAGTTGGGCGGCGTTCGATCTCGGCAGCGTGCGCGCCCGCTTACGCGGTGCCGAAGCGGATGCCGACGGCGCGCTGGCGAACTATGAGCAACAGGTACTGCTGGCGCTGGAAGAATCGGAAAACGCCTTCAGCGATTATGCCCGGGCGCAGGAGCGCCAGCTGTCGTTGCTGCGCCAATCCACCGCCAGCCGCGCCGCGGCGCAGCAGGCGGCGATCCGTTATCGCGAAGGCACGGTGGATTTCCTCGTCCTGCTCGACGCCGAACGCGAACGTCTCGCCGCCGAAGACGCCCAGGCGCAGGCGGAAATCGAGGTCTATCGCGGCATCGTCGCGCTCTACAAGGCGCTCGGTGGCGGCTGGAGGCCGAGCGCCTGATACCGGCTCTCTCGTTGGATCGCCTCCTGGTCGATCACTTTCGCCCCGGGTGCTGCAACGCCGCGGGGCATTTTTTTTTGCCGCTCGGCAGCACCTCTCTTTCGTCCGCCTCGCTCTTGAGCGAAGCACGCCGTGCCTGGACGCCTCAGCAGCTTACGCTGCCGATGAATGCACCGGCTGGCGCCAGTTTCGTCCCGTTTGTATCGTCGGAGGCGGACAACAATCCGGACTGACCCAGATGTCCCTGGAAGCGCTCATGAACCCATCCGTGTACGGCCAGCTCCAGCAGGCACTGGCGCTGCTGCAGCGTCACCTGGGCGGGAACCTGCTGGCCGTGCATCTGTTCGGCTCGGCCGTTGTCGGTGGCCTGAAACCCGGCAGCGATCTCGACCTGCTCGTTACCGTCGCCGCCCCCCTGCCGAAGGACACGCGCCACATGCTGATGCGCGAGCTGCTGGTGATTTCCGCCTGGCCGGCCAACGAGCGACTGCGCCCGCTGGAAGTCACGTGCGTGGTACACAACTCGGTACGGCCATGGCGTTACCCAGCAATGCGCGAACTGCAATTCGGCGAATGGCTGCGCGCCGATATCGAAGCCGGCCGCATCGAGCCGCCCAAACAGGACCACGATCTGGCCATTCTTCTGCACCAGGCGCGCAAGAACGGCGTCTGTCTGATCGGCCCCGACGCGGTCGAGTTGTTCGAACCAGTACCCGAGCGAGACATGCGCCAAGCCTTGCGCGACACGCTGGCGCAATGGCGCGAGCCCGCCGACTGGCAGGGAGACGAGTGCAACGTGGTGTTGGCCGTGGCGCGCATCTGGCTCACCCTGACCACGGATGCCATCGCTCCGAAGGACGTCGCAGCGATCTGGCTGCTCGAGCGTCTGCCGGATAAGCACCGTGCCGTGCTGGAGAAAGCCAGCCAGGCCTATCGGGGCGATGCGATCGAAAAGCCTGCCCTGAGCCCACAGGCGGTGGAGGCGTTCATCCGGCATGCGCAAACGCAGTTGCAGCCGTCGCAACCAACAGGAGCAGAGCGATGATGACCACTGACCAGATCGCCGCCTTCTGCCTGGCTCTGCCCGGCACCCGTGAAGATCTCAAGTGGGGCAGCAATCGGGTGTTTTCCGTGGCGGGCAACAAGATGTTCGCCGTTCTCGATTTCCTTGGCGAGAACCTGGCATTCAAGGTCCACAGCGACCTCTTCCTGGGTTTCGTGGACCGTCCCGGCATCCACCCTGCTCCTTACCTGGCACGGGCGCACTGGATCAGCATGAGCAGTCAGCAGATCCCCATGGGTGACGACGAGCTGCGCGACCTGCTGACCCGCGCGCACCAGCTGGTGGTACGCAAGCTGCCAAAGCGCCTGCGACCCGGGCTGTTACTGGATCTGGATTGAGTCAGCGCTGGATGGATCAGTCGCAACGAACCGACGGACATGCACGCAGGCGATATCGAATCCTCCTGTCACTGCAGCGGCTGCGCCAGCCTCCTCTGCCCTCGGCGCTTCAGACCTGACGGGCCAACCGGTGTACCCGTGGCTCCTAGACCACGGTCGCTGGGCCACCGGCAAAATGTGACGTAGGGCCGCTCCCGTCGGCTTGGCGCGGCAAAGCGCTTTAAGTCGTCACTCATCTTTGGCATAAGGAGCGGCTGAAAGCCGAGAAGCGTCCCCGCGGTCGGTCCGCATGGATGCACTGCCAACCAACCAGAATAAAGAGTCTTTCATGAAGCCGATCATTACCCTTGCCGGGCTTGTGCTGGCCGCCGCCAGCGCATTCGCTCAGGCCGATCCTATCGTCATCAAGTTCGCCCACGTCGTGGCCGAAGACACTCCCAAGGGCAAGGGTGCACTGCTGTTCAAGCGCCTGGCCGAGGAACGCCTGCCCGGGCAGGTGAAGGTCGAGGTCTACCCGAACTCGACGCTGGTCGGCGATGCGACCGAGATCCAGGCCCTGCGCGACAACGAAGTGCAATTGCTCGCCCCCTCGCTGGCCAAGTTCGAGCAGTACACCAAGCAGCTGCAGGTATTCGACCTGCCGTTCCTGTTCGACGACATCGAGGCTGTCAACCGCTTCCAGAAGCGTGCCAAGGGCAAGCAGCTGCTGCGCTCGATGGAAGACAAGAACATCATCGGCCTCGCCTACTGGCACAACGGCATGAAGCAGCTCTCGGCCACCCAGCCGCTGCGCATGCCCGGCGATGCGGCCAATCTCGCGTTCCGCATCCAGCCCTCGGCAGTGCTCGAGGCGCAGTTCGGCGCCGTTGGTGCGACGACTAAGAAACTCGCCTTCGCCGACGTGTTCGGCGCGCTGCAGGCGGGCACGGTACAAGGCGCCGAGAATCCGTGGTCAAACATCTACAGCAAGAAGATGCACACCGTGCAGCCTTACATCAGCGAAACCAACCACGGCGTACTGGACTACATGGTGGTCAGCAACACGCGCTTCTGGATGGGCATGCCGCACAAGGTCCGCTTCGAGCTGGAAGCGATTCTCGATGAAGTGAGCTACGCGGTGAATCGCGAAGCCGAAGAGCTGAACCAGGCCGACCGCGAGCGCATCCGTCAGGCCGGCACCACGGAGATCATCAGCCTCACACCAGAACAGCGGCTGGCCTGGCGCGAGCGCATGCGTCCGGTGTGGCAGCAGTTCGAATCGGACATCGGCGCCGACATCATCAAGGCGGCTCAGACGGTGAACCGCAAGCAGCACAACTGAAATCACCGCGCAAAAAAACCAGGCTTCGGCCTGGTTTTTTTTGCCATCACTCGCTCTTCTTGCGAATCCAGTACAGGTAGATGTCGGCATCCTGTTGCTGATCGACCAGCTCATGGCCGAGAAAGACGCAGAACTTGGGAATATCGCGCTGGGTCGAGGGATCGGTGGCGATTACCTTGAGCACCGCACCGCCAGCCAGATCGCGGACCTTGTTGTGCAGCATCATCACCGGCTCGGGGCAATTCAGACCGCTGGCGTCGAGGACGGCATCGGCAGTCATTTCAACAGATTGGCTCATCACGAACTCCTGAAACAGGCCGGCATTGTGGCGCAAGCGCGCTGCCGGGTCATCCTCGGTCGATCGCCACGCAGCCGAAGCCGTCTTGCATCGGGGGGAACCCCGGCTCGACGCGGCGGGTCCAGTGATTGGCGAAACCCGTTGCGCGGGTCTAGCTTCAACAATCTGCCCTCAACGCCATGCCGGCGGGACTAAGGAGACCTGAATGCCTTCCCTGGATAGCCTGCAATGCCGTCGCAGCCTCGAGGCAGCGGGCAAGACCTATCAATATTTCAGCCTGCCGGCGGCCGCCGCAACGCTAGGCGAGATCGACCGCCTGCCGGTATCGCTCAAGGTGCTGCTGGAAAACCTCCTGCGCTGGGAGGATGGCGTCACGGTTCGTCGCGATGACTTCGTGGCGCTGGCGCAGTGGCTGAATACACGCAGTTCCGAACAGGAAATCCAGTATCGCCCCGCGCGGGTGCTGATGCAGGACTTCACCGGCGTACCCGCGGTGGTCGACCTGGCAGCCATGCGCGACGCCGTGGCCCGGGCTGGCGGCGATCCGCAGCGGATCAACCCGCTGTCACCGGTGGATCTGGTGATCGACCACTCGGTGATGGTCGACCGCTTCGGCAACGATCAGGCCTTCGCGCAGAACGTTGCCATCGAGATGCAACGCAATGGCGAGCGCTATGAGTTCCTGCGCTGGGGTCAGCAGGCCTTCGACAACTTCCGCGTGGTGCCGCCGGGCACCGGCATCTGCCACCAGGTCAATCTGGAATACCTGGGCCAGGTGGTCTGGACCCGCGACGAGGATGGCGACACCTACGCCTATCCCGACACGCTGGTCGGCACCGATTCGCACACCACCATGATCAACGGCCTCGGCGTGCTCGGCTGGGGCGTTGGCGGTATCGAGGCCGAAGCGGCGATGCTCGGCCAGCCGGTGTCGATGCTGATTCCGGAGGTCATCGGATTTCGCCTGACCGGCCGACTCAATGAGGGCGTCACCGCCACCGACCTGGTGCTGACCGTGACGCAGATGCTGCGCAAGCACGGCGTGGTGGGCAAGTTCGTCGAGTTCTTCGGGCCGGGGCTGGACAACCTGCCGCTGGCTGACCGCGCCACCATCGGCAACATGGCCCCCGAATATGGCGCGACCTGCGGCTTCTTCCCGGTCGATCGGATCACCCTCGACTATCTGCGCCTGACGGGCCGCAGCGAAGAACGCATTGCACTGGTCGAGGCCTACGCCAAGGCGCAGGGCATGTGGCGCGAGCACGACTCGCCCGACCCGCTGTTCACCGCCACGCTGGAGCTGGATCTGAGCCAGGTGCGCCCCTCCGTCGCCGGCCCCAAGCGCCCGCAGGATCGCGTCGCACTCGGCGACATCGGCGCCAGCTTCGACCTGTTGCTGGAAACCAGCGGCCGCAAGCAGCAGACCGATGCCCCGTTCGCCGTCGCCGGCGAAAGCTTCTCGCTCAAGCACGGCGCCGTAGTGATTGCGGCCATCACTTCCTGCACCAACACCTCCAACCCGAGCGTGCTGATGGCCGCCGGGCTGCTGGCGAAGAAGGCCATCGAACGCGGCCTCAAGCGCCAGCCCTGGGTGAAATCATCGCTGGCGCCGGGCTCGAAGGTGGTGACCGATTATCTGGAGCGCGCTGGACTGACACCGTATCTGGATCAGCTCGGCTTCAATCTGGTGGGCTACGGCTGCACCACCTGCATTGGCAACTCCGGACCGCTGCCGGACGCGATCGGCCAGGCCATTGCCGACAATGACCTGATCGTCTCGTCGGTGCTTTCGGGCAACCGCAACTTCGAGGGCCGCGTGCACCCGCTGGTCAAGGCCAACTGGCTGGCCTCGCCGCCGCTGGTGGTGGCCTTCGCCCTGGCCGGCACCACGCGTATCGACATGGAACGAGACCCACTGGGCTACGACGCGCAGAATCAGCCGGTATACCTGAGGGACATCTGGCCGAACAGCGCCGAGATCGCCGAAGCCGTCGGCCGTATCGACGGCGAGATGTTCCGCAGCCGTTATGCCGACGTGTTCACCGGCGACGAACACTGGCAAAGGATCACCGTCAGCGCCGGCGATACCTATCAATGGAATGCCGGCTCCAGCTATGTGCAGAATCCACCGTTCTTCGCGGACATCGGCCAGCCGCCCGCGCCGGCTGCGGATATCGAGCACGCGCGGGTACTCGCCGTATTCGGCGACTCGATCACTACCGACCACATCTCTCCGGCCGGCAACATCAAGGCCAGCTCGCCGGCTGGCCTTTACCTGCAGTCGCTCGGCGTGCCGCCGGAGGATTTCAACTCCTACGGATCGCGCCGCGGCAACCATGAGGTGATGATGCGCGGCACCTTCGCCAACATCCGCATCAAGAACGAGATGCTCGGTGGCGAAGAAGGCGGCAACACGCTGCACCAGCCCAGCGGAGAGCGCCTGTCGATTTACGATGCAGCCATGCGTTATCAGGCCGAGAGCGTACCGCTGGTGGTGATTGCCGGTAAGGAGTACGGCACCGGCTCCAGCCGCGACTGGGCCGCCAAGGGCACCAACCTGTTGGGCGTGAAGGCGGTCATCGCCGAGAGCTTCGAGCGCATCCACCGCTCGAACCTGATCGGCATGGGTGTGCTGGCGCTGCAATTCGTTGGCGAACAGACGCGCCAGTCGCTGGGCCTGAACGGCACCGAACGGCTGTCGATCCGCGGTCTGAGCTCCGACATCCGACCGCACCAACTGCTGACTGTGGAGGTTGTGCGCAGCGATGGTTCGCATGGCACGTTCCAGGTTCTGTGCCGCATCGACACGCTCAATGAAGTCGAGTACTTCAAGGCCGGCGGCATTCTGCACTACGTACTGCGCCAGCTGATCGGCAGCTAAGGCTGACAAAAAAACGCCGAGGTGATCCTTCACCTCGGCGCCCCGCCGTCCATGACTATTTCCCTGCTGGCTGCCGTGCCGATACTCGGCCGTTTCCATACGGCCCGATCCACGTCCTTGAATCCGTCGCGTGACGATCCCACCCGCACCGGTGAGCTCCGACGTGAGGTCAAGTTAATCCCCGCGGATTGCAGGAATATGACCCTCACGGAGGATTCGCGTACTTTTTTTGCTCAAGAACTCTCGCCCCCCGCCGATCCCCTGACACAGCCTGAAAACGAAAAAATCCATATAAATCAAAAAGTCAGGCGAGCTTTTTTCCTTGATTTGTGCCGACGTGAGACCCAATGCGTAACAACCAGCCTGTAACCCAGCGTGAGTACGCCTTCCCGGACCAGCAGCGTCTGGTTTCCGCCACCGACCTCAAAGGCCGGATCACCTATTGCAACGACATCTTCGCCGAGGTCAGCGGGTTTGTGCGTGAGGAGCTGATTCGCGCGCCGCATAACCTGATTCGTCATCCCGACGTGCCACCAGCCGTGTTCGCCCATATGTGGGCCACCCTGCAACAGGGCAAGCCGTGGATGGGCATCGTCAAGAATCGCCGCAAGAACGGCGATCATTACTGGGTAGACGCTTATGTAACGCCCGTTCTGGACAGTCAGCGTACGGTTATCGGTTACGAATCGGTGCGCACCAAACCGAGTCGTGAGCAGATTCAGCGCGCCGAATCCCTCTATGCGCGCATCAATGCCGGCAAGAGCGGCGTGCCGCGGCGCGATCTCTGGCTGTCGGTTGCGACCAAATGGCTGCCCTTCATTCTGGTCAGCCAGATCGGTTTCATGATCGGCGCCTGGCTCGATCATTCGCTCGGCTTCGCCCTGGCGGCACTTCTTTCGGTTCCTCTCGGCCTGGCTGGCCTGCATTGGCAGCAGCGCGGCCTGATGCGGCTGTTACGTCTGGCGGCGCAGACCACCAGCGACCCGCTGATCGCCCAAATGTATACCGACAGCCGTGGCGTCGAAGCTCAGCTGGAGATGGCGATACTGAGCCAGCAGGCGCACCTCAGGACGTGCCTGACTCGCCTGCAGGACAGCGCAGTACAGTTGCAGGAACAGGCGAAGAAGGCTGATTCGCTGGCACACAGCTGTTCGAATGGCCTGGCGCAACAGCATCAGGAAACCGAGCAGGTGGCTACCGCGATCAACCAGATGGCGGCGACCACGCAGGAAGTCGCCGCCAACGTCGCCCTCGCTGCCGAAGCCACCCGACACGCCAGTCAGCTGACCGTGCACGGCCGGGACGTCGCCGCCGAGACCCGCGCGGCGATCCAGCAGTTGTCCGCGTCGGTGGCGCGCACCGGCGAGGCGGTTGACCGTCTCGCGCTCGACAGCAACGAGATCGGCACCGTGGTCGATGTGATCAAGAGCATCACCGATCAGACCAACCTGCTCGCGCTCAACGCCGCCATCGAGGCGGCGCGGGCTGGCGAGAGCGGGCGAGGTTTCGCCGTGGTCGCCGATGAAGTCCGGCAACTGGCGCGACGCACGGCCGACGCCACCGGCGAGATCCATCAGCTGATCGAAAAATTGCAGCAGCAGGCCCGCCATGCGGTCGAGACCACCGAGGAAGGTCGCATCCAGGCCACCCGGGGCGTCGAGCAGGTTGCCCAGGCCGATCAGGCGCTCAGCGGCATCAGCGAGGCGATGAACAACATCATCGACATGACCACGCAAATCGCCTCAGCGACCGAGCAGCAGAGTGCCGTCGCCGACGAGATCAGCCAGAACGTCAGCACCATCGCCCGGCTGGCGGACCAGACATCGGGCGATGCGCGCGACACGGCCCTGCTCAGCGAGGAACTGAGTTCAACCGCCGAAGGTCAGTACTCGCTGGTCGAGCGCTTCAACCGCTAGGGTTCCTCCGCTCGCCGAGCCTTCCGAAGGTCGGCCGGACGCTGCGCGACGGCGGCTAGAAAGCTGGCGATCGCCTGCGCTGCGCTATCCAGATGCTGCGCATGGCTCAGCCCGGAGCGTTTCAGGGGTTTGAGATCGTGGTCGGCGCCTGCCAGCCAGCGCAGCTGGATCATCGGCGAAAGCCGATAGCTTTCGACCGTGGCGCGATTGCCCAGTGCATCGCGCTCGCCCTGGAGAATGAGCGCAGGCGCGTGCAGCTCGGCCAGATGTTCGACGCGCGGCTTTTCCGGCCTGCCCGCGGGGTGGAACGGATAGCCCAGGCACACCAGCGCGTCGGCGCCCAGCTCATCGGCCAGCAAACTGGCCATCCGCCCGCCCATCGACTTGCCACCAATGGCCAGCGGCCCTGTGGCCTGCTGTCGCACCAGCGCATACTGTTCCCGCCATTGCTGCAGCAACTGCGGCTGCCGCTCGGGCGGGCGCTTGCGTCCCGCCGTGCGTCGTTCGGCCATGTAGGCGAATTCGAACCGATACACCGCAACCCCGCGCGCAGCAAGGCGTTCAGCCATCTGCTGCATGAACGGACTGTCCATCGGTGCACCGGCGCCGTGCGCCAGAATCAATGTCGCGAACGCTTCGTCGGACGGCCTCGTCCAGAGCCCGGAATGCCCCTGCGCGGCCTGCGTGTATTGACCAGCGTCAATACCGGCAAATTGCCCTTTCCCCATCCTTGCCCCCGCTTTCCTAGGAAAGAAAAAACTGCTCATTACCCGTGGATGGAAGCCCATACATGAACACAGCAACCAGTACCGCCTACCATTACAAGGTGGTCCGCCAATTTGCCATCATGACGGTGGTGTGGGGAATCGTCGGGATGGGGCTCGGCGTTTTCATCGCAGCGCAATTGGCCTGGCCATTCCTGAACCTTGACCTACCGTGGACCAGCTTCGGTCGTCTGCGTCCCTTGCACACCAACGCGGTGATCTTCGCCTTCGGCGGCTGTGCTCTGTTCGCGACTTCCTACTATTCGGTCCAGCGCACCTGCCAGACCACCCTGTTCGCGCCGAAACTGGCCGCGTTCACCTTCTGGGGTTGGCAACTGGTCATCCTGCTTGCCGCGATCTCCCTGCCGCTGGGCTTCACCAGCTCCAAGGAATACGCCGAGCTGGAATGGCCGATCGACCTGCTGATCACCATCGTCTGGGTTGCCTACGCGATCGTGTTCTTCGGCACCCTGGCCACGCGCAAGGTCAAGCACATCTATGTCGGTAACTGGTTCTTCGGTGCCTTCATCCTGACCGTGGCGATTCTGCACATCGTCAACAACCTGGAAATCCCGGTCAGCGCGATGAAGTCCTACTCGCTGTATGCCGGTGCGACCGACGCGATGGTGCAGTGGTGGTACGGACACAACGCCGTGGGCTTCTTCCTCACCGCCGGCTTCCTCGGGATCATGTACTACTTCGTGCCGAAGCAGGCCGAGCGTCCGGTGTATTCCTATCGCCTGTCGATCGTCCACTTCTGGGCACTGATCACGGTCTACATCTGGGCCGGTCCGCACCACCTGCACTACACCGCACTGCCGGACTGGGCGCAGAGTCTGGGCATGGTGATGTCGCTGATCCTGCTGGCACCGAGCTGGGGCGGCATGATCAACGGCATGATGACCCTGTCGGGCGCCTGGCACAAACTGCGTAGCGACCCGATCCTGCGCTTCCTGGTGGTCTCCCTGGCGTTCTACGGCATGTCGACCTTCGAAGGCCCGATGATGGCGATCAAGACCGTCAACGCCCTGTCCCACTACACCGACTGGACCATCGGCCACGTACACGCCGGCGCCCTCGGCTGGGTTGCGATGGTGTCGATCGGTGCGCTGTACCACCTGATTCCGAAGGTCTTCGGTCGCGAGCAGATGCACAGCATCGGCCTGATCAACAGCCACTTCTGGCTGGCCACCATCGGCACCGTGCTCTACATCGCCTCGATGTGGGTCAACGGCATCGCCCAGGGCCTGATGTGGCGCGCGATCAACGAAGACGGCACGCTCACCTACTCCTTCGTCGAAGCACTGGAAGCCAGTCACCCCGGTTTCGTGGTACGGATGATCGGTGGTGCGATCTTCTTCGCCGGCATGCTGGTGATGGCCTACAACACCTGGCGCACCGTGCAGGCTGCCAAGCCGGCCGAGTACGACGCTGCCGCGCAGATCGCCTGAGGAGCTAGGGAATGAAATCGCACGAAAAACTCGAGAAGAACGTCGGTCTGCTGACGCTGTTCATGATCCTGGCCGTGAGCATCGGCGGTCTGACCCAGATCGTTCCGCTGTTCTTCCAGGATGCGGTCAACGAGCCGGTCGAGGGCATGAAGCCCTACACCGCGCTGCAACTGGAAGGACGTGACATCTATATCAAGGAAGGTTGTGTCGGCTGTCATTCGCAGATGATCCGTCCGTTCCGCGCCGAAACCGAGCGCTACGGCCACTATTCCGTCGCGGGTGAAAGCGTCTACGACCATCCGTTCCTGTGGGGCTCCAAGCGCACCGGCCCGGACCTGGCCCGCGTCGGCGGCCGCTACTCCGACGACTGGCACCGTGCCCACCTGTTCAACCCGCGCAACGTGGTACCGGAATCGAAGATGCCGTCCTACCCGTGGCTGGTCGAGAACACCCTGGACGGTAAGGACACTGCCAACAAAATGCAGGCGCTGCGCACTCTCGGCGTGCCTTACACCGACGAAGACATCGCCGGCGCACGGGATGCCGTCAAGGGCAAGACCGAAATGGACGCCATGGTGGCCTATCTGCAGGTCCTCGGCACCGCGCTCACCAACAAGCGTTGAACCGATACGCCTAAGAGAGACGACGGTTGCGTGGCAACCGTCAGGGACTTAAATCGCGGACAGCCAGAGTGCCTCGGGCTGTCCAGGAGTAGCACATGAGCACATTCTGGAGTGGATACATCGCCCTGCTGACGCTGGGCACCATCGTCGCTCTGTTCTGGCTGATCTTCGCCACCCGCAAGGGTGAATCGGCCGGCACGACCGACAAGACCATGGGTCACTCTTTCGACGGCATCGAGGAGTACGACAACCCGCTGCCCAAGTGGTGGTTCATGCTGTTCATCGGCACGCTGCTGTTCGGCATTCTCTACCTGCTGCTCTACCCCGGTCTCGGTAACTGGAAGGGCGTGCTGCCGGGTTACGAGAACGGCTGGACTCAGGAAAAGGAATGGCAGCGCGAAATGGACCAGGCCGAGCAAAAATACGGCCCGATCTTCGCCAAGTATGCATCCATGAGCGTTGAGCAGCTGGCTCAGGACGAGCAGGCACTGAAAATGGGTAGCCGCCTTTTTGCCAACTATTGCGCCATCTGTCACGGCTCCGACGCCAAAGGCTCGATGGGCTTCCCCAACCTGGCCGACCACGAGTGGCGCTGGGGCGGCGAACCCGACGCGATCAAGGCCAGCATCCTCAATGGCCGCATCGGTGCCATGCCAGCCTGGGGTCAGGTCATCGGCGAAGAAGGCGTGGCGAACGTGGCAGCTTATGTGCGCGCCGAGCTCGCTGGTCTGCCGCTGCCTGAAGGGACGCAAGCCGATCTGGCCGCTGGCAAGGCTGTCTTCGCGCAGAATTGCGTTGCCTGCCACGGTGCAGCTGGTGAGGGAATGGCAATGCTCGGCGCGCCCAAGCTGACCAACCCAGCAGGCTGGATCTACGGTTCGAGCCTGGCACAACTGCAGCAGACCATCCGCCATGGCCGTAACGGGCAGATGCCGGCACAGCAGCAGTACCTGGGCAACGACAAGGTACACCTGCTCGCCGCTTACGTTTACAGCCTGTCACAAAAGCCGGAACAACTCGCCCGCCAGTGAGTCTCAAGGGGCGGTACACTCGGACCGCCCGCTTGACCTTGTCCCGGCACAAGTTTTTCTGCCCTGCGACGTTCTGTCGCAGGCGCTTCAGCTGACCGCACTACCCCCCTTCCACGCTCACGTCCTAAGCTTTGCCGATTGGTCCGCCGATCACCGCGCAACTGCGCGCAAATGCCGGAGATCAGCGCACCGGAGCGGCGCAAAAACGACCTTGTAAAACATCTGGAAAACGCTTGGATTCTGGGTTTTGACGCGTTGCGAGCGCCCCGCAGCCGTTTGCATTGCCCCCCTGCTTTATCCATACTCGCCGCCGTTTTTGCCTTTGAAAATGCCATTAGCGTGGAAGCCTTTGCATGAGCACAGCAATAAGTGAGTCTGCTTATAACTATAAGGTGGTCCGCCAATTCGCCGTCATGACGGTGATCTGGGGGATCGTGGGGATGGGTCTGGGCGTGCTGATTGCCGCACAATTGGTGTGGCCTTCGCTGAACTTCGATCTACCGTGGACAAGCTTCGGTCGACTGCGGCCGCTGCATACCAACGCGGTGATTTTCGCCTTCGGCGGTAGCGCGCTGTTTGCCACGTCCTATTACGTGGTGCAGCGCACCTGCCAAGCGCGTCTGTTCTCCGACAGTCTCGCAGCCTTCACCTTCTGGGGTTGGCAGGCGGTGATCGTCCTCGCGGTCATCACGTTGCCGCAGGGCTTCACCAGCTCCAAGGAATACGCCGAGCTGGAATGGCCAATCGACATTCTCCTGGCCATCGTCTGGGTTTCCTACGCGCTGGTGTTTTTCGGCACCATCATGAAGCGCAAGGCCAAGCACATCTATGTGGGTAACTGGTTCTTCGGCGGCTTCATCCTGGTCACGGCGATGCTGCACATCGTCAACAACCTGGAAATCCCGGTCAGCTGGTTCAAGTCCTACTCGATCTATTCGGGCGCTACCGATGCGATGGTGCAGTGGTGGTACGGTCACAACGCCGTGGGCTTCTTCCTGACCACCGGCTTCCTCGGGATGATGTACTACTTCGTGCCGAAGCAGGCCGAGCGTCCGGTGTATTCCTATCGCCTGTCGATCGTGCACTTCTGGGCGCTGATCACCCTTTATATCTGGGCCGGTCCGCACCACCTGCACTACACCGCATTGCCGGACTGGGCACAGAGCCTGGGCATGGTGATGTCGATCATCCTGCTGGCACCGAGCTGGGGCGGCATGATCAACGGCATGATGACCCTGTCGGGCGCCTGGCATAAGCTGCGCACCGACCCGATCCTGCGCTTCCTCGTGGTCTCGCTGGCGTTCTACGGCATGTCGACCTTCGAAGGCCCGATGATGGCGATCAAGACCGTCAACGCTCTCTCCCACTACACCGACTGGACCATCGGCCACGTACACGCCGGCGCCCTCGGCTGGGTGGCGATGATCACCATCGGTTCGATGTATCACCTGATCCCGAAGGTCTTCGGTCGCGAGCAGATGCACAGCATCGGCCTGATCAACGCGCACTTCTGGCTGGCCACGATCGGCACCGTGCTCTACATCGCCTCGATGTGGGTCAACGGCATCACCCAGGGTCTGATGTGGCGCGCGGTCAACGAAGACGGCACGCTCACCTACTCCTTCGTAGAAGCACTGGAAGCCAGTCACCCCGGGTTCATCGTCCGCGCCCTGGGCGGTGCATTCTTCCTCGCCGGCATGCTGCTGATGGCCTACAACGCCTGGCGCACCATTCGCGCCGCCAAGCCAGCCCAGTACGACGCTGCCGCGCAGATCGCTTGAGGAATCGAATCTAAATGAAACAGCACGAGAAACTAGAGAAGAACATTGGTCTGCTGACCCTGTTCATGATCCTGGCAGTGAGCATCGGCGGTCTGACCCAAATCGTTCCGCTGTTCTTCCAAGATGCGGTCAACGAGCCGGTCGAGGGCATGAAGCCCTACACCGCGCTGCAGCTCGAAGGTCGTGACCTGTATATCCGCGAAGGCTGCGTCGGTTGCCACTCGCAGATGGTCCGCCCGTTCCGCGCCGAGACCGAACGCTACGGCCACTATTCCGTCGCGGGTGAAAGCGTCTACGACCATCCGTTCCTGTGGGGCTCCAAGCGCACCGGCCCGGACCTGGCCCGCGTCGGCGGCCGCTACTCCGACGACTGGCACCGTGCCCACCTGTTCAACCCGCGCAACGTGGTACCGGAATCGAAGATGCCTTCCTACCCGTGGCTGGTCGAGAGCACCCTGGATGGCAAGCACACCGCCCGGAAGATGGAAGCGCTGCGCACCCTCGGCGTGCCCTATACCGACGAAGACATCGCCGGCGCACGGGATGCCGTCAAGGGCAAGACCGAAATGGACGCCATGGTGGCCTATCTGCAGGTCCTCGGCACTGCACTCACGAACAAACGGTAACGCATGATGGATATCGGGACTCTTCGCGGCCTGGGCACTGTGTTGGTTTTCGTCGCTTTCGTCGGCGTCGTGCTCTGGGCCTACAGCAGCAAACGCAAGAAAAGCTTCGACGAAGCCGCCAACCTGCCCTTCGCAGACGACGAGACCGACGCCAAGAAGCGTGATGAAGAAGCTTCCAGGAGTAATAAATAAATGACCTCGTTTTGGAGTGGGTACATCACCCTGCTGACCCTCGGCACCATCGCCGCTCTGGTCTGGCTATTGCTGGCCACTCGCAAGGGACAACGCCACGACAGCACCGAAGAAACCGTCGGCCATTCCTATGACGGCATCGAGGAGTACGACAATCCGCTGCCGCGCTGGTGGTTCATGCTGTTCGTCGCCACCGTCATCTTTGCCCTGGGCTACCTAGTTCTCTACCCGGGCCTGGGTAACTGGAAAGGCGTCCTGCCGGGCTACGAGGGTGGCTGGACCCAGGTGAAGGAATGGCAGCGTGAGATGGACAAGGCCGGCGAACAGTACGGCCCGCTATACGCCAAGTACGCTGCCATGCCGGTTGAGGAAGTCGCCCGGGATCCGCAGGCGCTGAAGATGGGCGGCCGTCTGTTTGCATCCAACTGCTCGGTCTGCCACGGCTCCGACGCCAAGGGCGCGTACGGCTTCCCGAACCTGACCGACAACGACTGGCTGTACGGTGGCGAGCCCGACACCATCAAGACCACCATCCTGCATGGCCGCCAGGCCGCCATGCCGGCCTGGAAGGACGTGATCGGCGAAGAAGGCATCCGCAACGTGGCTGGCTACGTGCGCAGCCTGAGCGGTCGCGATACCCCAGAGGGTATCAGCGTGGACGTTGAGCAGGGTCAAAAGATCTTCGCTACCAATTGCGTAGTCTGTCATGGACCTGATGCCAAGGGCATCGCTGCGATGGGCGCACCGAACCTGACCGACAATGTCTGGTTGTACGGTTCCAGCTTCGCTCAGATTCAGCAAACCCTGCGCTACGGTCGTAACGGCCGCATGCCAGCCCAGGAAGCCATCCTTGGCAATGACAAGGTGCACCTGCTGGCCGCATACGTTTACAGCCTGTCTCAGCAGCCGGAGAACTGATTCCGGCGGGGTCGGAAGCGACCACCTGTCGCACCTGACCCCGTATCTCCGGGCGTACCATTCGCAGCTGAACAGAAAAATGATCCCGATCGGCATGCATCGGTCGGGACACCCACCTTCCGCCGTGGTATGCACTTGATGACTGAGCAGATTCCCGTTCGCGATGTAACTCCCCCGGCCAAGGTCGCAGCCTCCAATGACCTTTACGCCGCCCGTGAAAAGATCTACACCCGTGCCTTCAGCGGCCTGTTTCGCAACCTGCGACGCGTAGGTGGCGCAGCGCTGTTCATCCTGTTCTTCGGCACGGTATGGCTCAACTGGGATGGCCGCCAGGCCGTCTGGTGGGATCTGCCTGAGCGCAAGTTCCACATCTTCGGGGCAACCTTCTGGCCCCAGGACTTCATGCTGCTGTCGTGGCTGCTGATCATCTGCGCCTTCGGCCTGTTCTTCATCACCGTTTTCGCAGGACGCGTCTGGTGTGGCTATACCTGCCCGCAGAGCGTGTTCACCTGGGTATTCATGTGGGCCGAGAAGATCACCGAGGGTGATCGCAACCAGCGCATGAAGCTGGACAAGGCACCGATGAGCGCCAACAAGTTCCTGCGCAAGCTCGCCAAGCACGCAATCTGGATTGCCGTCGGCATTCTCGTCGCCATCACCTTCGTCGGCTACTTCACACCGATTCGTCAGCTGGTCCCCGACCTGATCACCTTCCAAGTCAATGGCTGGACGGCCTTCTGGATCGGCTTCTTTACGCTCGCCACCTACGGCAGCGCCGGTTTCCTTCGCGAACAGGTGTGCATCTATATGTGCCCTTACGCGCGCTTCCAGAGCGTGATGTTCGACAAGGACACCCTCATCGTTTCCTACGACCCGCGTCGCGGCGAGAAGCGCGGCCCGCGCAAGAAGGAAGCGGACTACAAGGCCATGGGGCTCGGCGATTGCATCGACTGCACCATGTGCGTGCAGGTCTGCCCGACCGGCATCGACATCCGCGACGGCCTGCAGATCGAATGCATCGGCTGCGCGGCCTGTATCGATGCCTGCGACGCGATCATGGACAAGATGAACTACCCACGCGGGCTCATCAGCTATACCACCGAGCACAATCTCTCCGGCCAGCAGACCCACCTGCTGCGCCCGCGCCTGATCGGCTACGCCGTGGCACTGAGCGTGATGATCGGACTGTTCGCCTACGCGGTGTACGACCGCCCGCTGGTCAAGCTGGACGTTCTCAAGGACCGCGTGCTGTATCGTGAGAACGAGCAAGGCCGGATCGAGAACGTCTACACCCTCAAAGTGATGAACAAGGCCCAGCACGCGCAGAGCTTCGTCATCACGACGTCCGGGTTGGATGGGCTG
This sequence comes from Pseudomonas phenolilytica, assembly GCF_021432765.1. NCBI lineage: Bacteria > Pseudomonadati > Pseudomonadota > Gammaproteobacteria > Pseudomonadales > Pseudomonadaceae > Pseudomonas > Pseudomonas phenolilytica. Next base: position 3,170,433 of record NZ_CP058908.1, read on the forward strand.
GCCTACGAGGGCCGCAGCGAAGTCCGTGCGCAAGCCGGCGAGCTGGTTACCATCCCGGTCGAGCTGTCTATGGCACCAGAGAAGCTGCCATCCAGCACCAATGAGATCGTCTTCCACATCAAATCGATGGACGACGAGTCGATCAGCGATGAGGCTGACAGCCGCTTCATCGGCCCAAGCATCCGTTAAACAAGGTTCTGCATGCGCTCCAATAACGAACAGACGCGTTGGTACACCCAGTTCTGGGCTTGGTTCGTCATCGGCATTCTGCTGATCTCGGTGATACTCGGGGTGTCGATGTTGACCATCGCGATCCGCAACGCCGACAGCCTGGTCGCCGACAACTATTACGATGCCGGAAAGGGCATCAACCAGTCGCTGGAGCGTGAGAAGTTCGCCGAAAGCCTGGGGATGCGCGCGCAGCTGGTGCTGAATGAGCAGCGCGGACTGGCCGAGATCCAGCTCAGCGGCGCCAGCAAGCCACAACAGCTGGTGCTGAACTTGCTTTCGCCGACGCAGCCGGAGCGGGATCGCCGCATCGTCCTGCAACCGCAGGGCGAGGGTTTCTACCAGGGTCAGATGCAGGAATCGGTCAGTGGCCGGCGCTTCATCGAACTCCTCGGCCGGGAGGGCGAGCAGGACTGGCGCCTGTACGGAGAGCGGACCATCGAGCCCGGCCAATCGTTGGAACTGATTCCTTGAGCCTCTGATGGCCCAGCCTACCCCCTGCTATCACTGCGGCCTGCCGGTCCCGACCGGCAGCCACTACCAGACGCTCGTGCTCGGCCAAGTCCGACCGATGTGTTGCCCAGGCTGCCAGGCCGTGGCGGAAACCATCGTCAAGAGCGGTCTGGAGAGCTACTACCAGCACCGCAGCGACGCAGCGATCAATCCACAAGCACTGCCCGAGGCGCTCAGCGACGAACTGGCGCTGTATGACCGTCAGGACGTGCAGCAACCGTTCGTCAAGCATGACGGTGAGTTGGCCAGCACCTCCCTGCTGATCGAGGGCATCAGCTGCGCCGCCTGCGGCTGGCTGATCGAACGGCACCTCAAAGGCGTCGATGGCGTGGCCGAAGCCAGCCTCAATCTTTCCAATCACCGCCTGCAGGTCCGCTGGAGCGACGCCCGACTGCCACTCAGCGAGCTGCTGGCAGAGCTACGTCGCATCGGTTACGCCGCGCATCCCTATCACCCCGATCAGGCTGCCGAACACCTGGCCAGGGAGAATCGTCGGGCCATGCGTCAGCTCGGCGTCGCCGGGCTGCTGTGGATGCAGGTGATGATGGCGACGATGGCCACCTGGCCGGAATTCAATCTCGATCTGTCCGCTGGCATGGACAGCATCCTGCGCTGGACCGCGCTGCTACTCACGACGCCCATCGTCTTCTACTGCTGCACCGACTTTTTCAAAGGTGCGCTACGCGATCTGCGCACTCGTCATCTGACCATGGACGTCTCGGTCTCGCTGGCCATCGGCGGTGCGTACATCGCCGGCATATGGTCGACCCTGACCGGCCAAGGCGAACTGTATTTCGATGCGGTCGGGATGTTCGCTCTGTTCCTGCTCGCCGGCCGCTATCTGGAACGCCGCGCCCGCGAGCGGACCGCCGCGGCCACTGCGCAGCTGGTCAATCTGCTACCCGCCTCCTGTCTGAAGCTGGACGAAGCCGGCCACAGCAGCCGAATCCTGCTCAGCGAACTGCAGGTCGGTGATCGGGTGTTGGTCCAGCCTGGCGCGCTGATACCGGCTGATGGCGTGATTGCCAGCGGCCAGTCGAGTGTTGACGAATCGGTGCTGACCGGCGAGTACCTGCCGCTGACGCGTGGCGTCGGTGATAGCGTGACCGCCGGCACGCTGAACGTTGAAGGTCCGCTGACCGTTGCAGTCCAGGCTCTGGGCGACGATACCCGCCTTTCGGCAATCGTTCGCCTGCTCGAGCGCGCCCAGGCAGACAAGCCGAGACTGGCAGAGCTTGCCGACCGTGTAGCGCAATGGTTCCTTCTGATCGTATTGATGGTTGCCACAGTAGTGGGACTGGCCTGGTGGCAGATCGATTCGGCGCGGGCGTTCTGGATCGTGCTCGCGCTGCTCGTCGCCACCTGCCCCTGCGCGCTGTCACTAGCGACGCCAACCGCGCTGACCACCGCGACAGGCACGCTGCACAAGCTCGGGCTACTCCTGACTCGGGGGCATGTGCTGGAAGGACTCAATCAGATCGACACGGTAATTTTCGACAAGACCGGCACCCTCACCGAAGGCCGCCTGACTCTAACAGCGGTGCACTGCCTCGGCGCGCTGGATGGAGATGCGTGTCTGGCACTGGCTGCTGCGCTGGAAAACCGCTCGGAGCATCCGATTGCGCGAGCGTTCGGACGCGCGCCACAGCCGGCAGACACGGTGGACAGCGTGCCCGGGTTGGGCCTGCAAGGCAGCGTGGGCGACCGTAACCTGCGCATTGGCCAGCCGGCCTTCGTCGCGGCGGGTTACGGCGCAGCGGCGCCGGTGATCCCTGGGGACCAGGGCCAATGGCTGCTGCTCGGTGATGAACAAGGACCGCTTGCCTGGCTGGTACTGGACGATCGCCTGCGCGAGGACGCTCCCGCCCTGCTTGCAGCGTGCCGGCGCAAGGGCTGGAAGACCTTGCTGCTCTCCGGCGACAGTTCGCCGATGGTCGGACAGATCGCCGAGCAGCTGGGCATCGATCAGGCTGAAGGAGGTTTGACGCCAGCGGCCAAGTTGGCGCGCCTTCAGGAAATCCAGGGGCAAGGGCATCGCGTGCTGATGCTGGGCGATGGCGTCAACGATGTGCCCATTCTGGCCGCCGCCGATATCAGCGTGGCGATGGGTTCGGCAACCGATCTCGCAAAAACCAGCGCCGACGCGGTTCTGTTGTCCAACCGGTTGCATAGCCTGGTGCAGGCCTTCGACATCGCGCGCCGCAGCCGCAGGATCATCGTCGAGAACCTTGCGTGGGCCAGTCTCTACAACGGCCTTATCTTGCCCTTCGCCGCGATTGGCTGGGTTACGCCGCTGTGGGCCGCGTTGGGCATGTCCGCCAGCTCGCTGCTGGTAGTCCTGAACGCCCTGCGCCTGACGCGTCATTAGGGCTGGACCTTCCGCGCCCTGCTCCGCGACACTGAACCTTCCCTCGTAACCGGAGATTCGCTATGGCTGCTCTGTACATCCTGATTCCGGTTGCCGTAGTTCTGGTTGCTGTGGCGATCTGGATATTCTTCTGGGCGGTAGATAGCGGCCAGTACGACGATCTCGACGGCCCGGCGCACAGCATCCTCTTCGATGATGACGAAGCCCCGCAGGCGTTCTCGGAGCAAAAGCCGCAGCGTCCGCAGGCTGGAGAGGAGAAATCCGATCGTGACTGAGCTGGCGCCACTGCTGCTTTCGGCGTTAGTGCTCGGGCTGCTCGGTGGCGGGCACTGTCTCGGTATGTGCGGCGGGCTGATGGGCGCTCTGACGCTGGCGATTCCGCCCGAGCAGCGCGGCAAGCGTTTGCGCCTGCTGCTGGCCTACAACCTCGGCCGCATCCTCAGCTACGCGCTGGCGGGGCTGCTCATCGGCCTCGCCGGCTGGGCAGTGGCCAATAGTCCCGCAGCGTTGGCGCTGCGCGTCATCGCGGCACTGCTGCTGATCGGTATGGGACTCTACCTGGCTGGCTGGTGGAGCGGCCTGACGCGTGTAGAAGCGCTGGGACGCGGCCTCTGGCGACACATCCAGCCCTATGCCAGCCGCCTGATGCCGGTCACCAGTCTTCCGCGCGCACTGCTGCTCGGCGCGCTGTGGGGTTGGCTGCCTTGCGGGCTGGTCTACAGCACGTTGCTCTGGTCAGCCAGCCAGGGCGATGCATTCGACAGCGCACTGCTGATGCTGGCGTTTGGGCTGGGCACCTGGCCCGTGCTGCTGGCAACCGGGCTGGCGGCCGAGCGGCTGACGACACTGCTGCGCAGGCGTGGGATCCGCGTCATCGGCGGCGTGATGGTCATCCTGTTCGGCCTCTGGACCATGCCCGGCCCGCATCAGCAGTGGCTCATGGGGCACGGCGGCGTCTCGGCGCATTCGGCGCACTGACAGCACCACACAGCAGACGTCCGCCGTCGGCTCATCAAGGCTCTTTTGGCATCTGTCGCTTGTGCGCCGTCTTGTCGAAGGTCTCGACGATGATACGCGCGGCCTCTGCCGATACCGGCTGCCCAAGCAGGAAGGCATCGATGTCACGATAGGCCACTCCGTGCGCCTCCTCGTCCGGCCGACCCGGCATCAGCTCTTCCAGATCCGCAGTCGGCACCTTGTGTACCAGCTGCGCGGGAGCACCAAGGGCTGCGGCTAGCTGGCGCACCTGCCCTTTCACCAAACCGGCAAGCGGCGTGAGATCGCACGCCCCATCACCGAACTTCGTGTAGAACCCCATCACCGCCTCGGCCGCATGGTCGGTGCCGATCACCAAGCCCTGCCGCGCATTGGCGATGGTGTATTGCGCCACCATGCGCATCCGCGCCTTGGTATTGCCGAGTACGAAGTCGCGCTTGCCAGCCGGCAGCGGCGCCAGTGCCTCGGTAGCCTCTGCGAGCCCGAGTACCGCCGCGGCAATATTGACGGTATGGCATTCATCAGGCTGGATGGTCTCGATCGCCAGCTGTGCTTCGTGCTCGTCATGCTGTGTCTGGTACGGTAGGCGCACCGCTATGAAACGGTACTCATCGCCCTCGCCCGCGGCACGCATCCCTTCTACCGCTCGTTGTGCCAGCAGGCCCGCGGTCGTCGAATCGACACCACCACTGATACCAAGCACCAGCGTTTTCATTCCCGACTCACGCAGACAGTTCTGGATGAATCGGACCCTGCGATCGATCTGCGCCTGGATCGCGGCGTCCCCGTCAAAGGGCGGCTGAACTCCGAGCGCGGCGGCAATTTCGGCTTGGCGACTGTGCATGTTTTCTCCTGGCCTGAGGCGCAAATGAACATGGAGGATTGGGTACTCATCCGACCACGATCGGCCGAGATTTCTCTGCTTCGCGCCGCTGATCTGGATGGCGCGGCTAGCGTCAGGGCTAGTTTGATACAGGTCAAGTCGATTGACAGGCGCCCCCCCTAGAATCCGGCCACCGCTGCCAAAACCGGGAAGCCACATGCTCTATTCCATTCGTTGGGATGCCGACCTGATCCGTCGCTACGATCAGGCAGGGCCGCGCTATACCTCCTATCCAACGGCAGCACAGTTCAACGGTGGCATTGGTTCGTTCGAGTTGCTGCATGCGCTGCGCAGCAGCCGCCATGCCTCCCGCCCACTCTCGCTCTACGTCCATCTGCCATTTTGCGCCAACGTTTGCTACTACTGCCGCTGCAACAAGGTCATCACCAAGGACCACGGCCGCGTGCTGCCCTATCTGGAGCGTCTCGAGAAAGAAATCGAGCTGGTGGCACGCCACTTGGGACCGGATCAAGTGGTGGAGCAACTGCACCTGGGTGGCGGAACACCGACATTCCTCAGTCATGACGAACTGCGTCGCCTGATGGCTCACCTGCGCAAGCACTTCAATCTGCAGGATGACGATCATGGTGATTTCAGCATCGAAATCGATCCGCGTGAGGCGGATTGGTCCACGATGGGGCTGCTGCGCGAACTGGGCTTCAATCGGATCAGCGTCGGCGTTCAGGATCTGGACCCGGAGGTCCAGCGCGCCGTCAACCGCATGCAGACGCTGGAGCAGACCAGCACGCTCATCGAAGCAGCACGCACCTTGCAATTTCACTCGGTGAACATCGATCTCATCTACGGCCTGCCACTGCAGACGCCCGAGCGTTTCGCCACAACGATGGAGGCGGTCATTGCACTACAACCGGACCGGTTGTCGTTGTTCAACTATGCCCATCTGCCCGAACGCTTCATTCCGCAGCGACGTATCAACGCCGCTGATCTACCCAGCCCCGCCGACAAGCTCGCCATGCTCCAGCGCAGCATCGAGCAACTGACAGACGCAGGCTATCGCTACATCGGCATGGATCACTTCGCGCTACCCGACGACGACCTGGCAATGGCTCAGGAGGACGGCACATTGCAGCGCAACTTCCAGGGCTATACCACCCACGGGCATTGCGATCTCATCGGTCTGGGTGTCTCAGCGATCAGCCAGGTCGGCGATCTCTACAGCCAGAACAGCAGCGACATCACCGTCTACCAGCAAACGCTCGACCAAGACCAGCTGCCTACCACACGCGGCCTGCGTTGCAGCGAGGACGACCGCATCCGGCGGATGGTGATTCAGAAACTCATCTGTGATTACGAACTGAGCTTTGCCAGCATCGAGCAGACTTTCTCGATCGATTTCAAGTACTACTTCCGTGCCGTCTGGCCACAACTCGAACAGATGGCCGCTGACGGTCTGGTCGAGCTGAGCGAACATCATCTGATCGTCCAGCCCGTAGGGCGGCTGCTGGTCCGGGCAATCTGCATGTTGTTCGATCACTATCTCACCGATACTGCGGACCAGCGTTATTCGCGCATCATCTAGATAAACGAAAAAGTTCCATCTTGTCGCATGCAACCTCGGGCCGATTGGATATTGCCGCCCGCTGGGGTAACCTTGCCCGCTATACACAGGCTCTCTGGAAACCCCCATGCCCGAGTCGATCAAGATCCGCGCGCAGCGCCAAGCCCATTGCAAGGATTGCAGTCTTTCCGGCCTCTGTTTGCCGCTTTCCTTGAACATGCAGGACATGGACGCGCTCGATGACATCGTCAAGCGCGGACGACCGCTGAAAAAAGGTGAAACCCTGTTTCGTCAGGGAGACGCCTTCAGTTCGGTATTCGCGGTGCGTTCCGGAGCTCTGCGCACGTTCAGCGTCACCGATGGTGGCGAAGAGCAGATCACCGGTTTCCACCTGCCGAGCGAAATGGTCGGGCTATCCGGCATGGACACCGAGAGCTACCCGGTCTCCGCACAGGCGCTGGAAACCACGTCGGTGTGCGAGATCCCCTTCGAGCGCCTCGACGAATTGAGCGTGCTGCTGCCGCAGCTGCGCCGCCAGCTCATGCGCATCATGAGCCGCGAAATTCGCGACGATCAGCAAATGATGCTGCTGCTGTCGAAGAAAAACGCCGACGAACGCATCGCGACGTTCCTGATCAACCTGTCGGCGCGCTTCAGTGCCCGCGGCTTTTCGGCCAATCAATTCCGCCTGCCAATGTCGCGTAACGAAATCGGCAACTACCTGGGGCTGGCGGTCGAGACAGTCTCGCGCGTTTTCACCCGGTTCCAGCAGAACGGTCTGCTCGAGGCCGAAGGCAAGGAAGTTCGCATTCTTGACTCCATCGGTCTGTGCGCCCTGGCTGGCGGCAGCATGGACGCTCAGTAGACCGACAGGGTGCGCGCATGATCTTCGATGAATTCAGCATCAAGACTCTGATCCGCCCAGTACCGGACTTCCCCCGCCCCGGCGTGATCTTTCGCGATATCACGCCGCTGCTGCAGTCACCCAAAGCCTTGCGCATGGTCGCCGACAGCCTCATCCAGCGATATGTGGAAGCGGATTTCAGCCACATCGGCGCGCTGGATGCGCGCGGTTTTCTGCTCGGCTCGATTCTCGCTTACGAACTGAACAAACCGTTGGTGCTGTTTCGCAAGCAGGGCAAGCTGCCAGCGGATGTCCTTTCGCAAACCTACTGCACGGAATACGGCGAGGCGCAGCTGGAAATCCATGCCGACAGCCTGTGCGAAGGCGATTCGGTCGTGCTTTTCGATGACTTGATCGCAACCGGCGGTACGCTGATTGCCGCGGCGCAACTCGTTCGCCGAATGCGCGCTACCGTCCACGAAGCGGCCGCGATCATCGATCTGCCGGAACTTGGCGGCTCGCGCAAGCTGCAGGACATGGACATTCCCACCTTCACCCTCACGGCGTTCTCGCTCAACGAGCGTTGATGTTGAGGGTGGCGTTCATGCGCGTATTTCGCCGCTTCCTGTTCGTCTTCCTGGCAATGACCACCGGCGCTCATGCGCTGGACCGCGATGTGCTGCTGGACGAGGCCAATCTGCTGTTGCTGCCGCGCGAACGAGCAATACCAGCGCTGCATCTCGTCGATCAGGATGGCCAAGCATTCGACACCCGTGATCTGCGTGACCGCTGGCACCTGCTGTTCCTCGGCTTCACCGCCTGCCCGGACGTTTGTCCGACTACGCTCAGCGATCTGCGCCGCCTGCTTGGCCGTTTGCAGCCCGAGCTACGTGAACGCGTTCAGGTGGTACTCGTCAGCGTGGATCCGGCACGCGACACGCCGGAACGCCTGAAGCAATATCTCGCCTACTACCGCTCAGGATTCAAGGGATTGACCGGCGAGCTATCCGAGCTGACCAAGCTATCCAAGGCGCTCGGCCTGCCCTTCGTACCCGCGAACGCAGCAGATGGCGATTACAGCGTAAGCCACAGCGGCAACATCGCACTCGTTGCGCCAGACGGTAGCCTGCGTGGGCATATACGCGCGCCACTCAAGCTGAATGGCTTGGCAGAGGCGCTGCCGGAACTGGTCAAGAGCCAGTAATGCCCAGCGTCAGTGGCAATCCAGGGTGTCAGCCAAGACGTAGGCCTGAAACGCGACATCATCGATGGCCTGCTGGACGAGTGCCTGCAGCCGCCCATTGACGTGCCACTGCTGCTGTAGTGCATCCACCTTCTCCTGCAGCTCCGAGGTCTTCGCTGCCACCCATAACTGCATGTTCGCATCCGCCAGGCGCGGTAGGAGACGATTGAAGCGGCGCCACTCAGGCAGTTCGGCAATGTTCTCCAGCAAGCTCGCATCTTCGACAACAACGCGGCACTCGCCCAGCTTCAAACCGATCAGCGCCTCGGCCGAGCTGGGATAAGGGCGCGCAATGGCGCCATAACGCGCCGCTACAGTCACCATCTGCGGATTGTCAGCCGCGATGCAGAACGACTCCCCGTGCAGCTGCGCCCAATCGCGCGGCCCATCGGAGGTGGCGCCGAGCGCGGCAATTTCCGTCCGGTAAAAGAGCGAACCATTCCCAGTCGTGCCGACGCGAAAATCATCGACGGCAGACTGCAAAGAGTCCCCCAGCGCTGCAGCGATTGCATTGTTGAGACTGCTCTGGGCATCGCTCGACAGTGCACGATAGGTTTCGCCCGGAGCCGCCGACTGCGGCTCGCCCAGCGCCAGGCCTGGCAGGCACAGAGCCGCGAGCAAGGCGATGCGCGGGAACGCAGCCACAGGCAGTCTCCTCAGACGTACTGGTAACGCAGCATGCGCTGCTTGAACTTCTCCAGCACCACCTGATCGATCAACGTCGCCAGGATGGCGATTACCAGGATGTTCATCATCACCCCGACCATGTCGGCGATTTCGCCGGAATAGGCCAGCGAGCGGCCGAGGCCCTGGCCAAAGCCGATCAGCATCTCGGCGGAGATCAGCGCACGCCAGGCGTTGCCGAACGCCAGCTGAGCACCGGTGATCAGCTCCGGCATCACCGCCGGCAGGTAGACGCGACGCAACAGCTGCCAGCGCGAGGCTCCCATTACGCGCGCCGCCGCCACATGCACAGGCTGCACGCTCTCGGTGGCATTCATCACCGACAGCGCCATGGGGAAGAATGCCGCCAAGGCCACCACCACGATGATCGGCAGATTGCCGAAACCCATGACGATGAGAAACAACGGCACCCAGGCAATCGACGGGATCGACTGTAGGATAACGATGGCCGAACGCAGAATCTCTCGGAAGAAGAACAGCACTCCGCCCACCAGACCGAAGCCGATGCCGAACAACAGCGCGAAACTGTAGCCGCTGCCAAGGCGACTCATGCTGCCGTAGAGTCCCTCACGGAACTCCGGCTCCTGCACCGCGCTGACCATTCGCTCGAACACGGTGGGTATTCCCGGCATCAGGAATGCCGGCAGACTCCAGGCGGAGGCCTGCCAGATCAGCAAAATGAACAGAATTGCCAACACCACGGCGAGGTATTTCTTCGCTCCAGTCAAACGACGTCCCTGGCTCATGCGTGCTCGACCTCCGTCTTGATACCCAGCAACCGCAGAATCTCCCGGCGCTCGGCAGCGAATTCGGAAAGATCGTGACTCTTCTCGCAATGGGTGAAGTTGAAGGTTTTCAGCACACGGGCCGGGCGCGCACTGAACACCAGCACGTGATCGGCCAGATAAAGCGCCTCATCGACATCGTGGGTCACCAGCAGGACGGTCGGCTGATGCTCCTCGATCAGCTCGCGCAACACATCCTGCAGGGCCATGCGCGTCAGCGCGTCGAGCGCACCGAATGGTTCGTCCAGCAGCAGCACCTCGGGTTTGGCGACGAATGCCCGTGCCAAGGCCGTACGCTGGCGCATTCCTCCCGAAACTTGGTGGGGATAGTAGTGCTCGAAGCCTTCGAGATTGACGCGCGCCAGCCAGGCTGCTGCCTGTTCGAACGCACTGCCTTTGGCGACACCCTGCAGCTCCAGCGCCATTGCCACGTTCGCCTGCAGGCTGAGCCACGGATACAGCGCATGCTCCTGAAAAACCAGGGTGCGTTGCGGGCTCGGCCCGGAAATCGGTTGACCATCAGCCAGCACCCTTCCCGCACTGGCTTTTTCCAGCCCGGCCACCAGATGCAGCAAGGTCGACTTGCCACAGCCGGACGGACCGACCAGAGCCACCAACTCACCCTGAGCGAACTCGCCGCTGAAGCCCTTGATGACTTCTAGCTGACCAAAGCGTTTGTCTACTTCTTCAAACCTGAGCTGCATAAACACTCTTGAACAGAAAGTGGCCCATCGAATCGGGCCAGAACGAACGGGACCTGCCGCGTGGCGGGCAGGCCCCTGCATAGATCATCGCGAATCAGAGCTGGCGGGCAGCCTGCCAAGACAGATCAAGGATCGCGCGGGTATCGAATGCCTTGCCATCGCGGGTCTTCAGCGAGCCTTGTTCCTGCAGGATATCGGCGAGCTCCTGAATGCGTGCCAGATCCTGATCGTCGAGCTTGGCGCTGAACGTCTGGGTCGCTATGGCCTCCTCGATTACAGTCTCGCGAGGCAGTTCGCCACGTTTGAGAGTTTTGAGCGTCGGTTCGGCGATGAAGTAGTCGGCGATCAGCTTGGCTGCCTCAGCCGGTTGCTGCTCGAGCAGACTGATGGCGTCGCGCTGGGCATCGAGGGACTTCCACACTGCATCCTTGCGCTTGGCCAGCGTGTCACCGGAGGTGATCACCACCATGCAGGGGAAAGGCCAGACCTCGCCAATCTCGTAGACCTGCTTGACCGGCGCGACCAGTTGCGCGATGCGGTCATAGGGCTCGAACAGAAAGGCTGCGTCGACCCGCCCGGAAACCAGCGATTGCACCGCGACCGCCGGGCTGACGCCCATGATGTTGACGTCACTCGGCTTGAGACCGGCGGCCTTCAGCGTCACACCGCGCAGCACGGCATCGGCGGTACTACCTTCACGCTGGGACGCCAGGCTATGCCCCTTGAGACCGGCAACATCGGCTATGCCGGTCTGCTCGCGGACCAGAATCGAGTGATAGCCCTGTTGAGCGCCGCCAACCACTTTCAGGTCCGCGCCCTTCGAAGCCCAGGCCACAGCGTTGGTGAAGCCCAGCACGCCGGTATCCAGCTGGCCGCCGACAATTGCCTTGATCAGATCGGTGCCGGAACTGAACTCGATCAGCTCGACATCAAGACCATGCTTGGCATACAGGCCGGCCTCATGCGCCACCATTGCCTGCGCATCGTCCATTACCCGGATATAACCGACCTTGAATTTTTCCTGTGCTTGAGCGAATGCGCTCACGAGCAAAAGTGCCGAGAACAGCCAATGCTTTGCTTTCATTTACGACCTCGATTCGAGCTGCACGCAAAGGAATGCCATATAACCAAAAGTAAGCACGTTATTCTTTTTGGTTATCTAGCGGGTTTGGCTTAGAACTTTACAGGAATCAGAGCTGGGGCGGCACTGGCAAAGCGCTATAAGGTTAAAGCGCTGCGGTATACCGAGCGCGCAGATTTCACAGATTGATTGGTTTACGTCCGGCCAGCGCGTGGGCCAGCGTACCGCCATCGACCAGATCCAGTTCACCGCCCAGCGGCACGCCATGGGCGATGCGACTGATGGTCAAGCCTTTGGGCACCAGCATCTGGGCGATGTAGTGCGCCGTGGCCTCGCCTTCTACCGTCGGATTGGTCGCCAGAATCACTTCAGCGAACGCACCATCGGCCACCCGTGTGAGCAGCTCGGGTATGCCGATGGCCTCGGGGCCGAGACCGTCGAGCGGCGAGAGATGCCCTTTGAGGACGAAATAGCGCCCGCGAAACCCTGTCTGCTCGACCGCGAACACATCCACCGGGCTTTGCACCACGCACAACAGCGCATCGTCGCGTCGCGGATCGGCGCATTGCGGGCAGAGATCATCCTCGCTCAGCGTGCGGCATTGGCGACAGTAACCGACGCCTTCCATCGCCCGGGTCAACGCCTGCGCCAGACGCAAACCACCGCTGCGATCACGCTCGAGCAACTGCAGGGCCATGCGTTGCGCGGTCTTCTGTCCGACGCCGGGCAGAATCCGCAACGCATCGATGAGCTGGCGAATCAGGGGGCTGAAACTCATGGGAATCTCGAGGAAAACGGAACAACGGGTTGTCCGTGACGGCCTTCGCCTGGAAAGCCGGCCACGTGCAGTTGAAGGCAGTGTTAGAACGGCATTTTGAATCCGGGTGGCAGCTGCATGCCGGCAGTCATACCGGCCATCTTTTCCTGACTGTTCTGCTCGATCTTGCGCACGGCGTCATTGACCGCGGCGGCAATCAGATCCTCGAGGATTTCCTTGTCTTCCTGCATCAGGCTGTCGTCCAGGCTGACACGCTTGACGTCATGACGGCCGTTCATCACCACGCTGACCAGGCCCGCACCGGACTGGCCGGTGACTTCGGCATTCGCCAGCTCTTCCTGCATTTTCTGCATCTTTTCCTGCATCTGCTGCGCCTGCTTCATCAGGCCGGCCATGCCACCTTTCATCATGGGAATCACCTCAAATGGGGGTCAGGTTTCGGTGTGTTCTACAGGTTCGATCGTGCCGTCTCGAATCACGGCAGAGAATTGCTGCATCAATTGCTGCACCATCGGATCGGCCTGGATTGATCGCTCCGCCGCGCGCTGACGCTCTTCGCGACGGCGCGCCGCGGCCTGCGCCGGCGTTTCCTGCTGCGGTTTCTCCAGCTTGATCTCCAGCTGCAGCTTGCGCCCGTGGTACTGATCCAGCGCGTCGTTCAGGCGCCGCTGCTGAGTGGCGTTGAACAGTGCGCTCTGCGCCGGATCCAGATGCATCAACCAGCGGTCGCCGTCCACCTCGATCAGCGTGCAGTTGGCGGCAATGCTGCCGGTCAGGCCGGACAGGCCGAGCTTGAGATACAGCTCCAGCCAATCAGCAGCCAGCCCGGTTGCCGGTTCGGCCGCCGGCAACGGTTCGCTGGCAACGGCGGCGTGAGTCTCGACCAGATCGTCCAGATAGGCTTCGACCTGGTTTTCGACTTCGTAATAGTCCTCGTCGCTAAACGGTGGCTCGTCGTCGTCCGTATCCTCCACCGGAGCCAATGGTGCCGGCTGTTCGGCCGCGATGACGAGTGACGGTACTGGCTCAACAGCGGTCGCCTCAGGCGTCGTCTGCGCAGTACTTGGCGATTCGTCCCAGGGCACGTCGATGACCGGCGGCGCAGCGGGCTCGTTCGCGGGCAATGCCGGTGTCTGAACGGTGGATGCCTCCTCGACCGGCGGGACGACCTCGGTCACGGTTGCAACGCTCGGCGGCACGGTGACAGGCGGAACAGCCACCGCAGGCACGGAAGCAGGCGCGGTGGCCGCTGCGGCCACCGGAGCCCTGTCGGAATCAGCCGTGGCCGGGCTGACTCCCAAATGCTTTAACTGTGTTCGCGGCGCATCTTCGCGGTCGGCGGGACGGAACGCCAGCATGCGCAGCAGCACCATCTCGAAGCCACTGCGCGGATCGGGCGCCAACGGCAGGTCGCGCCGGCCGATCAACCCCATCTGGTAATAGAACTGCACATCCTCGGCGGGCAACGCCTGAGCCAGCGCGAGGACGCGATCGCGGTCACCCTGGCCGTTATCGATCGCTTCCGGCAGCGCCTGGGCAATGGCCACGCGGTGCAGCACATTGAGCATTTCTGCCAGCACGCCGGCCCAGTCCGGGCCTTGCTCGGCCAGCTGGCGCACGGCTTCGAGCAGTGCGCGCGCGTCACCTTCGAGCAACGCCTGCAATACACCGTAGACCTGCCCATGATCGAGCGTGCCGAGCATCGCGCGCACATCGGCGGCGAGCACCCGCCCCTCGCCAAAGGCGATCGCCTGGTCGGTCAGGCTCATCGCATCGCGCATCGAGCCATCTGCCGCCCGGCCGAGCAGCCACAGGGCGTCTTCCTCGAACGGTACGTTCTCCGCACCAAGCACGTGAGCCAGATGCTCGACCACCCGCTCCGGCGGCATGTTCTTCAGCGAGAACTGCAGGCAACGCGAAAGGATGGTAACGGGCAGCTTCTGCGGGTCTGTGGTCGCCAGCAGGAACTTGACGTGCGGCGGCGGTTCTTCGAGCGTCTTGAGCAGCGCATTGAACGAATGCGACGAAAGCATGTGCACTTCGTCGATCAGGTAGACCTTGTAGCGGCCACGGCTCGGCGCGTACTGCACGTTGTCCAGCAGTTCGCGGGTGTCCTCGACCTTGGTGCGGCTCGCGGCATCGACTTCGATCAGGTCGACGAAGCGCCCCTCGTCGATCTCGCGGCACACCGAGCACTCGCCACAAGGGGTCGAGCTGACGCCAGTTTCGCAGTTCAGACACTTGGCGATAATCCGCGCGATGGTGGTTTTGCCCACGCCGCGGGTGCCGGTAAACAGATAGGCATGGTGCAGACGCTGATTGTCCAGCGCATTGATCAGGGCCTTGAGCACGTGCGTCTGCCCGACCATTTCGCGGAACGAGCGCGGACGCCATTTGCGGGCTAGAACCTGATAACTCATAACACCATCGTGGGCTAAGCGGGTCGGGTAGGGACAAGCCATTACTGGCCCGTCCCCCCCCTAAGAACCGTACGTGCGGCTTTCACCGCATACGGCTCAAGTTTACGAAAAGCCAGCCAAGAGGCTTGGCCGACATTATATGGCGCGAGATATTAGCATCTCTGGCCACCGTATCGCAGAGTTACCTTTTCACGCTGGCTATGCACCAGCGCATGGCAGTTGGGATGAAGCAGCACGCGGTTCCTCAAAGTATCCGGCCCGCCGTCCACACGCCTGATGACGTGGTGGTCGTGCCAACCGGTTTCCCTGCTGATCGCATGCCCGCACAGGGCGCAAAGCCCCATCTGTCTGCGGAAGATGCTGAGCACCTGTCCCCGATAACGCAGCTTGTGCTGCATCCGTTGAACCCTCAGCGCCTCCCACTTCAGTTCCTGCGTCGCGTCGTAGGGCTGATACTCACCCGGTAGACGCTTGTGACGCACGATTGCGGTTTCCGCCAGCCCGTACAGCCGCCGGTGTTGCCTTTCTCCCTTGCCATTTTTATAGGGATACGCAAACACCCAGTTCTGCCTGCCTATGGATCGGAAGTATTTATTCCTGATCCAATCAGCCGACTTCCGCGGATGCCTGCGCTTCGCCCACCTCCAGATTCGCCAGAAAATAAGATTATCCAGCTTGCTGAAGGCCTCTTTTGCCACGACCGGGGAGTGGTATTGCGCCCACCCCTTCAGTACCGGGTTCAGCTGGCCGATCAACGCGTCCTGCGTCAGTGCTCCGCTGCCTTTGATGATCTCTCGCACTTTCCGATAGAACGCCGAGACGTTCTTCTTCGAGGGCTTGATCAGCAGCTTGGCGTTCCTATACGGCGATTTCGGCACGTACTTCCTGAAATTCCACCCCAGAAAATCGAAGCCTTGGTGGATGTGCGTGATCTGCGTTTTCTCCCGTGACAGCGCAACCCCTCGTGCCGACAGGAATTGCTCTACCCAAGGTTTGACCACGTCCTCTAACAGCTCTTTCGAGGCTGCCGTAACGACAAAGTCATCCGCATAGCGAACACACTGCACCTTGCTCTTCTTAGCGTTCCGGACCCCCAACTTCTTCACCAGATGGCGCTTTAGCTGAATCTCCAGACCATTCAGGGTGGCGTTTGCCAGACAGGGCGAGATGATCCCGCCTTGCGGCGTCCCGGCCTCCGTAGCCATGAGTTGTCGCCGGTCGATAACCCCGGCTTTCAACCATTTGCGCAGCACCGTTCTGTCCATCGGGACATTTCGACACAGCCACTCGTGATTGATGTTGTCGAAGAAACCCTTGATGTCGCCCTCCAGAATCCAGACCGGCGCCGTTTGCGGCGACAGCAGGTGGAATAGCTCGACCATCGCGTCAGCAGTCGAGCGATCCGGGCGAAACCCATAGGATTTCGGATCGCTGGTGCTTTCGATTACAGGTTCCAAGACTTGCAGATACAGCGCCTGCATGGCCCGATCCAGCATCGTCGGGATACCCAGCGGGCGCTTCTCTTGCTTGCCGGGCTTCGGTATCCATACCCGCCGTAGCGGTTTGGGCCGATAGCCTCGCTTTTTCGACAGACGTCCCACGGCCTGGAGCTTGGCCTGAGGCGTTCCCCAGGTTTCTCCGTCGACTCCCGGCGTCTTGCGACCCCGGTTTTCCGTGACTCGCCTTACAGCCAGACAGCGGCCATAAAACGAGTGGGTCAGCAGTCGTTGCAGGCGTTTAACCCTGCGCCAATCGCCTTCCCCAGTTGCCTGCGCAATCTTTAGCTGCGTCTTCCGAACGGTTTGTTGAATCCTGGCCCAATCGAGAGCGTGCCAGTTCTTCATCCCGTCGAAGGACGCAGACGCGACCGGTGTTGCTGGTTGCGTTTTCATACGGCCCTCCTGATATGCACGACATTCAGGACGGACTACCCCCTATGGGCAGTAGTCGCCCATAGGGTCGTTTGGTTATCGCTGGAATCAGCGGCTCTTCTTGCGCTCGTAAACCAGATGCACGTCAGCCAGGGTTGCCCCTGCCGGTGATGTTTCAACCGGTATGCCACCCATTACAGGCGACCATTCGCTTTTTGCATCCTCCCATTCCCCACACCCATCAGCGCCCCTTGCGGTTTGCCTGCCTGACCGATGTTGCTGGCCGGGCGAGTGGTCGGGATTGCCACGTTCCCCGAGTCGCATCGATTCCCCGTTTAGGCTTCGTCTCTCCCCCGGCAGTCTGCGGTACCGCATCACCTCATCCCACAGTGATGACCAACTGCATTGCCGTTTTTGGCTGAGGCCAATAATTGCCGTAGGCCCGTCCATTATGACGAGGGTTCAGGCGACGATTCACATGTGTTAGCCATGCGGGTTGGGTCATTAGCCTCGGTACGTCCGTGCAATTCGGACGCGAAGCGTTCTCCATCACCGGATAACACCCTCTTGCGAGCGAGACATTGTTAATCGGGCTTCACACCCCAGGGTTGGCCCCTGACGCATGCCGATCTAATGAACGGGCAGGTACATGCCCGGCTCGGTACTCCCTGTGCAAGCGGAGCTGAGCAATGCGTTTCGGAGCTTGACGCTCCGTGCTTGGTTCAACGTCCCCAACGTCTCACGACGGTGATAAGGCTCTATGCCAAACAAGAGGACGAAGTTCTGCCCTGAGGGCGGAATTCACCCTCAGGCTTAGACATTATTTGTAACAATCCAGACGGGCCGGAAAGCTACTTTCCTGTGTCTGCACCTCATTCTGAACCCATTTTGGGCGCGAACTGATGCAGATTTATTGCCTAGCTTCGCTAAAACGCAGAGCGTCCGAAGCATAGGTTTACCAGGCAGAGCCGGTACATTGACTGCTGTTTTAAGCATTAACCCCCTGATAGCAAAGGGTTTGGAGCCATGGTGCAGTAAACCAAACCAAGCACGACACGTACACACGTGTCGCACAGGACGGGTAATGCTAGCGGAGCAGGCCGCAAATTGCATCCGACCAATCGGCCTAGCCCAGCAGCGCACCCAGCCCGCGCACGACACGGGTCAATTCGTCGTTATCGCCATGTATGTGCACCCGCACGCCGTCGATTTCGCGCCGTGGCGGGTAGGCCTTGCGCAGCTGGTCGAAGGCAACACGGCGCTGCGCCTCGTCACCGCGCAGGCTGCGACGGAACGCGGCATCGTCGCTACGCGGGTCGTAGACCGCGCGGCACAGCGTAGCCAACAGGGCACGTGGATCGGCAGAGCCATCGAAGCTCAGCGCCTGCAGCGCCGGCGCCGGCATCAACTCGTCCAGCGTCACTGTCGGCGCCAGCCCTTGGGCAGCACAGAATGCCTGATACACCTGCGCGGTACCGCGCAGCTTGCCGTCCAGGCTGTAGCCGGCGATATGCGGCGTGGCCAGCTGGCACAATTCGGCCAGGGCGACGTCGACCTGCGGCTCGCCTTCCCAGACATCCAGTACCACCTGCAGATCCGGTCGACGTAGCAGCAGTTCGCGCAGCGCGGCATTGTCCACCACCGCACCGCGGCTGGCGTTGATCAGCCAGCTGCCAGGACGCAGTTGCGCCAGTCGGGAAGCGTCGAACAGATGGAAGGTCGGGTGTGCACCCTGCAATTCCAGTGGCGTATGCAGGCTGATCACATCGCACTCGGCGATGACTTCCTCCAGCGTGACGAAGTCCCCCGCCTCGCGCGCCTGACGCGGCGGATCGCAGACCCGCACATCCCAGCCCAGGCCGCGTAACACCTCCACCAGCCGCCCGCCCACTTCGCCCGCGCCGACCACGCCGTAGCGACGTGTCGTCAGTTCCTCGCCCTGCCGTTCGGCCAGCGTCAGCAGGCTGCCCAGCACGTAATCCACCACACCGCGCGCATTGCAGCCGGGCGCACTGGCCCAGGTGATGCCAGCTTCGAGGAAATAGTCGAGGTCCAGATGATCGGTGCCGATGGTGCAGGTGCCGACGAAGCGCACCGGCGTGCCGGCGAGCAATTCGCGATCGACGCGGGTCACCGAGCGCACCAGCAGCACGTCGGCCTGCTCCAGCGCCGCCCGGTTGATCGAGCGACCGGCCATGCGGCGGATGCTGCCGAAGCCGGCGAAGAAGGCATCGACCAAAGGAATGTTTTCGTCGGCGAGGATACGCATGGCAGGCTCCGTTTCAGATGCGGCCCATTCTAGACGCCTCGCCGCCATTTTTCCGCCTTTCGGCCAGCTGTCGTGCGGCGTAGACTACCGCGCTCTTTGTATACAACCGGAACGATGCAATGCCTTCTGAGTCGAGAGCCGGCCGGGTGCGGACCGAGCTGCGTACCCTCTTCGCCCTCGCCCTGCCGATGATGATCGCTCAGCTGGCCAATACGGCGATGGGCTTCGTCGATACGGTGATGGCGGGCCGGGTCAGTGCGCACGATCTGGCGGCGGTGGCCTTGGGCAACTCCATCTGGGTTCCGGTTTTTCTGTTCCTGACCGGCGTGATCCTGGCCACGACGCCGAACGTGGCACAGCGTTTCGGCGCCGGCCGCCACGGCGATATCGGTCCGCTGGTGCGCCAAGCGTTGTGGATGGGCGGCGGCCTCGGCAGCCTGTGCGCCGTCCTGATGTGGAACGCCGAGCCGATGCTGCACTGGATGAACGTCGAGGCAGCGCTGATCGACCCCAGCATGGGCTATCTACGCGCTGTCGCCTGCGGCTTTCCGGCGATCGGGCTGTATCAAGTGCTGCGTTGCTACAGCGACGGTCTCGGCCACTCGCGCCCGAGCATGGTGGTCGGCGTTCTCGGCCTGCTGCTGAATATCCCGCTCAACTACATCTTCATCTACGGCAAGCTCGGCGCGCCGGCACTCGGCGGTGTTGGCTGCGGTGTCGCGACGTCGCTGGTCATGCTGTTCATGCTGCTGGCCATGCTGTTCTGGGTGCGCCGCGCCGCGCCGTATCGACCGAGTCAGCTGTTCGCCCACTTCGAATGGCCGCGCTGGCCGGTGCTCAGCCCTCTGCTGGCGGTCGGTCTGCCGATCGGCATCGCGGTGTTTGCCGAAGCCAGCATCTTCTCGGTCATTGCCCTGCTGATCGGCGCATTGGGCGCGACGGTGGTGGCCGGACACCAGATAGCGCTGAACTTCACCTCGCTGATCTTCATGATCCCGCTGTCGCTGGGCATGGCAGTCACCGTGCGGGTGGGACAGGCGCTGGGCCGTAGCGCACCGCGCGATGCGCGTTTCGCCGCCGGCGTCGGGGTGGGCACGGGGCTGGTGTATGCCTGTTTTTCCGCCACCGCGATGCTGCTGTTCGCCGTGCCGATCGCCCGCATCTACACGCCCGACCCCGCGGTGATTGCCGTGGCGTCCGGGCTGTTCTTCTATGCGGCGCTGTTCCAGTTCTCCGATGTCGTGCAGGTCACCGCTGCCGGCGCCCTGCGCGGTTACCAGGACACGCGCATGACTATGATCTTCACCCTCTTCGCCTACTGGGGTATCGGCCTGCCGATCGGCTACGTGCTCGGCCTGACCAACCACTTCGGCCCGGCATCCGGCCCCGGCGGGCTATGGCAGGGGCTGATCGCCGGACTGAGCTGTGCAGCGGTGCTGCTCAGCATACGCCTGGCGCGCAGCGCACGGCGCGCGATTCGTCTTCAGCAGGCTCGCCCGGCTCAGGCCTGAGTCCATCGACGCGAATCCTCGGAAACGCTCTGCATCAGCGGACGGGGCGATGACACTGGTCAGCATGACTTGACCGCTGAGCCGGGCAACTGAATACTGTATTCATATACAGTATTTTCTGGATTGCCTCGCATGACATCCGTGGTTGCCCTCGATCGCCTGCTCGATGCACGCCGTGTCTGGCGTGGGCAGGCCATCGTCGCCCCAGCCGCCAGCCAGCCGACCGGACATGCCGCGCTGGATGCTGCCCTTCCGGGTGGTGGCTGGCCGGAGGCGGCGCTGAGCGAGATTCTCCTCGCCGCGCCCGGCACCGGCGAGCTGCACCTGCTGTGGCCGACCCTTGCCCGGCTGACCATGACTGGCGAGCGGGTGGTGCTGGTCGGCCCGCCACATCTGCCCTACCCCCAGGCCTGGCTGGCCGCCGGCGTCGATCTGCGTCAGTTGAGCATCGTCCACGCGAGCGGGCGCGATGCGCTGTGGGCGACCGAACAATGCCTGCGCTCGGGCAGCTGTGGCGCCGTGGTGTGCTGGCCGAGGCAGGCGGAAGATCGCGCCCTGCGGCGCCTGCAAGTGGCCGCCGAAACCGGACAGACGCTGGCGTTCGCCTATCGTCCGCAGGCTGAAGCGCTGAACCCCTCGCCCGCCGCCCTGCGCTTGGCCATCGACGCTCACCCGGCGCAACTGCGCGTGCTCAAGTGCCGGGGCGGCCTGGCGCCGGCACGGCCGATCGCCGCCAGCGCCTGGCGGTGACACGGACATGCTCTGGGCCTGCATCCTGCTGCCGCAACTGGCGATGGACGGCGTGCTGCGTGAACGCAGCGACCCTGCCGCGCCGTTGGCCTTGCTCACCGGCCCGGCACAGCGGCGCGTGCTGCAGGCGGTCAATCCGTCGGCGCGCGAACTCGGCCTGAAACCCGGCCAGACGCTGGCTGCCGCTCAGGCACTGACCCGCAATTTCACCAGCGCCGACTACGATCTGGCGGCCATCGAGCGCTGGCAGCGCTTCCTGGCCTCCTGGGCCTATGGCTTCAGCGCTCAGGTCAGCCTGCATTACCCGCGCTGCCTGCTGCTGGAAGTGCAGTCCAGCCTCGGCCTGTTCGGCCCCTGGCCACGCTTCGAGGCGCGCCTGCGCCAGGAACTGAACGCTCTGGGCTTTCGCCAGCGCATCACCGTCGCCCCCAACCCGGCAGCGGCACGGATACTCGCCAATGCCCACGATGGTCTGGCGGTGAGCGATGACACAACGCTGCGCGAGGCGCTCGGGCGTTTGCCGGTGGAGCGCCTTGGCCTGTCGCGCGAAGTGGCCACGGCCTTCGCGCGCATGGGGTTGCGCAGCCTTTCGCAACTGCTCGCCCTGCCTCGCGACAGCGTGGCCCGGCGCTTCCCGGCCGAGGTGCTGCTGCAGCTCGACACCCTGCTCGGGCAGCGGCCACTGGCGCTGGAGTTCTACCGCCCGCCGGATGTTTTCGACGCGCGCATCGAATTGAACTTCGAGGTCGAGTCGCACCAGGCGCTGCTGTTCCCGCTGCGCCGGCTCACCGCCGATCTGGCCGCCTACCTCGCCGGGCGCGACAGCGGCGTACAGCGCTTCGTCCTGCAACTGGAACATCGCGACCTGGCCGACAGCCAGGTCGTCGTCGGCCTGCTGGCTGCCGAGCGCGAGGCCGGCATGCTGTTCGAGCTGACCCGCGGCCGCCTGGAACAGCTGCAACTGCCGGCACCGGTGCTGGCAGTGCGATTGCTGGCGCGCGAGCTGCCGGCCTTCACCCCGCAACACCGCCAGCTGTTCGATGAAAGAGCGCAGCAAACGCTGCCCTGGGAACAGCTGCGCGAACGCCTGCGCGCGCGTCTCGGCGACCATGCTGTGCAGGGCCTCGGCGCCTGCGCCGATCATCGCCCCGAACATGCATGGCAGACGCAGGCACAGGCGCCACGTACAGCCCTGCCGGCAAGCGGCCCGCGCCCCGGCTGGTTGCTGACCGCGCCGCAGCCGCTGCGCGAAAGCTCGCTGCGCATCCTCGCCGGCCCGGAACGTATCGAGTCCGGCTGGTGGGACGGCGAGGATATACGGCGCGACTACTACCTCATCGAAACACGCGCCGGCCAGCGCGGCTGGGCCTTCCGCCCGCTCGGCAGCGACGGCCCGCTGCTGCTGCACGGCTGGTTCGCATGAGTGGTTACGCCGAACTGCACTGCCTGTCCAACTTCAGCTTCCAGCGCGGCGCTTCCAGCGCCCAGGAGCTGTTCGAGCGGGCAGCGCGACTGGGCTACCGCGCCCTGGCGATCACCGACGAATGCACGCTGGCAGGTATCGTCCGCGCCTGGCAGGCAGCCAAGGACAGTGGCGTACCACTCATCGTCGGCAGTGAGGTGCGTATCGAAAACGGCCCCCGGCTGATCCTGCTGGTTGAAACCCTGACCGGCTATCAGGCGCTTTGCCGCTTGATCACCCTGGCTCGCCGCCGTTGCGAGAAGGGTCGCTATCGCCTTTTGTTCGACGATTTCGTCGAGTCCCCGGACGGGCTGCTGGCAATCTGGCTGCCGGATGATGACGACGACCACCTGCCCAGGCTGCGCCGCTTGTTCCCGCAGCGACTGTGGCTGGCCGTCGAACTGCATCGCGGCGCGGATGACGCCGCGCAACTGCAGTACCTGCTTGAGCGGGCGACGTCCTGCGGGCTACCGCCGGTGGCCTGCGGCGACGTGCATATGCACGCCCGCGGACGGCGTGCCCTGCAGGACTGCATGACCGCCATCCGCCACCACCTGCCGGTGGCCGAGGCCGGCGCCCACCTGTTCCCCAACGGCGAGCGCCATCTGCGGCGTCACGAGGAACTGGCCGAGCTGTATCCGCCCGCCCTGCTCGCCGAAACCCTGCGCATCGCCGCGCGCTGCACCTTCGATCTCGGCCAGTTGCGCTACCACTATCCGCGCGAACTGGTTCCGCACGGACATGACGCCACCTCCTGGCTGCGCGAGCTGGCCGAGCGCGGCGCCCACTGGCGCTGGCCGAACGGCGTGCCCGAGCGGGCCCGCGGGCTGCTCGAACATGAGCTGAAGCTGATCGCCGAGCTGGCGTACGAGAGCTACTTCCTCACCGTGCATGACATCGTGAACTGGGCACGTGAGCGGCAGATTCTTTGTCAGGGGCGTGGTTCGGCGGCTAACTCCACGGTGTGTTTCGCCCTCGGCATCACCGAACTCGACCCCACCCTGCCGGGGCGTCGTCTGCTATTCGAGCGTTTTCTCTCGCGCGAGCGCAAGGAGCCGCCGGATATCGACGTGGACTTCGAGCACGAGCGCCGCGAGGAAGTCATCCAGTACGTCTTCAGCCGCTATGGCCGCCACCGCGCCGCGCTCACCGCCGTGGTCAGCACCTATCACAGCGCCGGCGCACTGCGCGACGTGGCCAAGGCGCTCGGCCTGCCAGCCGACCAGGTGAATACGCTGGCCGACTGCTGCGGGCGCTGGAGCGACCGTGTGCCCTCGGCCGAGCGCCTGGCCGAGGCTGGCTTCGATGCGAACAACCCGCTGCTGCGCCGGGTGCTGGCACTGACCGGCGAACTGATCGGCTTCCCCCGCCACCTGTCGCAGCATCCTGGCGGCTTCGTGATCAGCGAACACCCGCTGCAGACCCTTGTGCCGGTGGAGAACGCCAGCATGGCCGAGCGCACGGTGATCCAGTGGGACAAGGACGACCTCGATCTGGTCGGACTGCTCAAGGTCGATGTGCTCGCGCTCGGCATGCTCAGTGCGCTGCGTCGCTGCTTCGCCCTGATCGAGCGTTATCGCGGCACACGCTGGACGCTGGCCAGCCTGCCGCAGGAGGATCCGGCGACCTACGCCATGATCAGCCGCGCCGACACCATCGGCGTGTTCCAGATCGAGTCACGGGCGCAGATGGCCATGCTGCCGCGCCTGCGCCCGCGCAAGTTCTACGATCTGGTGATCCAGGTGGCCATCGTCCGCCCAGGGCCGATCCAGGGCGACATGGTTCATCCGTACCTGCGCCGGCGTAACAGCGAGGAGCCGGTGCTCTATCCCTCCGACGAACTCATGCCGGTATTCGAGCGCACCCTTGGCGTGCCGCTGTTCCAGGAGCAGGTGATGGAACTGGCTATCATCGCCGCCGACTACAGCCCCGGTGAGGCCGACGAACTGCGCCGCAGCATGGCTGCCTGGAAGCGCCACGGCGGCCTGGAACATCATCGCGAACGGCTGACCGCGCGGATGCTCGCCAAGCACTACGAGCCGGAATTCATCACGCGTATCTTCGAGCAGATCAAAGGCTTCGGCAGCTACGGCTTCCCCGAATCCCACGCCGCCAGCTTCGCCCTGCTTACCTACGCCAGCAGCTGGCTGAAATGCCACGAGCCGGCGGCGTTCGCCTGCGCGCTGATCAACAGCTGGCCGATGGGTTTCTACAGCCCCGATCAGGTATTGCAGGATGCCCGGCGCCACGGCATCGAAGTGCGACCGGTAGACGTATGCCACAGCGACTGGGATTGCAGCCTGGAGCCCGGCGCCAAGGCACAGCCGGCGATCCGCCTGGGCCTGCGGATGATTCGCGGCCTGCGTGAGGCGGATGCGCGGCGCATCGAGGGCGCTCGCCAGGCACAAGCGTTCAGCGATGTCGATGACCTCAGCCGGCGCGCCGGACTGGACGCCCGCGCGCGCGAAACGCTGGCCGATGCTGGCGCCCTGCACGGCCTTGCCGGTCATCGTCATCACGCACGCTGGGCCGTTGCCGGGGTCGAACCGCAGCTGCCGCTGTTCGCCGAGCTGGCCGCAACGACGGAAGCGCCGGTGAACCTGCCGCTGCCCACGACTGGCGAGGACCTGCTGACCGACTACGCAACCCTCGGCACGACGCTTGGACCGCATCCGCTGACGCTGCTGCGCGACCAGCTGAGGGCACGGCGCTGCCGCAGTTCACGCGAGCTGGCCGATGCCGAGCCCGGTCGGCCGGTCAGCGTGGCCGGCCTGGTGATCGGTCGGCAGCGCCCGCAGACCGCCAGCGGCGTGGTGTTTGTCACCCTGGAAGATGAGTTCGGATTGATCAATGTGGTGGTCTGGCAGCATCTGGCCGAACGCCAGCGCCCGGTGCTGCTGCAGTCGCAACTGCTGCAGGTCGACGGTCATCTGGAGTCCGCTCATGGTGTGCGCCACGTGATAGCCGGCCGACTGCGCGACCTCAGTGCGCTGCTCTCGGGGCTGGATGTGCGCAGCCGAGACTTCCAGTGAACCGGCTCAAACCGGAGCCCTGACGACGCGCCCGGCGGCTAGCGCTGGGTATTCGCGGCCGGCCTCCGTACAATGCGCGCCTCACGATAGACCCCGATGCGGCGCATGCAGCCCGCACTCAGCGCTGCCCGCCGAAGCGATAACGCCGGCGCCGGGCCGCAATGGCACGCGAAAGCTGCCCACAAGCCCCAACGAAACCATTTGAAACCCGCGAGATAGAGCCTCTTGATTTCCACCGCTAACATCACCATGCAGTTCGGCGCCAAGCCGCTGTTCGAAAACGTTTCCGTCAAGTTCGGCGGCGGCAACCGCTACGGCCTGATCGGCGCCAACGGCTGCGGCAAGTCGACCTTCATGAAGATTCTCGGCGGCGAGCTGGAGCCGTCGGCCGGTCAGGTGATGCTCGAACCCAACGTGCGTCTGGGCAAGCTGCGCCAGGACCAGTTCGCCTACGAAGACTTCAGCGTGATCGACACCGTGATCATGGGCCACGAGGAGCTGTGGCAGATCAAGGCCGAGCGCGACCGCATCTATTCCCTGCCGGAAATGAGCGAGGATGACGGCATGGCCGTCGCGGAGCTCGAAGTGCAGTTCGCCGAGTTCGACGGCTACACCGCCGAATCCCGCGCCGGTGAGCTGCTGCTCGGCCTGGGCATTCCACTGGAGCAGCATTTCGGCCCGATGAGCGCCGTCGCGCCGGGCTGGAAGTTGCGCGTGCTGCTGGCCCAGGCGCTGTTCTCCGATCCGGAAGTGCTGCTGCTGGACGAACCGACCAACCACCTGGACATCAACACCATCCGCTGGCTGGAGTCGGTGCTCACGGCGCGCAACAGCACCATGATCATCATTTCCCACGACCGCCACTTCCTGAACTCGGTCTGCACCCACATGGCCGACCTGGATTACGGTGAGTTGCGCCTGTTCCCCGGCAACTACGACGAATACATGACCGCCGCGACCCAGGCCCGCGAGCGTCTGTTGTCGGACAATGCCAAGAAGAAGGCGCAGATCGCCGAGCTGCAGACCTTCGTCAGCCGCT
Source organism: Pseudomonas phenolilytica (assembly GCF_021432765.1). NCBI lineage: Bacteria > Pseudomonadati > Pseudomonadota > Gammaproteobacteria > Pseudomonadales > Pseudomonadaceae > Pseudomonas > Pseudomonas phenolilytica. The sequence goes on from NZ_CP058908.1 coordinate 3,197,413, forward strand.
TCTCGGCCAACGCCTCCAAGGCCAAGCAGGCCACCAGCCGCGCCAAGCTGATCGACAAGATTCAGCTTGAGGAGGTCAAGCCGTCCAGCCGGGTCAGCCCGTTCATCCGCTTCGAGCAATACAAGAAGCTGCACCGCCAGGCGGTCACGCTGGAACGCCTCAGCCAGGGTTACGACGGCACTGCGCTGTTCAAGAATCTGAACTTGCAGATCGAAGCCGGTGAGCGGGTCGCCATCATCGGGCCCAACGGCATCGGCAAGACCACCCTGCTGCGCACGCTGGTCGGCGAGATGCCGCCGATGTCCGGCGAAGTGAAATGGACCGAAAGCGCCGATGTCGGCTACTTCGCCCAGGACCACGCCGAGGACTTCGAGGACGACGTCACGCTGTTCGACTGGATGGGCCAGTGGACCCAGGGCGGCGAACAGCTGGTGCGTGGCACCCTTGGGCGCATGCTGTTTTCCAACGACGAGATCAAGAAGTCGGTAAAAGTGATTTCGGGGGGCGAACAGGGCCGCATGCTGTTCGGCAAGCTGATCCTGAAGAAACCCAATGTGCTGGTGATGGACGAACCGACCAACCACCTGGACATGGAGTCGATCGAGGCGCTCAACCTGGCACTGGAGAACTATCCGGGCACGCTGATCTTCGTCAGCCATGACCGCGAGTTTGTCAGCTCGCTGGCCACGCGCATCATCGAGCTGTCGGAGAACGGCGTGACCGACTTCAGCGGCAGCTACGACGACTACCTGCGCAGCCAGGGCGTGCTGGTCTGATCGATCAACAAGCCCCATGAAAAAGCCCCGCGAACGCGGGGCTTTTTCGTTTCCAGGCTCAACGCCCTAGCCCACCGCCGTGCTCCAGTCGATCAGGCCGAACTGCCAGGTCGCCAGGATGACGATGCCAAACACGATGCGATACCAGGCAAACGCCGCATAGCTGTGGTTGCCGATGAACTTCAGCAACGCCCGCACCGCCAGCATCGCAAAGAGGAACGAGGTGACGAAGCCGATGGCGAACACCGGGAAATCGCCGGGCTGGAACAGGTCGCGGTACTTGTAGCCCGAGTACACGGCCGCACCCACCATCGTCGGCATCGCCAGGAAGAAGGAGAACTCCGTCGCGGCCTTGCGCGAGAGGCCGAACAGGAGGCCGCCGATGATCGTCGAACCGGAGCGCGACGTACCCGGCACCAACGCCAGGCACTGGGCGAAACCGACCTTGAGCGCGTGCGTCCAGCGCATGTCGTCGACTGTTTCGGCTTCGATGCGATGGTCGCGGTTCTCCGCCCAGAGCATGACGATGCCGCCGATCACCAGTGCGGTGGCAACCGTGATCGGGTTGAACAGGTAATGATGGATCAGGTCGGCGAACAACACGCCGAGCACCACTGCCGGCATGAAGGCGATCAGCAGATTCAGGGTGAACTTCTGCGCCTCACGCTCCTTCGGCAGGCCCACCACCACGCCGATGATCTTACGGCGGTATTCCCAGACCACCGCCAGGATGGCGCCCAGCTGAATAATGATGTTGAAGGCCAGCGCGCGCTCGCCGCCAAAGCCGATCAGATCCGCGACGATGATCTGGTGCCCGGTACTGGATACCGGCAGAAACTCCGTCAGGCCCTCAACCACTCCCAGAATCAATGCCTGTACGGCAATCCAAAGATCCATCTATTCCCCATCAGCGATGCAGACCATCGCACTTGAAAATACAACAAAGGTATATGCCAGCACGGCGTCTGGCCGCTGTTCTGACTCGTCGCGGCCAAGTAAATTCCGCCGCATCTCAGGAGGGGGCTCATTTTTAGCCACGCGCGGCCGAAAAGCTATCAGGGAGAGGCCGGACAGGCAGAAGGGCGACGATCACTCATCTGTCCGGCACATTGCACCGATGCTGGTGCGCATAACGATAAAAGGCTCATCAGGAGTTCTACGAAAATGAATCTGCTGCGAAAGTTTCCCATCAGCAAGCGTCTGTGGCTGATTCCGGTGGTCGCCATCCTCATGCTGTTCATCCTCGGCATGCTGATGATCCAGCAGGTGCGTAGCGATCTGTACAAGGGCAAGCAGGAGATGACCCGACATGTGGTCGAGACTGCTGCCGGCATCTTCGATCACTACCGCCAGCTCGAAACCAGCGGCACCATGTCCACCGCCGAGGCGCAGCAGGCGGCCATTAAGCAGATCCGCGCGTTGCGCTACGACGGCCAGGATTATTTCTGGATCAACGATCTCGGCCCGGTCATGATCATGCACCCGATGCAGCCCAAGCTCGAAGGCCAGAACCTGTCCCAGGTAAAGGACCCGACCGGCAAGGCACTGTTCAACGAAATGGTCGCCGTGGCCCGCCGTGACGGCGCCGGTGCCGTGGACTACATGTGGGCCAAGCCGGGCGAAGCCGACCCGGTACCGAAGATTTCCTACGTTCAGCTGTTCCAGCCCTGGGGCTGGATCATCGGCTCGGGCATCTACGTCGATGACGTCGAAGCCGAGTTCAAGAACTATTTGGTGCGTTTCTCCATCATCGGCCTGTTCATCGCCGCAATCATGGCTGTACTGGTGGCCATTTTGATCCGCAGCATCACTCGCCCGCTGCGCAACTCGATGTCGGCGATGGCCAACATCGCCAGCGGTGAGGCTGATCTGACGCGCGATCTGGATGTTTCCGGCAACGACGAGCTGACCACCCTGGGTCGCGATTTCAACCGCTTCACCGGCAAGCTGCGCAGCGTGATCAGCCAGCTGCTGGAGACGGCGCAGTCGCTGGGACAATCGTCCCAGACGCTCGGCAGCGTCTCCGGGGATGCCTTCCAGCAAAGCCAGCAGCAACTGCAGCAGATGGAACTGGTGGCCACCGCCATCAACGAAGTCACGTACGCCGTGCAGGAAGTCGCGAAGAACGCCGAGCATGCCGCCAGCGAAGTTGGCGACGCGGAGAACCAGGCCGGCCAGGGCCAGTTGAACATCGAGGCCAGCCTGCAGCAGATCGACCAGCTGTCGGCGACCATCAGCCAGGCCGTGGGCGTCATCCAGTCGCTGGCCGATGAAACCACCAAGATCGGCAGCGTGCTCGAAGTGATCGGTTCCATCGCCGACCAAACCAACCTGCTCGCGCTCAACGCCGCCATCGAAGCCGCCCGCGCCGGCGAACAGGGCCGCGGATTCGCCGTAGTCGCCGACGAGGTACGCCTGCTGGCGCAGCGCACCCAGCAATCGACGGCGGAAATCCAGACCATGATCGAGCGCCTGCAGAAGAACTCCGGCGCGGCGGTAAACGTGATCATGGAGAGCAACCGGGCATCGCAGCTCACCGTCGAGCAGGCCAGCCAGGCCGGCGAGAGCCTCGGGCAGATCGCCCAGGCGCTGCGCAACCTGTCCGGCCTCAATGCCTCCATCGCCAGCGCTACGCTGCAGCAGTCGCATGTGGTCGAAGACATCAACCAGAACGTCACTCAGGCGGCCGGCCTGGCACAACAGAGCACCGACGCCGCCGAGCAGACCCGCGAGGCTGGCAAGCACCTCGGTGAACTGGCCGAGCGTCTGAACGGCCTGCTGCGCCAGTTCCGCGTCTGATCGACTGAGCGCCCCAGTTACATCGGGGCGCCGAGTCACACGGCAGGCACCGGCCTGCCGTTTTTCTTTGGCGGCAAGTTGTCGCAGCCCGATTGACCGTCGGTCGCTTGGGCGATGTCCGCATTCCCCAGCAAAATCCTTTTAAATCATGCCTTTAGGACGCCTGAGTCGTGCGCCAGAAATCAAACTCGGGCGTTATACCTTTGGCTAATTGCAAAAAAACTCACAACTCTCGGAATTCGAGTGTGACTCGCAAGTCCTCTGCGTACATCAACTGCATGTAAGGCCAACGCTGCAAGGCGCAAATGGCCCACCCATCGCACACAGAGAGACATGCCCAATGAACGCACCGCTCCGCATCAACGACGCCCTCCTCATCACCGATCGCGCATTCAAGCCCTTCCAGTGCGTAGCCTGGACCCTGCCGGAAGGTAACGGCGAAGTCAGCATCACCGTTGTCGACAGCGCCCTCGCCCGCCCGCTGGGCCGCTGCAAGATGTCCAGCAGCGTATACACCGATCCGGTCAAGCTGGGCGAAGCGCTGGAGCAGTCCCGCGAGCAGATGACCCGAGACGGCATCCACTTCTCGCCCTGGCACATGCCTGAATAAATTCGGCGCGTGTCTCCAGAAGGCCCGGCAGCTCTGCCCCGGGCCTTTTGCATTTCTGGACGCTGCGTTTGCTTCGCGTCGACCGACCCATTCACCTGTTTCACGGTCAGTACAGTTATCAACGAAACAGGAGACTCCCCATGAAAGGTGCTCACGCCTACGTCAACGATCAATGGCACAGCTGCGGTCTGGCCAGCCTGCCGCAAGGGCCGGGCGCTCACGAGATCACCCTGAAGTTCATCATCCCGCGCGATACCCAGTTCACCGGGTTGCTCGAGCATGTCTGCAAAATTGCCCTGCAGCACCTGCAGGAGGCCTACCCAGGACGCGACGTCACCCACGCGCCGATAGTCGGCTCCGTGGTCGGTGACGGCAGCGGCGACGGAATCCGGCTCGTTTATCACGTGGCGGCCGCCTGAACGCAACTTCGCAGAACGAGAACATCTGATGACGCCCTTCGACTGGCAACGCATCCTGCTCGATGACTTCCCGCTGCTGTTCATCGCCGAGGTGTCGATGCGCGCGCTGTTCGCCTTCGCCGCCGTGTTCGCCTTCCTCAAGATCAGCGGTCGGCGCGGCATCCGCCAGCTATCGGTGTTCGAACTGGTGATCATCCTGACGCTCGGTTCGGCTGCGGGAGATGTGTCCTTCTATGAAGACGTCCCGCTGCTGCCGATCATTGCCGTGTTCGTCACCCTGCTTGGGCTGTATCGCTTCACGGTATTGCTGATGACCCGCAGCCCGCGCTTCGGCAGCTGGCTTGAAGGCAAGCCGGTGACGATCATCCGCGATGGCCTCTACGAACTGCACAGCCTGAATCGCCATGACATCTCCGCCGACGAGTTCTTCATGGAGCTGCGTCAGCAGGGCGTGGAACACCTCGGTCAGGTCCGACTGGGCATTCTCGAAACCGACGGTGATGTCAGCCTGTTCTTCCATACGCCGGATCAGGTGCGTCCGGGTTTGTCGGTACTGCCGCCGGAGCATCGCCCGGAGTTCCGGCAGGCTCCGGCCAGCGACCTGTATGCGTGCAGCCACTGCGGTTTTCCACAGGTACTTGAAAGCCAGCAGGAGATGAACTGTCCGCGCTGCGGGCATCGCTGCTGGTGCAAGGCGCTGACCCACCCACGCCTGCACTGACACACGGTCCGAACCGCGCCGCTGACCGGCGGTCAGTCTGAACAGGGCCGACATCACGCCGGCCTCCACCGAAAGGAGACGCAGACATGCTGGGTGATTACTCCGCTATCAACGACCACCTCGATACCGCACGCAAACACGCCGATCAGGCCGAAACCGAAGGCAAGCCTGCAATCTATCGAGAAGCCATCGACGAACTGGTGGCCGCGATCCGCCTGCTGATGCGCAACACCCCCGAACGCGACAAGTGACCCCACAAATCGATGCGCAACCCTGCCGAGGGTCCGAAGTTGCCGCCGCAGGCAACCGGCATCCGCCCGGTTCCCGTGGACGAATCGGGCGACACGGGCACACCGCTCTGCCCTGCGCTGCCGGCAGAGCTGAACTACGTCGACGACAGCCAGCCGGGCATCCGACGCAGGCGTTTGCGCGGCAAGTTCGCCTATTACACCGCGCAGGGCGAACGCATCACCGATGAGGCTCAAGTTCGCCGCATCAACAGCCTCGCCATTCCACCCGCCTATCGCGACGTCTGGATCTGCGCCGACCCGCAAGGTCACCTGCAGGCCACCGGACGGGATGCGCGCGGACGCAAGCAGTATCGTTACCATCCGCGCTGGCGCGAGATACGCGACAGCAACAAGTACGAGCGCATGCTGGCATTCGGCGAAACGCTGCCAACGTTACGCAAATGTCTGGAACAAGACCTGGCTCGCAGCGGTATGCCACGCGAGAAAGTCATGGCACTGGTGGTGACGCTGCTCGAATCCACGCTGATTCGCATCGGCAATCCGCGCTACGCCCGCGACAACCGCTCCTACGGCCTCACCACGCTGCGCACCCGCCACGTCGACATACGCGGCACGGCGATCCGCTTCCAGTTTCGCGGCAAGAGCGGCGTCGAACACCAGGTGACACTGCGTGATCGACGGCTGGCGCGCCTGCTGCGGCGCTGCCTGGAGTTGCCGGGACAACAGCTGTTCCAGTACCTGGACGATAATGGCCAGCGCCGCACAGTCGGCTCCGGTGACATCAACCAGTACCTGCGCGATCTGACCGGGCGTGATTTCACTGCCAAGGACTACCGCACCTGGGCCGGCAGCGCGCTGGCGCTGGAGCACCTACGCACCCGGCAATGGCAGACCCAAAGCGAGGCGCGCCAGCAACTGGTCGAGACGGTGAAGCAGGTCGCCAGCCAGCTGGGCAACACGCCGACGGTATGCCGCCAGTGCTATATCCACCCGGCGATTCTGCAGGCATTCACCGAAGGCGAGCTGGCGGACCTCAAGCGCGCACGGCAGCGCAAGTGGTTGAGCCGTCAGGAGGTGGCCTTGCTGACGTTTCTGCGCAGTCGTGCCGACGCGCAATAGCCGGACCGCCCGTCACTGGTCGCGTGCGGCGTGCCCATGCAGCGTGACGCAGTTGCGGCCGGCGGACTTGGAGGCGTAGAGCGCGCTGTCCGCCCATTCGATCAGCTGCGCATGTCCCGTGCTGGGCTGGCTGAGATCGGCGATGCCCAGGCTGATGGTGAAACGGATCGGCCGACCGTCGTGCTGCACTTCGTGCGCCTCGACGACCCGACGCAGGCGCTCCGCGAAAGTGAATGCGCCCTGCTTGTCGGTATCGCGCAACAGCACCACGAACTCCTCGCCGCCGTAGCGACCCGCCACGTCGCAGTCGCGCATGGTTTCGCGAATCAGCTCGGCGACCTGCTGGATGACAGCATCGCCGGCCTGATGGCCGTAGGTGTCGTTGATCGACTTGAAGTGATCGATATCGAACATGACCAGCGCGGACTGGCTCTCGTGGCGGCGGTGGCGCGCATAGTCCTGGCGCAGGATTTCCTCCCAGTGACCACGGTTGTACAACCCGGTCAGGCGGTCGGTACTGGACAGCCGCTGCAGCTCACGATTGGCCGCCTGCAGCTGGCGACGATTCACCGCGACGTCGGTCACGTCATAGATGATCAGACAGACCTGCTCAATGGCGCCGCTGGTGCCCCGCAGCGGCAGCAGCGTGGTGTTCTGATACATGAAGTCTTCCAGCCCGGTGATCGGCTGGTAATTCTTGAAGCGCAGCAGGTAGGGTCGCTGCTCCCAGATGGTGAACGACGGCGTGCCGAGGGTCATCACGCTCTCGACCTTGCGCCGGAACCACTCCTCGTCCAGCTCGGGGAACAGTGTGAAGAACGATTGCCGGCGCGCCGCCTCGGGCAGCACGCCGGAGCGGTTCTCCATGAAGGTGTTCCAGACTTCGATGCAGTAGTCTCGATCGAGTACCACGACCCCGACGTCGATGCTCTGGACAACAGCCAGCAGCCAGTGGAATTCGCTGGGTTGGGACATGATCAGTTCATCAGGTAGGCAAGTTTGCGGGACAGCAGGTCGAGCGAATCCTCGGTGAACAGCAGCAGCAGGTCGAAATGGATGTCGTGGCCTTCGAGGCTGTAGCTGATTTCCACCGCCAGGGTGCGCTTCCAGCGCAAGCGATTCAGACGAATCAGCTCCTCGATCGGCGCGTGCTGGCCCAGCACCTGCGGATGCCCCTGGGAGAAGGCGACATCGATCTGGTCGGCGATACCGCTGAGGCAGGCGCTGATCAGCAGGCTCGACAGGTCCAGCAGCATCTCGATTTCGTGATGATCCTGCCGACGCAGCAAACGCGCCATGTCGGCGACTTCCGAATCGTGGAACAGCAGCAGCGCCTCGCCCGCGATGCCGCCGCCGATGTAGCCCTGGCAAACAGCGGTGAGTCTGTCGCCACGCGCGGCATCGGCCAGCGCCATATGCAGCTCGCTCACTTCGAGAAGGTTGACGTTGGGAATCGGCAACTGGATGAACACACCCAGCACCCGCGCCAACAAGGCCGCTGCGCGCCCCATCGCGATATTCACGACCTCGCGCAGGGCATCGCGAAAATCGATGGTTTCACCGTCTGCACGCGTCGCCAGCGCCGTCTGCTCGTTCAGCAGACCGAGGCTTGCCAGCGTTTGATAGAGGTGCAGCGGTTCGGCCGGCTTGCGGATGAATGCCAGCGCCCCCAACTCGAGTACCCGCCGCACGGCTTCATCCTGAACATCCGCCGACACCACGATTGCCTTGCACGTCAGCTGCTCGCGCCGCAGGGCCGCAAGTACCTGATAGCCATCCATGCCAGGCATGGTGAGGTCGAGTATCAGCACATCGATGCCGCCCTGGCGAATACGCTCCAGCGCCGCGCCGCCCGTTTCAACCTGCGTCACGGCAACCGGCCAACCTGCCGGCAGCGCACGCAGAAGCTGCTTGCGCGCCAGGTTGGAGTCGTCGCAGATCAAAAGGGAGGTTGTATGCATGCGCGCGAGCATTCCGTGCCGATGGAATCGGAAGCCGCCAGCTTATATCAACCGTGAGATGCGTTGGTGGCCATTTGGCATCATCCGACAAAATGGCACTTTCGAGCGACAGCCGTGACGCGAATACCGCGCCACAGCGTTGGGAAGGGGCAACTCAGTAGTAGGCGTTGTCGCGATTGCTGTGGTCGGTCACGTCGCGCACACCTTTGAGTTCCGGGATGCGCGCCAGCAGCGTCTTCTCGATGCCTTCCTTGAGGGTGACATCCGCCTGCCCGCAACCCTGGCAACCGCCGCCGAACTGCAACACGGCAATGCCCTCGTCGACTACATCGATCAGGGTGACCTGGCCACCGTGGCTAGCCAGCCCAGGGTTGATTTCGGTCTGCAGGTAATAGTTGATGCGCTCGTTCAGTGGGCTGTCTTCGTTGACCATCGGCACCTTGGCGTTCGGCGCCTTGATGGTCAGTTGCCCGCCCATGCGGTCGGTCGCGTAGTCGACCAGCGCATCCTCCAGGAACGGTTCGCTGGTGCCATCGATCCAGGCAGTGAAGCTCTTCAGCGCCAGGGCGATGTCGTCCGGCTTTTCCTCGCCCGGCTTGCAGTAGGCGATGCAGGTTTCCGCATAAGGGGTACCCGGCTGGGTGATGAAGATACGAATGCCGATGCCGGTGGTGTTCTGCTTTTCGAGCAGATCGGCCAGATAGTCGTGTGCAGCTTCGGTGATGGTGATCGCGCTCATGGCAACTCCTCGCAGATATGCGCCGCAGTGTACGCCAAGGCGGGCCGCGGATAAAGTCCTAGTAATTTAGTCAAGTACATCCACCCACTTTACAGGTTCTGATAACGATTCATGTCGAGCACACCCGCTTCCAGCGGATCGGTTTCTTCCAGATAGCGCGACAGGTCGTTGAAGTAGAACCAGAACTGCGGGTGGCTGCGGCGGATACCCCAGCGTTCGACGATACGCTCGAAATCGGCGCCGTCGCGGACCCGCTCCAACGCCGCGACGAATGTCGTCACCTCGCGGGCATCGAGGTTGAACAGGAAGTTCGGGTAACTGCTGAGTATTCCCGGGTAGACCGTCAGGGTGTCCCGACGCGGCTGGTAGCGCCAGTCTTCGCCGAACATGAAGGCAACATTGCTGTGCGCGCGGTTGCGCAACAGGCTGTACAGCTCGCGCTGGCCGGAGCCGTACTCAATGCGCAGCAATGTCGCCTCCGGTAACTGGCCGACGACTGGCAAGCCGGCAGCCATGCGGTTGCTCAGGCGACTGAGCGCTTGCTCGGCCTGCTGCAGCGGCAGCGGCTGGTCGGCGCGATAGCAATGTGTGCCCAGGCAACGATTGAGCGGATCGGGTGCCGCATTGATCGGTGCCAGGCGTGTCAGTAACTGGCGGGCCAGCGTCTGCTTCGGATCGCCCGGCTCGAGCATGAGCTTCGATGGAGTCTGTGTATCCAGCGAGGTGTAGGCCAGCAGCAGCTTCAGTTGACCGCCTTGTTCGTACCAGCTGTCCAGAATCGACTGGCGCGACTTCGCCGGCAGCAGGCGCAGGAAGTTCAACTCGGCACCGTTGCGAATCAGGTCGAAGTACAAGCGTGTCTGTCCTTGGTGGGACACGTTGCCGAACACGTCGAAGTTCACCACCAGCTGATAATAGGTGCGCTCAAGCAGCGGATAGTCCATCCACCACAGGGTCTGCGGCACCGCACCGATCAGGCCTTTGCGCACCGAGGCGCTGTCATGCTGACGGAAGATCGACAGCAGCGCGTTGTCGTTGCCCGTCCAGATATGCGCCCACTCGGCCGGCTGCTCGGCATAAGCCTGCATGCGCAACTTCTCGTAGCGGTTGCGCTTGGGCTGGTAGCGCTTCCAGAACCCCAGCAGCTCGCCAAGCTCGTCGAACTGCCCGGGCATCGCCAGCAGCGGCGTGGCCTTGTCGCGGTAGTCGGCATCGGTGAGATAGAGGTCGTGCTGCGGGTCCTGGAACAGCACCCAGAAGTTGTCGCGAATCACGTCGGTGGCGATCTGCCCGCGACACACCGGACCGCGAATGAAGGTGCGCACGAAATACTCGGCGTTATCCAGCATGAACTGGTAGCGCGCCTGCGGTGGAATCGCCTCGAAGGTCAGGAAGGGGTTGGCGCGATGTCCCGCGCCGTAGCCCGGTATCGGCCCGGCCTGCCAGTCAGTGCCGAAGAACAGCTGGCGAACCCGCGCCAGCCGCGCCTCGCTCAGCGGATAGGTGATGTGCGTCTTGTGCACGATCACATCGCCGATCGGCCGCAAGCGGTAGTAAAACGCGGTGCCCGGATCACCGTTGGGCCGTCGCGTGGCAATCGGATCGACCGGCGCACCACCGGGAGTGCGCGAGCGCACCAGCTGATAGAAGCGCCCGCCCTCACCCTCACCCTCGAAGTACAGATGGGCGAGGAACAGGTGTTCGTAAAGCCAGCGACTGACCAGTTGCTCCCGCGCTCCGGGGGCGTTCAGCAGCTCTTCCCACTGGCGGATCTGCCGCTGCTCGCCCGCGCTCGGCTGCAGGTTGGCCAGCTCGACCGGCGCACCTTGTTCGAGCCAGCGCTGCAGGGTCGCGTATTCGCCATCCGTAAGACCAGTCACCGCGAATGGCATGCCGCCGTGAGCGCTCTTGGCGGCGTAGGCGGCAAACTCCTCCGGCAGCGCACAGCTGTTCTTGCGGCCGATGCCAATATCCAGATCGGCCGGCAATTTGGCGTTCGGCTCCAGCGGCTGACTGCGCCCCAGCTCCAGCATGCGCGCCATCAACGCGGCCTGGCCGTCCGCCGCACTGAGTACGGAATGGAAGCCCTTGCGCCGCCAACCCGCTTCGTCATGCGCATCGAGAAACAGCCGCGTCGTCTCCTGGGCCCTGACTCGCGTGCCGTCGTAGACCGGCTGTTTGGAGAAACCGCGCTGCGCGCCATCGCCGCTGCCCAGGTTCAGCTGGCACGGAGAGTCGTAACAGGCATGGCAGGCAACGCACTTGGCGGTGAAGATCGGCTGAATGTCACGCTGATAAGACGGCGCTTGCGCCTGTGCCGCGGCACCGTACAAAACGACCAGCAAGCCGGGCAGGAGTCGAGCAAACATGACGAACCAACCTGAAGAAGAGCCGGCATTCTAAACAGCGGCCTGCTGGACGGCTAACCCAAACGGCAAGCTGAATAAATTTCATGAAAAAGGCGACATGATCAAAAAGAATGCAGCTTTGCTATCATTGTCGGCTTCCGTCACCCGCTCGTTCAGGTAGTCCCCATGTCCACTCGCAACACCCGCCTCCAGGCACTCCAGCACGCACTCAAGGAGCGCATCCTGATCCTCGACGGCGGCATGGGCACCATGATCCAGAGTTACAAACTGGATGAAGCCGACTACCGCGGCGAACGCTTCGCCGACTGGCCGCAGGACGTCAAGGGCAACAACGATCTATTGCTGCTCAGCCGGCCGGATGTAATTCAGGCCATCGAGAAGGCCTACCTGGACGCCGGCGCCGACATCCTCGAGACCAATACCTTCAACGCCACTCGCGTGTCCCAGGCTGATTACGGCATGGAGGAACTGGTTTACGAGCTGAACGTTGAAGGCGCGCGCCTGGCCCGTGAAGTCGCCGATGCCAAGACCGTGGAAACCCCAGACAAACCGCGCTTTGTCGCCGGCGTACTCGGCCCTACCAGCCGCACCTGCTCCATTTCGCCGAACGTCAACGACCCGGGCTTTCGCAACGTCACTTTCGACCAGCTGGTGGAAAACTACAGCGAGGCCACCCGCGGCCTGATCGAGGGCGGCGCCGACCTGATCCTCATCGAAACCATCTTCGACACGCTGAACGCCAAGGCGGCGATCTTCGCCGTGCAGGGCGTATTCGAGGAGCTGGGCGTCGAGCTGCCAATCATGATTTCCGGCACCATCACCGATGCCTCCGGCCGCACCCTCTCGGGGCAGACCACCGAGGCCTTCTGGAATTCGGTGCGCCATGCCCAGCCGATCTCGGTCGGCCTGAACTGCGCCCTCGGCGCCAAGGACCTGCGACCTTATCTGGAAGAGCTGGCCACCAAGGCCGACACCTTTGTGTCTGCCCACCCGAACGCAGGCCTGCCCAATGCCTTCGGCGAATACGACGAGTCGCCCGCCGAGATGGCGGCCGTTGTCGAGGAGTTCGCCGCCAGCGGCTTTCTCAACATCATCGGCGGCTGCTGCGGTACCACCCCGGCGCATATCCAGGCGATCGCCGAAGCGGTGGCCAAGTACCCGCCGCGCGTCATTCCGGAGATTCCCAAGGCCTGCCGACTGTCCGGGCTGGAGCCGTTCACCATCGATCGCAGCTCGCTATTCGTCAACGTCGGCGAGCGCACCAACATCACCGGCTCCGCCAAATTCGCTCGGCTGATCCGCGAGGAAAACTACACCGAGGCGCTGGAAGTCGCCCTGCAGCAGGTGGAAGCCGGCGCCCAGGTGATCGACATCAACATGGACGAGGGCATGCTCGACTCCAAGGCCGCGATGGTGCGCTTCCTCAACCTGATCGCTGGTGAGCCGGACATCTCGCGCGTGCCGATTATGATCGACTCCTCCAAGTGGGAAGTGATCGAGGCGGGCCTCAAGTGCATCCAGGGCAAGGGCATCGTCAACTCCATTTCCATGAAGGAAGGCGTCGAGCAGTTCAAGCATCACGCTCGTCTGTGCAAGCGCTACGGTGCCGCCGTGGTCGTGATGGCGTTCGACGAAGCCGGCCAGGCCGACACCGCCGCGCGCAAGCGTGAGATCTGTCAGCGCTCCTACGACATCCTGGTCAACGAGGTGGGCTTCCCGCCGGAAGACATCATCTTCGACCCGAACATCTTCGCCATCGCCACCGGCATCGAGGAGCACAACAACTACGCGGTCGACTTCATCGACGCCTGTGCCTTCATTCGCGACAGCCTGCCCTATGCGCTGACCTCAGGCGGCGTGTCCAACGTGTCGTTCTCCTTCCGCGGTAATAACCCGGTGCGCGAGGCGATCCACTCGGTGTTCCTGTTCCACGCGATCAAGGCGGGCCTGACGATGGGCATCGTCAACGCCGGTCAGCTGGAAATCTACGACGAGATTCCCAAAGAGCTGCGCGACGCGGTGGAAGACGTGGTGCTCAACCGCAGCGCCAACGGCACCGAGGCGCTGCTGGAGCTGGCCGAGCAATACAAGGGAGGCGGCGCCGTAAAGGAAGCCGAAACCGAGGAATGGCGCAGCCTGCCGGTGGACAAGCGGCTGGAGCATGCGCTGGTCAAGGGCATCACCACCTACATCGTCGAAGACACCGAGGAATGCCGTCAGCAGTGCACGCGGCCGATCGAAGTCATCGAAGGTCCGCTGATGGCCGGCATGAACGTGGTCGGTGACCTGTTCGGCGCCGGCAAGATGTTCCTGCCGCAGGTGGTCAAATCCGCCCGCGTGATGAAGCAGGCGGTGGCCCATCTGATCCCTTTCATCGAAGCGGAAAAAGGTGACAAGCCGGAAGCCAAGGGCAAGATCCTCATGGCGACGGTGAAGGGCGACGTGCACGACATCGGCAAGAACATCGTCGGCGTCGTGCTCGGCTGCAACGGCTACGACGTAGTGGACATGGGCGTGATGGTGCCGGCGGAGAAAATCCTGCAGACCGCCATCGCCGAGAAGTGCGACATCATCGGCCTCTCCGGCCTCATTACCCCGTCACTGGACGAGATGGTCCACGTCGCCCGCGAAATGCAGCGCCAGGGTTTCAGCCTGCCGCTGATGATCGGCGGCGCCACCACCTCCAAGGCCCACACCGCGGTGAAGATCGACCCGCACTACAAGAACGACGCGGTGGTCTACGTCACCGATGCCTCGCGCGCGGTCGGTGTCGCCACCACGCTGCTGTCCAAGGAACTCAAGCCGACCTTCGCCGAGAAGACCCGCGAAGAGTACGCCATGATCCGCGAGCGCACCGCCAATCGCAGCGCTCGCACCGAGCGCCTGAGCTATGCGCAGGCGCTGGCGAACAAGCCGCAGTTCGACTGGGCGGCGTATACCCCGGTCAAGCCGACCTTCACTGGCCGTCGGCTGCTGGAAGACATCGACCTGCGCACGCTGGTCGACTACATCGACTGGACGCCCTTCTTCGTCGCCTGGGACCTGGCCGGCAAGTACCCGCGCATCCTCGAGGACGAAGTCGTCGGCGAAGCCGCCACCGCACTGTTCAACGATGCCCAGGCGATGCTGAACAAGCTGATCGACGAGAAGCTGATTCGCGCCCGCGCCGTGTTCGGTTTCTGGCCGGCTAACCAGGTGCAGGACGACGATCTGGAAGTGTACGGCGACGCCGGCGAGAAGCTCGCTACCCTGCATCACCTGCGCCAGCAAATCGTCAAGCCCGATGCCAAGCCGAACCTGTCGCTGGCCGACTTCGTCGCACCGAAGGAAAGCGGCGTGACCGACTACGTCGGCGGCTTCATCTGCACCGCCGGTATCGGCGCCGAGGAGGTGGCCAAGGCCTACCAGGACAAGGGCGACGACTACAACTCGATCATGGTCAAGGCGCTCGCCGATCGTCTCGCCGAGGCCTGCGCCGAATGGCTGCACGAGCGGGTGCGCAAGGAATACTGGGGCTACGCCAGCGATGAAGAGTTGAGCAACGAGGACCTGATCCGCGAGCAGTACAAGGGCATCCGCCCTGCCCCCGGCTATCCAGCCTGCCCGGATCACACCGAGAAGGGCACGCTGTTCCAGCTGCTCGATGCCGACGGCATCAGCCAGGTCACGCTCACCGAGCACTATGCCATGCTCCCCACCGCAGCCGTCAGCGGCTGGTATTTCGCCCACCCCGAGGCGCAGTACTTTGCCGTCGGCAAGGTCGACAAGGATCAGGTGGAAAGCTACTCGGCGCGCAAAGGACAGAGCCTGGAAGCCAGCGAACGCTGGCTGATGCCGAACCTGGGGTACGACGCATGAGCGACGCCATGACCCGCTACCTGCTCGACGAACTCGAGCAGGCCGACATGCTGGAAATCGACGGCCTGCACGCCTTCGATTTCACCCTCGACGAGACGCTGCTCGACCAGGCGGACGCCGCCGCCGAAGCCGGACAGCCGTTCGCCAGCGATGACACTGTGGTCAGCATCGAGGCGCTTGACGGCCGCGACCGCAAGCGCTGGCGCTTCAGCTACAACAGCGTGATGGAAGCCGCATACCAGGCCGAGGACGATAGCTGGCAGCTCGGCCCGCATCGCCTGAAATGCATGGGCGCCGTCCAGGCCAGCAGCGAAGACGAATAATGGCGCGCGCGATCATTCGCGTCGCAGCAGCAAGGCGATGGCCAGCACGACCAGCAGGCTGCCTGGCAACCAGTGCCAGCCGATGCGCGCGGGCTGGTCGTAGAACAGCAGCAGCATCGACACGAATGGCACCAGATAGCTGTACGCCGTCACCGCGCCGGGCGTGAGCACGCTCGTCGCGCGCTGCTGCAGGAAGAAGGTCATGGCGCTGGAGAACACGCCCAGGTAGACCACCAACAGTACGTCCAGCGGATTCATGTGCAACAACGCGGCCGGTTGCTCCCAGATCAGCCCCATCAACGCAATGAGCACGGCGCCGGCCAGCAAACTCCAGAAAGTACGCAGGCCCGCCTGCGTCGGTAACACCCCACGGGCAAGGCCCCATTTGCTGAGCACCGGATACAGCGCCGAGGCGATACAACCGAGAAAGAACGCCAGCTCGCCCAGCCCCAGCTGCAGGCCCGCGAAGTTGCCGCCGTTCTCCGCCCAGGCCAACCCCAGTGCTCCGGTCGCCCCCAACGCCAGAATGGCGAGCAAGCGACCGGCCGGGCGTTCGACGCCGAGCGCGCGCCCCAGGCCATACGCCAGCAACGGGACGCTGACGAACAGCGTGGCCATCGACAGCGCGGTAACCCGGTGCGCGACCCAGAACATGGTGCCGAAGAAGCCGGCCAGGCACAGCCCCATCAGCGCATAGAGCAGCCAGGTGCGGACGCCCGGCCGCCCGTCGCTCTGGCGCCAGGCCAGCGGCGCCAGCACCAGCGCAGCGATGACGAAACGCATGGCCGTCAGCAGCAACGGCGGCAGCCCTTCGCTGAGCAGCCCCACGGCGGGAAACGACAAACCGACGAACAGTGCCCAGAGCAGCATGCCCAGGTGCGCAGTCGTCATTCGACCGACGCCACCCACGTCGGGCGTACGTTCGGTTCGCGATGACAGAAAAGACAAGCGGTGTCGCTGGCTCACGGATCGCTCCTGGATTCGTTGCCTGCGCGATGGCGGTCGCTAGCGCGAGGCGGACCGTCGAATGACCTTGATCGAATAGGTAAGGTTCGGTTTGCGCGTCACGCTGATGGGCTTGCGCGTCACCGTATCGATGGTGATGTTCCAGAATCCCGAACGCGGCACGACGATCTTCGCCGGAAAGCGGTCGAAGGCGCCGCCATGATAAGTATGACGCCCGCCATTGCGGAAGCTGCGAAAGTTCGCATCGTTCATCAGGCGGATGTTGCAGGTCTGCGAGCACTGGATGACGACGATATCGTCCTCCTCGAGTTGCTCGCGCTGGTGTATGAACTTCATCGACGGACTCCGCAGGTTACAGCCGGCAAAGCGAGACGATAGCATGCCGCCTCGCACCGGACGTTACCCGGCGCCCGCTCCGCTCACCGCCTCACGCAAGGACCGTCGCGCATGTCCGCGCTGCTACCCACTGCCGACCTCACCTCGCCGCTCGTGCGGCATGCTACGCGCTGCGGCTTCTTCATGGCCGGTTTCGGCCTGTCCGTCTGGGCGCCGCTGGTGCCGTACGTGCGGGCAAGAATCGAGATGAGCGATGCGCTGTTCGGCCTGTTGCTGCTGAGCATTGGGCTCGGCTCGCTGAGCTGGATGCCGGTCTCGGGTCTGCTGGTGGCGCGCTGGGGCATCCGACCGGTGATTCTCTGCTGCGTCGCCCTGCTGGCCCTGGCGCTGGCCGGCATGGCGCTGGTCGATTCGATCTGGCTGCTGGCGCTGGCTCTGTTCTGCTTCGGTGGCAGCCTTGGCGTGCTGGATATCGTGCTCAACATCCAGTCGCTGCTGATCGAAGGCGCTCTGGGCCGACGCCTGATGTCCAACTTTCACGGCATGTTCAGTCTCGGCTCGATCAGCGGCGCGCTGGCGTTGACCGCCCTGCTCTCGCTTGGTCTGAGCGCCGAAGCCGGTTGCTTGCTGATGATCGCGCTGATCGTGGCGGCAAACCTCGCCGTTCTGCCTGGCTTCGTGCCCGACCGGGCGCCGGCTGGCGGCGGTGTCTTCGTGCGACCCAGCGGGCAAGTGTTGCTGGTCGGGTTGCTGTGCTTCGTGGTCTATCTGGCCGAAGGCGCCGTGCTCGACTGGAGCGCCCTGTTCCTGACCGCCGACAAGAACTTGGAAACCGCCAGGGGCGGCCTGGGCTACGCCAGTTTCGCGCTGATGGTGACCATCGGCCGCTTCGCTGGCGCACCGATCGTCAATAGCCTCGGTACCGCGCGAACCATCGCCTTGGGCGGCGTGCTCGCTGCGATGGGCATCGCACTGAGCATCTTCGCCGAGCACTGGGCGCTGGCGCTGGTGGGCTACGGGTTGTGCGGACTGGGTTGCGCCAATGTCTCACCGGTACTGATTTCCTCACTCAGCCGGCAGGACGCGATGCCGGTGCATATGGCGGTCACCGCCGCGACCACGGTGGGCTTCGCCGGGGTGCTGGCCGGTCCGGCGCTGATAGGCCTGGTCGCCCATTACAGCTCGCTCGCCGTCGCCTTCGGCATGCTCGCGCTGATGTTGCTGAGCATCGCCTTGGGCAGCCGGCGTTTCGCCGACTAAGCGCCTGCCCTTTCTGCGAGCGGCCCGCTAGAATGCGCGCCCCATGCGTATCCATGATATCCATCAGTCGTTCGCCGCCGTCGGCGCCAAGCCCCGCCATATCGGGCGGATGACCCGTGCCTGGCTGCTCGGCCGCGACATTTCCATCGGCCGTCGCCAGCAGCAGGCGGAAGACTTCCTGCCGCTCAGCGTGCGCGAAGCCCTACCACAGCTGGCCATGGAGCTGGACAAGCTGGCGCGCCTGCGCTCCGAACACCCCGCCGCCGATGGCTCGGCGCGGCTGCTGGTGGAGCTGGCCGACGGACAGATGGTGGAAAGCGTGCTGCTACCGCGTGACGGCCTGTGCGTATCCAGCCAGGTCGGTTGCGCGGTGGGCTGCCTGTTCTGCATGACGGGCAAGAGCGGCCTGCTGCGCCAGCTGGGCAGTGCTGAAATCGTCGCCCAGGTTGCTCTCGCCCGCCGCTTTCGCCCGGTGAAGAAGGTCGTGTTCATGGGCATGGGCGAGCCGGCGCACAACCTCGACAACGTGCTCGAAGCCATCGACCTGCTCGGCACCGATGGCGGCATCGGGCACAAGAACCTGGTGTTTTCCACTGTCGGTGATCCGCGCGTGTTCGAGCGCCTGCCGCAGCAGCAGGTCAAGCCCGCGCTCGCCCTGTCGCTGCACTCGACCGATGCCGAGCTGCGTCAGGCGCTGCTGCCGCGCGCGCCACGCATCGACCCCGAGGAGCTGGTCGAACTCGGCGAAGCCTACGCGCGCCGCACCGGTTTTCCCATCCAGTACCAGTGGACGCTGCTCAAGGGCATCAATGACCATCAGGACGAGATGGACGGCATCCTGCGCCTGCTCAAGGGCAAATACGCCGTGATGAACCTGATCCCCTACAACAGCCTGGAAGACGATGCCTACCAGCGCCCCGACGGCGAACGCATCGTACAGATCGTGCGCTACCTGCACAGCCGCGGCGTGCTCACCAAGGTACGCAACTCCGCAGGCCAGGACATCGACGGCGGCTGTGGCCAGCTGCGCGCGCGTGCCGAGCAGACGCTGGCGCGACGTCCGACGCGGACAAGCTGAACGCCCGACAGCCCGCACTGTCCCAGCTAGAGCCGCTCGCCCCGAGCGAAGCACCGCCAGCCCGCAAGGAAGCCACCATGCACACCCTGCAACAACTCGAGCGCGGCGATCTGGCCGGCATCACCCGCCTGGACCTGTCTGCCGACCTGCAGGAGTTCCCGGAGGCCATCTTCGGCCTGGCCGACACGCTGGAAGTCCTCAACCTCTCGGGCAACCAGCTGAGCGCACTGCCGGCCGATCTGTCACGGCTGCATCGTCTGCGCATCCTGTTCTGCTCCGATAATGCCTTCAGCCAGGTACCGGAATGCCTGGGCGACTGCGCGCAGCTGGAGATGGTTGGCTTCAAGGCGAACCGCATCACCCACCTGCCCGCCAACGCACTACCGGCGCTGTTACGCTGGCTGATCCTGACGGACAACCTGCTATCAGAAATTCCTGACGAGCTTGGTGCCTGCAGCCGACTCCAGAAGCTGATGCTGGCCGGCAATCGGTTGCGCTCGCTGCCTGAGCAGCTGCAGGCTTGCACCCGCCTGGAACTCCTGCGCATCGCCGCCAACCGCCTGGAAGCGCTGCCTGATTGGCTGCTGCACTTACCGCGGCTGGCCTGGCTGGCCTTTGCCGGCAACCCGTTCAGCGACGCCGAGGAGCTCCGCGCCCTCGCCGCACATTCCCGCCCGGCGGTGGCACGGGAACAGCTCGCACTGCACGAGGTGCTTGGCCAGGGCGCGTCCGGCATCATCCATCGAGCCAGTTGGCATTCGCCTCATGGGGTCCGGTCGATGGCGGCCAAGCTGTTCAAGGGCAGCCTGACCAGCGACGGCCTGCCGCACAGCGAGATGGCGGCCTGCCTTGCGGCCGGCGCGCACCCGAATCTGGTCCAGGTCGCCGGGCCACTGGCGGAGCAACCCGGCAGCGCGGCCGGCTTGCTGATGGAGCTGATCGCGCCGGCGTTCCAGCCGCTGGCCGGCCCGCCGTCGCTGGCCAGCTGCACACGTGACTGCTATGCCAGCGACAGCCGTTTCAGCATCGAACAAGTGCTGCGCATCGGCCAGGGCGCCGCTTCCGCGGTTGCGCACCTGCACAGCCGCGGCATCCTGCATGGCGACCTCTACGCCCACAATCTGCTGGTCAACCCGCATGGCCAGTGCCTGCTCAGCGATTTCGGCGCGGCATCGTTCTTTGGCGCCGACAGCTGCGTCGGGCAGGCGCTGCAACGTATCGAGGCGCGCGCCTTCGGCTGTCTGCTCGAAGAACTGCTGCAGCGCTGTACGGACACCGGCGATGAGCGCTTGCTTCAGCTCGACCAGCTGCGTCAGCAATGCCTGCTCAACGAAAGCCGCGAGCGCCCAGATTTCGCCTCGCTGACAGCCAGCCTGGCGCGAGTCCAAGCGTCCTGCGAAGCGACCGCCGGCGCCTAACTGTCACGCTTAGCCTTTCATCGAACGGGGAACCTGCCATGCCGTCCCGCGAAACCTCCTCCGACACCGACCATGCGCGCTATCCCGCGCCCTTTACCGACGCCGCGCTGGCTGATGACCCTTTCGTAAAAGGGCTCAAGCAGCGCTTGCCGGAGGCGCTGCGTGAATCGTTCACGGACGCGCAACTCGAGGCACTGCGCCAGGTGTTCGGCGCGCGCTCCTGGGTCAAGCACAAGATCGATCTGCGCGGCACCTTCCGGCTGCTGGGGGCACAGTACTACTTCGCCGTGCTCGCCGGGCGCAACAAGCGCGGCCACCCACGCACCGGGCAGCACCTGTCGCTGGCTGCCAAGGCGGCGCTGGCTACTCTTTTCCTGCTGATCAGTACTCTGCTCGGACTGGCGATTCTCTACTTGGTCAAGTCGGCGCTGGGCATCGACCTGCTGCCCAATTACTCGCTCGGCCTGTGGGACTGGTTCAAGGCGAACTTCTGATATGACTTGACGGGATCAAACGCTGCTCCGGCGAAGAGACCAAACTGATTTGGCCTTACGCAAACACACGCTTAATGGAGGTTACAAATGACAGACACGTCGAACAAACCTGCAGCAAGTGACGCCAAGGAGTCCAGCGCCCAGCCGCCAGTTAGCCAGGAAAGCTGGCGCCCGTTCGAAGGCCTGCGTCGGCAGATCGATCGCCTGTTCGATGATTTCGATCGTTCCTGGCATCGGCCCGGCCGCCACAGCCTGGAAACCACCCCATTCTGGCAGGGCGGGCTCAGTCGTATGCCCGCGGTGGACGTGGTCGAGAAGGACCACGCCTTTGAAATAACCGCCGAACTGCCAGGCATGGATCAGGCCGACATCGAGGTAAAACTGGTCGGCGATACGCTGATTATCAAGGGCGAAAAGCGCCAAGAGCGTAAAGAAGAGAAGCAGGGTTACCACCTCTCCGAACGCTCGTTCGGCAGCTTCCAGCGCAGTTTTGCCCTGCCGGACGGAGTCGACCGTGAGCAGATCGACGCCCGCTTCAGCAAGGGCGTGCTGTCGCTCACACTGCCGAAGAAGCCCGGCGCCCAGCCAGGCGAGAAAGCCATCTCGATCAAAACCGACTGACAACGGAGTAACCGCAGGTCTGATGAATGTCAGACCTGCGGTCTGGGTTTCTCCCTCGACCACCTGAAACATCTGCGCGCTCGACTAGACTCCAGACAACGTCCCCGCACGAGTCTGCAACATGAGCGAAGAACCGCAGCACAAGCCCATGACCCTGCGCCAGATGCTGCAAAGCGTATTCGCCGCGGCGCTGGGCGTTCAGAGCGGCAAGAACCGCGCCCGCGATTTCACTCAGGGCAAGCCTGGCCACTTCATCCTGCTCGGCGTTGGCTTCACGGTGATCTTCGTGCTGGTGCTCATTGCGCTGGTCCGGCTGGTGATCCACCTCGCCGGCGCATGAGCCCGGCGCTACTGATGACTGAGCCAGAAGATCGCCGTGCCGACTGCCAGCAGGATCAGGACGAGAATGGCGGCCGCATCTACCAGACTGTCGCGATGATTCATGGAGCATCTCCATTGGCTACGTGCGAAAGCACTATCACGAGACCAGTAAAGATCATCGCGACGCCCCCTTCCCGGTCATCGGTCCGATAGCGCCAGAATGGCGTATTTCGTTCTAAACATATTCCCAAACATCACTTTTGCGTATAACCACGAGCTGGTATCTTGCCGCCCTTCCTCGTAGGGTGCGCAGCCGTGCGCGCGACAAGCTGTAGCCAGCCTGAAAACAGGACACTTCATGTACGTTTACGATCAGTACGACCAACACATCATCGAGGACCGGGTTCGTCAGTTCCGCGATCAGACCCGTCGATTTCTCGCGGGTGAGCTTGCCGGTGACGAATTTTTGCCTCTGCGCCTGCAGAACGGCCTGTATATCCAGCGTTTCGCCCCGATGCTGCGCATCGCCGTTCCCTATGGTCTGCTGTCTTCCACCCAGCTGCGCAAGCTGGCGTATATCGCCCGCCGCTATGACAAGGGCTATGCGCATGTGAGTACGCGCACCAACGTGCAATTCAACTGGCCGGAACTTGAAGACGTCCCGGATATCCTCGCCGAGCTGGCGACCGTGCAGATGCACGCGATCCAGACCAGCGGCAACTGTATCCGTAACACCACCACCGACCAGTTCGCCGGCGTTGCCCAGGACGAACTGGTCGATCCGCGCCCGTGGTGTGAAATCATCCGCCAATGGTCGACATTCCACCCGGAATTCGCCTATCTGCCGCGCAAGTTTAAGATCGCTGTGAATGGCGCCGTCAGCGACCGTGCCGCCATCGAGGTGCATGACATCGGACTGGAAGCGGTGCGCAACGCCGCTGGCGAGCTGGGCTTCCGCGTCTCGGTTGGCGGAGGCCTGGGCCGCACGCCGATTGTCGGCAGCTTCATCCGTGAGTTCCTGCCGTGGCAGCATCTGCTCAGCTACCTGGAAGCCATCGTGCGGGTCTACAACCGCTACGGCCGTCGTGACAACAAGTTCAAGGCGCGTATCAAGATTCTGGTCAAGGCGCTGACCCCGGAAGTTTTCGCCGAGCGCGTCGAGGCCGAGTGGGCCCACCTGAAGGATGGCCCGAGCACCCTGACCGATGCCGAAGTCGAGCGCATCGGACGCTTCTTCGTCGATCCGGCCTACAAAGAGCTGGAAGATCAGAGTGCTGCCCTCGCGCAGCTGGATGCCGAGCATCCCGGCTTCGCTCGCTGGCGCCAGCGCAACGTGGTCGCGCACAAGAAGCCCGGTTATGCCGCCGTGACGCTGTCGCTGAAGAGCACGGGCAACACGCCAGGTGATGTCACCGACAAACAGCTAGACGCCATCGCCGACCTGGCCGACCGCTACAGTTTCGGCGAGGTGCGCAACTCCCACGAGCAAAACATGATTCTTGCGGACGTCGAGCAAAGCCGCCTGTTCGAGCTGTGGCACGAGCTGCGCGAACTCGGCGTAGCGACACCGAACATTGGGCTGCTGACCGACATCATCTGCTGCCCCGGCGGCGACTTCTGCTCGCTGGCGAACGCCAAGTCGATCCCGGTGGCCGAGGCCATCCAGCGCCGCTTCGACGACCTGGATTACCTGTTTGACATCGGCGATCTGGACCTGAACATCTCCGGCTGTATGAACGCCTGCGGTCATCACCACATCGGTCATATCGGTATTCTTGGCGTCGACAAGAAAGGCGCCGAGTTCTATCAGGTTTCGCTGGGCGGCAGCTCCGGCCGCGATTCCAGTCTGGGACAGATTCTCGGCCCGTCCTTCGCACAGGACGTCGTGCCGGATGTGATCGAAAAGATCATCAGCGTCTATGTGGAGCTGCGTACCGAAGATGAACAGTTTATCGACACCTTCCGCCGCGTCGGCATCGATCCCTTCAAGGAGCGAGTGTATGCAGCGAATCATTAAGAACGAGCAGATCATCGACGAAACCTGGCACCTGCTACCCAAGGAAGAGACGCTGGACGGTCTGTCCAACTGCGATGACGTGATCGTACCGCTGCACCTGTGGATCGATCACGCACACGCACTCAAGGCGCGTGACGGCGGCCTGGGCATCTGGCTGGACTCCAACGAGCAAGTCGAAGAGATCGCCGACGATCTTGAACATTTTCAGGTAATCGCGCTCAACTTCCCCAAGTTTACCGATGGTCGCCACTATTCCAGTGCCCGCCTGCTGCGCGAGCGCTATGGCTACAAGGGCGAGATCCGCGCGATTGGCGATGTGCTGCGCGATCAGCTGTTCTACATGCGCCGCTGTGGGTTCGATGCATTCGCCATTCGCGCCGATCGAGACCCGGAAGACGCGCTGCAGAGCCTGAAGGATTTCTCCGTGCGCTATCAGGCCGCAGTGGACGAGCGCCTGCCGCTGTTCCGCCGACGGCAGGGCTAAACTAAGCCGCACATATGAAAAACCCGCCTTACGGCGGGTTTTTCATTTACGGAACGGGCTGTCAGTCCAGCTGCACCAATACCCGCGCCACTTGCTGCCCAGCCAGGATGCACTCAATCGCATCCGGCAGTTGCTGCAGGCTGATCTCTTCGGCCAGCTGGTCCAGGTGCGGCAGACGCCATTGCAGCGAGAGCTTGTCCCACATCGAGGCCTTCTCGACTAGCGGAATCTCCACCGAGTCGACACCCAGCAGGTTGACCCCACGCAGGATGAACGGCAGCACGCTGGCTGAAAAGTGCGTTCCGGCGGTCAGACCGCAGCAGGCCACACTGGCCCCACGCTGCAACGACTTCACCACGTTGAACAGAATCTCGCCGCCGACGGTATCCACCGCACCGCCCCACTGCTCCTTCAGCAGCGCCTTTTCTGTTCCAGCCTGCAACGCGCTGCGCTCGACGATCTGGCTGGCGCCCAGACGCCGCAGCAGCTCGCCCTGTTCCGCCTTGCCAGTCATGGCCGCAACGGTATAGCCCAGCCGTGCCAGCAAGGCCACGGCAATACTGCCCACCCCCCCGGTCGCGCCCGTGACCAGCACCGGCGCCGCACCAGGCTCCAATCCCGCGCGCTCGAGCTTCTCGACACACAGTGCAGCGGTCAGGCCGGCGGTTCCGAGGATCATCGAATCCCGCAGCGAGAGCCCTTGCGGACGTTTGATCACCCAGGCAGCGGGAACACGGATGTACTGGCCGAAACCACCTGCGGTGTTCATGCCCAAGTCGTAGCCGGTGACAATCACCTCATCGCCAGCCTTCAGCTCGGCGACGCTCGACGCCTCGACCACGCCCGCTGCATCGATACCTGGCGTGTGCGGATACTGGCGGGTCACGCCGCGATTGCCGCTGGCCGAGAGTGCGTCTTTGTAGTTCAACGAGGAATAGCGCACCCGGATGAGCACCTCGCCGGCGGGCAGCTCATCGATCGATCGCTCGACAATACGTGACGCGAAATGCCCCTGCCCGTCCTCGCTGACCTGCAATGCCTTGAAGCTACCCATGCGCCTCTCCTCTATCGCCAGAATTTCTGTTCGTTGATCTGTTTCCAGCCCTTGGCCACGCCGTACTCGATCAAAGCACTGGCCGCCATGCCAAAGCGCTCGGGCAGACTTTTTTTCTCCGCATAGTGCAGATGGAAAAGCTCAGCCTCATGCGCGCGCTCAGCCAGATACTGGTCGCTGGTCTTGATCTCGTCAGCCAGATGCTTGCCCAGCGCAGCGGTACCCAACCAGACCTCGCCGGTGGCTACGTCGTCGATGCTGACCTGCTGCCGATAACGCGCAACGAAGTTCTTGAACAGGTCGTGCGTGGTCTGCAGGTCTTCCTGGAATTTCTCCCGACCCTTTTCGGTGTTCTCACCAAAGACAGTCAGCGTGCGCTTGTACTCACCCGCGGTAAGCACTTCGAAGTCGACGTCATGCTTCTTCAGTAACCGATGCAGATTGGGCAGTTGCGCCACCACACCGATGGAGCCGAGGATGGCGAACGGCGCGGTCAGAATCCGATCACCGATGCAAGCCATCATGTAGCCACCGCTGGCCGCAACCTTGTCGACACAGACCGTCAGCGGCACGCCGGCATCGCGGATACGCACCAACTGCGAAGCCGCCAGGCCATAGCTGTGCACCATGCCGCCACCACTCTCCAGACGCAGCACCACTTCATCCTGCGGTGTGGCCAAGGTCAGCAGCGCGGTAATTTCGTGACGCAGGCTCTCAACGGCGGACGCCTTGAGGTCGCCATCGAAGTCCAGAACGAATACGCGTGACGGCGTTTCGGACTTCTTGGCCTGCTTCGCGGCCTTCGCCTCGCGCTTGCGCTGAGCCTTGAGCTGATCTTTCTCCAGTACCGATTGCTCGAGGCGCTCGCGCATCGCCTTGTAGAAATCGTTGAGCTTGTGCACCTGCAAATTGCCGCCGCTCGACTTGCCGCGACCACGTCGTGACGATGCCACGACGATGAGTACCACCACGATGGCCAGCACCAGTGTCACGGTCTTGGCCAGAAAACTGGCGTAATCGGCAAGAAATTCCACGATCGCTCCTTGGGTTTGGATGACAGCCGCTGGCATACGCTTGTGCGGCGCCGGATGGGCAAGCATACCGGGGCGCCTGTAGCGGAACCAGCGCGCGCCCAATTCAAACAAACGTATGAATTGTCGTTGACACTCCCCGTCGCTCCTCCTACCCTCGCGAAAAACCAGCGAACGGGCACGACAACACATGGGCAGCATCTACCTGATCAGACATGCTCAGGCGTCTTTCGGTGCACAGGACTACGACGTGCTCTCGCCGCTGGGCTACCGCCAGGCTGAAGCGCTGGGCGACTATCTGGCGCAGCTCGGCATCCGCTTCGATCGCTGCATCAGCGGTGAACTTCATCGTCAGCAGGACACCGCACGTACCACGCTTTCCCGTTTAGCTCACTCAGATGGAAGCCAGCCGTCGCTGGAAATCGACGCGGCGTTCAACGAATTCCAAGCCGATGCGGTTATCCGTGCGCATCTTCCCGAACTGCTGGAAGTCGAACCGAACGCCCTGCATATCCTGCGCAATGCCGCCAGTCACCGCGCGGAATTTCAGCGCCTGTTCACCTTCGTCGTGCACCGCTGGATTTCCGGCGAACATGAAAAGGAAGAACTGGAAAGCTGGAGCAGCTTTCTCGAACGCGTCGCCGGCGGCCTGGAGCGCCTGCTCGAGCAGGCCGAAAAGAGCGACAAGATCGCCGTCTTCACGTCCGGCGGCACCATTACCGCGCTGTTGCAGCGAATCATCGGCGTACCGGCGGTGAAGGCGTTCGAGTTGAACTGGCAGATCGTCAATACCTCACTCAGCCAGTTGAAATTTCGCGGCCGCGAGGTCGCGCTCGCTTCGTTCAACAGTCATGCGCATCTGCAATTGTTGAAGAACCCGGAGCTTGTCACTCACCGATAAGCCCAGCCCAAGAGCGGCCCCAGGCTGCATGTTTCATCCACATCAAAATAAAGGAACACGTCATGAGCAACGTTGCCGAAACCTTCAAGGGCATGCAGTCCAAATTCAACCCGAGCGCCGCCGCCGGCCTGGATCTGGTCTTCCAGTTCAACATCACCGACGCCGAAAACTACTACCTGACCGTCAAGGACGGCACCTGCGATCTGCAGCAGGGCGATTCCAGCGATGCCAACGTCACCTTGATCATGGATAGCGAAACCATGCAGGGTATCGTCAGCGGCGAAACCGACGGCATGCAGGCGTTCATGGGCGGCAAGCTGCGCGCTGAAGGCGACATGATGCTGGCCTTGAAACTCAGCGAACTGTTCCCCGCGTAAGGCGAGCCAGTCGCGACACCGGAACCGAAGCCATCTGGCTTCGGTTTTTTTATGAGCCGAGCCCGCTGCGCCAGCGATCAGCCACCCTGATCAAGCACCAACAGCTTCGCCAATAACAGCTGGCCAACCTTGGTTCGCATCACCCGCAGCATTAGATTACTGAATCATCTCGAGCACCAAACATAAGCAGAAGGGATAAAACATGGCGCTTACGGATCAAACCACGCGTATCCGCGAAGGCGAGGAGCTACCGGTCGAGGCTGTGGACCGCTACCTCAAGGCGCACATAGCCGATTTGGAAGGCAGCCCGCGGATTTCGCAGTTTCCCGGCGGTGCATCGAATCTCACCTACCTGCTCGAATACCCGAACCGTGAGCTGGTGCTGCGCCGCCCGCCCTTTGGCCGCAAGGCCAAGTCCGCCCATGACATGGGACGCGAGTTCCGCATCCTCAACCAGCTCAACGCCGGATTTCCGTATTGCCCCAAGGCGTACGCTCATTGCACCGACGAATCGGTAATCGGCGCCGAGTTCTACGTGATGGAACGCGTCAACGGCATCATTCTGCGTGCCGAGCTGCCACCGGAGCTGAACTTCGACGAAAGCCAGACCCGCGCGCTTTGCGAAAGCTTCATCGACAAGCTCGTGGAACTGCACAACGTCGATTACCAAGCGTGCGGACTGGCCGATCTGGGCCGGCCCGAAGGTTATGTGAAACGCCAGATCGAAGGCTGGAGCGAGCGCTACGAGCGCGCCCTGACGCCCGATGCGCCGCAGTGGGCGCCGGTCGTCGCCTGGCTGAAGGTCAAGATGCCGGCCGATCATCCCAAGCCCGGCATCGTCCACAACGACTACCGCTTCGACAATGTCATCCTCAACCCGCAAAACCCGATGCAGATCATCGGTGTGCTGGATTGGGAAATGACCACCATCGGCGATCCGCTCATGGATCTGGGCAATACGCTGGCCTACTGGATCGAAGCGAACGATCCGCCCGCGATGCAGGCCATGCGCCGGCAACCCAGCCATCTGCCCGGTATGCATACGCGCGCGAGCTTCGTCGAGTACTACGCTCTCCGTGCCGGCATCGAAATTCCCTGCATCGACTTCTATTACACCTACGGCCTGTTTCGGCTCGCCGGGATCATCCAGCAGATCTACTACCGCTTCTATCACGGGCAGACGCAGGACCAGCGTTTCGCCCGTTTCATCGCCATGAACCGACTGCTCGAGCAAAAGGCGCTACACGTGATCGAGCACTCTCAGCTCTGAACCCACTTCGGCTCCAGCGATGGGGCCGAACCACGAACAACAAGAGGAACCATCGATGTCCAAAACCCAACTGTTCGACCTGGATGGCAAGATCGCCTTCGTCTCTGGCGCCAGCCGTGGCATCGGCGAAGCCGTTGCCCGCCTGCTGGCCCAGCAGGGTGCCCACGTGATCGTCTCCAGCCGCAAGCTCGAAGGCTGTCAGGCCGTGGCCGATTCGATCATCGCCGACGGCGGCAAGGCCACTGCCGTAGCCTGCCATATCGGCGAAATGGAGCAGATCCAGGCCGTCTTCGCCAGGATTCGCGAAGAGTTCGGCCGTCTCGACATTCTGGTGAACAACGCCGCCACCAACCCCCAGTTCTGCCACATCCTCGACACCGACGTGTCGGCGTTCCAGAAGACCGTCGATGTCAACGTCCGCGGCTACTTCTATATGTCCGTCGAAGCCGGCAAGTTGATGCGCCAGCAGGGTGGCGGCAGCATCATCAACGTCGCCTCGATCAATGGCGTATCGCCGGGTGATTTCCAGGGCATCTATTCGATCACCAAAGGCGCTGTGATCAACATGACCAAGGCCTTCGCCAAAGAGTGCGCACAGTTCGGCATCCGCTGCAACGCCCTGCTGCCAGGCCTGACCGACACCAAGTTCGCTTCGGCACTGGTCAAGAACGACAGCATCCGTGAGGCGGCCTTGCAGCACATTCCCCTGCGCCGCGTTGCCAATCCCAGCGAAATGGCCGGCGCCGTGCTGTACCTCGCCAGCGACGCATCCAGCTACACCACCGGTGTGGCACTCAACGTTGACGGCGGCTACCTGGCCTGATCGGCGATGTAACAAAAAGGGAGCGATCAAGCTCCCTTTTTATCGCGCGTTTTGCGCTACCAGTCTTTCAGCGCCTGGCGCGCTTCGGGGTTCACTGGCGTTGCGAGCAATCCGGTCGCCGACTGTTCGATCTGAAACGCCGCACCATCAACCAGCGGTATGAAGCTCACGCGCTGTGTCTGCGGCTCGATGAACGGGACGCTCCAGTCCAGGCTCCGCAACCAATCCCAGACCGGCACGGCTGTGCTGCTCGTCAGCAGCACCCGCGTATGGCGCGCCTGTTCCTGCTGCTCCACTGAGAGATAGCGACCTGACAGCGCCTGTAGCCGATAACCTGGCTCCAACCCGATCAACGCAGCCAGTCCGCTCCAGCGCAGCATGTGCACCTCCAGTTGCCACAAGTCCCCCTCTACAACCGCCGAGCGGTGCTGGTTGGCCTGCTGAAGCTCGACCTCGAAGCGCTGCTTGCCCTGTGCATGGAAAACGACCGTCGCCAGCGGAGTGCTGTTCGCTGTGGCCTGATAGTCGCGGACTTCGTACGCAATGAGACCGATCATCGCCGTGAGTACGAGCAGCAGCATGCCGAACGTGCCTCGCAGCCAGCCGAGCAGCCAGCTGCCGCCGAACAACACGCGCAGCGCCACCCACAGAACCACCAGAGCGAGTAACGCCACCACCAACGCGAGCCCGAGATATTGCATGAATGCGCCTCTCCCAACGAGTGCGGCATTATCCGCAGCGTCCAGGCAGGCATCCAGCATGGTCGTGGGACATCCATCACGAGTCGGCAACTTGGCTTGCACGCGATCACGACCCATCATCGGTATGAGCTCCATCCGCTGACTTGTTGCAGGCATCGTCTTATGCTGGAGCCCCTTGTTCCGGCCTCACGAGTGCCTATGCCATTCGCGTTCGAACTCGCCCTTGACCCTATTTCCCTGCTGGCACTGATTATCGTGGCGTTCATCGCCGGCTTCATCGATGCAATCGCCGGTGGCGGCGGGCTGCTGACCATTCCCGCGCTGCTAACCGCAGGGCTACCACCGCATCTGGTACTGGGCACCAACAAGCTCTGCGCCACCTTCGGGTCAGCCACGGCAAGCTACACCTTTTACCGGCGACGCCTGTTCGATCCGCGCCTCTGGCGACGGGCGCTGCTCGGCACGGCGATCGGAGCCACGCTTGGCGCCGCCCTTGCCCATCGATTGCCGGCCAGCTGGTTGAATCAGATGCTAC
The DNA here is from genome assembly GCF_021432765.1 of Pseudomonas phenolilytica. Classification (NCBI taxonomy): domain Bacteria; kingdom Pseudomonadati; phylum Pseudomonadota; class Gammaproteobacteria; order Pseudomonadales; family Pseudomonadaceae; genus Pseudomonas; species Pseudomonas phenolilytica. Next base: position 3,229,045 of record NZ_CP058908.1, read on the forward strand.
CGCTGGTGGTCTGTGGCTGCGGCTTGTACCTGCTGTTCAGTCGTACGCCATCAGGTACAGCCGCGACTACCCCGCTACTCATCGCCCCGCGTCGCCAATGGCCGCAAGGCTTGGGGCTGGGGTTCTATGACGGCGTTGCGGGGCCAGGCACCGGGGCATTCTGGACGGTCAGCAGCCTGCTGCTTTATCCGCTGGATCTGCTGCGCGCCAGTGGTGTGGCGCGCAGTATGAATTTCGTCAGCAATGCTGCTGCCCTTGGCGTTTTCATCGTTGCCGGACAGGTCGCCTGGGTGCTGGGCATCGGCATGGGGCTTGCCCTGATGAGTGGGGCGTACTTCGGCGCACGCACAGCCATCCATGGCGGCGCAAAGTTCATCCGTCCGGTGTTCATTCTGGTGGTGCTGGCGCTGAGCGTGCGTCTAGCCTGGCAGCACTGGGTCATCGCGGCCTAGGCGCCGCGCGAGGTAGAGCTCGATCAGATAACGGGCAATCGACTGGCGCGCCGGCAGTTCCGGCAGGCGGTGGATGGAAAACCAGCGCGCATCCTCGATTTCTTCGGGCTGCGGAACAATCTCGCCCGCCGCGTATTCGGCGTGGAAACCCAGCATCAACGAATGCGGGAACGGCCAGCCTTGGCTGGTGATGTAGCGTGGCGGGTGGATCGACACACCGACCTCTTCGCGCACCTCACGCTCGACGCATTGCTCGACCGATTCACCCGGCTCGACGTAGCCGGCCAGCGTGCTGTACACCCCGGGGGCAAAACGCGGCGAGCGCGCGAGCAACAATTCGTCACCACGCGTGACCAGCACGATCATGCTGGGCGAAAGACGCGGGTAATGATGGATGCCGCAGTCCGGGCAATACATGGCGCGCTCGCGTGCATGCTGCTGCATACGCGCCCCGCAATGACCGCAGAAGCGATGCTGCGTCGCCCAGGTTCCGATTTGCGCGGCGTAGCCAAGCATGCGAAACAGATCGCGGTCGTCGTTGTGCAGCATGAACTGCCGCAGTCCCTGCCAGCTCGCACCCGGTATGGCGACCGGGCGGTCCAGCTCGAAAAGGAACACCGCATCGCCATCGAAGTAGCCCAATCCCTGCTCGCTCAGCAGCGGCAGCTCCAGGCGCTTGAGCCAATCACGCGGAAACAGAACGCCGTTGCTGTCGAAAAGGAACTGCTGCTGGCAATGCACCACGGCCCAGCCTCCCGGCGTAGCGGGATCGAGCAAGGCAGCGTGCCAGCGCAAGCTCATCAGGCGGCGACCGGCATTCCAAGTGCCCGGACGCTTTCGCTGGCCAGATCGAGCACGCTGGCGCGCGAATCGTCACGGCGCAGTATCGCACCGCCGTCCAGATAATATTCCAGACTGGTCAAAGCGTCGGCGAGCGTCTCGAGCATCTGTTCGGCCGGCATCTGAGTGGATTCGAGCATCTGTTTCTGGATGAAATCCGCGCAGGCGCCGATCAGCTCTGCGGCACGCTCCTGCTCGAGAAAGCGTAGGCCTCCACGCACGGCCTGCAGACTGAAGGGCACATTGGCCAGGTGCAGTTTTTCACCGTTGGATTCCAGATAGGCGGTGATCGCACGTTTCGCCAGTGCCAGACCGGCGGACGCCTCATCGATAACCACGATGTACGCCTCGGTCAGCTGGTGATTCGCAAACGCCTCGGCTTCAAGACCTGGCGCAGCCGGCGGCATCCGCCCCTCCCGGCGCTCCCCCTTCTCCAGGCTGGCGACCATGCTTTCCACATAGAGCACGGCATCGGCCAAGCGAAGCAGCTCCTGCGCCTGCACAGGCCGCTCCTGCGTCCAAGTCGAGACCACGGCAAGCTGCGTATGCAGCGTGTTTGCAGCCGAAGACAAACCGACCATGCCGAGCGTCTTGGCCAGTTTGCCAAGCAGCGTGTGCAGGTTGGCAAAAGCCTCGGCTGGTGCCGTACCGCGTTCAATGAGATCCAGCAAGTCCTTCAGGCTGGCCAGCTCTTCCCGGATGGCAGAGGACAGCGACCGCATAACCCCCTGACCGGGGCCAGCCAGACGCTGGGACTCTTCCTCGAGCATGTGATCGGTGAACGGCAATGCTCCGAGCGCAAACACCTCTCGCACCTGCATCGCTAGCGGCCCGGCGCTGTCGGCCAGCGCAACCAGATACAGCAATTCCTTGAGCAGGCTGCGCGAGGTTTCATAGTCAGGATTGACGAGCAACTGCTTGAGCTCACGATCCAGACGGGAAAACAGCTGCTTGCGCGATTTGCGCGGCAGTAACTGGCCGTCGAGCTGACTCTCAAGCGCCGCACCACCGATCCAGCACAAACGACCGGCCGGCAGGTGGGCATAGAGCTGCTCAAGGCGCCCTAGCGCCCGGGCCATCAATCTCAGGCTGGCAGCCAGGTTGTCCTCGCGGAGGAAACCCAGCAGACCGATCTGGTACATGTGCCGCATGCGTCGCGTCTCGGCATTCAAGTCCGCGACAGGCCGCGCGTGCGACAGGCTCACCGGACGCGCATGATCCAGGCGCGCACTGAAAAAGAAGCTCTCTGGCAGCAGCGGTTGCGAAGCCGCCAGACGCAAGGCATTGATCGCCGGAAGCAAGAGCTCGGGCATCTCCTGCCGGCTCGCATCGACACTTTCGAGATAGCGCCGTAGCACATACAGGCCGTTGCTCATCGCCGCCATCTGACTGTCACGCTCTTCGCTGGCTCCCACCGGGATATCCATCGCGAGCTGCAGCACTTCCTGCGCCAGCAGCTCCGCTCCGGCCAACTCGATGAGGTTGAGCGTGCCACGAACCTGCTTGAGATTTTCCACCGCCTGCTGCAGCAAGCCGCCATTGTTGCGATCGATGATGAAGTGTTCGAGGCTCTGCTCCGCCTCTTCCATCGTGGCGAACAGTTCGTCGCGAACCAGACCGAGCGATGTAGCTCCAGTAACCATGCCTAGTGCGCCTCCCGCGCAGCGTTGTTGTGACGCATCAGTCGGCAAAGTCCGGCTTCTGTTTGGTCATGTGTGCGGTAACTGCAACCCGAAGATCGGCCGCCTGCAGCATTGCGGCGTTCCAAGTGGCAATGTACTCCAGGCCGTCATCGACCCGATGGTCGCGCATGTAGCGGATCATCTCCTTGGTGCCGCGAATCGCCAGAGGCGACTTTTCCGCAATCTGTCGCGCCAGGTCCTGCACGCCGTCCTGCAATGCCTGCTGATCGGCGTAGGTACGGTTGACCAGGCCGATCGCACGCGCTTCTTCACCATTGATGGTGCGACCGGTAAAAGCGAGTTCGCGCATCATACCGTCGCCGATGATGCGCGGGAGCCGTTGCAGGGTACCGACATCGGCCGCCATGCCCATGTCGATCTCCTTGATCGAAAACTGCGCATCGCTGGTGCTGTAGCGCATGTCGCACGCGGAGATCAGGTCAATCGCACCGCCCAGGCAGTAGCCCTGGATCGCCGCGATGACTGGCTTGCGACAGTTGTCCACGGCGTTGAACGAAGCCTGGAGCGAGAGAATCTTGCGCCGCAGTTTTTCGGCGTTGCGCCCGACATCCTTGCCCAGCTCGCCACCCACCTGCGCCAGCAACTGCAGATCGATACCCGAGGAAAAATGTGCACCCGCTCCGCTGAGCACCACCACGCGAACGTCGTCGGTTTCGTCGATCCACTTGAATATATCGATGATCTCGGACCAGAAGGCCGCATTCATCGCATTGATCTTTTCGGGTCGATTGATCACGACATTCGCGACTTTATCAGCCAGCTCGACACGAAAGGCTTGGTATTGGTTCACGCAATGATCCTCGGCAGCCGATGCAGCAAGCGCGGCAGGCGGCATGGAAACTTTTTGTCTGACGGCCCGTTTCTAGCGGCGCAACTATAACAAGCAGCCCGCGGGCCGGTGCATGTCGATGCGGACGATGTGAAACAGACCACGCATGCTCAGCGCCCAATGAACGCTAGCCATAACCTACTGAACAGCTTGTAAAAAAGCCGATCAAGCTTCGCGCACGCAATCCACGGTATACAAGGTGCCCGTCGTTGCCTGCTCCTTCTGCAGACCATGCACATCGGCATCGAAGCCCGGAAAGCGCTCGGCGAAAGCGCGAGCGAAGCGAAGATAATCCACAATCGAACGGGTCTGCGGCGTAAAGCGTTCGCCTGGCATGATCAGTGGGATTCCCGGCGGATACGGCACCAGCATGACCGCGCAGACACGCCCTTCCAGTTCGTCTATGGACACCGCTTCGACCTCCCCGCGTACCAGCTTGTCGTAGGCATCGGCAGGCTTGAGCGCGAGCTCCGGCAGAACCGTGTACATCCGCCGCATCGCCCGCGCGGTGGCGTTCTCGCGATAACAGCGATGCAGTTCGTCGCACAGATCGCGCAACCCCATGCCCTCGTAGACGACGCCCCCGGCACGCGCGATGGAAGGTAGCGCCTCGCAGAGCGGACGATTGGTGTCATAGTGGCGCTTGAACTCCAGCAACTCGGTAAGCAAGGTGCTCCACTTGCCCTTGGTGATCCCCATGGAGAACAGCACCAGCATCGAATACAGGCCGGTTTTCTCCACCACCAGGCCACGCTCCCAGAGGAACTTGCTCACCACCGCTGCAGGGATGCCGCGGTCGCTCAGCATGCCGGCGGCATTGAGGCCCGGAGTCGCCAGCGTCACTTTGATGGGATCGAGCAGCACGTAGTCCTCGGCCATCTCGCCGAAACCGTGCCACTCGGCCTCCGGCTCCAGCAGCCAGTCGGCCGTTGCCGGCGCTTCGGCGCCGTCGACCTCGGGCGGCTGCCAGATGGTGAACCACCAGTCGTCCTTGGCAATGTGCTGGCGCAGGTTGGCCAGTGCACGGCGAAAGCTCAGCGCTTCATCGAAGGTTTCCTGGATCAGCGACCGCCCCGCCGGCCCTTCCATCATGGCCGATGCCACGTCCAGCGATGCAAGGATGCCGTACTGCGGCGAAGTGGAGGTGTGCATCATGAACGCCTCGTTGAAACGGTCACGATCAAGCTGCCGTGTGCGGCTGTCGAGCACGTGAATCATCGAGGCCTGGCTGAATGCGGCTAGCAGCTTGTGCGTCGAGTGGGTGGTGAACACCAGCGGGCCTTGCTCGCGCGTGTCCATCCCGTAGCGGCCGTCATAGAACTCGTGAAACGCGGCATAGGCAAACCAGGCCTCGTCGAAATGCAGCACCTCGACGCTGTCGATTAGCGCGCGCTTGATCAGGTTGGCGTTGTAGCACAGGCCGTCGTAGGTCGAGTTCGTGATGACCGCGAGCTTCACCTTTGGCGCCCGGCCACGAGCCAGCGGGTTGGCATCGATCTTGGCCGCGATCGACTCGCGGCTAAATTCCGACAGCGGGATCGGGCCGATGATGCCCAGCTCATTGCGCGCCGGCGAGAGATACAGCGGAATCGCACCGGTCATGATGATCGCGTGCAGGATCGACTTGTGGCAGTTGCGGTCGACCAGCACCAGGTCGTCGCGCGCAACCATCGAATGCCAGACGATCTTGTTCGCCGTCGAGGTACCGTTAATGACGAAGAAGGTATGGTCAGCCCCGAAATTGCGCGCTGCCCGCGCCTCCGCGGCTGCCAGCGGACCGGTGTGATCCAGCAGCGAACCGAGTTCGGGCACCGAGACCGAGAGGTCGGAGCGCAGCGTGTTCTCGCCGAAGAACTGGTGGAACGCCTGCCCCACCGGACTCTTACGATACGCAACACCGCCGCCGTGTCCGGGCGTATGCCAGGAATAGTTGGAGTCATGAGTGTGCTGCACCAGCGCACGAAAGAACGGCGGCAGCAGGTCTTCGAGATAGCTGCGTGCAGCGCGCGCGACCTGACGGGCAAGAAATGGCACGGTGTCTTCGTACAGGTACAGCAGTCCGCGCAGCTCGTTGAGATCGGCCATCGCCTCGGCTGGCGCATTTTCGATCGTGATCTGCTCACCGAGCGCAAAGATCGGCAGCTTCGGCGCACGACGGCGTGCCACCCGAATAAGCTCCACTACGTCGTGCAACAGCCGCTGGTTCTCGCCAGCGCCCTCGGCCGCCACCAGAATGCAGGCTAGACCGTGGTGAGTTGAAGCGACGATGCGGCCTTCGGCCGAACTGGCAGTTGGCAGGATGGCGAAGCCGTCCTGCTCGAGTTCTGCGGCGATGCCGCGAATGCGTTCGCCGGCAACGGTATCGGCCTTGATGTCGCGATGAACGATGAGAACCGGAAACTTCAGGTCTTTGTACATGAGCGCTTCCCTAGGAGGATCAACCTCAGGGTAGAAGCGCCGCCGCCAAAACGATAGGGAAAACCGGTCAGCCGTCCAGTTGCACCCACAACGGCGCCGCACCGCTGGCCTTCTCGATCGCTGCCAAACGCGCGGCATGCGCGGCCATCTCCTCGTCGCTGGCGCGCAGCACGATGGTGCGCTGGCGATCGGCCGGCAGCCGGCGAATCGGGCTCGGCTGCGCTCGGCCACCGTTGCCGCTGTCGGCACCGTCGCCCGCCAGCGAAAGGTTGGTCTGCCCGCCGGTCATGGTCAGCCAGACGTCGGCGAGAATCTCCGCGTCGAGCAGTGCGCCGTGCAGATCGCGGCCCGAGTTGTCCACGCCATAACGCTTGCACAACGCATCCAGGCTGTTGCGCTGGCCCGGATGGCGCTCGCGGGCCATCAGCAGGGTATCCAGCACCGAGCAGTGGTCGGTGATCTCGGCGCGCTCTTGCTGACCGAGCAGGGCGAATTCGTTGTTGATGAACCCGATATCGAACGCCGCGTTATGGATAACCAGCTGCGCGTCCCGGATGAACTCGAAGAACTCATCGGCAACATCACGGAAACGCGGCTTGTCGGCGAGAAACTCGTTGGTGATTCCGTGGACGGCGATCGCGCCCTCGTCCACCTCACGGTCCGGCTGCAGGTAGACATGGTAATGCCGTCCGGTCAGGCGCCGGCCGATCACTTCGACGCAGCCGATCTCGATGATCCGGTGACCATCGGTCACCGGCATACCCGTGGTTTCGGTATCCAGCACTACGCTACGCATGTCTTCGCTCGCTTACACAATCGGTTGACGTTTGGCCTGCACCACGCCGCGGTTGGCCAGCAGATCGGCCTGTTCGTTGCCCGGATGGCCGGTATGCCCGCGCACCCACTTCCAGCTGACCTGATGACGATTGACCTGCTTGTCGAGCTGTTGCCAAAGATCCGCGTTCTTTACCGGCTGCTTGCTGGCCGTCTTCCAGCCGCGTTTCTTCCAGTTCGGCAGCCAATCGTTGATGCCCTGCATCACGTACTGGGAATCTGTCACCAGACGCACCTGGCAGGGACGCTTGAGCTCGGCAAGCGCACGAATCGCCGCCATCAGCTCCATGCGGTTGTTGGTGGTCTGCGCTTCGCCGCCCCAGAGTTCGCGCTTGACACCTTTATATATCAGTAGCGCACCCCAACCACCGGGGCCCGGATTACCTTTGCAGGCGCCATCCGTATAGATTTCGACCAGCTCGTCGCTCATGAGAAAGTGCTTACCCTGTCAATCGGAATGGCGTGGCACAAGGACGCCGACGCTCGATTACTCGGCATCCCGGCGGCTGACCTTGGCCACCGGCAGTGGCAACAGCTTGCCCATGCGCTCGCGTCGCTGTTCACGCAACGGGCGCAGGCCGATCATCAGCTTACGTGCCACCAGAACGTAAAATCCGCCATTTGGCGCCTGCAGACGCTGCCCAAGCGACTCCAGGCGCAGCAGACGCGATTGCCACTCGCTCGAAGAAAGCGGCGGACAATAGCACCCGAAACGCCGATTCTCCAGCGCAAATCCGAGCAGGTTGAGCCAGTCCGCGACCCGTGTCGGACGGATGCAGCGCGCCTGCCGCAACGGTTCGCGCGACACCAGACGACGGGCACCCCACAGGCTCCAGGGATTGATACCGACGATCAGCAGATGCCCGCCCGGTCGTACGCTTCGCGCCGCCTCCCGTAGCAAGGCGTGGGGTGACAAGCTGAAATCCAGACCATGTTGCAGCAGTACCACGTCGGCCGCGTGCTCGCCGATCGGCCAGGCCTGCTCATCGCAGGCAATTTCCACACCGGCAAGCGCCGCCCCGAGCCTGACGCTGCGTTTGATCTTCGGCGGCACGACCGAGGCGCCGGAAAACGGGCCGTAATGCACGAGATAGCTGCCGAAGCAGCGATTCAATTCATCGCCGAGTACGCGCTGCTCCTGTTCGAGCAGCTGACGCCCCAGCGGGCCGGCAAACCAGTCGTTGGCCTCTGCGATCATGCGCAGCCACCGATCGTTTGTCTGGGCACAAGGTTGCGGCTTCATCGTTGGGCTCCTTTGCTCGGTCCTGCCTTCGATGTCACTTTCGCTAGGTTTACGCTCGCCGATGTCCTGTTAGGATGCGCTTTTGTCACTGTCTTGGCGACCCGACCATGCTGAAGATCGAGGCACTGCCCGCGTTCACCGACAACTATATCTGGCTGCTGCAGGATGACACGCAACGCCGCTGCGCCGCGGTCGATCCCGGCGACGCTGCGCCGGTACTGGCATGGCTGGCGGCCAATCCGGACTGGCAACTGACCGACATCCTCGTCACCCATCACCATCATGACCACGTCGGCGGTATTGCCTCGCTGAAGGCGGGCACCAGCGCTCGCGTTCATGGCCCCGCCAACGAACGCATTCCCGGCTGCGATCACGCACTGCAAGATGGCCAGCGAGTCCGAATTCTCGGCCATGTGCTGCTTGTATTGGCGGTTCCGGGCCATACCCTGGGCCATATCGCCTACTACCATCACGATGACGAACAGCCGTGGCTACTGAGTGGTGACACGCTGTTCGCCGCTGGCTGCGGGCGCCTGTTCGAGGGCACGCCACAGCAGATGCACGATTCGTTGCAGCGCCTGGCGGCCTTGCCGGAGCGCACGCTCGTCTACTGCACCCACGAGTACACGCTAAGCAACCTGCGTTTCGCCCTGGCGGTGGAACCGAACAACTGCGAGATCAGCAAACGCTTGCAGGATGTTACCGAGTGCCGCGCGGCAAACCACAGCAGCCTGCCCACGCGAATCGACCTCGAGCTGGCCACCAACCCCTTCCTACGCTGCGGGATAGACGCTGTACGCATGGCCGCGCAGGCACATAGCGAGACCGAACTGAATGCGTCAGCAGAGGTTTTCGCGGCGCTACGCGCCTGGAAAGATCGTTTCTGAACAACCTCGACAGGTTCCCGAAACGCGGCAGCGCGCTTGACCCACCGGAACCCGGTTTCTAGAATCCGGCGAATTTTATTTCCCGGAAAACCTCCAGCCAATGCCGCCAGCGCCCAAAAGACGCTGCGTTCCAGACGCCTTGGCAGCCTCTGGACGCGCCCTCGCCGCCGCCCTCTGCGTGACCCTTGCGGGCTGCCAGAGCAACGCGCCGCAGGATTACTCATCCACTCGTTCGGTGGCGCCGCTCACCATCGAGCAGGATCCCCTGTGGCTGTCGGACAAGTCCGTGGCGCCGGAGCACGAGGACATCTGGGAACGCATTCGCGATGGTTTCATGCTGCAGGAACACCTGGACAGCAATCCGCGCATCGAACAGCAGCGCCTTCTGTTTGCCAGTCGTCCCGGTTCCGTTCAAACGGCCACCGCCCGCGGTGGGCCGTACATTCACTACATCGTCGAACGGCTGGAAGAGCGTGACATGCCGCTGGAGCTGGCGCTGCTACCAGTGATCGAAAGCGCTTACGACCCCTTCGCCTACTCCCCGGCCCACGCGGTAGGCCTGTGGCAGTTCATCCCCTCTACCGGCCGCCATTTCAACCTGCGCCAGACCAATTGGTACGACGGCCGACGCGACATCACTGCCTCGACCAACGCAGCCCTGCGCTACCTGAGCTATCTGCACGGGCTGTTCAACGGTGACTGGCTCCTGGCCCTCGCGGCCTACAACGCAGGCGAAGGAACCGTCAGCCGTGCCATCGAACGCAACCAGAAGCTCGGGCTGCCGACCGACTACTGGAACCTGCCGCTGCCGCGCGAAACGCGTGACTACGTCCCCAAGCTGCTTGCGCTCTCGCAACTGGTCAACGCGCCGGAAGCCTATGGCATCACGCTCAGCCCAATCGCGAACGAGCCCTACTTCGAAGTAGTACCGTTGAAACAGCGTATGGACTTAGCGCAAATCGCGCAGATGGCGGATCTCGATGAAGACGAGCTTTATCAGCTGAATCCGGCATTCACTCGGCGCATCACTCTCGATGGCCCGCAGCAGCTGCTGGTACCGCTGGACAAGGCCGAAATGCTGACTGCCAGCCTGGCGCTGATGAAGCCGCAAGACATGGCCAGCTGGCAGCAGTACAGCGTACGCCCGGGCGACACCCTCAACAGCATTGCCGAGCGTCATCAAATCAGTGTCACCACGCTTCGCGACCTCAATCGTCTGCGCAGCAACCGGCTACGCATCGGTCAAGTCCTCAGCATTCCCTCGCGCCTAGGCAGCGAACCGACAGGCGAGTTGCTCCAGGCAGTCGCGCGCCGCACGCCTAGCACACCGCGTAGCTATCGCGTCAAAGCCGGCGACAACCTATGGGATATAGCCAAGGCCCAGCGGGTGTCGGTACGCGATCTGCAGCGCTGGAACAAGCTCTCCGGCAGCAGCCTGAAGGTAGGCCAGGCGCTCTTTCTGCAGGGCCCGGCGCCCGCCAGCGCCACCAAGGCAGCGGCACCGACTTACTACAAGGTGCGCAAGGGCGATTCGCTTTACCAGATCGCCAAACGTTTCAACATCCACGTCAGCAAGCTGAAAACCTGGAATCCCAAGGGGACACAAGTGCTGCGCCCTGGACAGCTGCTCACGCTCTACCTGCCGAACTGATTGCCGGTCAGCTACGCCGCGATAGCGCCGCGAGACAACGTCCGACCAACTGAGTGAAGCGCTGGAACGCCACGAACTGCTCATGCTTGAGCGCGCGCCCCGATATCCGGCAATCGGCGTACAGCACACCGATCTCATGGGTTCCCGCCATGAGCGGCGCAATGAAGAACATGCCTTTTCCCAGCCACTGCCGGATCGGTTGCGTCACCAGGTCCTCAAGGTTGTAACTGGCCGGCACACCCATCCAGAGGGATTGCCGCTGACGCAGAGCGTAACTGAAGATGTGCGGCTGCTCGGGCTGTTCGGCAGGAAGCACAAACTCTTCCGCCCACTTCTGAGTACCCACACCGATCGCACCACGCACACGGAAACACGTCTGCCGATCGGCCAGCACAGCGACCATCACCCGCTCCAGCCCGGCACCATGATGAAGTCCGTCGAGCAGCGTTTGCAGAATCAGGCCAACATCGCCACCACGCGTCGCCATCAGCCCCAGATCCTGCAAGGCCTGCTGCATCTTCAGCAGATTCGGTTGCAGCAGACTGGCCTGATGCTGCGACTGCTGCAGCTGAATCTGCTCCGGATCGGTGCTGGGAATCAGTCGACACAGCCTGTCGGCGCCGAACGTCGAGGCGACCTCCACAGCCTCGTCGGCGCTGGCCAGGATCAGTCGTAGCGCGTCCTCTTCGGTCACGCCGGTAAAGGCAGCGTACTCACTGATAAGCCCGCTCATACGTGGCGATCCCCAGCCCTCCAGCGCCGCCTCGCTGATCCTCACGCCGAGCAACACCGAACGTACCCCGGCATCGCTGCTGCTGGCTGCGCTGTGCGCGAGCGAGATCAGCTCGCCGAGGTTCCAGCTCTTGGTCAGCCCCAGCGTCAGTTGACGGAAACTTGTACCCAGCACCTGCTGTACGGCCTCCTCGGCCTTCACCCCGGGCTGCGCAAGCATTGCCGCCAGTTCGTCAGCCTGCTCGCCGCCGCAGCCCCAGAAAGCCAGCTCGCCGACGTTGAACAGCAGCGCCGCGATGAACACTTCTTCCTCGTGGCGCGGAATCACATAGCCAGAAACATTGCGCGCCTGTACCGCTGCATGAAACGAGCGAGCCAGCAACTCCTGCAGCTGGTGCCGCGGCGCCCGGTCGAGCAAGCCGTCAATCAGGCTCACCGACAGGCTGATCAGGCGGACGTTGTCGAAGCCGATCATGACGATCGCCCGAGTGATCGTCTTGATGACCTCCTGCGAAGGGTTGTAATAGCTGCTGTTGCCCACCCGCAGCACCTTCGAGGTGAGCGCCGCGTCGCGCAACAGGACATCGGCCAATTGCTGCACCGAAGCATGCTGCTCTTGGGTCAGCCGCTGCAGGTCCTGGACCACACCGGCCAGCGCCGGCAATTCGGATTGATTCAGACGTTCGATCCACGCCTGTAACCCCTGACTACGTGCACCCAACGCAGGCCGCCTTGCCGCTTCAGCGGCATATTGAAATAGCTGGCAGTTTGCCCGACTCCATCTGCCTTTTTCCAGCGCAGACAAGCTGTTACTGTACCCGGCCGAGAAGCCCGAAAGCGCCATGGATCGGATTCCCAGCCTGATGCGATGCCTGTTCCCGTTACTCACCTGCCTGGTCTTGAGCTTTCCCGCCCTCGCAACCATCAGCGAAAGCCACGGTTATGCGCAGTTCGGCGTCCTCAAGTACCCTGCAACATTCACCCATTTCGACTGGGTGAATCCCGAAGCGCCCAAGGGCGGTCTCCTCAAGCTGATGGCCTTCGGTACGTTCGACACGCTCAACCCCTATACCTTCAAGGGCACCAGCCCGAGTGCCACTCCGGATTTCCTCGAATATGGCATCAGCGAGCTGAATGAGCCGCTGATGGTTGGCACCGGGTTCTATGACCCGTCCGGAGACGAGCCGGCCTCGAGCTACGGCCTGATCGCCGAATCGATCGAGTACAGCGAAAACCCAAGCTGGGTCGTGTTCAACCTGCGCAAGCAGGCGCGCTTTCACGATGGCCAGCCGATCACCGCCTATGACGTCGCCTTCTCCTATCGGCTGCTGATCCGCGACGGCCATCCGCGCTATCGGACCAACTTGGAGGGCGTCAAGCGAATCGACATCCTGTCGCGCCACCGCATCCGCTTCGTCTTCGAGCAGCCAAATACGCTGCTCATCCAGCGCATCGGCGAGCTGCCGGTACTGCCGCAGCACTACTGGAAGGGTCGCGATTTCAAGGCAACGACCTTCGATCCGCCGCTCGGCAGCGGACCTTATCGGCTGGTCGAAGTGCTACCTGGGCGCAAGCTGGTCTTCGAGCGGGTAAAGGACTGGTGGGGCAAGGACCTGCCGGTCAATCGCGGCAAGTACAACTTCAACCGCGTCGATGTGGAGTTCTACCGCGACAACACGGTGGCGTTCGAAGCGTTCAAGGTCGGCGAGTTCGATTTCTTCATCGAACATCAGGCCAAGAACTGGGCCAACGGGTACCAGTTCCCGGCACTGGCGCGCGGCGAGATCATCCGGGCCGAAATACCTCACCGGATTCCCAGCAACACCCAGGCGCTGTTTATGAATAACCGGCGCCCGGCGTTCGCCGACCAGCGCGTGCGTGAAGCATTGGGCATGCTGTTCGATTTTGAATGGACCAACCGGGCATTGTTCTACTCCGCCTACCAGCGCAGCGAAAGCTACTACCCCAACAGCGAATTCGCCGCGGTCGGCATACCGGAAGGCAGCGAGTGGCTGCAGCTCTCACCATTTCGCGAACAGTTGCCAGCCAGGCTCTTCAGCGAACCATTCCAGCTGCCACGCACGGACGGGCATGGCATCCCGCGCGACACGCTGCGTCAAGCGTTGGCGTTGCTCGCCGAGGCCGGCTGGAAACTCTCCGGCGACTATTTGCTCGATCGTAGCGGGCGACCGCTGAGTTTCGAGATTCTGCTGGTCAACCCGCGCCTGGAGCGGATTCTGCAGTCCTATGTGGCGAATCTCGCGCGCATCGGCATCCAGGCACGTCTGCGCACCGTCGACAGCGCCCAGTACAAGCAGCGTCTGGACCAATACGATTACGACATGATCCTCACGACCCTGGCGCAGAGTCTCAGCCCCGGCATCGAGCAATGGTTGTACTTTCATTCCAGCCAGGTCGACGTGAAAGGCGGGCGCAACTATGCCGGTATCGCCAATCCGGTGGTCGACGCCCTGCTGGAGAAACTCCTTGCTGCCAGCACACGTGACGAGCAGGTGGCGATCAGTCGTGCCATCGATCGCGTCCTGCTGTGGCATCACTACACCATTCCCAACTGGTTCATCAGCAATCATCGCCTGGCCTACCGCAATCGGTTCGCCCACGCCACCACGCCGCCCTACACACTGGGGCTGCGCACCTGGTGGCTGAAGGACCTGGAGACAGCCAAATGATCACTCGTATCCGCCCCCTGCTTCGCAGCGGACTGTTCGGCCTGCTTTGCGTCGCCGCCCTTTGCGACGCCGCGCCACGTCATGCGCTGACGCTCTATGACGAAAAGCCGAAATATCCGGCCGACTTCAGCCACTTCGAGTACGCCAATCCCGATGCGCCCAAGGGCGGCACGCTGCGTCAGGCCGGATTCGGCAGCTTCGACTCGCTCAATCCCTTCATCAACAAGGGTGTCGCTGCCGACGACATCGGTCTGATCTACGACACGCTCACCACCAATAGCCTGGACGAGCCGTTCACCGTCTATGGTCTGCTTGCCGAGAAGATCGAAAAGGGCCCGAACAACAGCTGGGTGCGCTTCCATCTGCGCCCGCAGGCGCGTTTCCACGATGGCCAGCCGGTGACCGCCGAGGACGTGGTATTCACCTTCGAAACCCTGATGAGCCAGGGCGCGCCGCATTATCGCGGCTATTACGCCGATGTGGCGAAGGTAACAGCCGAAAGCCAGCGTCGCGTGCGTTTCGATTTCAAGCATGCCGGCAACCGCGAGCTGCCGATGATCCTTGGCCAGCTGCCGGTGCTGCCCAAGCATTGGTGGGAAAGTCGCGACTTCTCCTCCGGCAGTCTGGAACCGCCGCTGGGTAGCGGACCGTATCGCGTCGAGGAAGTCCAGGCAGGTCGTACCATCCGCTACGCCCGAGTGAAGGACTACTGGGGCAAGGATCTAGCGGTCAATCGCGGCTTCTACAACTTCGACCGCCTGGTCTTCGACTACTACCGCGACAACACCGTGGCCCTGCAGGCATTCAAAGCCGGGCACTTCGACTATTGGCTAGAGACCAGTGCAAAGAACTGGGCCACCGCCTACGACATTGCCGCAGTGCATGACGGCCGGATCATCAAGGAGGAAATTGCCAATCACAACCCGACCGGCATGCAGGGCTTCATCTTCAATATCCGTCGCCCGCTGCTGCAGGACCGCCGGGTTCGTGAGGCGCTGGCATTGCTGTTTGATTTCGAGTGGACCAATCGTCAACTGTTCAATGGCGCCTATACGCGCACCCGTAGCTATTTCGACAATTCCGAACTGGCCTCCAGCGGCCTGCCGGACAAGCAGGAACTGCAACTGCTCGAGCCCCTGCGCGGCAAGATCCCGGACGAAGTGTTCGACCAACCCTTCGACCTGCCGAAGACCGACGCCAACGGCATCATTCGCGAACAGCAACGCCGCGCCTACCGCCTGCTCACCGAGGCTGGCTGGCAGGTGCGGGATGATCGGATGGTCGATGCCGACGGCAAGCCGATGAAGCTGGAATTCCTGCTGGTGCAAGCTGAATTCGAGCGTGTCCTGCTACCGTACAAGCGCAACCTGGCCGATCTGGGGATAGAGCTCGAGATCCGCCGCGTGGATGTTTCGCAGTACATCAATCGGCTGCGCTCGCGCGATTACGACATGATCGTCAGCGGCTTCGGCCAGTCCAACTCGCCCGGCAACGAGCAGCGTGAATACTGGCATTCGGCGAGCGCCGACAACCCCGGCAGCCGCAACTTCATCGGCTTAAAGGACCCGGCCATCGACAGCCTGGTGGAGCAGCTGATCGCCGCCGACTCGCGCCAGGAACTGGTGACCCGCACGCGCGCTCTGGATCGTGTCCTCCTCTGGGGGCACTACGTGGTTCCCAACTGGCATATCAAGACCTGGCGTGTCGCCTACTGGAATCATCTCGCGCATCCTGAGACCACGCCGCGGCAGGATATCGGTCTGATGACCTGGTGGAAGAAACCGGAAGCCTCCGCTCCGGTTGCCAAGCCCGTTGACGAACGCAGCGGAAAATCGGCCGGCGAGACGGAGCACTGAAATGCTGGCCTATATCGTTCGTCGTCTTTTGCTGATCATCCCGACGTTGTTCGGCATCCTGCTGATCAACTTCATCATCATCCAGGCTGCCCCCGGCGGGCCGGTCGAACAGGCAATCGCCAAGCTGGAGGGCTTTGAAGGCGCCACCAGCCGGATCGCCGGTGGCGGCTCGGAGGTTTCCGTAGCGGGCACCAGCTACCGCGGCGCGCAAGGCCTGGATCCCGAACTGGTGGCCGAGATCGAGCGTCTCTACGGCTTCGACAAACCGCCTGCCGAGCGCTTCTGGATCATGCTCAGCAATTATCTGCGGCTCGACTTCGGCGAGAGCTTCTTTCGCGATGCGTCGGTCACTGAGCTGATCGTCGAGAAGATGCCTGTATCGATCTCGCTCGGGCTGTGGAGCACGCTGATCATGTATCTGGCGTCGATTCCTCTTGGTATCGCCAAGGCCACGCGCCACGGCAGCACCTTCGACGTCTGGACCAGCTCGGCGATCATCGTCGGCTACGCGATTCCGGCATTCCTCTTTGCGATCCTGCTGATCGTGCTGTTCGCCGGCGGCAGCTACTGGAACTGGTTTCCGCTCCGGGGACTGACGTCCGGCAACTTCGACGAGCTCAGTCTGGGCGGCAAGATTATCGACTACTTCTGGCATCTGGCTCTGCCGGTGACGGCGCTGGTAATCGGCAACTTTGCCACGCTGACGCTGCTGACCAAGAACAGTTTCCTCGACGAAATCAACAAGCAGTACGTGATCACCGCCCGCGCCAAAGGCCTGAGCAAGAACCGCGTGCTTTACGGCCATGTGTTCCGCAATGCCATGCTGATCATCATCGCCGGCTTCCCGTCGGCGTTCATCGGCATGTTCTTTACCGGCTCACTGCTGATCGAGGTGATCTTCTCTCTGGACGGCCTCGGCCTACTGAGCTTCGAGGCGGCGATCAATCGCGACTACCCGGTGGTGTTCGGCACCCTCTTCCTCTTCACTCTGCTCGGCCTGGTGGTGAAACTGATCGGCGACCTGACCTACACCCTGGTCGATCCGCGCATTGACTTCGAAAGCAGGGAGGCCTGATATGCAGTTGTCTCCTCTCAATCAGCGCCGGCTGGCGCTGTTCAAGGCGCACAAGCGTGGCTGGTGGTCGCTGTGGATCTTCCTCGCGCTGTTCGTGCTCAGCCTGGGTGCGGAGCTGATCGCCAACGACAAGCCGATTGTCGTGCGTTATGACGGCGAATGGTTCTTCCCGGTGTTCAAGCGTTACCCGGAAACGACCTTTGGCGGCGAATTCCCCTTGCAGGCCAACTACAAGAGCCCGTACATCCGCGAGCTCATCGAGGCCGGCGATGGCTGGATGATCTGGCCGCCGATTCCATTCGATTATTCGAGCATCAACTACGATCTGCAGGTTCCAGCACCTGCGCCGCCCTCGCTGCACAACTGGCTGGGCACCGACGATCAGGGCCGAGACGTACTGGCGCGGGTGATCTACGGCTTCCGCATCTCGGTGCTGTTCGCCTTGACGCTGACACTGATCAGCTCGGTCATCGGCGTGATCGCCGGTGCGCTACAGGGTTTCTATGGCGGCTGGGTGGACTTGGTCGGCCAGCGTGTGCTGGAAATCTGGTCGGGCCTGCCGGTTCTTTATTTGCTGATCATCCTCGCGAGTTTCGTGCAGCCGAATTTCTGGTGGTTGCTGGGCATCATGCTGTTGTTCTCCTGGATGAGTCTGGTGGACGTGGTGCGCGCCGAGTTTCTGCGTGGACGCAATCTGGAGTACGTCCGCGCGGCGCGCGCGCTGGGCATGCAGAACGGTGCGATCATGTTCCGCCACATCCTGCCCAACGCCATGGTTTCGACCATGACCTTCATGCCGTTCATCCTCACCGGCGCCATCGGCACTCTGACGGCTCTGGATTTTCTCGGTTTCGGCCTGCCGCCCGGCGCGCCGTCGCTCGGCGAACTGGTCGCCCAGGGTAAATCCAACCTGCAGGCGCCATGGCTAGGTATCAGCGCCTTCGTGGTGCTGGCGCTGATGCTGACGCTGCTGGTGTTCATCGGCGAAGCCGCCCGCGATGCCTTCGATCCGAGGAAATAGGATGACCGAGAATCTGATTGAAGTACGCGAGCTCGCCGTCGAGTTCACCCACGGCAGCCAGGCCCAGCGTGTGGTCGAGGGCGTCAGCTTCGATATCCGCCGGGGCGAGACACTCGCGCTGGTCGGTGAAAGCGGCTCGGGCAAATCGGTCACCGCGCATTCGATTCTGCGCCTGCTGCCCTACCCGCTGGCGCGCCACCCCGCTGGGCAGATTCTCTATGGCGGCGAAGACCTGCTGCAGGCCGACGAGAAGCGTATGCGCGGCATTCGCGGCAATCGCATCGCAATGGTGTTTCAGGAGCCGATGACCTCGCTCAACCCCCTGCACACGGTCGGCACGCAGATCAACGAGGTACTGGAAATCCATAAGGGTCTGCGCGGCAAGGCCGCTACCGCTCGAACCTTGGAGCTGCTCGAGCTGGTAGGCATTCCTGATCCGCGCAAGCGCATCCGTGCCTATCCGCACGAACTTTCCGGCGGGCAGCGGCAGCGCGTGATGATTGCGATGGCGCTGGCCAACGAGCCGGAGCTGCTGATCGCTGACGAGCCGACCACCGCGCTGGACGTCACTGTTCAGCTGAAGATCCTGGAACTGCTGCGCGACCTGCAGAACCGCCTGGGCATGGCCATGCTGCTGATCAGCCACGATCTGAACCTCGTGCGGCGCGTGGCGCATCGCGTATGTGTCATGCAGCGCGGTTGTGTCGTCGAACAGGCATCGTGTGAAGAGCTGTTTCGCTCACCGCAGCACCCCTATACCCGCGAGCTGCTGGCGGCGGAGCCCAGCGGCGGCCCGCTGGCGGTCGAGGCGGCAGAGCCACTGCTGGAAGTCGACGACCTGCGTGTCTGGTTTCCGATAAAAAAGGGCTTACTGCGACGCACCGTGGATCATGTGAAAGCCGTGGATGGCGTCAGTTTCAGCCTGCCGAAAGGACAGACACTGGGCATCGTCGGAGAAAGCGGTTCCGGTAAGTCGACGCTGGGTCTGGCGATCCTCCGTCTGATAGGCAGTCGCGGAGCCGTTCGTTTCCAGCAACGCGATCTGCAGTTGCTTTCGCAGCGTGAAATTCGCCCGCTGCGAAGGCAGATGCAGGTGGTGTTCCAGGATCCGTTCGGCAGTCTGAGTCCACGGATGTCCGTAGGCCAGATCGTCGGCGAAGGATTGCGCATCCACCACATGGGCAGTGCGGCCGAGCAGGAACAGGTGATCATCGATGCGCTGCGGGAAGTAGGCCTGGATCCGGAAACCCGGCATCGCTACCCGCACGAGTTTTCCGGCGGGCAACGGCAACGTATTGCCATTGCCCGGGCTCTGGTATTGAAACCGGCGCTGATATTGCTCGACGAGCCCACCTCGGCGCTCGATCGAACGGTACAGCGCCAGGTAGTTGAGCTCCTGCGCTCGTTGCAGGCCAAGCACAACCTGACCTACCTGTTCATCAGCCATGATCTGGCGGTGGTCAGGGCACTGAGCCACCAGATGATGGTGGTCAAGCAGGGCCAGGTGGTGGAACAAGGTGCGGCCGCCGATATTTTTGCCGCGCCGCAACATCCATATACACAGCAGTTGCTGGAATCCGCCTTCATGGCGCCCGGCGCTGCCGAACAACCAGAAGAGGGACAAGCACATGGGTTTTCTCACCGGTAAGCGCGTACTGATCGTCGGCGTTGCCAGCAAACTGTCGATTGCCTCTGGCATCGCCGCCGCCATGCACCGTGAAGGCGCTGAACTGGCGTTCACTTATCAGAACGACAAGCTCAAGGGTCGCGTCGAGGAGTTCGCCGCCGGCTGGGGCTCCAGCGCCGAGATGTGCTTCCCTTGCGACGTCGCCAACGACGCGGATATTGCCAAGGTGTTCGAGGAGCTGGGCAAGAAGTGGGATGGCCTGGACTGCATCGTCCACTCGGTCGGCTTCGCCCCAGGCGATCAGCTCAATGGCGATTTTACCGAAGTAACCACCCGTGAAGGCTTCAAGATTGCCCACGACATCAGCGCCTACAGTTTCGTGGCACTGGCCAAGGCCGGTCGCGAAATGATGAAGGGCCGTAACGGCAGCCTGCTGACCCTCTCCTACCTGGGTGCCGAGCGCACCATGCCCAACTACAACGTGATGGGCATGGCCAAGGCCTCGCTGGAAGCCGGCGTGCGCTACCTGGCCGGCAGCCTCGGCCCGGAAGGCACCCGCGTGAACTGCATCTCCGCAGGCCCGATCCGCACCCTGGCCGCTTCCGGCATCGCCAGCTTCCGCAAGATGCTCGCTGCCAACGAGAAGCAGACCCCGCTGCGTCGCAATGTGACCATCGAGGAAGTCGGCAACGCCGGCGCCTTCCTCTGCTCGGATCTGGCCTCGGGTATCAGCGGCGAGATTCTCTATGTCGACGGCGGTTTCAACACCACCGCAATGGGCGCTCTGGAAGACTGATCGCTTCGCGAGATAAAAAACCCGCGTTTAACGCGGGTTTTTTTGTATCTGCGGATCGGGGATCAGTAGCGTTCGATCTCCGCTTGTTCCTGCAGCTTCTGGCGATAGGCGGCAAAGTCCTGCTGGCCAACCCGCGACGCCAGGAAGCGCCGATAGTTATCGCGCTCCACCTCGGAAAGCGCCTGCTCCGGCTCATTCACACCATTGAGTCGCAGCACCACAAAGTCACCATTGGCCAATGACATTCCGGCATAGGTCGGCTGATCTTTGGCGGTAGGTTTGGGCATACGAAACACGGCCTGCAACACGGCCGGCTGCACGCCTTCCTGATTACGGGTGGCTGCCTCGACGACCTGCCACTGCCGCTCAACAACCTGACCGTCGCGCAGCTTCGTCAGTAACTCATCGCCCTCACGACGGGCTTTCTCGGCAGCTTTGCTACGTTGCAGCTGCTGCACGATCGTGTCGCGCACCTGATCCAGCTCAAGTGCTTTTGCTTCGAGGTGCTGCTTGACCCGCACGACGACCGTGGTGTTCGGGTCCAGCTCGATCACCGAGCTATTCGCACCATCGACCAGTACTTCGTCGCTGAATGCAGCCTGAATCACCTGCCTGTTGGCAGCAATACCTTCTCCACCTTCACGCGGAAACGCCGGCGTGGTTTGTACAGTGAGGCCTAGTTCCTGCGCTGGCTGCGCCAAGTCAGAAGCTTCGAATGCCGAATCTTCCAGCTGTTTGCTCGCCTCGACGAATCGCTGCTCGACCTGCTGCGCCTTGAGCTCGCGCACCAGCTCCGGCTTCATGCTGTCGAAACTCGGAATTTCCGGCGATTGAACGCCGAGCAGCTTGATCAGGTGCCAACCGAACTCGGTTTGCACGGGCTCGGACATCTGGCCCTCCTGCAGCGCATACAGAGCCTCTTCGAAAGCCGGGTCATACACGTCGCGACCGGCAAAACCGAGATCGCCGCCCTCGCTGGCCGATCCCGGATCTTGTGAAAACTCCTTGGCCAGCGCAGCGAAGTCCTCTCCGGCCTGCAGGCGCTTGGAAATGTCCTCAAGCGTGCTCTTGGCCTTGGGATCGTTACCTTCGATCAAGATGTGCGCGGCCCGGCGTTGCTCTGACAGGTTAGCAATCTGCTTCTGGTAGAGCTCCTGCAGCGCCTCGTCAGATACCTCTACCTGATCGAAAAACGCTTCTTTATTCAGCTCGACATACTCGAGAACAACCTGCTCGGGCGAACGAAAACGCTCAGCGTTCACCTTGTAGAATTTGCGAACTTCATCGTCGGTGGGCGTGACTGCGCTTGAGTCCGCAGATACGACTAGGCTGGAGAAATCGCGCGTTTGCATTTCCAAGCGGGCGAAATTGTCGACCTGCTGCTCGGTCACGAACCCCGTACCGGAAATGCCGGCACGTAGTTGACCGATCAGCATCTCCTGTTTGAGCAGATCGCGGAACTGCAGGCGCGAATAGCCCATCTGCTGGATCACCTGATCGAAGCGTGCAGCATTGAAGACGCCGTCAACCTGAAACTCTGGCGTCTGCAGAATCAGCTGATCCAGCGCCTGGGTCGAAAAGTCGAAGCCGTTTTGCTGCGCGCCCTGAAGCAGCAACGTGCGCTCGATCAACGAGCTCAGGGCTGCATCACGAAGCAGCTTATCGTCCAGCAGCGAGGCATCAAAATCGCCGCCAAGCTGCTGAGCCAGCTGACGACGCTGCATGTTCACTGCCTGATCCAGATCGTAGCGAGAAATCTTCTCGCCATTGACCTCGGCCGCACTGTTGTCATTGCCTACGGTATTGAATATCGCGTCGAAGCCAGTCAGTGCCAAAAGCACGACGATGACTCCGATGATGGTTTTGGCAATCCAGCCTTGTGAATTGTCCCTGATGTTCTGAAGCATGCGTCCCCCAAGGAGTCTGCGGCGCGATGGGTTGCGCAGCACGCGGGTCGAACTGGATAAAAGAAAGGCGCATCCAGGGATGCGCCTTCTCGGAGTTTTGCGGCAGCTGGGAATCGATCCCCAGCGCTTGACCCACAGATTGTAACTGTCGGCAACCGCCTCGCCAGCGTGACATTTGTCAGCCGCCAGCCGGATAGAAAAGACGCTTAGTTGACGGCGTCCTTCAGAGCCTTGCCGGCCTTGAAGCCCGGGATCTTTGCGGCAGCGATGTTGATCGGCTTACCAGTCTGCGGGTTACGGCCAGTGCGTGCAGCGCGCTCCTTGACAGCAAAGGTTCCGAAACCAACCAGTACGACGGAATCACCAGCCTTCAGGGCACCGGTGACAGATTCGATCACTGCATCCAGCGCGCGGCCAGCAACAGCTTTAGGAATATCAGCAGATGCAGCGATAGCATCGATCAGTTCCGACTTGTTCACTCTAAGTCCCCTTATTTCTGTTGAGTCGTATCTTTAATTTTCGGGTGTAAGCAAAGCGGTGCTGGAACGGCACTGACATAAAGGGCCGTTTTATAACAAGGGCCCTGAAAATATGTCAAGAAAGCCTCCCCGGCTAATGCGTGCTGATTCGCTCCTTGGAATCAGACTCGCGCGTATCGTCCTTTGCAACAATCTCGGGAGCCGCATCAGGCAAGGGCTCCGGCGCGTATTGCAGCGCAATTTGCAGGACCTCGTCAATCCACTTGACCGGTTTAATCTGTAGGTCCTGCTTAATATTTTCAGGAATCTCTTTCAGATCACGCTGATTTTCTTCCGGGATGATTACCGTCTTGATCCCGCCGCGATGAGCAGCAAGTAGCTTTTCCTTTAAGCCACCGATGGCGAGCACTTGTCCACGGAGGGTGATTTCACCGGTCATTGCGACATCCGCACGCACCGGGATCTGCGTCAGCGCCGAAACCAAAGCCGTGCACATACCAATACCTGCGCTGGGACCGTCCTTCGGAGTTGCGCCTTCGGGAACGTGAATGTGAATGTCCTGCTTCTCGTGGAAATCCGGAGCAATACCCATCGCCCGCGCACGGCTGCGTACCACGGTCAAAGCCGCCGTGATCGATTCACCCATCACCTCGCCGAGCGAGCCGGTCTTGGTGAGCCGGCCCTTGCCCGGCACAACCGCCGCTTCGATAGTCAGCAGCTCGCCACCGACCTGGGTCCAGGCCAACCCCGTGACCTGGCCGACCTGATCCTGCAGCTCTGCCAGTCCGTAGCGAAACTTACGAACCCCTAGAAAATGCTCAAGCGAATCAGCCGTCACGTCGACATGGAAACTCTTTTGCGTTGCATGCTCCTTGACCACCTTACGGCACACCTTGGCCAGCTGTCGCTCTAGGCTACGCACGCCCGCTTCCCGGGTGTAGTAGCGGATGATGTCGCGAATCGCTGATTCATCAATGCTGAGCTCACCCTTCTTCAACCCGTTCGCCTGGATCTGCTTAGGCGCCAGGTAGCGGGTAGCGATGTTGATCTTCTCGTCTTCGGTGTAACCCGGCAGACGGATCACCTCCATACGGTCGAGCAGCGGCGCAGGGATGTTCATTGAGTTGGCCGTACAGATGAACATCACATCCGAAAGATCGTAATCCACCTCAAGATAATGATCGTTGAAATTGTGGTTCTGCTCGGGATCGAGAACCTCCAGCAATGCCGAGGCCGGATCGCCACGCATATCGCTGGCCATCTTGTCGATTTCATCGAGCAGGAACAGCGGGTTACGTACACCAACCTTGGTCATTTTCTGGATCAGGCGCCCCGGCATCGAGCCAATATAGGTGCGTCGATGCCCACGAATCTCCGCCTCGTCACGAACGCCGCCGAGGGCCATGCGAACGAACTTGCGGTTGGTTGAGCGTGCAATGGACTCCGCCAGCGAGGTCTTGCCGACGCCCGGCGGCCCAACGAGACACAGGACCGGCCCCTTGAGCTTCTTGACCCGTTTTTGCACGGCGAGATACTCAAGAATACGATCCTTGACCTCATCCAAACCGTAATGGTCGGCATCCAGAACCTCTTCAGCCTTAGCCAGATCCAAGCGCACCTTGCTGGCCGCCTTCCAAGGCACATTTACCAGCCAGTCGATATAGGTGCGCACAACCGTGGCTTCGGCCGACATCGGTGACATCTGCTTGAGCTTGTTCAATTCCGCCTGGGCCTTGGCGTAGGCATCTTTGCTCAGACCAGCGTTCTCGATGCGCTTTTTCAGATCATCGATCTCGTTATGCCCTTCATCGATGTCGCCGAGCTCTTTCTGAATAGCTTTCATCTGCTCGTTCAGATAGTACTCGCGCTGGCTGCGCTCCATCTGCTTCTTCACGCGACCACGAATACGTTTTTCCACCTGCAAAAGGTCGATTTCGGCATCCAGCAGCGCAAGCACGTGCTCGACGCGAGCCGCAAGGTCCGTGATCTCCAGAATTGCCTGTTTCTGCTCGATCTTCAGCGCCATATGAGCCGCCATGGTATCCACCAGGCGCGCCGGATCATCGATGCCGGCCAGAGATGTCAGCACCTCTGCCGGCACCTTCTTGCCCATCTGCACGTACTGCTCGAACTGACTAAGCAGACTGCGGATAAAAACCTCCGCCTCACGAGCATCCGCCTCGCTCTCGTCGATCAGCCGAACCTCGACGCGGCAATGCTCATCCACGTCAAAGAAACGTTCGATGACGCCACGCTGCTCACCTTCCACCAGAACCTTCACCGTTCCATCGGGTAGCTTCAG
Organism: Pseudomonas phenolilytica; assembly: GCF_021432765.1. Lineage (NCBI taxonomy): Bacteria > Pseudomonadati > Pseudomonadota > Gammaproteobacteria > Pseudomonadales > Pseudomonadaceae > Pseudomonas > Pseudomonas phenolilytica. The sequence continues at coordinate 3,254,387 of NZ_CP058908.1, forward strand.
GAGCTGCAGCACGGTCGCGATCGTACCGACCCGGTACAGCGCTTCTTCGGCTGGATCATCGTCGGCAGGGTTTTTCTGTGCGACGAGCAGAATCTGCTTATCACCAGCCATAGCCGATTCGAGCGCTTCAATAGATTTTTCACGGCCAACGAAGAGCGGGATCACCATGTGCGGGTAAACCACGACGTCGCGCAGCGGCAAAAGGGGCAATTCGGTGGTTGTCTTCATAAATTCTGCTCTACGACGGCCATACGGCGAAAACGGGCGGGTTGCCTAGCAACAAGATGGGGGCATACCGGAGGAAAAACAAGCTGCCCAAAATGCGAAGGGGCCCGCAGGCCCCTTGTTCATCATGCGTCAGGTGCAGCCTTTGCTGGCGGCTCATTGTTCTCGTAGATCAACAACGGTTTGGACGCACCTTCGATCACGCTCTCATCGATGACGACCTTGCTAACGTCCTTCTGCGAAGGAATTTCATACATGGTGTCCAGCAATACACCTTCCAGAATCGAGCGCAAACCGCGTGCACCGGTCTTCCGCTCAAGCGCACGACTGGCGATCGCCTTGAGCGCGTCCGGACGGAACTCCAGATCAACGCCCTCCAGCTCGAATAGCTTGGCGTACTGCTTGGTCAGCGCATTCTTGGGCTCGGTGAGAATCTGAATCAGCGCTGGCTCATCGAGTTCATCGAGCGTAGCGATCACAGGCAAGCGCCCTACAAACTCGGGAATCAGACCGAACTTGACCAAATCGTCCGGCTCGACCGAACGCAGAGCCTCGCCAATCTTCTTGCCCGGATCCTTGCTGCGCACCTCGGCACTAAAGCCGATGCCGCCTCGCGTCGATCGCGCTTGAATGACTTTCTCCAGACCGGCAAACGCTCCACCACAGATGAACAGGATGTTGCGCGTATCGACTTGCAGGAACTCCTGCTGCGGATGCTTGCGTCCACCCTGAGGCGGAACGGAGGCAACGGTGCCTTCGATCAGCTTGAGCAGCGCCTGCTGCACGCCTTCGCCCGAAACGTCACGCGTGATGGAGGGGTTGTCGGATTTGCGAGAAATCTTGTCGATCTCGTCGATATAGACGATGCCCATTTGCGCCTTTTCGACGTCGTAATCACACTTCTGCAGCAATTTTTGAATAATGTTCTCGACATCTTCGCCCACGTACCCCGCTTCAGTCAGGGTTGTGGCATCGGCAATGGTGAACGGGACGTTCAGCAACCGAGCCAGGGTCTCGGCCAGCAGCGTCTTGCCCGAGCCCGTCGGCCCGATCAGCAGAATGTTGCTCTTGCCCAGTTCGACTTCTTCTTTTTTGTCGCGCTGATTGAGGCGTTTGTAGTGATTGTAAACCGCTACCGCCAGGATCTTCTTCGCGCGCTCCTGGCCAATAACGTACTGGTCAAGAATGCCGCTGATTTCCTTGGGCGCAGGCAGCTTGTGCGCGCTGCTTTCCGCCTGGGCTTCCTGCACCTCCTCGCGGATGATGTCATTGCACAGGTCGACGCACTCGTCGCAGATGAAAACGGAGGGACCAGCGATCAACTTGCGCACTTCGTGCTGGCTTTTGCCACAGAAGGAGCAATAGAGCAGTTTGCCGGAATCCTCGCCGTTGCGGGTGTCAGTCATTCGAACAATCCAATCGGGAAGGCTTGAAACACAAGATGAAGGCAATCGTGGGCTTTTTCAAGCCCACGGAGCAGCCGCATAACGCGAGCTGTGGAGATCAGACAGCCAGCTGGCGCTGCGTCAGAACCTGGTCGATCAGCCCGTACTTAACGGCCTCATCACCACTCATGAAGTTGTCGCGGTCGGTATCTCGGGCAATGACATCCATCGGCTGACCGGTGTGGTGCGCAAGCACCTTGTTCAGCCGCTCGCGGATGGTGAGGATCTCGCGGGCGTGAATCTCGATGTCAGATGCCTGCCCCTGAAAACCGCCCAACGGCTGGTGGATCATCATCCGTGAATGCGGCAGACAGTAACGCTTGCCGGCAGCACCGCCAGTCAACAGCAGAGCGCCCATGGAGCAGGCCTGCCCGATGCAAATCGTTGAAACATCCGGTTTGATGAACTGCATGGTGTCGTAGATCGACATGCCTGCGGTGACCGAACCGCCCGGCGAGTTGATATACAGGTGGATATCCTTTTCGGGATTTTCTGCCTCGAGGAACAACAACTGGGCCACGATCAGGTTGGCCATGTAGTCCTCGACTTGGCCAACCATGAAGATCACCCGCTCCTTCAGGAGGCGAGAGTAGATGTCATAAGCCCGCTCGCCGCGTGCGGACTGTTCGATCACCATCGGGACCAGACCGCCAGCGGCCTGAATGTCCTGAACTTGCATAAAAGGATTGCGGGACATGTTCCAACGATACTCCCTTGTCATGCCTCAAAAGACACAAGCCAGCACGAGGGCTGGCTTGTGTCTGTGCACTCGAACGTTTTGAAGATCAGGCTGCTTGCGGAGCTTCCGCAGGCTTGATGGCTTCTTCGTAAGAGACCGATTTGTCGGTCACTTTCGCCTGCTGCAGAACAGTATCTACAACTTGTTCTTCGAGCACAACCGAACGGACTTCGTTCAGTTGCTCGTTGTTCTTGTAGTACCACGCAACGACCTGCTCAGGCTCTTGGTAGGCCGACGCCATTTCCTCGATGAGCTCGCGAACGCGCGCCTCGTCGGGCTTCAGCTCTTTCTGCTTGACGACTTCAGCGACGATCAGACCCAGAACAACGCGGCGCTTGGCCTGCTCCTGGAACAGCTCTGCCGGCAGCTGGTCAGGCTTGATGTTGCCACCGAACTGCTGGACCGCCTGCACACGCAGACGATTGACTTCGTTGTCGATCAGCGCCTTCGGAACCTCGATCGGATTGCCGGCAACCAAACCTTCCATTACCTGGTTCTTCACCTTGGTCTTGATGGCCTGGCGCAGTTCGCGCTCCATGTTTTTCTTCACTTCCGCGCGGAAGCCTTCTACTCCACCTTCCTGCACACCGAACTGGGCGAAGAATTCATCGTTCAGCTCCGGCAGCTGCGGTGCCGCAACGCTGTTCACGGTAACGGTGAACTCCGCGGTCTTGCCGGCCAGATCAAGGTTCTGGTAATCCTCGGGGAAGGTCGGATTGATCACGCGCTCTTCACCTGCTTTGGCGCCGATCAGAGCGTCCTCGAATCCGGGGATCATACGACCTGAACCCAGGACCAGTTGGGTGCCCTTGGCTGAACCACCAGCAAAGGCCTCGCCATCGATCTTGCCTACGAAATCAATGTTCAGCTGGTCGCCGTTCTCAGCCGCACGATCGACATTTTCGAAACGAGTGTTCTGCTTGCGCAGGATTTCCAGCATGTTGTCGACGTCGCTGTCGGCCACTTCGGCTTGCAGACGCTCGACTTCGATAGCGTCGAAGCCGCCGACTTCAAATTCCGGGAACACTTCGAACGTAGCGACGTACTCGAGATCCTTGCCCTTTTCGAACACCTTCGGCTCGACGGACGGAGCGCCCGCCGGGTTCAGCTTCTCGGCGACAATGGCTTCATAGAAGGTCGACTGGATCAGATCACCCAATGCTTCCTGGCGAGCGGCTTCCTCGTAGCGCTGACGAATAACGCTCATCGGCACCTTGCCGGGACGGAAACCGGGGATCTTGGCACGACTGGCGGTCTGTTGCAGACGCTTGTTGACTTCGGTCTCGATGCGCTCGACCGGCACGCCAATGGTCATGCGGCGCTCAAGAGCGGAGGTGCTTTCAACAGAAACTTGCATGGATTTTCCTCGTTGCACAGACATAAGCCGGGCGTTCCGGCCCCAGAATGGGCAAGCATTCTAGTGGCTCGATAAAGAGAAGTCACCCCGTCGTGGGGCAGAGGCCGCGGCGCTCTACCGCACGATTGGATACGGCAAAGCGCCGGACTGGAGGCGACGCGGGCTATTAAGAAGTGAAGAGTGACGGCTCGCTCAGCGCTTGAGGGTCATCTGCCGACGTTCAAATTCGACGATACGCTGGCGGTAATGCTCGATGGTCTGAGCGGTAAGAACGCTGCGCTGATCGTCTTTCAGTTCGCCATTCAGCTCAGCGGAAAGTTTGCGGGCAGCCGCAACCATCACATCGAACGCCTGCTTCGGATGGCGCGGGCCGGGCAAACCAAGGAAGAAGCTCACCGCTGGCGTGGTGAAATGATCGATATCATCCAGATCGAAAGTGCCGGGCTTGACCGCATTAGCCATGGAGAACAGCACTTCACCGTTGCCGGCCATGCTCTCGTGGCGGTGGAAGATATCCATCTCACCGAAGCGCAGACCGCTTTCGAGAATGTTCTGCAGCAACGCCGGCCCCCGAAACCCCTGAGGGTCACGGCATATCACGTTTATGACCAACACCTCCTCCACCGCTGCCGGGTCACGCGGCTCGTCGCTCGTCTCGTCTGCCTCATCAAGTACAGGATCGAGCAATGTCGGAACCGGTTCATCCGCCGCAAAATGCAGATCGCCCTGGCGCGGCTCGACTGATGCGCGCCGCTTAGCGGGCTCACGGGCACTCATCGATGGCATGTCAGTCTCATCGAGCGACGGCTCGCTGGTGCGACTGACCACTCTGGGTGGTCCGAGCAGCTCTTTCGAATCTTCATCGAGCTCCGGCAGATTCGCAGTCAAATTGCGGTCCAGCTTGAATTTCAGCTTTCCCTTGCCGCCTCGCATACGGCGCCAGCCATCGAACAGAATGCCCGCGATGACAATGATGCCGATGACGATCAGCCACTCGCGCAGACCGATATCCATTAATCCGTTTACCTCTGAACTCGATGATAACGGCGGGAATTCAACCACTTAGGTCAACTTTTCCCGCATCATAAAAAATTGTGCATTAAGCTAGCACGACGAACGGTAGGTTTGCACTGTGCGACAGTTCTCTTTGTATCGCCGAATGAGAATGCCGAAGCGGCGCTACCGTGCCGTGGCGCACCCTGCTCATGCTTCCACCAGCGCTACTGCCTGTTCCACATCCACAGTCACCAGCCGCGAGCAGCCGGGCTCGTGCATGGTCACGCCCATAAGCTGGTCCGCCATTTCCATAGCGATCTTATTGTGGGTGATATAGATGAACTGCACCTTCTCCGACATCTCCTTGACCAGTCGCGCATAACGGCCGACGTTCGCGTCATCCAACGGCGCATCGACCTCGTCGAGCATGCAGAATGGCGCTGGATTCAATTGGAAGATCGCGAACACCAGCGCCAGGGCAGTCAGCGCCTTTTCGCCACCGGAGAGCAGGTGGATGGTGCTGTTCTTCTTGCCGGGCGGGCGCGCCATGATCGCCACCCCGGTATCGAGTAAATCTTCTCCGGTAAGTTCCAGATAGGCGTTGCCGCCGCCGAAGACTTTCGGGAACAGTGCCTGCAGCCCGCCATTGATCTGATCGAAGGTTTCCTTGAAGCGATTGCGCGTCTCCCGGTCGATCTTGCGGATGACGTTCTCCAGCGTATCCAGCGCCTCGACGAGATCGTCATTCTGCGCATCGAGATAATGCTTGCGTTCGGACTGCTGCTGGTACTCGTCGATCGCCGCGAGGTTGATTGGGCCGAGACGCTGAACGCGCTGAGCAAGGCGCTCCAGCTCCCCTTCCCAGCCCTGCTCGCTGGCTTCGACTGGCAAGGTCGCCAGAACACCGTGCAGATCGTAGCCATCTTGGTGCAACTGATCCTGCAGCGCCTTGCGCCTCACGCTCAGTTCCTGCCAGCTCAACCGCTGCTGTTCCAGCTGGCCACGCAACACCTGCGCCTGCTGCTCCGCCTGAGTACGGCGCCGTTCGGCCTCGCGCAGTTCGCGATCGGCATCCTCCAGCGCCAGGCGCGCGTGCTTGAGCTCATCCTCGACACCCATACGCCGCTCGAGCAACTCTTCGAGTTTCATCCGCAGCTCTTCCAGCGGCGCCTCGCCCTCTTCGAGATTCAGGCTCAGCTGTTCGCGCCGCTCGACAGTGCGTTCGAACTGCTGCTGCAGGCGCTCCAACGCTTGGCGGGTCGAGTCGTGTTGCGCCCTGAGCGATCCGACCCGCAGTGCCAGGTGGTGTGCGTGGTCCTTGTGCTGGCGGGCATCCTGACGGATGCGATCGAGCTGTTCACGCAGACCGTCACGACCGGCCAGAAGCGCTTCGCGCTGCTCGGTGTCCTGCGACATGGCGTCCAGCGCCTCCTGCAGGTGCAACCGCGCCTCGCCCAGCTGCTCGATCTCCAGCGCGCGCTGCTCCTGATGCTCGGCCAGCTCCTCATCCAGTCGTCGAAGGCGCAGCACCAGCTGCTCGACCTTGGCCTGTCGTGCCGACAGCTGGGCCTTGAGTTCGCCCTGCCGACGCGCCTCGTCCTGTTGCTGACGACGTCGCGTCTCGCGCTCCCCCTCGAGCTGCTGCTGCCCCGCCTGCGCCTGCTGCAGGCGCAGCTGCAGGTCGTCGAGACTCGCCTCTCGCTCGCCGCGCTCGGCCTGCAGGTGCTCCAGTTCCTGGCCGCGCGCGATCAGGCCGGACTCCGCCTCGCCGCCACGGCGCACACGCAGAAAATGCCGACCGACCCAATAGCCTTCACGACTGATCAGGCTTTCGCCCTCGCCCAGCGCAGCACGACCGGCCAGCGCCTGCTCCAGCGACTCCACCGGCCGCACCCCAGCCAGCCACGACGCCAGGTCGTGCGGGCTCTCGACCTTATCGAGCAGGCTACCCGAGCGCGCGACAGCGCGATCAGCGGAGCAGACCAAACGCAGTTCGCCCTGCTCCAGATCGTCGAAACTCAGCCCGGCGAAATCCTCCAGCACCACCGCCTGCAGGTCGGCACCGAGCACGGTCTCCACCGCCCGCTCCCAGCCGGGCTCGACGCGCAGGCCTTCGGCCAGCCGTGGCAGCTCTTGAAGTTGCTGTGCCTCCAGCCAATCGCCGACGCCCTTGCCCGGGTCCAGCGCGGCCTGTTGCAGGGTTTCCAGTGAGGCGATACGGCCATTGAGCCGCTGCAGATCGCCATGCGCCTGCTGCTGGGCCTGCATCAGTTGCCGCACCTGCTCGCGCTGCTGCTCCGCCTGCTCATCGAGCAGTTCGCCCGCCGCCAGCAGTTCCTCCAGATTGAGCTCGCCGATCGCCAGCTGCTCGCCGAGTTCGAGAATCGCCGCATCCTCGGGATCGGCGGCAAGCAGGGCGCGCTCATCATCCAGTCGGCGCTGGCGCTCGGCCAGTCGCTCCAGGCTCTGCTCGAGCTGGGCGATACGGGCCTGCTGTACTTCAGCCGCCCGACGCGGCTCGGCACTGCGCTGATTGAAGCGCTCCCATTGTTCCTGCCAGGCCTGCATCAAGGTTTCCGCTTCTTCCAGCTGAGCCGCGGACTCCTCCGCCGCCGCGCCGGCCAGCTCCTGTTCCGGTTCGAGCATGGCCAGCTCTTCGTCGAGCGTCGCCAGCAAGGTGCGGTCGTGGCTCAGATGCGATTCGGTTTCCAGCCGCGCCTGTTCGGCCTCGCGCAGATCGTCCTGCAGCTGGCGCAGGCGCTGCTGGCCGTGCTGGATGCTCTGTTCGACGCGGGCGATGTCGCCCCCGACCGAATAGAACCGCCCCTGCACCTGATTGAAACGTTCGGACAGCTCATGATGACCGTCACGCAGGCGCTCGATGCTGGCGTCGGCATTGCGTTGCTCGGCCACCAGCGCCTCGAAGGCGACCTCCTGATCGCCGATGACCTGCTCGCGCTGCCCCACCTGCTCGTTCAACGCCTGCCAGCGCAAGGCCGACAGCTGCGCCTTGAGCTGGCGCTCCTCGGCCTTGTACTCCTGGTACTTTTCCGCCGATTGCGCCTGGCGGTGCAAACGTTCGAGCTGGCGCTCCAGTTCCTCGCGCAGGTCGCTCAGGCGCGCCAGGTTCTCGTGAGTTCGACGGATGCGGTTCTCGGTCTCGCGACGGCGCTCCTTGTACTTGGAGATGCCGGCCGCTTCCTCGATGAAGTTGCGCAGATCCTCCGGCTTGGCCTCGATCAGCTTGGAGATCATTCCTTGCTCGATGATCGAATAGCTGCGCGGGCCGAGACCGGTGCCGAGAAAGATGTCGGTGATGTCGCGCCGCCGACATTTGGTGCCGTTGAGAAAGTAGGTGTTCTGCCCATCGCGGGTAACGCGACGGCGGATGGAGATTTCGGCGAAGGCCGCGTACTCGCCGGTCAGGCTGCCGTCGGAGTTGTCGAAGATCAGCTCGATGCTGGCCTGCGTCACCGGCTTGCGGGTGTTGGAGCCGTTGAAGATGACGTCGGTCATCGACTCGCCACGCAGGTTCTTCGCCGAGCTTTCACCCATCACCCAGCGCACGGCGTCAATGATATTGGACTTGCCGCAACCGTTAGGCCCGACCACCGCCGACATGTTGCTGGGAAAGCTCACCGTGGTGGGGTCGACGAAGGATTTGAAGCCGGCGAGTTTGATGCTTTTCAGTCGCATGCGGCCTGTCCGTGGCGGTCAGCGTGAGAAAAAACGAGCAGGGTCGCCGCGAGCATCGGATGTCCTGGCATCGAATGGTGGGTGCAAGGCGGCGGAGTTTATCACGCGGCCTCGCGGCCACGGCACGGGTGATGCGCAGCCGTTCGCAACGCTGATGCCGCGTACGGGCGAGAGTCGCGCGCGACATCCGGGGCAGATTCAGCCGCCGGTCATGCTCATGAAGCGCACCACCTGGACCTGATCGTCGGTATTGAAGTGATGCTTCTCCGGCTTGAGCTGTAGGGCATCGACCAGCGCATTGCGCAGACGCTCGGCGTCGCCCGGATGGGCGCGCATGAGGCTTTTGAGGTCCAGCGCCCCCTCGTGCCCCAGACAGAGCACCAGCTTACCCTCGGCAGTGACCCGCACACGGTTGCAGCTGCCGCAGAAGTTGTTGCTGTGCGGGGAGATGAAACCAACCTGGGTCTGCGTACCGGCCACCTGCCAGTAACGCGACGGCCCGCCGGTGGCATGGCTACTGCGTACCAGGGGGTAGCGCGTTTCGATGCGTTGGCGCACTTCGTCGCTGGAGCAGAAGGTGACGTGCCGCTCGTGGCTGGACACGCTGCCCAGCGGCATCTCCTCGATGAAGCTGATATCCAGCCCGCGGTCGATGGCGAACGTCACCAGATCGATGATCTCGTCGTCGTTGCGCCCCTTCAGAATCACGCTATTGAGCTTGATGCGCTTGAAGCCCGCCGCGCGTGCCGCCTCGATCCCGGCCAGTACGCGCTCCAGCCGGTCTCGCCGGGTCAATTCGGCGAAACGCTCGCGCTTGAGCGAATCCAGGCTGATGTTCAAGCGTTTGACGCCCGCCTCGCGCAGCGTCGAGGCCAGCGCGTGCAGCTGCGAGCCATTGGTGGTGATGGCCAGGTCTTCCAACTCCTCGCGTGCACCGAGCCGAGCCAGCAGCGTCGGCAGCCCTTTACGCACCAGCGGCTCGCCGCCGGTCACGCGGATGCGCTTCACCCCCAGGCCGATGAAGGCATCGGCCACGGCGTACAGCTCTTCCAGACTGAGAATTTCCTCACGCGGCGCGAAGACCATGTCCTCGCTCATGCAATAGGTGCAACGAAAATCGCAGCGATCGGTCACCGACAAGCGGAGGTAGGTGATGCGCCGGCCGAACGGGTCGACCAACTGTGAATCGGACATGAGCGTCTCCAACTGCCTTGCTGTCCCCTTGTGCCCAGCCTATGCGCTCGGAGCGATTCAGGCAAAGTCTTAAGCCCTCCGTTCGGCGCCGAGAGCGCGGGAAATCATCCCGAACGGCATCGGCAGCGGGCTGTCACAGCTTCAAATTCGCTATCAGCGGGAAGATGCGCATGCCTTTGCTGAAACTGCTGCACTTCGCAGCGCTGCTCTGCTGGTGCGGGTCGCTGCTGTACCTGCCGGCCCTGATCAGCGCCGGGACGCGGTCGGGCAACCGACTGTTCTACCGCGACCACGCGCACCTGACCCGCCTGGTTTTCACCCTGGTCAGCACCCCCGCGGCCCTGCTGGCGATCGGCTCCGGTACAGCGCTGTTCTTGCGCGACGGCACGCTTGCCGGCTGGCTGATCATGAAGCTCACGGTGGTCACCGCAATGGCGCTCTGCCACGCGCTATGCGGCGTGCTGGTGCTGCGCGTGGAACGCGCGCCCGAGCGCAGCGTGACACGCCAGTGCCTGGCACTCGGCGTGCTGGTTCCGCTGTTGATCGTCCTCACGCTGTGGCTGGTGCTGGCCAAACCGTTCTGACCGAGGAATGACCGTCCGCATGACCGCTCAACCGGCGTCGCCCAATACGATCCTAGCTATCGAGCTCGACGCCCACGGCATGCTCGTACACCAGCCTTCCGCCGAGAAACGCAGCCAGCGAAATGAGCACAGCCGTCAACAGCGAGAGGAACAGCCCCCACAGAGCATCGCTGTCGCCGCCATCGATGCCCTTGTAGCGCAGCAGCCAGTTCAACGACGCCAGCGAGAGCATCATCACGGCAAGAATCGCATGGCACCAGGCAGTGACCTTGCGGCGAATCTGCGCCACGCTGAGCAGATCGACCACGCCGGCGATGCTCGCCAGCCAACCACCGATGGCGCCGATGCCGGCGAGCCAGAGGCCGGCTCGCGACCAGAACGGATCGAGTGTCCACAGGTAGGCAAGATCGGCCGGCACCAGACCGAGCAAGGCGGCTACCGGAAAGTGGATCATCATCGGATGCAACGGATGGCCGGCAATCGCGGCGTTGCTGCTGATGGACTCGCGGTCGATGGCCATCTGGCACTCCCAGGCGCTGAGGTTGGTGCCGCCCGCGAGATCGCGAAGCGTGGCGGCAGGCTCTTGCAATGGACCACGCTGGCGCTGGCAGTTCCTTGGCTCGCCGGCTGCGGCGGTGCGCAATCGGCGCTGGCGCCAGCCGGGCCGATGGCGCGCGACGTGGCGAACGTCTGGTGGGCGATGTTCGGTTTCTCCGTGCTGGTGCTCGGGGTCGTCAGCGCGCTGTGGATACACGCCATGCTGCGCCAGCCGCGCGAAGTCGACGCCGAGCAGGCCGAGCGCATCAACCGGCGCTGGCTGGTCGGGGGCGGTCTGATCCTGCCGACGGTCAGTATTCTTGCCTTGCTCGCCTTTGGCATCCCAGCCGGTCGCGGCATGCTGCCGTTACCGGTGCCCGGCGAGCAGCCGCTGCGTGTCGAGATCACCGGCCACCAGTGGTGGTGGGAGGTGCGCTACCCGGACAGCGGCGTGGTGACAGCCAACCAGTTCATTCTGCCGGTCGACCGACCGCTGGACGTCGTGGTGACGAGTGCTGACGTGGTCCATTCGTTCTGGGTGCCGCGCCTGGGCGGCAAGCTGGACATGATTCCGGGCCGGAGCAACACCCTGCGCCTCGCCGCCAGCGAAACCGGCGTGACGCGCGGGCAATGCGCCGAATTCTGCGGCAGCCAGCACGCGCACATGATCCTGCATGTCGAGGTATTGGAAGCGGACGCATTCGACCGCTGGCTGGCCGCACGCGGTTCGCTTGCACACAGCCCGGCGCCTGGCGCTGCCGGTCAGGTCTTCGACGAGCGCTGCGGCCAGTGCCACCGCGTCGCCGGTGTCAGTGAAGGTACGCGCGCGCCGGATCTGAGCGACCTCGCCAGCCGACCGACGCTGGGCGCCGGCGTCATCGCAAACGACGCGGAAGGCCTGCGCCGCTGGCTGCGCGAGCACCAGAGTCTCAAGCACGGCAACGCGATGCCGAGCCATGACGATATTCCCGCCGAGACGCTCGACCAGCTCGCCGACTGGCTGGAGACCCTTGCACCATGAACACGCGATCCAACAGCGCCGCGCCCGCAACCGATCCCGACCAGCTGCATGACCAGTTCAATGAAGTCTGGGGCAACCCGCGCGGCTGGCGCGCGCTGACCATCGTCAACCACACCACCATCGGCCTGCGCTTCATGGTCACCGGCGGGTTTTTCTTCCTCGTTGGCGGGCTGCTGGCGATGCTGATCCGCACCCAGCTCGCGCTGCCCGGCTATCAGCTGATGGAGCCGGACGTCTACAACCAGGTATTCACCATGCACGGCACGGTGATGATGTTCCTCTTCGCGGTGCCGATGATGGAGGGGCTGGCGGTCTATCTGATCCCGAAGATGCTCGGCGCGCGCGATCTGGTGTTTCCCCGGCTCTCCGCGCTGGGCTACTTCTGTTACCTGTTCGGCGGGCTGATCCTGCTGTCGAGCATCTTTCTCGACGTCGCGCCCAAGGCGGGCTGGTTCATGTACACGCCGCTGTCCAGTTCCGCCCACACGCCGGGCGTGAATTCGGACTTCTGGCTACTGGGCATCACCTTCGTCGAGATTTCCGCGGTGAGCGCGGGCGTCGAGCTGGTGGTGTCGATCCTACGGACCCGCGCCAACGGCATGGCGCTGCACAAGATGCCGCTTTATGCCTGGTACATCCTGGTGATGGCCATGATGATCGTGGTCGGCTTCCCGCCGCTGATCCTCGGTTCGATCCTGCTGGAGCTGGAACGCGCCGCCGGCATGCCGTTCTTCGACGTCGCCCGCGGCGGCGACCCGGTGCTCTGGCAACACCTGTTCTGGCTGTTCGGCCACCCGGAGGTGTACATCATCTTCCTGCCCGGTGCCGGTATCGTCTCGACGCTGATTCCGGTGTTCTGTCAGCGCCCGCTGGTGGGCTACCGCTGGGTGGTACTGGGCGTGCTGACCACCGGCTTCATCAGCTTCGGCCTGTGGGTTCACCACATGTTCACGGTCGGCATCCCGCAGCTGGCACAGGCGTTTTTTTCGGCGGCGAGCATGCTGGTGGCAATCCCGACCGGCGTGCAGATCTTCGCCTGGATCGCCACGCTCTGGCTGGGCCGCCCGGTCTATCGGGTGCCCATGCTCTGGCTGGTAGGCTTTCTGCTCGTCTTCGTCGCCGGTGGGCTGACTGGGGTCATGCTGGCGCTGGTGCCGTTCAACTGGCAGGTGCATGACACCCACTTCGTCGTCGCGCACATGCATTACGTACTGGTCGGCGGCATGTTCTTCCCGTTGATGGCCGGACTGTACTACTGGCTGCCGCACTTCTCCGGACGCATGCCATCGGAACGGCTAGGTCGCTGGGGCTTCTGGCTGTTTTTCATCGGCTTCAACGCGACCTTCCTGATCATGCACTGGACCGGCCTGATCGGCATGCCGCGGCGCGTCTACACCTACGACACAGGCCTGGGCTGGGACCTGCCCAATCTGGTGTCCTCGATCGGCAGCTTCATCATGGCCGCCGGGGTCGCTACCATCCTGCTGGACATCCTGTTGCACTTTCGCTTCGGCCTTCCGGCGCCGAAAAACCCCTGGCACGCCGATACCCTGGAGTGGGCGACCAGCCTGCCGCCCAGCGCCTACAACTTCGTCAGTCTGCCGGATGTGACGGATCGCCACCCTCTGTGGCGAGAGCCGGACCTGCCGGACAGCATTGCCCGCGGCGAGCATGCGCTGACCGTAATCGACCACGGTCGGCGCGAAACCTGGGGCGTCGACCCGCTGACCGGCAGAATCCGCGAAATCATCCATCTGCCGGGCAATAGCTGGCTGCCCTTCATCGCCGCGGTGTTCCTTGCGGTGCTCTGCCTGAGCCTGCTGAACAAGGCCTACATCCTCTCCATCGTCGCCGCCGTGGCCACGCTGATCGTGCTGCTGCGCTGGTCGTGGGAAAACGGCGCGCATCCTGCCGCCGCACCGGATGCCCGCACCCAGCCTGGCGAGCCGCCGCTGCACTCGCGCACCTTCGACGGGCCGGGCCTGTGGGGCATGGGCGTCACGCTGCTGGCCGATGGCGCGCTGTACCTGTCGTTGCTGTTCGGTTGGTTCTACCTGTGGACCGTATCGCCGCAATGGCGCGTGCCGGACGATCAGCTGAACGGCGGGCCGATGCTGGTGAGCGCACTGCTGCTCAGCGCTGGCACCTTCTGGCTGCATCGCCTGATCAGGCGCCTGCGCGCCGGCGATCATCGTGGCCTGCTAGGACAACTGGCGCTGCTCGCGCTGCTGGCGCTGGTGCAGTCGGCGCTGCTGCTTTGGCTGTTGCTCGACGCGGAACTGGCGCCAACCGAAACGGCCCACGATGCGGTGATCTTCGTGTTGCTCGCCTACAGCCTGTTCCATTGCGCGCTGGCGGCAGTCGCCACCGGCCTGCAGGCCTGGCGGGTGAGCTACGGCTATGTCGGCGAAGCCGCGCCGTACGAGCCGGTGGTGGTCGAACAGCTCTGGTACTACAACCTTGGCGTGCTCTGGGTCAGCTATGCGGCGATCGTGCTGTTCCCGTCGACCTGGGGAGGCGTTTGATGAAACCTGCGCTCGGCTCGCCGTTCCACCCGCTGCAGATCATCGTCGGGCTGGTCGTCTGGAGCCTGTGGTTCGTGGCGATATACGGCGGTCAGGCGATTGCCTGCCGAGTCAGCCCACCCGACCCCGCAGAGGGGGTGTGGAACTGGCTGAACGGCAGCCTCGGCCTGCTGACGTTGCTGACCCTTGTGCTGCTGCTTGGCCTGATGCGCTATTTCTGGCGGCTGTCTCGCCAGCGTCCGTCATTGAACGAGCGCGAGCTGTTCGTGACGAAACTGGCCGCTGGCGTGCACCTGATTGCCGCGCTGGCGACTGCGTTCGTCGGCGCACCGCTGCTGCAGCTGCCGCCGTGTCTGTGAGCGCGTGGGCGCTGGTACCGCTGCTGGGCCTGTCGACGCCGGCCCTGGCCCACGGCTTGTTCGACGCGCAGCTGAGCGAACGTGCCCCGCTGCTGTTGAGCGCGCTGCTCATTGGCAGTGCCTGGCTGCTCTACGCGCTCGGTGCGCGCCACGTGCCGCCCAGGCGCAGCGAAGCGTTCTGCCTTCACAGCGCCATGCTGGTGGCCGCGTTTGCCGTCTTCGGCCCCATCGACGACTGGGCGCAACGCAGCACCAGCTGGCACATGACCCAGCACATGCTGTTCATCGTAGTGATCGCGCCGTTGTGGGCGCTGGCGCGCCCGCTGCCGCAGTGGCGCGGCGTCACCGGCCGCTTCGCGCAACCGCTGTGGACGTCCATCCTGCGCGCCGGCCGCTACCCGACCCTGCTGGCGCTGCTGCATGGCGCGGTGATCTGGATCTGGCACACGCCGAAGCTCTATGTGCTGGCGCTGGACAACCTGTGGTGGCACGCCGTCGAGCACGCCTGTTTCCTGTTCAGCGGCTGGCTGTTCTGGTGGTCGGTGCTGCGCGCCAATCCGAAGCAGGTGCCGCAGGCGCTGATGGCCGTGGTGCTGACGCTGATGCACACCGGCCTGCTCGGCGCCCTGCTTACCTTCGGCACAGTCTCGTTCTACGGCACGGGTCGTACGGTGGAGGATCAGCAGCTGGCGGGGCTGCTCATGTGGGTGCCGGGCGGGTTGGTCTACCTGCTCGGTGGCGGCTGGATCGCCTGGCGCTGGCTCACCCGCATCTGGCGACGCAAGCCAGCGCATCGGCTCGATCAGTCGCCCTGACCACGCTCGTTCGACAGCACCGGCTCCTGCTGCAACTGCTCGATCTGCCAGCCACCACCGAGCGCGGCGATCAATTGCACGCTGGTCAGCAGACGGTCGCCCAGCAGCGTCAGATTGGTGCGCTCGTTGTTCAGCGCGGTGGTCTGCACGGTAACCACGCTGAGGTAATCGACGGTACCGGCGCGATACTGGTTCTCGATCAGCCGCAGCGATTCCTGCGCCGCCTCCAGCGCCTCGCGCTGCACCACGCTCTCGTCGCCGAGCACGCGCAGTTGCACCAGGTAGTCCTCGACCTCGCGGAAGCTGTCGAGCACAGTTTGCCGGTAGGTCGCCACGGTCTGATCGTAGGCCGCCTCGGCCCGCTCCAGTTCGGCACGCCGGCCGCCGAAATCCAGCAGCGTCAGCGCCAGCTGCGGGCCAAGCGACCAGAAGCGATTCGGCACCTCGAACAGCTGGTTGAAGCTGCTGTTGCGATAGCCACCGCTGGCCGACAGGGTCAGGTCCGGATACCAGGCCGCCTCGGCGATGCCGATCTCGGCATTGGCGGCCATTACCTCGCGCTCGGCCGCGGCGACATCCGGGCGCCGCTCCAGCAGTTGCGACGGTAACGCCAGCGGCACCTCGGGCAGCGATGGGATGTCATCGCGCACGGCGATGCTCAGCTCGGCCGGCGGCACACCGATCAACACCGCGATGGCATGTTCCAGCTGTGCCCGCTGCCACTTCAGATCGATGGCCTGCGCCTGCGTGCTCTTGAGCTGAGTCTGCGCCTGGGCGACGTCGGATTTGGGCACGATGCCGGCGCGGTACTGATTCTCCGTGAGGCGCAGCGAGCGCGCGTAGGCAGCAACCGTCTGATCGAGCAGACGCTGCTGCTCGTCCATCACCCGCAATTGCAGGTAGGTCTGCACAAGCTCGGCCTGCAAACTCAGACGGACCGCCGCGAGATCGGCCGCGCTGGCCTGCATGGTTGCGCGATTGGCTTCCAAACCGCGGCGCAGCCGGCCCCAGAGATCCAGCTCCCAGGAGGCGCTGAGCCCCGCCTCGTAGCTCTCGCTTACACCGGCACTGACATTGGACGAACTGCTGCCAGTGGTCTGCCGCGAGCGCGTCACTCCGGCATTACCGGACAGCGTGGGGAACAGCTGCGAGCGCGCGCTGCGCACAAGCGCGCGCGCCTGGCGATACTGCGCTTCGGCCACGGCGAGGTTCTGGTTGGACACGTTCAGTCGGCTCACCAGCGCATCCAGCTCGGCGTCGCCGTACAGCTTCCACCAGTCGCCGCGCTGCAGGGCGTCGGCCGGTGCCGCGCTCTTCCAGCCTTCGGCCTGCTTGAACGCGTGGGCATCCGGCAGCGGCGGGCGCTGGTAATCCGGGCCGAGGGTGCAGGCGCCAAGCGCAAGGGACATGACGATCATGGCCAATGGACGGAGGGTGCAGCTCGGACTCATAGCGGATTTTCCATGGCGGCATCGGTACGCACACCGCGCCAGTTATTGAAGCGATGACGCAGGCGGTCCAGGTACAGGTAGACCACCGGCGTGGTGTAGAGGGTCAGGATCTGACTGAGCACCAAGCCGCCGATGATGGTCAGACCTAGCGGCTGGCGCATCTCCGCGCCTTCCGAGCCCCCCAGCAGCAGCGGCAATGCGCCGAGAATCGCCGCCAGCGTGGTCATCAGGATCGGCCGGAAGCGCAGCAAGCAGGCCTTGTGAATCGACTCGGCCGGCGGCAGGCGGTCGTTGCGCTCGAACTGCAGCGCGAGGTCGATCATCAGGATGGCGTTCTTCTTCACCACGCCGATCAGCAGGAACAATCCGAGCAGCGAGATCAGGCTGAATTCGTCGCCGGTGACGATGATCGCCAGCAGCGCGCCGACCCCGGCCGACGGCAGCGTCGAGAGAATCGTCAGCGGATGGATATAGCTCTCGTAAAGCACGCCGAGCACGATGTACACCAGCAACAGCGCGCCGAGGATCATGAACGGCTGGCTTTCCTGAGCGGCCTTGAACACGTCGCCGGTGCCGCCCAGGCGACCCTGCACCGAACTCGGCAGACCGATCGCAGCGACCGCGCGCTCAATGGCCAGCGTGGCCTGATCCAGACTGACGCCCGGGGCGAGGTCGAAGTCGATGTTCTCCGCGGCGAACTGCCCCTCGTGCGTGACGCGATCTTCCTCCAGGCTGCGCTCGTAGCGGGCGAAGGCGGACAGCGGCACGCGGCGACCATCTTCGGTGACCACGTGGATCTGCTCCAGCACCTCCGGGTGCTGCGCGTAGCTCGGATCGATTTCCATCACCACGCGGTACTGGTTGAGCGTCTCGTAGATGGTGGAAATCTGCCGCTGACTGAAGGCGTTGTTGAGCAGCGTGGTCACCGTGCTCATGTCGACGCCCAGCCGCTTGGCGGCGTCGCGATCGACCTGCAGGCTGATCTGCTGCGCGCCCTCGCCTTCGTTGGCATCGATGCTGGTCAGCTCGGGCAGCGCCATGAGCGCCTGGGTGACCTTCGGCAGCCAGGTGCGCAGGTCGGCCAGATCGCCCGCCAGCAACGAATAGGCATACGCCGAACTGCTCTGCCGGCCGCCGCCGAACTGCAGGTCCTGGTCGGCCATGAGGAACAGCCGTCCACCCGGCACCTGCGGCTGATTCTTGCGGATGCGCTCGATCACTTGCTGCGCCGACAGCCCGCGCTCCTCCAGCGGCTTGAGCCGCACGATCATGAACGCGTTGTTGATGCCGCCCTGCCCGCCGATGAAGCCGGCCACGCTCTCCACCGCCGGATCGGCGAGGATCGCCTTGCGGAATATCTCCATCTTCGGCTGCATGACCTGGAACGACAGACCGTCGTCGCCACGGATGAAGCCGGTCAGCTGGCCGGTGTCCTGCTGTGGCAGGAAGGTCTTGGGCACCTGCACGTAGAGCACCACGTTGAGCGCGATGGTCGCCAGCAGGCTCAACAGCGTGATGCGCCGATGCCGCAGCGCCCAGCTCAGCGAGCGGTCGTAGTAACCGAGCAGCCACTGGTGCGCATCGTGACTCCAGCGATGCAGGCGGCTGTCGCGCTCGGCTTGGTAGGGTTTGAGCCAACGCGCACAGAGCATCGGCGTCAGCGTCAGCGACACCAGCAGCGAAACCAGAATCGCCGCCGCCAGCGTCAGCGAGAATTCGCGGAACAGCCGCTCGACAATGCCGCCCATGAACAGGATGGAGACGAACACCACCACCAGTGACAGGTTCATCGACAGCAACGTGAAACCGACCTCGCGGGTGCCGATGTAGGCCGCGCGCAGCGGCGGCACGCCATCGTCGATATGCCGGGCGATGTTCTCCAGCACCACGATGGCATCGTCCACCACCAGCCCCGCGGCGAGGATCAGCGCCATCAGCGACAGGGTGTTGAGCGAGAAGCCGAACAGGTACATCACGGCGAACGTGCCGACCAGCGAGACCGGCACCGCCAGCGCCGGAATCAGCGCGCTGCGCACATGGCCGAGAAACACGAACACCAGCACGATCACCAGCACCACGGCGATCAGCAGGGTGCGCTCGGCCTCATGCAGGGTGGCGCGGATCACCGGCGAGCGGTCCATCGCCACGTTCAGCTCGACACTGCCCGGCAGGATCGCCTGCAATGCCGGCAACTCGGCGCGGATGCCGGCGATGGTCTCGATGATGTTGGCGCCGGCCTGACGGTTGACGATCAGCAGCACCGCCTGTTCGTTGTTGAAGAACCCGCTGTTGTAGCGATCCTCCACCGCATCCTCGACCTTGGCCACATCGCTCAGGCGCAGGGTCGCGCCATCCTGATAGCGCAGGATCAGCGGCATGTAGTCGGCGGCGGCGTGCAACTGGTCGTTGGCGCGCACCTGCCAGTGCCGCTCGGCGTCCTCGACCATGCCCTTGGGCCGGCGCACGTTGGCGTTGGCGATGGTGTTGCGCACCTCGTCCAGCGAGACGCCGTACTGCTCCAGCTGCTGCGGCTGCAGCTCGACGCGCACGGCCGGCAGCGAGCTGCCGCCGACCTGTACCTCGCCGACGCCGGGCACCTGCGAGAGCTTCTGCGCGAGGATGGTCGAGCCGATGTCGTACAGCTGGCCCTTGTCGAGCACCTCGGAAGTCAGCGACAGCACCATGATCGGCGCCTGCGAGGGATTGATCTTGCGGTAGGTCGGCATGCTACGCATGCCGCTGGGCAGCAGGTTGCGTGCAGCATTGATCGCCGCCTGCACATCGCGGGCGGCGCCGTTGATGTCGCGCTCCAGATCGAACTGAATAATGATCCGCGTCGAGCCCTGGCTGCTGCGGCTGCTCATCTGGCTGACCCCGGCGATGCTGCCCAGCGAGCGCTCCAGCGGTGTCGCCACGCTGGAGGCCATGATCTCCGGACTTGCGCCGGGCAGGCTGGCCTGCACGGTGATCACCGGGAAATCCATGTTCGGCAACGGCGAAACCGGCAGCAGGCCGAAACTCACCCCGCCCAGCAGCAGGATCGCCAGGCTGAGCAGCATGGTCGCCACCGGCCGCGCGATGAACGGCGCCGATAGATTCATCGCACGCTCCGTTGCGCCACGTTCGGCTGCAAACGGCCCCGGCTCACGCCTGCGCCTCGCTTGGCACCGCGCCGCGACGGCCGAAGCGCTGGCTCAGGCGGTCGAAGAACAGGTAGATCACCGGCGTGGTGAACAGCGTCAGCAGCTGACTGAGCAGCAGGCCGCCGACCAGTACCAGACCCAGCGGCTGGCGCAGCTCGGCGCCCGAGCCGGTGGCGAGCATCAATGGGATCGCGCCGAACAGCGCGGCCAGCGTGGTCATCAGGATCGGCCGGAAGCGCAGCAGCGCGGCGCGATAGATCGCCTGCTCCGGCGTCATGCCCTGGTGGCGTTCGGCCTCCAGCGCGAAGTCGATCATCATGATCGCGTTCTTCTTGACGATGCCGATCAGCAGGATGATGCCGATGATCGCGATCAGCCCCAGGTCATTGCCGGTCAGCAGCAACGCCAGCAGCGCGCCCACCGCCGCCGACGGCAGCGTGGAAAGAATGGTGATCGGGTGGATGTAGCTCTCGTAAAGCACGCCGAGCACGATGTACATGGTCACCACTGCCGCCAGGATCAGCAGCAGCGTGCTCGACAGCGACGCGCGAAACGCCTCGGCCGCGCCCTGGAAGTGGCTCTGGATGCCGGCTGGCAGGCCGATGTCCTGCTTCACCGCTTCGATCACCTCCACCGCCTCGCCCAGAGAAACGCCCGGCGCGAGGTTGAACGACAACGTCACTGCCGGGAACTGGCCGATGTGATTGATCAGCAGTGGCGCCGAATGCTGCTCCAATCGCGCCAGGCTCGACAGCCGCACCGGCGTGCCGCCCTCGCTCTGCACGAACAGCTGCTCCAGCGCCTGCGGACCCAGGCGATTGCCGGCCTCGGCCTCGAGCACCACGCGGTACTGACTGGCCTGGGTGAAGATGGTGGAAATCTGCCGTTGGCCGAAGGCGTCGTACAGCGCATTGGTGATCGCCGAAACCTCGATGCCCAGGCGCGCGGCGGCGTCGCGGTCGATATCCAGGTAAATCTGCAGGCCGTCGCTCTGCAGGTCGCTGGCCACATCGGTGAGTTCCGCCCGTTCGCGCAACGCCTCGACCAGCCTGGGCGTCCACTCCTGCAGCAGCGCGCCATCTGGCGACTCCAGGCTGAACTGGAACTGCGTGCGGCTGACCCGATCCTCGATGGATAGGTCCTGCACCGGCTGCAGGTACAGCGCGATGCCCGGCAGCTTGGCCAGCTCCGGGCGCAGACGTTCGATCACCTCGCTGGCAGTGACGTCGCGTTCGGCGTGCGGCTTGAGGTTGATCAGCAGACGGCCGCTGTTGAGCGTGACGTTGTCGCCGTCCACCCCGATATAGGACGACAGGCTGGCAACCGCCGGATCAGCCAGGATCACCCGGCTCAGCGACTGCTGGCGCTCGCTCATGGCGCGGAAGGAGATCGACTGCGGCGCCTCGCTGATGCCCTGGATCACGCCGGTGTCCTGCACCGGGAAGAAGCCCTTGGGCACGGCGAGATAGAGCACCACCGTCAGGCCGAGGGTGGCCACCGCCACCAGCAGTGTCAGCGTCTGATGACCGAGCACCCAGGTCAGCCAGCGCGAATAGCCGCCGATCAGCCGCTCGACCCAGTCCGGGCGCGCCGGATCATGGCTCACCGGCTTAAGCAGGCGCGCGCACATCATCGGCGTCAGCGTCAGCGACACCACCAGCGAGATCAGGATCGCCACCGCCAGGGTGATGGCGAACTCGCGGAACAGCCGGCCGACCACGTCCTGCATGAACAGCAGCGGAATCAGCACGGCGATCAGCGAGAAAGTCAGCGAAATCAAGGTGAAGCCGATCTGCTTGGCGCCCTTGAGCGCAGCATTCAGCGGCGTCTCGCCCTCCTCCAGATGCCGGGCGATGTTCTCCAGCATGACGATGGCGTCGTCGACCACGAAGCCGGTGGCGATGGTCAATGCCATCAGCGTCAGGTTATTCAGCGAGAAGCCGCACAGGTACATCACCGCGAAGGTACCAATCAGCGACAGCGGCACGGCGATCGAAGGGATGACGGTGGCCGAGAGCTTCTTGAGGAAGATGAAGGTCACCATCACCACCAGGATGGTGGCGAGGATCAACTCGTGCTGCACGTCGGTGACCGCAGCGCGGATGGTCTGGGTACGGTCGGTGAGAATGGTCACGTCGAGCCCAGCCGGCATACTGGCGGTGACTTCCGGCAGCAGCGCCTGGATACGCTCGACCACGTCGATGACGTTGGCGCCGGGCTGACGCTGGATGTTCAGCAGCACCGCCCGGTTTTCGTTGGCCCAGGCCGCCAGCCGCTCGTTCTCGGCGCCGGCAATGATGTCGGCGACATCCTTGAGCCGCAGCGCGGCGCCGTTTTCATAGGTAAGGATCAGCTCGGCGTATTCCTCGGGCGTCTTCAGCTGATCGTTGGCGTCGAGCATGGAGACCCGCGTCGGACCGTCGAAGTTACCCTTGGGCTGGTTGACGTTGGCGTTGCCGATCAGCTCGCGCACATCGGCCAACGACAGGCCATAGGCGGCCAGCGCCTCGGGATTGGTGCGGATGCGCACCGCCGGCCGCTGCCCGCCGGCGATGCTGACCATGCCGACGCCGCTGATCTGCGCCAGCTTCTGCGCCATGCGCGTATCGACCAGATCATGCAGTTGCGGCAGCGGCAGCGTCGCCGAGGTCACCGCTAGGGTGATCACCGGCGTATCGGCCGGATTGACCTTGTTGTACACCGGCGGCGCCGGCAGGTCGCTCGGCAGCAGGTTATCTGCCGCGTTGATCGCCGCCTGCACCTCCTGCTCGGCGACATCCAGCTCCACGTCAAGCGAGAAGCGCAGGGTGATCACCGAGGCGCCGCCTGAGCTGCTCGAGGACATCTGCGTCAGCCCCGGCATCTGCCCGAACTGGCGCTCAAGCGGTGCAGTCACAGCGCTGGTCATCACTTCCGGACTGGCACCGGGATACAGCGTCAGCACGCGGATGGTCGGATAGTCGACCTGCGGCAGCGCCGCGACCGGCAACAGCTTGTAGGCGATCAGACCGGCCAGCAGGATGGCGACCATCGTCAGGGTGGTCGCTACCGGCCGCAGGATGAACAGCCGCGAGATGTTCATTGCGCCGGACGCTCCCCGGCGCTCTCACCGCCCACCTTGGGTTGCTGCGCCGCCTCTTCGGCCATCGTCGCGCGATCGACGACTTCCACTTCGCTGTCGTCGCGCAGGCGGTCGGTGCCTTCCATGACAATGCGCTCACCGGCCGTCAGGCCCTTGGCGATCACCGTGGTCTCACCGTTGCTCGGGCCGACCTCGACGCTACGCAGCTGCACCTTGCTGTCCTCGCCAACGACGTAGGCGAAGTTGCCCCGCGAGCCGAACTGCAGCGCCGCCGAGGGAATCAGCGTGGCGTCCTCGAGGGTTTCCACCCGCAGGCGCACGTTGACGAACTGATTGGGGATGAGCATTTCGGTTTCGTTGTCGAACCGCGCCTTGAGCTTCAGCGTACCGGTGGTCACATCGATCTGGTTGTCGACGCTCTCCAGCACGCCCTCGCCCAACAGCAGTCGC
The DNA here is from genome assembly GCF_021432765.1 of Pseudomonas phenolilytica. Classification (NCBI taxonomy): domain Bacteria; kingdom Pseudomonadati; phylum Pseudomonadota; class Gammaproteobacteria; order Pseudomonadales; family Pseudomonadaceae; genus Pseudomonas; species Pseudomonas phenolilytica. Next base: position 3,278,006 of record NZ_CP058908.1, read on the forward strand.
TCACCACGATCCCACGCCTGCACCTTCAGCTCGGCGCCCTGACGAAAACGCGTCAGCACCGGCAGCAGATCGCCCTCCGGCAAGGTGAAGGTGACCGCCATCGGCTGGCTCTGGGTGATCACCACCAGCGGTGTGGTGTCGCTGGCCGAGACCAGGTTGCCGATGTCCAGCTGGCGCAGGCCGAGGCGGCCGTCGATCGGTGCGCGGATCTGGGTGAATTCCAGGTTGAGCTTGGCTTCGTTGACCGCCGCCTGATTGGCCGCCAGCGTGCCTTGGTACTGGTTCACCAGCGCCTGCTGGGTATCGAGCGTCTGCTTGGCAATGCTGTCGTCGGCGTATAGCCCGCGGTAGCGCTCCAGATCGACCTGGGCGTTCTGCAGCAGCGCGCGATTCTGCTGCAGCGTGCCCTCGGCCTGCTGTAATGCGACCTTGTATGGCCGTGGATCGATCACCGCCAGCAGCTCACCGGCCTTGACCCGCTGGCCCTCCTCGAAGCGCACCTCGACCAGTTCGCCGGCGACGCGGCTGCGCACGTTCACCGTATTCAGCGGCGTCACCGTGCCGAGCGACTTGTAGAACACCTCGAACTCGCCCTGTTTCACCGCCGTCACGCGTACCGGCACCGGCCCGCTGAACGCGCCGAAGCCCGGTCGACCGCCTGGTTGCGGCGACTTCGCCGAAGGGCTCGGCCATAACCACCAGGCAAGCAAGGCGATGGCCAGCACGGCAAGACCGATGATCAGCCAGCGACGACGGGTAGCAGCAGGAGACGAATGCGCGACGGACATGAACTGGGTTCGCTCGGGAAGGAGCGTGAACCTTAAGCAGTCGCGCCCGCCTCGCAAAGGGGATTTACGGCATTTTTACGTATCGACGCTTGTCCACCCGCGCGCGAACGGCCGGAACCATGCCGCGCCGGCTCAGTCTATGTAGCGTTCGACCAGGGGCCAGCATGTCGCCAGCCCTGGCAGACGGAACTGTCCCAGGCACACCGCCCAACCGAACGGCGGCGCGCCGTATTACCGGAGTACCGCAGGCTGGCCTGCTACAGGATCAAGGAATGAATGCATCACTGGTCATCCTGGCATTGACCGTCGCCAGTTTTCTGCTCGGTTTCCTGCGCGATCTGTTCATCGCCCGCGCCTTCGGCCTGAGCTGGGAAGCCGACCTGATCTTCGTCGCGCTGATCCTGCCGCTTTTCTTCGAGAACTTCCTCGGTCTCGCCCTGCGCGACACCATGATTCCCTACCTGCAAAAGCTGCGCAGTCAGTCGGAGACGCTGTTCGAGTCGGTCAGTCGTTGGCTGTACTGGCGCGTAATGCTGATGGGCGTGGCGGCCAGCGCCCTGGTGATCGTCGCCAGCTACTGGATTCTCACCCTGCTGGCACCGGGCTGGAGCGCTGAGCAGGTGGCGACCGGGCAGGTCGTGTTCTGCGTCGGCGCGCTGCTAATCGCCGTGCAGGCGACGCTGTACTGCCAGGGCGCACTGCTCAACATGGATAGCGTATTCATCCTGCCGATGACGCGCACCGTGCTGCTCAACGCGGGAGCGATCATCGGCATTCTGCTGTTCGAGCCGACCGGCATGGTGATTTTCATCGGCATGCTGCTGCCGCAGTTCGGCCTGATCGTCGCCCAGCACCGGCGCCTGGCCTATCTGCGCGGCGTACGGCACCCTGTGGCCGAAGGACACGGCAGCGCCTTCGGCCTGGCCTTCGCGCCGGTATTGCTGGCCGCCGGCGCGCAGCAGGCGTGCATCCTCGCCGAGCGGATGTTCGCCTCGTTCCTCGATGAGGGCAGCATCACCATGCTCTCGTTCGCCTTCCGCATTGTCACCATTCCGCTGACGCTGTACGCGATGTCAGTGCTCTCGGTGCTGTTCCCGCAATTCTCGGCGAGCTGGAACGATAACGACCACGGCGCCCACGCCGCGGTGATTCGCAAGGGGCTGCTAGCCACGCTGCTGTTCCTGGTGCCGGCGGCTGTGGTGCTCTGCTCGTTTCCGGACACCGTGGTCGCCGTGCTGCTCGAGCGCGGCCAGTTCGGCGCGGCGCAGACCAGCGCCACCGCCTCTCTGGTGATCATCTATGCGTTCGGCCTGCCGGCGATGGGGCTCGCCCTGCTCTGGGGGCGCGCCCTGCTCGCCCAGCACCAGACCCGGCTGTTCCTGGTGCTCACGCTGATCAGCTCGGCGCTGACCATCGGTCTCGACGCGGCGCTGTATCGCCCCTACGGCGCCGAAGGACTGGCCATCGCCTTCTCCAGCGGCGCGGCATTGCAGGCGCTGTTCATGGGCTTGTATGTCTACCGCGCATCGCCCAAGGGTCTGGGTATTGCCGTGCTGCTGCGCTGGGCGGCCACCGCAGCGGCGCTGGCGGTGGCGTTGCACTGGCTGCCAGAGCCACAGGGCTTTCTCGAGCTTTGCCTGTACATCGCGCTGGTGCTGGCCGGCTTCGCTCTCGGCGTGGTGCTGCTGGGCGAGCGCGACCTGTTCCGCCGCAGCTACTGGTCGATGCGCCGCGCCTGACCTGCGCTTCGGCTATTGCTGATCGACGCGCTGCAGCTGCTGCGCCTCGTATTTCGGATAGAGATGGGTGACGCTGCGGATCAGTTCGAAGCGCGTCAGGCTGATGCCGGCGAAGCGCTCGGGGATCGGGCTGTCGATCACCTCGTTCATGTCTGCGCCGCTGGCCGCGGCGTCGCGCAGCAGACCGTCGAGCCAGCCGAGGTAATCGCGCATCTGCACGAACGGCGCGTCGTCGCTGGCGACCGGCCCGTGACCGGGCACCAGCAGCTTCCACGGCTGGGCCTGCAACTCATCGAGATCGGCCAGCCAGATGTCCAGTCCCGGGCTGTTGGGCGTGGTCAGCGCGCGCTGGTAGAACAGGATGTCGCTGGCGAACAGCACGCCGCTGTTCTCATCGAGCACCGCCAGATCGGCGCCGGTATGCCCGCGCAGGGCGAGCAGGCGCAGCCTGTGGCCGCCGATTTCCAGTGTGCCGGGCTGTAGCGTTTCGTTCGGCAACACCACTTCGGTGCCGCGCATCCAGTCGCCAACCAGCCGGTACATGTTTTCCGCCATCGCATCGCCCTGCTCGCGCAGCAGCTCGGTGGTGCCGGCCAGCGCGGCGATGGGTACGTCGGCGAATGCCTGGTTGCCGAGCACATGGTCAGGATGGTGATGGGTGAGCAACACCTTGATCACCGGACGGTCGGTGACGCCCGCAATGGCCTCGCGCATGGCCTCGCCGTAGCGTTTGGACGGCCCGCTGTCGATCACCACCACTCCTGTCTCGGTGACGATGAAGCCGGTGTTGACGATGTTGCCGCCGTTGCGCTGCTCGAAGTTGTCGGTCGAACCTTCGAGCAGCCAGACATTCTCGGCGATCTGCTTGGGCCGCAGGTCGTAGCGCAGCTCGGCCTGCGCCGGCAGCGCCAGCCAGCAGGCAAGGATCAGGGTGAAAAGGCGCATGACGTCTCCTTGGCTGGGTGAACGGACGCAGGCGCGGTAGCGCTACAGCGCCGCCTCGAACTCATTGCCGTTGTTGTCGCGCAGCCACAAGCGGGTTTCCTCCTGGCCCTGGACCTCCAGGCTCAGGCTGGGGTTCTCGCCGACTGCAGGAAACAGTTCCAACGTCGCCAATACCTCGCCATCGACGGTGCGCAGTTCGACCTGGTTGACGAAGAATTCCGGAATGCCACCCACCAGGCCATTGTCCATCGGGTGCGAGACCTGCATGCGCAGTCGGCTGAATTCCCCGCGGGCAAAGCGTGCGCCGTGGACTTGGCCGAGACGGTCTTCCCACCCTGGCTGGGCCCGCACCACGCTGGGTGCCGTGCAGCCGCCACCGGCTGCATCGACCTTGGCGCCGCCGACATGCCAGACGCCGTCGCGTGTCAGCACTGCCGCGCGGATCGGCGTAGCCTGTTCGACGCGAATGCGGATGGCCACCAGCGACTCGACGCGCTCGCCGGGCGTGAAGGTAAAGATGCGCGGAATCGGATTGAGATCGGCCCAGGCCTCGATACGCACCACCTCGTCGCCGAGGGCGCGTGCATCGATATGCACCGGCACCTGCCGGGCATCTTCGGCGAACGGCGGGACCTGTACCTGCACACGCTCGTCGAACACGTAGGGCTCGCCGTTGAGCAGGTTGCGGTGGTGGTGTTCCCACATCACCGATTGCAGCGGATCGGGTTCGCCAGCCAGCAGGTTGCCGACCTGGGCGAACGTCAGAAGCAACAGCAGAACGCGCATGCTCATCTCGAACTCCTCGGGCGTTGCCCGGCGGCCCGCTGAAGGATGGCGTCAGTTGCCGGCCGCCATCTCGTTCTCTAAATCCTGATAAAGCCCGGGCAGCTCGTAGCGCAGCCCATAGCCAGCATAGATCTTCGCCAACCGCCCCTCGGTGATCATCGGCTCCAGCACGCCTTCCAGCGCGTAGGCCAGCTGGCGATTGGACTCGTGCACCGCCATGCCCAGATCCCAGACCTGCTTGCCCATATCAGGGTAGGCATTCTCCGCGAGCTTCAGATGGCTGTCGTTGGCCTGCTTGAGCAGCCAGTCGATCTCCCCACGCATGGCCATCGTCGCGTCCACCTCACCGGCCTGCATGGCGGCGAACGCGGCCTGCGGGCTGGGATAGTGGTGCAGCATCTTGCTCATGCGCCCGCCGAACACCGACGACAGGTAGAACGACGGCACGCTCTCGACCTCTACGCCCACCGGGTGGTACTGGAAGACCGCCACGGTCGGCACCTCCTTCAGACGGCGATCGTCGAAGGCGGACTGCCAGCGTTCGCGCTGATAAGGCCCGAACATCACCACCAGCTCATTGATCAGCTCGCCCAGCTCGTTGCGCTTGTAGGAGAACTCGCGGTCGTAGGGCACGCGCAGCATCACGTCGGCCAGCACGTTGGGGCGCAGGTAGTGCCCCTTCCAGATGAAGTTGCGCAGGTCATCGTCCAGCGTTTCGTCCGGCGCGACCCACAGCACCTCCAGCTTGAGGCCGAGGCCATCCGCCAGCTCGCGCGCCATCTCCACGTCGACGCCGCGTGGCTGACCGTCGACGACGAAGCTGTATGGCGGGAAGTCCTGGTACATCGCCACCTTGAGCACACCCGAGGCGATGATGTCGTCGTAAGCGCGCACCCGCACCACCTCGGCCTGCGCCAGTACGCAGCAGGCCGACAGGCACAGCGCGACGAGCCAGCGGCCGAGGCGCATCACCGCTTGGCCGCTTCGCTTTCGATATAGGTACGGATCGCCCACAGTGCTTCCTGGCTGAGGGTGTCGGCCATGCGCGGCATGTACACCGCACCGTCACGCACCGCGCCGTTGATCACACGCTCCTTGAACCACTCGTCGCCGTCGTAGCTGGCTTCCAGATCGCGCAGGTCGGGCGCGATACCGCCGGAGATTGCCTCCAGGCCGTGGCAACGGGCGCAGTTCTGGTTGTAGGCGGACGAACCGATCTGCACCGCCAGATCATGGTGTTCGCTCGGGGCGCGATAGGGGTTTTCTTCTGCCCACTCCTCGCCAAGGGATGGCAGGCCCTTGGTGTCCACCGCCTGCGGCGTCACATCACCATGCGCCAGGACCAGGCCGGACATACCCAGGACACCCGCCGCCAGCAGCGAGCGCAGAAAGTTCTTGTTGTTCATGACTACCACCTCTGTTCGGAACCTGTACAAGGCAGCCCCATCGGAGCGCATGGTGGCCATGTTGGCGGCGCGACCCGGTCGACAGAATCCTGCTTTGGATGCCTGCATCTCCTCCCTTGGTACTAGGTTTTATCCCCGTCTTTTGCAGCGGGTCGTGGTGGCACCGCGGTAGCAAGGCGAAAACAGCGCACCGATGGGAAGTTTTCCCGGCATCGGCGGGCGTTTTTCCGTGTCGGCGCCCGCGAGCGCGCTCCCACTATTCGTATCGCCAGGCTACCGGCAGACGGCGGCCTCGTCCGAATCGACCAAGGGAATCGCAACCATGACAACAAGATCGCACCCCGGCACAACCCGCCCGCTCGCCCTCGCCGTGCTGTTCGGCAGCCTCGCGCTGGCCGGCGTTGCCCAGGCCAAGCCGGTCAGCTGGGAAGACATCGCCAACGACCATCTGTCCACCGAGAACGTGCTGCAGTACGGCCTGGGCACCCACGCACAGCGCTGGAGTCCGCTGGCCCAGGTCAACGACAAGAACGTGTTCAAGCTGACGCCGGCGTGGTCGTTCTCCTTCGGTGACGAGAAACAGCGCGGCCAGGAATCCCAGGCCATCGTCCACGACGGTGTGATTTACGTGACCGGCTCCTACTCGCGCGTGTTCGCCCTGGATGCCAAGACCGGCAAACGCCTGTGGAGCTACGCCCACCGCCTGCCCGACGATATCCGCCCGTGCTGCGATGTGGTCAACCGAGGCGCCGCGATCTACGGCGACAAGATCTACTTCGGCACACTGGACGCCCGCGTCGTGGCGCTGAACAAGGACACCGGCAAGGTTGTCTGGAACAAAAAATTCGGCGATCACGACGCCGGCTATACCATGACCGGCGCGCCGACGCTGGTGAAGGACGGCAAGACCGGCAAGGTGCTGCTGGTTCACGGCAGCTCGGGTGACGAGTTCGGCGTGGTTGGCAAGCTCTTCGCGCGCGACCCGGACACCGGTGAAGAAGTCTGGATGCGTCCCTTCGTCGAGGGCCACATGGGCCGCCTGAACGGCAAGGACAGCACGCCGACCGGCGACATCAAGGCACCCTCCTGGCCGGACGATGCCAACTCGCCGACCGGCAAGGTCGAAGCCTGGAGTCAGGGCGGCGGCGCACCGTGGCAGAGCGCGAGCTTCGATGCCGAGACCAACACCATCATCGTCGGCGCCGGCAACCCCGCGCCGTGGAACGGCTGGGCGCGCACCTCCAAGGACGGCAAGCCGCAGGACTACGACAGCCTCTACACCTCCGGCCAGGTCGGCGTCGATCCTTCCACCGGCGAAGTGAAGTGGTTCTACCAGCACACCCCGAACGACGCCTGGGACTTCTCCGGCAACAACGAACTGGTGCTGTTCGACTACAAGGACAAGAATGGCAAGACCGTGAAAGCCACCGCCCACGCCGACCGCAACGGCTTCTTCTACGTGGTCGATCGCAAGGACGGCAAGCTGCAGAACGCCTTCCCCTTCGTCGACAACATCACCTGGGCCAGCCACATCGACCTGAAAACCGGCCGCCCGGTGGAGAACGAAGGCCAGCGTCCGCCCAAACCCGAACCCGGCGAGCAGCACGGCAAGTCCGTCGAGGTTTCTCCGCCCTTCCTCGGCGGTAAGAACTGGAACCCGATGGCCTACAGCCAGGACACCGGCCTGTTCTACGTGCCGGCCAACCACTGGAAAGAGGACTACTGGACCGAAGAGGTCAGCTACAAGAAGGGCTCGGCTTATCTCGGCCAGGGGTTCCGCATCAAGCGCATGTACGACGACCACGTCGGCATCCTGCGCGCCATGAACCCCACCACCGGCAAGGTCGCCTGGGAACACAAGGAAAAACTGCCGCTGTGGGCCGGCGTGCTGGCCACCAAGGGCAACCTGGTGTTCACCGGCACCAGTGACGGCTACTTCAAGGCATTCGACGCGAAAACTGGCGACGAGCTGTGGAAGTTCCAGACCGGCAGCGGAATCATCTCGCCGCCGATCACCTGGGAGCAGGATGGCGAGCAGTACCTCGGCGTGACCGTCGGCTACGGCGGCGCCGTGCCGCTGTGGGGTGGCGACATGGCCGTGTTGACCAAGCCGGTCGCCCAGGGTGGTTCGTTCTGGGTGTTCAAACTGCCGGACTGGGAAAAGAAGACCGCGCAGCGCTGAGTACCACGCCGTGCCCGCTACGGCCGGCACGGCGCTTCCCTGTAAGACGGTTCGCGGAGCGTTCCCATGGCATGTCTGGCCCCGAGTTGGCGCTCTCGCCGGCGCGCCACGCGAGCCCCCGCGCAACCGCCCCTCCCTACCGCTTCGCAGGAAAACCGTCATGAAGACCTCCCCGCTACTGCTTTTGCCTCTGGCCCTGCTCGCCGGTAACGCCGCGTTCGCCGCCAGCGACCAGCCCGCGGTCATCAATGGCTGCGTCATCCAGCCGGAAAGCCAGTGTCCGAACGCCGATCTGCGCGGCGCAAACCTGAGCAATCAGGATCTGCGCAAGATCAATCTCGCCGGCGCCAAGTTGGCCGGCGCCAACCTGCGCCACGCCAACCTGGACCTGGCCAATCTGGAGAAGGCCGATCTCAGCGGCGCCACGCTCAACCGCGCCAGCCTGCAGCAGGCCAATCTGCGCCTGGCCAACTTCACCGACGCCAAGCTGGTCGCCATTCAGGGCTGGGGCTTGTTCGCTCAGGCGGCACGATTCAATGGTGCGGACCTCACCGGTGCCTATCTCGAATTCGCCCGCCTGAGCGGCGCGAAGATGCAGCGCAGCACCCTGCGTGCCGCCGATCTGGAAATGACCTGGCTGAGCAAGGTCGACCTCGCCGGCGCTGACCTGACCGATGCCAACCTGCAGGAAGCCAAGCTCAACGATGCCAACCTGGCCGACGCCGTGCTCAGCGGCGCGCGACGGCATTACGCCACGTTTCAGGGAACCAATATGGAAGGCTGCAAGGATTGTCCGCACGACTGGGAAAAGTAGCCGGCGCGGGTGGATTCGGCATCGACTTGCCCGCCGCGCTCGGCTAGCGTTGCCTGATCGCTGCCGCTGGCGAGCCCCGGAGCACCGACGATGCAGCCCATCCGCATTCCCCTTCCTGCCGACAACGCCACCCTGCCGACCTTCGCCGGGCTGACGGCCGCACACATCATCATGCCCGCCGACGCCACGGCGCTGGCCAGGGCCATCGGCGAGCTGCGCGCCTGCCCCTGCGTCGGCTTCGATACCGAATCCCGGCCAACCTTTCGCGTCGGCGAAGTCTCCACCGGTCCGCACCTGATCCAGCTCGCCACGCCGACGCAGGCGTACCTGTTTCAGGTCATCGTGCCCGGCTGCGTCGAGGCGGCGCGCACGATTCTGCAGGCGCCAGATGTACTGAAGATCGGCTTCGGTCTGAAAGCGGACCGCAGCCGACTGCGCGGCAGGCTCGGCATCGAGCTGGCGAACTGCCTCGACCTCGGCACCATGCTGCGCTATCAGGACCGCAAAGGTCAGGTCGGCCTGCGCGGCGCAGTGGCCGGCGTGCTGGGCGCGCGTATCCACAAGTCGCGCCGCGTGGCGACCTCGAACTGGGCCAGCACCGAGCTAAGCGAGGCTCAGCAGGTCTATGCAGCGAATGACGCCTATGCCGCGCTACAGGTATTCCTCGGCCTGTCCGTCGAGCGGCAACATCTGCTGCTGCAGCTGGCCAGCACGCCGCCCCAACCGCGTCGCGCCAAGCCCAGGCAGCCGCTGCATGTAGACGGTTCGCGATGATCCTCCTGACGGTTCGCTGGCAGCGCTGATCGACGAACGCGGCCAGAGCTGCGGCCGTTGCCGCTCAACCGAGACCACGCGCGGTCCGCTGCAGCAGTGACAGCGCACCGTACGCCAGCACGCCCAGCGCGGCCGACAGCCACAGTGCGCCGCTGCCGTAATCATCGATCAACAGCGCGAAGACGAACGGCGCGAAGGCCTGGGCGAAACGCGCCGGCACCATCAGCAGCCCCTGGCGCAGGCCATAACCGTGTGGGCCGAAGATCACCAGCGGCAAGGTGCCCTTGGCGATGGTCAGGATGCCGTTGCCACCGCCGTGCAACAGGGCAAACCCGGTGGTCGCCGGTGCGCCGAACAGCATCACGCCGAGCGCACCGATGGGATGCGCGATGGCCGCCAGGCGTGCCGAGAGCAGCGGATGGAATCGCTGCAGCAAAACGAATTCCAGACAGCGCGCACCGACCTGCGCCGGCCCGACCAGCGCCGCGACGGCGATGGCCGCAGCCGCCGACAGCCCGGACTCCTGCAGCAGTCGCGGCAGGTGCGCCGCCATCGCCGTACTGACGAACCAGGTGGCCGCGAAAACGAACGCCAGCAGCCCCATGGTCAGGCCGGCGCCGGCAGGTTCCTGCACAGGCTTGTCGCCCGGCGGCGATGCGGGCTGGATACCCAGCGGAATCATCAGCCGGTTCAGCGGCAGACCGAGGACGATATGCGCCCCGGCCCAGACCAGGCAGGTGCCACGCCAGCCGAGCGCAGCCTCCAGCCAGCCGCTGATCGGCCAGCACACGGTACTGGCGAATCCGGCAAGCAAGGTAATCCCGGTGATCGCACCGCGCGCATCGCGGCCGTAGATGCCGGTGAGTGTGGAGAACGCCGACTCGTAAAGCCCCAGCGCCATGCCGATGCCGATCACCAGCCAGCCGAGCCAGAGCATCAGCGGCCCGTTCGCAAGGCCGAGGGTCGCCAGCCCTGCCGCGAAGACCAGACTGGAAAGCGCCAGCACATCACGCCCGCCGTGATGGTCGATGCGCTTGCCGCACAGCGGCCCGAGAACGGCCGTCACCACCAGCGCCAGGGAAAATGCGGCGAACACGGTGCCGGTGGCCAGGCCCAGCTCGCGCGCCATCGGCTCGGCGAGAATCGCTGGCAGGTAGTAGGTCGAGCCCCAGGCCAGCGTCTGCGCGCTGCCGAGTGCGAACACGACGCGCAGGCGCGACGAGCTGATCAACGCGTCTGGCCTGCCGCAGTCAGGTGTGACGACCTGGAACGGCGGATGACTGCACAAGCGTGGTTCATTGGGGCTCCGCTGGTCGCGCCGCACAGGATGGCGGCCAAGCACACCAGCATACGCAGTCTGCCGTGACTTTTTTGCGTCACGCCTGACACATCGCCCCGCAAAGCCGGCAAGCCGGACGCAAAAGACCCGTACGGTCTGCACGGGCCTTTATCCGTTCAGCTACAGCGCGTCCCATTGGTAGCGCACGCCCAGCCAGCCCGCGCGGGGTGCACCGGGGGCGATGAACTGCTCGTGGCGCCAGCCGTCCGGGTCGTCGGCGAAGGCGTTGCCGGCGCCGACGAAGGGGTTCTCCGCCAGCGCGCCGCTGGTGGCGTAACGCTTGTCGAACAGGTTGTCGACGCGTCCGAACAGCGTCCAGTCGCGGGCGAAACGGTAGTCGGCGGTGAGGTTGAGCACCGCGTAGCCCGGCAGCTTGCCACTGCCCTCGAACTCGCCGCTTGCCTGGTGGCGGTTGTTCTCGTTGCCGCGCACGTATTGCCCGGAGTAGGCCAGCAACGTGGTGCCCAGGCGCAGGCGCTCGTTCAGGTTCCAGTCCAGCCCGAGCTTGAGATTGTGCTTGGGCAAGCCCGGCAGGTGGTCGCCGCTGGCGATACGGATTTCGTCATCCGGGCAGCCACCCTCGCCTTCGGTGCTGTTGTTCTCGGCGAGGATGCATGCCGAGGAGCGGAACGTCGCCTGCAGGTAGGTGTAATCCGCGCGCCAGTCGAATGCACCGTAGCTGCCGTTCAGCCCCAGCTCGATACCCTGGCGCCGGGTGCGGCCGAAGTTGGTGAAATAGCCCTGGCTGCCACCGGTGCCGACGAACAGCAGATCGTCGTGGTTCATGCTGCGAAACGCGGTGACGTTCCACTCCGCCCCGCCGGCCAGCTGTCCGCGCACGCCGAGTTCGAGAGTACGGGTGACCACCTGCTCGAGGAACGGGTCGGCGGCCATCGCGTTGGGCAGGCTGCAGGGGTTCTGCGGATCGGCGCAGCCCAGCTCGATCGGCGTGGGCGCGCGATTGCCCTGCGAGAAGCCGCCATAGACGGTCAGCGCCGGTTGCAGCTGCCAGGCGAAACCCAGTGCCGGGTTGAGCTTGCGATAGGTGAAGTCGCCGTCGAGGTCATCGCCCATGCGATCGCTGTTGACCACGCGTGTGCGGTTGTAGCGCAGCGAGCCAGTCAGCTGCAGCGCCTCGGTCAGCGCCCAGGTGTCGGTTGCGTAAAGGCTGGAGGTGCGTGTACGACCGAGCAGGCTGTTGGCCTGTTCCTCGTCCTCGGTGGGCAGGATGCCGCGCTCGTCGGTCAGCTCGCCGCCCTGCTCGCTCTGGTGAAAGCTGGCGCGGGTGTTGTCATGCGACAGGCCGAAGGCGAACTGGTGATCGCCGGCATAACGCGTCCACTGCAAAGCCAGGCCGTAGGCGCGCTGCGCGGTGCGGGTACGGTTGAGCACGCCGCTTTGCGGGCCTTCGCCGATAAAGCCGGCGTCTTCCCACTCCTCGTACTCGTCCTCGTACTCGTCGTTGCCGTCACCGTTCAGCGTCGCGGTGCGGGTACGGCGCAGATAAACGGTGCCGGACAGCCGATCGGCATCGCTCAGCCAGTGACTGGCCGACAGCGCCATCAGATGGCTGCGGTTCTCGGTCTGGTCGGGATAGGTGAAGATCGCGTCGTGATCGCGGTCATGCATGCTCTCGGGCAGCAGGCCGTTGCCGATCAGGTCGTTGTCGGCGTGCGCGAGGGTCAGCGCGATGTCGGTGGTCGCGGTGGTCCAGGCGAACTTGCCGAACAGCTGGCCGACATCCGATGGCGAGTGATCGCGCCAGCCATCCTCCTCCATGCCCTCGGCCGCCAGATACCAGGAAAATTCTTCATGCTGGCCGCCGTGCTGCACCGCGCCACCCTTGCGCCCGAACGAGCCGGCGTAAACCTCGGCGGAACCGCCGGGATGGCTGTCGCCGCGCTTGGTCTGCAGCGCCAGTGCGCCGCCCAGGGTGTTCAGGCCGTACAGCGGATTGGAGCCAGGCACCAGCGCCATGTCGGCGATGGCGCTGCGGGGAATCAGGTCCCAGTGCACCACATCGCCGAAGGCCTCGTTGACCCGCACGCCGTCGAGGAATACCGACAGACCCTGGGCGGTGCCCAACAGCGGCGATGCGGTGAAGCCGCGGTAGTTGAGGTCGGCCTGGTACGGATTGCCCTGGGTCTCGTTCAGATTGACGCTCGGCAGCCCGCGCTGCAGCGCCTCGGCGAGCGACTGGCCGCCGAGCTTGCGCAGTTGCGCCTCGTCCAGCGTCTGGACGTTGGCCGGCAAGCGATCCTTGGACAGACCGATACCCGGCAACGGTGTGGTGGCGACGATTTCTTCGCTGGCCAGTTCGAGCGGTTCGGCGGCATGCGCCATACCTGGCAGCAGGCTGGCGATGGCGAGCGAAAGCAGCGTGCGCCGGGGCAGCGCGCGGCGGCAGACCTGATACGACATGGATATTCCTTGTTGTTGTGCGGCGAATCGAACGGATCACGGCTGCATGCTGGCAACCTGCCAGACCGATTATCGAAAGCCGCCGAGTCGCGCCGACAGGGAAGAATTCCCGGTTCGCCCGGGAAAATTTCCCGAACCGCCGGCACTTGGTCGTACGACCGATGGCGCGGTACGGATGAAGACCTGCGTGGCGACCAGGCACGCCGAAGCCGCCCGCCAGCGACGGCAGGCGGCTTCGCGAACAGGAACAGGCAGAGTCGTGGCGGGCTCAGGCCTCGCAGAGCATGCGTTCGCCGACGCGCAGCAGGCCCTGGTCGATGGCCAGGTGCACCAGCTCCGCCTGGGAGCTGACGTCCAGCTTGCTCTTGAGCAGAGCCATGTGATTGGAGACGGTCTTGCTGCTGATGCACAGCCGCTCGGCGATCTCACGGTTGCCGATGCCGCGGGCGAGCATGATGAAGATTTCCATCTCGCGCGGGGTCATCTCGGCCAGACGCCCCTGCATCGGTGAGGTGCTGGGACGCTGGCGCGCCAGTGCGGTGGCCAGCGGCTGCTCGATGAAGGGCTGACCGGCAAGCACCTTGCGCACCGCCTCGACCAGCACGTCCGGCGCGCAGCGTTTGGTCAGGTAGCCGGACGCCCCGGCATCCAGTGCCTGGCGCACCAGTGCCAGTTCGTCATGCATGCTGAAGATCAGCACCGGCAGCAGCGGCAGGCGCTGGCGCAGGCGCCGGCAGGTCTCCAGCCCGCTGATGCCAGGCAGCCCGAGGTCCAGCACGACGAGGCTGGGAATTTCCTCCTGCACCCGTTGCAGCGCCAGCTCGCCGCTCTCGGCCTCGGTCACCACCACCTCGGGCAGCAGCGCGGTAAGCAGGCTGGCGTAGCCCTGGCGCACCACCGCGTGATCGTCCACCAGCAGGATTTTCATGCTGTCGCTCCTTTGCACGGCAGGTTGAGATAAAGCGTCCAGCCCCGTCCCGGGCAGTGCCGCAAACGAAGGTTGGCGCCGAGGCAGCGAGCCCGCTCGCGCATCGAACGCAGACCGACCCCGGCACGCTGCGGCGGCTCGCCGTGGCCGTCGTCACGCAACAGCACACGCAGCCCATGCGCGCCGCCGCGCAGGCGCAGACGCACGCAACGGGCCTGCGCGTGGCGCGCGACATTGGTCAGCGCCTCCTGCAGCAGCCGGTACAGGTGCAGCTTGTCCTCGGTGGTGAACGCGGGAATCGCTCCGCACAGCTGGAGCTGGCATTCGATGCCCTGCGCGCCCTGCCATTGCTCGACCAGCTGGCCGACGGCCTCTTCCAGCGGCAGGTGTTCGAGCATCACCGGATAGAGATCGCGCACCAGTGTGCGAAACCCATTCTGCAGATCGAGGCTGTGCCGCTCCAGATGCGCCGCGGTTTCACGCACCGCATCCGGTTGCTCGGCCTGGATGCGCAGCAGGCAGGCGCGGGCGCGAATGCCGGCGACGTACTGGCCGAGATCGTCGTGCATCACCTGCGCCAGACGGGTGCGTTCGCGCTCCTGCAGTTCCAGCAGCGTGCCGGTGAGCCGCGCATTCGCCGCCTCGGCCTCCTCCAGCGCGCCGGCCATCTGGTTGAAATGTCCGGCCAGCCGGCGTGCTTCCGGCAGCCGCCGCGCCACCAGCCGCGTGGCCAGCTGCCCACGGGAAATCTGCCGCAGGCCGCCGAGCAGGTCTTCCAGCACACCGAGCGCGTGGCCGACCGCCCAGCGTATGGTCAGCAGGCTCAGCGCCAGTGCCAGGCCGAACAGCGCAAGCAGCTGCAACAGCGAATCCCAGACTTCTTCCACTTCGTCGTCGGGATTGACCGCCAGGCGAATCTGCTCCCCGTTCGCCCGCTCGATGACGCGCGCCGGCATCACCTGCGGGTACAACCAGCGGCTCAGCCAGGGCCGACCGGACGGCTCGGCAGGCTGCTCATCGCCGGCCGCCACTCGCTCGATGCGGATATGTCGCAGGCTTTGCTCCAGGCCGGCGGCCGGCGCCTGCGGCTCATCGCGCAGACTGAGTGCCAGGTAGTCCACAACCTGCTGCGCGGCATCGAGTTCGCGCTGCACGTCATGCGCAGCCTGGCGCAGCAGCACGGCCGTGCAGACCAGCGCCACCGCGACGAAGAACAGCGTCACCAGCAGGTAGGTACGCCTGAGCGCACTCATGGCCGCGCCCTCACTTGATCACGAAGCGCCCTTCCATGCCCTTGTTCTGCAAGCCCTTGCAGTAGAACGGGTAGGTGCCGGGCTTGACCGGCAGGAAGAAGATTTCCGCCTCGCCGGCGTCCTCGAACTCCAGCTCGACCAGCGTGACCGCCTTGATCTCCACGCCGCCGGCCTCGACCTTGCGCAGGAAGATCGACTGGGCAAACTCCGGCGCCTGGAAGGCGCATTCCTTCTGCCCGTCAGCAATCACCTTGAGCTGGTAGGCGACACCGGTTTCCAGCTGGTACTCCTTCTGTGAGACGGCGTAATCGCTTTCTTCGGAGCCGAACTTGAGGTCCGGCAGCGCCTGGGTGCGGCGAGTGAGATCGCCGGCGGCCTGACTCTGGTCGAAGCCGAGCAGGCTGCCGATGAACAGCAAATTGAGCAGCATGGCTTTGCATGTGGGCATGGTGATGGCCTCTTTATTGTTTTGGATGCCCCATCCTAGGCGCCCGCGTACCAACCACCCTCCTACCTTGGTACCGATCCGGCATCGCCGCCGGCCCCCGCCAGCGCCTGATGGAATGAAAAACGACGGCGTCCGACGGTCCCCCGATCCGTTTTCGCCCGCCGCGCCGCGCAGCGCCGCGCCTGCGCCGGTGCCCGCCAGAAACCACGCCAAAAGCCGCATCGCGCGTACCGCTACCTACGCAGCAGTACCAAGGTAGCGATCAATTTCTCGGCCGGCGCGCCGCAACATTCGGCATCCGGGATGCCGTTTTGCCATCGGCGATCTTCGGCCGCCCTTCGGCGTTCAGGCACGCCCCCGCAGGTTCTTTTGCATTGCTCAGGAGTAGGAACCGTCATGACACTCAGATCCATACAACAGCGAATCGCTCTCATCGGCGGGCTATGCCTGCTCACAACGGCGGGCATACTCATCGGCTACAGCGTCTATCTCGCAAGCTCCACGCAGCAACTGGTGTCGAACCGCGTCAGCCAGCAAGCGCAGGATGAGGCGCTGCAAACCCTGCAACATCTCGGCGGCAAGTACGCAGGGGAAATCCGCGCGGAGTTCACCAAGGCGCTGGAAGCCGCCCGCGGCATGGCCACGACCTTCGCCGTCGCGAAGATGAGCGCGGCCGACAATGGCGGTCTCGAGATCGGCCGCGACCAGGTCAATGCCGTCCTGCTGAACGTGCTCAAGAGCTACCCGGACTTCAACGGCACCTACTCGTGCTGGGAACCGGACGCCATCGACGGCCAGGACGCGCTGTTCGCCGGTACGCAGAACGGCAACAACGACCAGACCGGCCGCTTCACGCCCTACTGGACGCGCGGCGCGGACGGCAAGATCGCCGTCCAGCCGCTGGTCGAATACGACACTCTGGACAAGCACCCGAACGGCGTGTTGAAAGGCGGCTGGTACATCGGCCCGAAGGAAAACCGGCGCGAAAGCGTGCTCGGCCCGCTGCCGTACATCGTGCAGGGCAAGCAGGTGTGGCTGGCGACGCTGTCGGTACCCATCGTGGTCGACGGGCGCTTCATGGGCGTGGCGGGCACCGACTACAACCTCGATTTCGTGCAGAAGATCAGCCAGGAAGTCTCCGGCAAGCTGTTCGACGGCCAGGGCGAGGTGGCGATCATCAGCGATCAGGGCCTGGTCGTCGCGGAAAGCCGGCATCCCAACCTGATCGGCGAACACTTCAAGCAGGTGCTTCCCGATGACTGGCAAGCCGCGCTCGGCTCCATCCAGAAAGGCGAAGAGCTGGCACGGCTGGACGACCGCGGCATGGTGATCGTCTTCGCGCCCATCGAGCTCGGCCGGACCGGCAAGCCGTGGTCGATGATGCTCAAGATCGACAAAGACATCGTGCTGGCAAAAGCCGCTGCCCTCGAAGCGGAAATGCAGACCCAGAGCAGCCGGAGCATGCTTCAGCAGATCGGCGTCGGGGTGTTCATCTCGCTGCTCGCGGTCATCGCGCTGTGGATTTCCTCGCGCTCGGTGGCGCTGCCGATCCGCAAGGCGGCGCAACTCGCCGGTGCGATTCAGCGCGGCGACTTTTCGCAACGCCTCGCACACCGCTCGGCGGACGAAGTGGGCCAGCTTTCCGCCAGCCTCGACCGCATGGCCGAGAGCCTACAGCAGCAGGTGCATGTCGCCGAGCGCATTTCCCAGGGCGATCTGACGGTCGACGTACGCCTGGCCTCGGACGGCGATCAGCTCGGCCTGGCACTGCGGCGGATGGTCGACAACCTCAACGAGCTGGTCTCCCAGGTGCAGCTCAGCTCGGCGCTGATCAACGACAAGGCCGGCGAGGTGACGCGCCTGAGCCATGACCTGTCCGGAGGCGCGACGGAGTCGGCCTCGGCGGTCACCGAGATCAGCGCCACCATCAACCAGATGGCTTCGCAGATCCGCCAGACTTCCGAGTACGCCGGCGAGGCCAATTCGCTATCGCGCGATTCCGAGCGATCAGCGCGTGGCGGCAACGAGCTCATGGCGACGCTCAAGGGTGCGATGCAGGAAATCAACCAGTCCGGTCAGGACATCACCAACATCATCCGCGCCATCGAGGAGATCGCTACCCAGACCAACCTGCTGGCCCTCAACGCGGCCATCGAAGCGGCGCGTGCTGGTGAGCACGGACGCGGCTTCGCGGTCGTGGCCGATGAAGTGCGCCAGCTTGCCGCCCGCAGCGCCGAAGCGGCGCAGCGCTCCACCCGTCTGATTCAGGAATCCAACGCGCGGACCGTCAAGGGCATGGAGCTCACCGACGAAACCGCCCAGGCGCTGGAAGCGATCGTCCAGGGCGCCGCGCAGGTCTCGCAGCTGGTCGACGAGATCGCCTCGGCCTCCAGCCAGCAGGCGTCCGGCATCGAACAGGTCAGCCTGGCCATCGAGCAGATCGATCAGGTCGTGCACCACAACAGCAGCAACTCCGAGCAGTCGACCCAGGCCGCGCAGGAGCTGACGCAACAGGCCGAGCAGATGATCGTGCAGGTCGGTCGTTTCACCGTCAGACGCACCCGCTGAGCACCCGAGCGGCACCCTCGCGGTGCCGCTTCGATCTGTCGCATTTCTACGACCTTGGTACACCACGACTGGTACTTTCTGCATATTCCCCCCTGCTGGAGCGCTTCCTATGCTGCCCGCAAGCCTCAGGAGTCGCCCCATGCATCCATTCGCGTTCCATGCCGCGGTCTGTCTGATCGCCCTCGCTTGCGCCGACGCGTTCGCCGCGCCGGCCGCGCCCGAGCCGCTGGAGGTACGCATCGGCTATCTGGGCTATCGGCCCGATCCGGGACCGCTGCTGTCCAACGTCATACCCGAGCCGGAAGACGCCGGCCTGCGCGGCGCCGAGCTGGCCATCGTCGACAGCAACAGCACCGGACGCTTCCTCAAGCATCACTACCGGCTCGACTCCGCCACCAGCGAAACGCCCGAAGCGCTGCTCGAGCAGGCGGCGCGGCTGCACGCCGACGGCCTGCGCCTGTTCGTGGTCAACGCACCGGCCGACACGCTGCGCCAGCTATCCGCGGCGCTGCCCGACAGCCTGCTGTACAACGCCGGCAGTGCCGACGATGCGCTGCGCAGCCAGAGCTGCCTGAACAACGTGCTGCACACCCTGCCCAGCCGCAGCATGCTGGCCGACGCCCTGGGCCAGTTCCTCGCCGCGCGGCGCTGGAACCGCTGGCTGCTGATCAGCGGGTCTACCGCGGAAGATCAGGCCTACGCCGACGCGCTGCGCCGTGCGGCCAAGCGTTTCGGCCACAAGATCGTCGCGGAGAAACCCTGGAGCTTCGAGAACGACCAGCGCCGCACGGCGCAGGCCGACATGCCGCTGTTCACCCAGACCACCGAGTACGACGTGGTCGTAGTGGCCGACGAACGCGGCGATTTCGGCGAGTACGTGCCCTATCACACCTGGTATCCGCGCCCGGTCGCCGGTACCCAAGGGCTGACGCCCACCGGCTGGCACAAGACCGTGGAAACCTACGGCGCCGCACAGCTGCAGAAGCGTTTCGAGGCGCACGCCGGGCGCTGGATGAACGATCGCGATTTCGCCGCCTGGATGGCGGTGCGCAGCCTCGCGGCCGCGGTGACCAAACTGCGTACCGCCGAGGTGCCGACGATCCGTCAGCTGTCGCTGAGCGACAAGCTACCGCTCGATGGCTTCAAGGGCCGCAAGCTGAGCTTCCGCGCGTGGAACGGCCAGCTGCGCCAGCCGATCCCCCTGGTTCACCCGCGTGCGCTGGTCTCCACCTCGCCACAGGACGGCTTCCTGCATCCCACCAGCGAGCTGGACACCCTGGGCTTCGACGCACCCGAGAGCCGCTGTCGGCTGAGCGAGGCGCAACCATGAAGCGCCTTCCCGTTGCCGCCCTGCTGGCATTGGCCGCCCTGCCCGGGACTTCGGCCATTGCCGACGAACTGGGCTACGAGGCCTATGTCGATAGCCCCAAGCGCATCAAATGCCTGTACGGCTACGTGACTGCCAAGACCGGCAATTTTGAGGCGGCCAAGGCCATCTTCGAGGACTGCGTCGCGCGCTGGAACGATGTCTACTCGATGATCTCCCTGGCGCAGATGTACGAGAGCGGCAACGGCGTGGAGCAGGACCTGTCCAAGTCCGCCGCGCTGCTCAAACAGGGCGCCGAACAACCCGACGACGCCAGCTACGTGAGCCTGGCGCGCTATCACTGGGGCGTCGCACTGGCCGAAGGCCGCGGTGTGGAGGCCGACCGCGTCGCTGCGCGCGACTGGCTGCAGCGCGCCGCCGCCGGCGGGCAGAGCGAAGCCGACGAATACCTGCTGCGCCTGGATGCCACCCGCGCGCCGGCCCGCTGACATGCCCACGCCTATAACAACAAAGGACTCCCTCATGCCCAGAACCCTGCTTGCCTCCGCCATCGCCTGCGCCCTGAGCTGCCTGGCCGGCTCCGCCCTGGCCGCCACCGCGTACGTTTCCAACGAGAAGGATGACAGCATCAGCGTCATCGACCTGGACAAGATGGAAACGGTCGAAACCCTCGAAGTCGGCATGCGTCCGCGCGGGCTGACCCTCTCGCACGACAACAAGCTGCTCTACATCTGCGCCAGCGATTCGGACACCGTGCAGGTGATGGACCTGGCCACGCGGCAGATCATCAAGCAGCTGCCGTCTGGTGCCGACCCGGAGCAGTTCGCCCTGCACCCCAACAACAAGTGGCTGTACATCTCCAACGAGGACGATGCACTGGTAACGGTGGTCGACGTCGAGAAGGAAGAGGTGCTGGCACAGATCGACGTCGGTGTCGAACCCGAGGGCATGGCGGTCAGCCCGGACGGCAAGTGGGCGGTCAACACCAGTGAAACCACCAACATGCTGCACTGGATCGATACCGCTACCAACCAGCTGGTGGACAACACCCTGGTCGACCAGCGCCCGCGGCACGTCGAGTTCACCAAGGACAGCAAGACCCTCTGGGCCTCGGCCGAAATCGGCGGCACGGTCAGCGTGGTCGACGTAGACAAGCGCGAAATCCTCAAGACCCTGACCTTCAAGATCAAGGGCGTCCACCCGGACAAGGTCCAGCCGGTGGGCATCAAGCTCACCTCCGACGGCAAATACGCCTTCGTCGCGCTCGGCCCGGCCAACCACATCGCCGTGGTCGATGCGAAAACCTACGAGGTGCTGGATTACCTGTTGGTCGGCCGGCGCGTCTGGCACATGGCGTTCAATCCCGATGAAAGCCTGCTGCTGACCACCAACGGCGTGAGCAGCGACGTGTCGGTCATCGATGTCGCCAAGCTCAAGGTGACCAAGTCGATCAAGGTCGGCCGCTATCCGTGGGGCGTGGTGGTCGCGCCATGAATGCGCTGGAAGTCGAGGGCGTCCGCTTCGCCTACGGGCCGCGGCAGGCGCTCGACGACGTTACCTTCGCCACCAGCGCGGGGCGCTTTACCGCCCTGCTCGGCCCCAACGGCGCAGGCAAGTCGACGCTGATCGCCCTGCTGACGCGGCTGTACGACCTGCAGCACGGCGCCATCCGCATCGCCGGTGCCAGCCTGCGTCAGCAACCGCGCGAGGCGCTGCGCCGGCTCGGCGTGGTGTTCCAGCAGAGCACGCTGGACCTGGACCTGACCGTGGAGCAGAACCTGCGCTACCACGCCGCGCTGCACGGCATGCCGCGCGTGCTGGCCACCGAGCGCATCGAGCGCGAACTGGAGCGCCAGCAACTCGGCGAGCGCCGCAAGAGCAAGGTACGCGAGCTCAACGGCGGTCATCGCCGGCGCGTCGAGATCGCCCGCGCGCTGCTGCACAAGCCCAGCCTGCTGCTGCTCGACGAAGCCAGCGCCGGTCTCGATCCGGCCAGCCGCCAGGCGCTCAACCGACATGTACGCGAGCTGTGCCGCACGGAAGGCATGAGCGTGCTGTGGACCACACACCTGCTCGATGAAGTTCAGACGGACGACGACCTGCTCATTCTCAACCGCGGCCGGCTGGTCGCGCAGGGCCGGGCCGACACCCTCGCTCAGGGTGATGCCAGCCTGGAACAGACCTTCGACCGCCTGACCCGTAATCCCGCAGCGGAGCCTTCGCCATGAGCCTGTACTGGGAATGCCTGCGCGGCATCGTGCTGCGCGAATGGCTGCGCTTCGTTCAGCAGCGTTCACGCTTCTTCAGCGCGCTGGTGCGACCGCTGCTGTGGCTGGTGGTGTTCGCCGCCGGTTTTCGCGCCGCACTGGGCATCGCCATCATCGAGCCGTACGACACCTACATCACCTACGAGACCTACATCGTTCCCGGTCTGGCCTGCATGATCCTGCTGTTCAACGGCATGCAGGGTTCGCTGTCGATGGTCTACGACCGCGAGATGGGCAGCATGCGCGTGCTGCTCACCAGCCCGCTGCCGCGCGGTTTCCTGCTGGCGAGCAAGCTGTTGGCCACGGCGTTGATTTCGCTGCTGCAGGTCTACGCCTTCCTCGCCATCGCCTGGGTGTATGGCGTGCAGCCGCCGCCGCTCGGCCTGCTGACTGCCCTGCCCGCGCTGCTGCTGGTGGCGCTGCTGCTCAGCGCGCTGGGGCTGCTGCTGTCCAACGGCATCCGCCAGCTGGAGAACTTCGCCGGCGTGATGAATTTCGTCATCTTCCCGATGTTCTTCCTTTCCTCGGCGCTGTATCCGCTGTGGAAGATGCGCGAGGCCAGCGAGTGGCTGTACTGGGTCTGCGCGGTCAATCCGTTCACCCATGCGGTGGAGCTGGTGCGCTACGGGCTGTACCAGCGCCTCGAACCGACGGCGCTGGCCGTGTGCGTCGGCCTGACGGTGCTGTTCAGCCTGCTGGCGGTGGCCAGTTTCAATCCGCAGCATGCGGCGCTGCGGCGCTCGGCATAAGGCAACCGGTACTTTGGTACTGGTTGGCGCGTCCATCGTAGGATTTCAAAGACACCTCCTTTGCTCTGTAATCGACCCCACCGACGTACGGAGAACAAAGATAAATGCCCAGGTCGTTGCTGCCCCTGCTGTTCGTCGCCCTCACCGGGATCGGCCTGAGTCCGCTCGCCAGTGCGACCGAAGACCCGGCACTGTTCTCCGCCGATGGCTACCGCCAGACGCAATACCGCAGCCCCACCCCGGCGACCGCCGAAGGCGCGAAAACCGTGGATACCGCGACGCTCCAACGCCTGCTCGCCGAGCGCTCCGACATGCTGCTGGTGGATGTCTACCGCCGCCAATGGCTGGCCGGTCAGTTCATCGACAACGAGGCGCACGCCAACCTGCCGGGCAGTGTCTGGCTGGCCAACACCGGCGACGGCTCGCTCACACCGCAATGGGCGGACTACTTCAGCAAGAACCTGGCACGCATTACCGAGGGCGACCTGCAACGGCCGCTGGTGTTCTACTGCCGCTCCGACTGCTGGCTGGGCTGGAATGCCACCCGGCGCGCCCGTGCGCTGGGCTACACCGACCTGTACTGGTACCGTGACGGCATTGATGGCTGGGAGCAGGCTGGTCTGCCGCTGCACCCTGCGACCCCCGAGCCCGTGCAGAGCAGCCAGCACGCTGACTAAGCTCACCATAATCAAAACAAAGAGGTGACCGGCCTTGTACAAGATTCTGATTGCCGACGACCATCCGCTGTTTCGCGAGGCCATTCACAACGTCATCCGCGACGGTTTTCCGGACAGCGAAATCCTGGAAACTGCCGACCTCGACAGCGCCCTGGCGCTGACCCAGGAGCATGACGACCTCGATCTGGTGCTGCTCGACCTGAACATGCCCGGCATGCACGGGCTGAACGGCCTGATCAACCTGCGCAACGAGGCGCCAACCATCCCGGTGGTGATCGTCTCCGCCGAACAGGACAAGCAGATCGTGCTGCAGGCCATCACCTATGGCGCGGTCGGCTTCATCACCAAATCCTCGCCGCGCACGCAGATGACCGAAGCCATTGAGCAGATCCTCAACGGCAACGTCTACCTGCCTTCGGACATCATCCGCAGCCAAAAGGCCACCAGCCGCCATACCCATCACAGCGAACCGTCGATCCCGCCGGAGTTGCTGCAGGCCCTGACGCGCAAGCAGCTGCTGGTGCTGGAACGCATGACCAAGGGCGAGTCGAACAAGCAGATCGCCTACAACCTCGACATCGCCGAAACCACCGTGAAGGCGCATGTCTCGGCGATCCTGCGCAAGCTCAACGTGCACAACCGCGTACAGGCGATCCTCTCGGCCGGCGATATCGATTTCACCGCGTACCTGCGGCGCTGAACGGCGCCGTAGCGCGCAACGCCAGCCACGAGCCGGCGAGCAAACATGCGGCTTCCCGATGAACGAAGCCCGGCATGACGACGCGACGCTAAGCAACCCCTCCGAACAGCGCCGGCAGCCGTCGCCGGCGCCATTCTCTCCCGAATCCCAACCCTCGCCCCCTAGGGGTCGCCCCGCTCAAACCGGCGGTTCGATACCCTGCAAGCGCATGCGGCGATACACCGTCGGCCGTGAAACACCCAGCTCCCGGGCGACCGCGCTGACGTTCCAGCGCTGGCGCCGCAGCAGGCTGCGCAGGTCGTCGTCCGCCTCCGGACCAGCGGTCGGCACAGCAACGCGCGTCACCGCGTGGGGCAAACATTCCTCAGGGAGGTCGTGCACGGTGATTTCGTTGCCCTCGCAGGTAGCCAGCGCGTACTGCAGCACGTTGCGCAGCTCGCGAATGTTGCCCGGCCAGGGATAGGCCAACAGCGCACTCATCGCATCGCCGCGCAGGTGCGGGGCATTGCTGCGCCCTTGGGCCAGCTCGGCGTAGACCCGTTCGATCAGGTAGCCCTTGTCGGCCCGTTCGCGCAGCGGCGGCAGTTTCAGCAGTGCGCCGTTGAGGCGGTAGAACAGGTCTTCGCGGAACTCGCCGGCCTCGACCATCTGCCGCAGGTCGCGGTGGCTGGCGGCGATCACGCGGAGATCCACTTTGACCGGCCGCTCGGCACCCAGCGGGGTGACCTCGCGCTCGGCCAGTACACGCAACAGGCGCGTCTGCAGATGCAACGGCATGTCGCCGATCTCGTCGAGGAACAGCGTGCCGCCGTCCGCCTGCTGGATCAGCCCACGCATGCCCTTGCTCCGTGCGCCGGTGAAGGTGCCCGGCGCGTAGCCGAACAGCTCGCTTTCTATCAGCGACTCGGGCACCGCACCGCAGTTGATCGCCACGAACGGCGCCTGGCGGCGGCTGCCGCTCTCGTGCAGGGCGCGCGCCAGACGCTCCTTGCCGGTGCCGGTTTCGCCGTTGAGCAGCACGTTGAGCGGCTCGCTGCACAGTCGACGGGCGCGGGCGAGCATCTTGCGCATCGCCGGGTCGTCGTCGGCCAGGGCATCTAGCGCGCAGCGCGGCGCGCCCTGCGTGCGCTCGGCGGGCAGCGGTGCCGCGCGGCGCGGCTCCATCAGCGCGGCGAAGAACAGCCGGTTGTGCCGCTGGGTGCGGAAGGCGCGTACCTGGTCGTGACTGGCGTAGGGAATGCTCAAGATATCCGCCAGCTCGCAGTCGAAGAATTCGTCGATACGCGCCCGCGTCAGGCTGCCGAACGGTCCCGGCGTCATCAGTCCGTGCTCGGCGAGCAGGCCGCGGGCGGCGGTATTGCCGGCCAGCAGCTCGCCGTCGTCGCCCAAGGCGAGCAGGTAGTGGCGGTTGATCAGCACGAACTCGCGCGAGGCATCGAAGCAGAGGATCGGCCGGTCGCGGTACAGGCGCAGGAAGTAGGCGTCTTCGATCATCCGCGCGTACTGCTTGACCAGTTGCAGGGCAAAAGTCTGCGAGTCTTTCGAGGGCGGGGAATACAGCGCCGAGATATCGAGCACGGCCAGCAGCTGGCCCTGCGGGTTGAACATCGGCACCGCGGTGCAGGTGAGGTTGGTGTGCCAGGCACTGAAATGGTCGTGCTGGTGGCAGGTCAGCGCTTGCTGCTCCTTGATGCAGGTGCCGACCGCACAGGTGCCGGCGTGGTCCTCACCCCAGTCGGAGCCGAGGTAGAGGCCGGTCTTGCGGTGTGCCTTCTCGTCGGCTGGGTCGCCGAGAAACTGCACGGCGATGCCACGGCTGTCGGTAAGCAGGATGATGTAGCCGAGTTCAGCAACATGCCGGTAAAGCTGCTCGACGCCAGCGCGGGCGACGTTGATCAGCTCATCGGCGTGGTCCTGGTGTTCGCGCAACACCTGGCGCGGCACGAAACGCGCCTCGGCCGGGCGCGCCGGGTCCAATCCGTAGTCATGCACGCAACGCCGCCAGGAGCGGGCGATGATCGGATCGCGATCACCGAGCAGTTGCGATGCGTTGGCCAGTGACAGCACCGCCTCGATATGGCTAGCAGGGGTTGCAAGCGGCGTCATGCGTCCTCCTCGTCCCGAGGCGCGGTGCTCGGGGCGGATGATTCTTGTTGTTTTCATTTCAGTTCTGCGACTGCGCCAAGAATAAATGAAATGTTCCGGCAGGGAAGTTCAACTTTGGAACATGAAGGCCCAGATAAATTGTTTGTACGTTGTAAAGCACTTTACAACGACGTTACAGGTGTAAAGCCGACGAGCTTTACAGCGCAACTGGAAAGTCGCCGCACCTAGAAATTTAGTTCTTTATTTTCAATGTCTTGAAGAACTAAAAGCGTAATTAAGAAAGTTGGCACGCCATCTGCTCCTGAAGTATTTGCGGAACAAGCCCCCGCATAACAAGAGCGCCGCGTGCCTGCACTTCTTTCAGGCTCCGGCAATAAGTCAGGAGCTGAGCCATGCAAAAACCCAACCGCCATGAAAGTGCCATCAATCGACGGCGCTTTCTTTCCCTCTCTGGTCAGACTGCGCTCGCCTTCACTCTGGCGCAGCTGATTCCCGTGCGCCTGCTGGCCGAGGAAGCGCTGCCGGAGCTGCCACCCGGCCTGCTGCGCATGGGCCGCGACGTGTTTCCCCACGACGCCATCGACGACGCGCATTACGCCCGCCCGCTGGCGGAACTGGCGAACGAGCAGCCGAAACTGGTCGCCGACGGCCTGGCCGACCTGAATCGACGCGCCATCGAGGCCCATGACCGCCCGTTCGAGGCGCTCGATGAAGCGCAGCGCGTTGCCCTGCTGACCGAAGTCGAGCGCTCGCCGTTCTTCAAGGCCGTGCGCGGCAGCCTGATGTTCGGCCTGTACGACAACAAGGCGCTGTTCCCGCTGTTCGGCTACCAGGGCTCGTCGTGGGAATACGGCGGCTACGTCAACCGCGGCTTCGACGATCTGAACTGGCTCTGAGCGCCCGCCCGAACAGCACAACAACAAGAACAAGACGAGGAATACCCCATGGCAACGTTTGCCCAGGACGACGATGGCGTCGTGGTGATCATCGGCTCCGGCGCTGGCGGCGGCACGCTGGCCAATGCGCTGGCCAAACAGAAGATTCGCAGCGTGGTGCTCGAGGCGGGCAAGCGGCACACGCTGGAGGACATCGAGAACGACGAGTGGGCGATGTTCAAGAAGATCTCCTGGCTCGACAAGCGCATCGCCGCCGGCGACTGGCACCTGGCCGAGAACAACCCCAACCTGCCGGCCTGGATCGTCAAGGGCGTCGGCGGCAGCACCGTGCACTGGGCCGGCATCGCCCTGCGCTTTCGTGATTTCGAATTCAGGATGCGGAGCATCAACGGCGACATCGCCGGCGCCAACCTGCTCGACTGGCCGGTGACGCTGGACGAGATGGCGCCCTGGTACGAGAAGGCCGAGAGGCACATGGGCGTGACCGGGCCGAGCACCGGCATGGCCTATCACCCCTGGCACAACTCCTTCAAGGTGCTGGCCACCGGCGCCAAGCGGGTCGGCTACAAGGAGATCCTCTCCGGGCCGATGGCGATCAACACCGAGCCCTACGACGACCGCGCCGCCTGCCAGCAGATCGGCTTCTGCATGCAGGGCTGCAAGATGGGCGCGAAGTGGTCGACGCTCTACACCGACATTCCCCGCGCCGAAGCCAGTGGCTATTGCGAGGTGCGGCCGCAGTCGATGGTGCTGCGCATCGAACACGACGCCAAGGGCAAGGTGAACGGCGTGGTCTACGCCGACGCCCAGGGCACCATCCAGCGGCAGAAGGCCCGGGTGGTATGCGTGGCGGGCAACTCCATCGAATCGCCGCGCCTGCTGCTCAACTCCGCTTCCTCGATGTTCCCCGACGGGCTGGCCAACTCCTCCGGCCAGGTCGGCAGGAACTACATGACCCACACCACCGCCGGCATCTTCGCGGTGATGCCCAAGCCGGTGAACATGCACCGCGGCACCACCTGCGCCGGGGTGATCTCCGACGAGTCTTACAACGATCCGTCGCGCGGTTTCGTCGGCGGTTACCGCCTGGAAATCCTCGCCCTCGGCCTGCCGTTCCTCTCCGCCTTTCTCGACCCGACGCCCAAGGGCTGGGGCCGCCAGTTCGCCTCGCGGATGGAAAAGTACAACCACATGTCTGGCGTCTGGCTGTGCGGCGAGGACCTGCCGCTGGAAAGCAACCGCATCACCCTGCACGCCACCGAAAAGGACCAGTACGGCCTGCCGATTCCGGTGGTGACCAAGAGCGATCACCCCATGGATGCCGCCATGCGCAAGCACGGCGTCGCCGCCACCGCCAAGTGCTACGAGGCCGCCGGTGCCACCGACGTGATCGAGCTGCCGCCCTACCCCGCCAGCCACAACATGGGCACCAACCGCATGAGCGCCAAAGCCCGTGACGGCGTGGTGAACAAGTGGGGCCAGAGCCACGACATCCCCAACCTGTTCGTTTCCGACGGCAGCCAGTTCACCACCAGCGGCGGCCAGAACCCCACCCTCACCATCGTCGCGCTGGCCCTGCGCCAGGCCGAGCAGATCGGCCGGCTGCTCAACGAACGCGCGATCTGACCACCAACACAAGGGAGTCGACCATGACCCAGCCCAACAACTCGCAGCGCCTGTGGATGTACGAGCAGATGCTGACCAGCCGCTACATGGAGGAATCCATCGAGCGCATCTACATGGAAGGCAAGACGCCGGTGTTCAACATGGCCAAGGGGCCGATCCCCGGCGAGATGCACCTCTCCAACGGCCAAGAGCCCTGCGCGGTGGGCGTCTGCGCCCATCTGAACGCCGAAGACATCGTGACCGCCACCCACCGCCCGCACCACATCGCCGTGGCCAAGGGCGTGGACCTCAACGAGATGATGGCCGAGATCTTCGGCAAGGCCACCGGGCTTTCCGGTGGGCGCGGCGGACACATGCACCTGTTCGATGGCCGGGTGAATTTCTCCTGCTCGGGGATCATCGCCGAAGGCATGGGCCCGGCAGTCGGCGCGGCGCTGTCGCGGCAGCTGCAGGGCAAGCCCGGCGTGGCCGTGTCCTTTATCGGCGAGGGCGCGGCCAACCAGGGCGCCTTCCACGAAACACTGAACCTCGCCGCGCTGTGGAAGCTGCCGGTGGTGTTCGTCATCGAGGACAACGCCTGGGGCATCTCGGTGGCCAAGGCCAGCGCCACCTGCATCAAGCAGCACCACGTGCGCGCCGCGGCCTACGGCATGCCCGGTGTGTTCGTCGAGAACAACGACCCGGACGGCGTGTTCCGCGCGGCCGGCGAAGCCATCGAGCGCGCCCGTGCCGGTGGCGGCCCGACCCTGATCGAGATCGAGACCTATCGCCTGGCCGGCCACTTCATGGGCGACGGCGAAACCTACCGCCCCGAGGGCGAGAAGGACGGCCTGATGAAAAAGGACCCGATTCCCGGCTACCGCCAGCGCCTGATCGACGAAGGCGTGATGAGCGAGACGCAGGCCGAGGACATCGCGGCGCGTGCCCGCGGGCGCATCGATGAAGCCGTGCAGTTCGCCCGCGAAAGCCCGTACCCGCGGCCGGAAGAAGCGCTCGAGCAAGTGTTCGTGTGAGCCCGCCCGACAACAACACGAGGAACACCCCATGAACAGCCAAGCCACCATGACCGCCGCCGTCTGGCACGGTCGCAAGGACATCCGCCTGGAGCAGGTGCCGCTGCCTGGCGCGCCGCAACCGGGCTGGGTGCAGATTCGCGTGCACTGGTGCGGCATCTGCGGTTCCGACCTGCACGAATACCTCGCCGGCCCGGTGTTCATCCCGGTGGACGCGCCCCACCCGCTCACCGGCATCAAGGGCCAGTGCATCCTCGGCCACGAGTTCTGCGGTGAGATCGTCGCCACCGGTGACGGCGTCGAGGGTTACGCACCGGGCGACAAGGTCGCCGCCGATGCTTGCCAGCACTGCGGTCAGTGCCGTTTCTGCAAGACCGGCCAGTACAACCTCTGCGAGCAGCTGGCCTTCACGGGTCTGATGAACAACGGCGCCTTCGCCGAATTCGTCAACGTACCCGCCGAGCTGCTCTACCGCCTGCCCGAAGGCTTTCCGCTGGAGGCCGGCGCGCTGATCGAACCGTTGGCGGTCGGCATGCACGCGGTGAAGAAGGCCGGCAGCCTGCTCGGCGAGACGGTTGTGGTGGTCGGTGCCGGCACCATCGGCCTGTGCACCATCATGTGCGCCAAGGCCGCCGGCGCCGGCCAGGTGATCGCCCTGGAAATGTCCGCTGCGCGCAAGGCCAAGGCGCTGGAAGTCGGCGCCACGCGGGTCATCGACCCCAGCGAGTGCGACGCCATCGCCGAGATCAAGGCGCTCACCGGCGGCTACGGCGCCGGCGTTTCCTTCGAGTGCATCGGCCACAAGGCCACCGCCAAGCTCGCCCTCGACGTGATCCGCAAGGCCGGTCGCTGCGTGATGGTGGGCATCTTCGAGGAGCCCTCGGAATTCAACTTCTTCGAGATCGTCGCCACCGAGAAACAGGTGATCGGCTCGCTCGCCTATGCAGGGGAGTTCGCCGACGTCATCGCCCTGATCGCCGACGGCCGCATGGACGTCACCCCGCTGATCACCGGCCGCATCGGCCTGGACAACATCCTCGAGCAGGGCTTCGAGGAGCTGGCCAACCACAAGGACCGCAACGTCAAGATCATCGTCAGCCCCAGCGCACTGGCCGGCTGAGCAGGAGACCGCCATGACCACAGCAGTAAAGGAAAGAAAACTCACCGTCGCCCGCGCCATGGCCGAAGCCGTGGCGCAGGAGATGCGCCTGGACCCGCGCGTATTCGTGATGGGCGAGGACATCGGCCAGCTCGGCGGTGTGTTCGGCAACACCCGTGGCCTTTATGAAGAGTTCGGCAAGACGCGCATCCGCGACACGCCGATCTCCGAAACGGCCTTCATCGGTGCCGCGGTGGGCGCCGCTTCGGACGGCATGCGGCCGATCGTCGAGCTGATGTTCGTCGACTTCTTCGGCGTCTGCATGGACGCCATCTACAACCTGATGGCCAAGAACACCTATTTCTCCGGCGGCAAGGTGCCGGTGCCCATGGTGCTGATGGCCTCCACCGGTGCCGGCTACTCGGACGCCGCCCAGCATTCGCAGTGCCTCTACGGCACCTTCGCCCACCTGCCGGGCATGAAGGTGGTGGTGCCGAGCAACGCCTACGACGCCAAGGGCCTGATGACCGCGGCCATCCGCGATGACAACCCGGTGGTCTACCTCTTCCACAAGGCGCTGCAGGGCATGGGCTGGCTGGGCACCGAGAAAGGCGCCACGGTGCCGGTGCCGGAAGAGCCCTACATCGTCGAGATCGGCAAGGCCAGGACCGTGCGCGAGGGCCGCGACGTCAGCCTGGTCAGCCTCGGCGCTGGCGTGCACCACGCCCTGCGCGCCGCCGCGCTGCTGGAAAAGGATGGCGTCAGCGCCGAGGTCATCGACCTGCGCAGCCTGGTGCCGCTGGACCGCGAGCACGTCATCGCCTCGGTACGCAAGACCGGCCGACTGATCGTGATCGACGAGGACTACCACAGCTTCGGCGTCAGCGGCGAAATCATCGCCAGCGTGGTCGAGCACGACATCGGCATGCTCAAGGCACGCCCGCAGCGGGTGGCCTTCCCCGACATACCCATCCCCTTCACCCCGGTCATGGAGCAATGGGCCCTGCCCAACGCCGACAAGATCGTGGCCGCCTACCACGCCATGCATAAGGAATGACGTTTATGAGTACCCCCATCGTGATTGCAGACGACCTCTGGGAAGGCGACGCCGAAGCGGTGATCACCTCCTGGCTGGTCAGCGACGGCGCCGAAGTGGCCGCCGGTGACCTGGTCGCCGAGGTCATGTCGGAAAAGGCCCAGTTCGAGATCGAGGCGCCGGTGGCCGGCGTGCTGAAGATCGTCGAGGAAGAAGACGCGGTGATCGCCAAGGGCGCGGTCATCGCCCAGGTGGAATAGCCATGACTCGACTGGAAATCCTGCCCGAGCGCGCCCCCGAACGGGTGCCGCTCAAGGGCATGCGCAAGATGATCGCGGCGAAGATGCACGAAAGCCTGCAGACCACCGCGCAGCTGACCCACCACAGCGAATGCCGGCTGGATGCGCTGAAAACCCGCCGCGCCGAACTGAAGGCCGAGGGCAGCGCGGTGTCCGTGCAGGACCTGTTGCTACTCAAGGTGATCGAGACGCTCAAGGCCCACCCCAGCCTCAATGCCACGCTGGAAGATGAGGTGATCCACCAGCACGCGGCGGTGCATCTGGGCCTCGCCATTCCACTGCCGGGCGATCTGCTGGTCGCCCCGGCGCTGTTCAATGCCGAACAACTGGACGGCGAAAGCCTGTGCCAGGCGCGCAAGGCGCTGGTGGACAAGGCCCTGGCCGGCAAGCTGTCGGTCAAGGAACTGACCGGCGCCACCTTCACCGTCTCCAACCTGGGGCTGTCGCGGGTGCATCACTTCACGCCGATCCTCAATCCGCCGCAGGTGGCGATTCTGGGTGTCGGTGGCATTCAGCGGCGGCTGGAATTCGGGCCGAGCGGCGAGCTGATGGAAGTCGAGTGGATGGGCCTGTCGCTGACCTTCGACCATCGCGCCGTCAACGGCTCGCCCGCGGCGGAGTTTCTCGATGATCTGTGCCGGCGTATCGAGGAGCACGCGGTATGAACGGCATCGCCCGGTTCAGCGTGGCAGCCGGTCTGAATGCCGAGCGGGCCTTGCTGCAGCGCGTCTGCGACGGACTGTTCGACTGCCAGCTGCTGCTCTGGCGCCCCACCGGCCAGGCGCTGGTGATGCCCGGCAGCTTCGAGCGCCGGCCCGGCTTCGCTCTGGCCAGCCAACGCTGCGCAGCGCAGGGCTGGCCGATCCTGCTGCGCGATACCGGCGGCGAACCGGTGCCGCAATCACCGGCCGTGCTCAATGTCGCCCTGGCCTGCGCCCTGCCGGCCAGCGACGAGATCGACAGGCGCATCGTCGTCGCCTACGAGCGTCTCCTCGATCCCCTGGCGCTGTGGCTAGCCGAACATGGTCTGCGGGCCGGAGTCGGCGCGGTGCCGGGTGCCTTCTGCGACGGCCGCTACAACCTGACGCTGGAGGGCCGCAAGCTGGCCGGCACCGCGCAGCGCTGGCGGCGCAGCCGCGACGGCCGCCCGGCAGTGCTCGCGCACGCGGCCCTGCTGATGGACGACTGGCGCGAACCGATGGCCGAAGTCGTCAACCGCTTCTATCACGCCTGCGCCAACGACCTGCGCTGCCGCGCCGACAGTCATCTGGCCCTTGGCGAGCGGCTGCCGGGCGCCTGGAGCGAGGCCGAGTCACTGTCCGACCGCTATCAACGTGTGCTGGCCTGGCAGGGTCTGGAGCTCGGCGCCCGCCCCTTGCCGTGCCCGGTCGCAAGCACGGTCGCCGGTCCACCCTCCCCCTTGCTTTGAACAACAACACGGCCGTCAACCGATCCGGCCATACATCGGAGGAAACACCATGAGCTACCCCACCCCCTCCCCGCCCAAAGGCAGCCTGCCCGGCCAGCGCGGGTATCCAACACTTCGCCCTGCCAGTCCAGGCGAAGCGGTGACATTTTTCCGTGGCTCGTCACCGCAGCGGGTCACAACGGCGAAGCAGGCCATATAAAAGTTTAAATAAATAATTTGAAAAGCCGTGATATGCGCATGCCATTACGCGCTATCACGGGGCGCAATACCGATACCGACTTAACAACAAAAGAAACACCACAAGAGCCTTTATTCATAAATGCTCGTTGTACCCACGCACGCCTGAAACCCTAAACAAGGAATAATAAAAATGAAATCCAAACAGTCAAACCTAAGGGTGCACCTAATCATGGCTGCCTCGCTTTTTGCGATCACGCCGCTGCATGCATCAGACAGAGTCATTACCGACAAGGAATTATCTGATGAATCAAATACTGCTGATTGGCTGGCTTATGGGCGAACGCACTCCGAGCAGAGGTTCAGCCCTCTCAAAGACATCAATGTAGATAACGTCAGCCAGCTCAAGCCTGAATGGTACGCGCCGCTGCCGGACCGTTCCGATATGGTCGGGACGCCCTTGGTGGTCGATGGCGTCATGTATTACGTGGGTGAAATGAACAGAACCCGTGCATTCGACGCTCGCTCGGGCAAGATGCTTTGGGAATATGATCCTCAAGTTTCCAAAGAGATCCTCGACAACAACATGAAGAAGGTCTTCTGGAAGCATAATCGCGGCCTTTCAACCTACGGCGACAAGTTATTCATTGCCACCTGGGATGGCCGCCTGATTGCAATCAACCGAAAAGACGGCAAGGAAGTCTGGCAGACCCGTACCTTCGATCACGACCAGCCGTTGAATATCACCGGTCATCCCAAGGCCTTCGATGGAAAAGTATTCGTCGGCAATGGCGGAACGGAACTTGGTCCGATGCGTGGGTATGTGACCGCTTATGATGCCGAAACGGGTAAGCAGGTCTGGCGTTTCTATATCGTCCCTGGCAACCCTGCCGATGGATTCGAGGATGCCGCTCAGGAAATGGCGGCCAAAACCTGGACTGGCCGGTGGTGGGAAAACGGCGGCGGCGGTAATGCCTGGCACGGCTGGACCTACGACGCCAAATACAACCAGCTCATCTTCGGTACAGGTAACGGTGGGCCATGGAATATCAAGGTGCGTAGCCCGGAGGGTGGCGACAACCTGTTCCTGTGTTCTGTCGTAGCGGTAGATGCGGATACCGGCGAATACAAATGGCACGTACAAACTGCCCCAGGCGACACCTGGGACTACAACTCGAACATGGACATCGTGCTGGCCGATTTGAAAATCGATGGCAAGGATGTTGACGCCGTATTGCATGCGCCGAAGAACGGCTTCTTCTATACGATCGACCGCTCGAACGGCAAGGTACTGTCCGCCGAGAAATTCGCAGACGCCAACTGGTCAACCAAATATGACCTGAAAGAACAGCGCCATATTGTTGCTGAAGGCGCGAGATATCCTGATGGCGAGAAGAATATCTACCCCTCGGCATTCGGTGCGCACTCATGGCATGCGATGTCTTACAACCCCGAGTTGAATCTCGCCTTCATCCCCACCAACCACTTGGGCAACACCTTCAAGGACAATGGCAAGGACACGAAGCCTGGCCACAAGATGGCGAGTCACAAACTCTACCTGGGGCTGACTGGTTGGGAATTGACCAAAGACCCGCATGAATCACGCGGCTCCCTACAGGCCTGGGACCCGATCAAGAACGAGCGTGTGTGGCAAGTCAACCAGAAGAGCCCATGGGGTGGCGGAACCCTGACCACGGCCGGCAACCTGGTTTTCCAGGGCCAGCCTGACGGCCTGTTCAAAGCCTACGATGCCCGCACCGGCGACGAACTTTGGTCATATGACGTGGGCCTCGGTATCTCTGCGCCACCGATTACCTACAAGCTCGATGGCAAGCAGATGGTTTCCCTGCTGGTGGGCCCCGGTGGTGCATTGGCCTCCAACTTCGGCGGCTCCGGTGAACTGGGTTTTGAAAGCCATGGCTGGAAATATGGTGCGCATGAGCGCCGCATCATGACCTTCTCGCTGGACGGAAAAGCGGTTATCCCCAAACAGCCGGCACCGCAGCTTGCCAAGCCGATTATCGATGCGAAGTTTGAAGTCGATGCCAAGAAAGCAGAGGCCGGCGCGGGAGTGTTTGCGGAGAACCTCTGTGTCGGCTGTCATGGCGCCGGAGCTGTTGCGGGTATGAAGGCACCCGATCTGCGGGAGTCGCCGATATTGCTCACAGGCAGTGAGAAGGCGTTCGAGAGCGTTGTACGCGGCGGTGCGCTACTTGCCAACGGCATGCCCAAGTTCCCGGATCTGACCGATGCCGAGCTGGAAAGCATCCGTCACTTCGTTCGCCGGCAAGCACACGACGGGGTGAAGTCTGGTGGCGGACATTAGGCCGACAACTTTCGATCACCAACCAAACAGTTGAACCGGTAACGCCTGAATAGCCAGGCGTTACCAATAGCAGAAACGCACGCGAATACCGTGAATGCCCACAGGCATTGCGGCTAACGGTATTCGCTGCACGCGCACCGTTACATCCCAAAGGATCAGAACAATGACAATAAGCCTGCGCTTCGGCAGCGGCCTTCTCGCCGCCTGCCTGTTCACTTCTGCCCAAGCGGCCGAGTATTCACCCGATCAGTTCCTGTTCGGCGACTGGAACGGCAGCCGCACCCGCCTGCATGAGGCCGGCGTCGACCTGCAGATCACCTACGTCAACGAGCTGGCCTGGAACACCCAGGGCGGCGATGACCACACCGGGACCTACTCCGATCAGCTGATGTTCGATGCCGCGCTGGACCTCGACAAACTGCTGGGCTGGTCCGGCGCCGGATTCCGCTTCACGGTGGTCAACCGCAACGGCGAAAACCTCAACGCCGAGGCTGACCTCGGCGTGCTGCTGCAACCGCAGGAAATTTATGGCTACGGCAGCACCACACGGCTGGTGCAGTTCTATTACCAGCAGGCGCTGCTCGATGACCGTCTGCTGATCAAACTCGGGCGTTTGCCCATGAGCGGCGAGATATTCCCCTTCGCCTGCCCGTTCCAGAACCTCGGTTTCTGCGGCACGGTGCCCGGCTACATCACGCCCAACTGGTACACCTGGCCGATCAGCCAGTGGGGCGCCACTGCGCGTTATCAGTTCAATCAAGAATGGTCGCTGCAGACCGCCCTGTATCAGGTCAATCCGCGTTTCACCGAGCGCGAGCAGGGCCTGAACTTCGGCAGCCCGTCGGGCACCACTGGCTACCACGCGGTTGCCGAACTGGGCTGGACGCCGACCTTCTCTGGCCAGCCCGGCGCCTATCGGCTGGGCCTGTGGCGCAATACCGGCGACTTCGAGGACGTCTACCGTGACGCTGCGGGCCGGCCGATGGCGCTTTCCGGTGCGCCTGCCGCCGAACACGACCAGGCCACCGGCGGCTACCTGATGGCCGAACAGCAGCTCTGGCAGAGCACGGCGGTGTCCGCGCGACGCTTCAAGCTGTTCGCCCACTTGATTCAGTCCGACCCGGACGTGACCTACATCGAGCGGGTCTGGCAGGTCGGCGGCATCCTCTCCGCACCGTTTGCCAGCCGCCCGGATGACGAAGTCGGCCTTGCCCTCGGGCGCCTGGAAATCAACGACGACTCGCGTCGCCGTCTGCGCGAACAAGGCGAGCCGGTGCCAGACAGGGAGTATCCGGCCGAACTCTACTACCGCGTCGCGCTGACGCCTGCCGTTTCGCTGAGCCCGAACATTCAGTACTTCCACCAGCCCGGCGGCTACGCGGATGAGCGGGACAGCGTCGTGTTCGGCTTGAAGACCGTCATCAGCTTCTGAGCTGTTGCGACGACAGGCGCCCTTTGCGAAGCACCCGCCGTGCTCGAATTGGCGAGTTGAGACTAGGCTTGCTGGTCTGAATCGATGCCACGTCGCTCGCCTCTTCGTTCTTGCCCTCGCCTGCAGCGCAGCCTGGTTGCGCTGCAGGCGAACCCAGAAGGCGAAAGACGGCGGCGCCAAGGAGAACGTCGATGAGCCCTTCCTGTGTTTCGCAAAAGCGCGCCGCCTTTCGCACGTTGCACCAGTCCGGTTGTTTCGTTTTGCCCAACCCGTGGGATGCCGGCAGCGCCAGCGTCCTCGCCGGACTCGGCTTCAAGGCGCTGGCGACAACCAGTTCGGGCTACGCGTGGTCGTGCGCCCGTGCGGACGGCCAGATGCCGCGCGACGCGGTGCTGGCGCATATGCGCTACATGGCCCAGGCCACCGACCTGCCGGTGAACGCCGATTTCGAGAGCGGCTACGCCGATACCCCCGAAGGCGTGGCCGAAAGCGTGCGGTTGGCGATCGAAACCGGCGTGGCGGGCATTTCCATCGAAGACTCGACCGGCGACGCGCAGGCACCGCTGCGCGACATTTGCGAGTCGGTCGAGCGCATCGCTGCCGCCCGCGCGGCGATCGACGCACACGGCGGCGATACCTTGCTGATCGGCCGTGCGGAGAACTTCTTCGTCGGTCGTGCCGATCTCGACGACGCCATTTCGCGCCTGCAGGCCTATGCCGCTGCCGGCGCTGACTGCCTCTACGCACCGGGTATCCGCACACGTGAGCAGATCGCCGCCGTCGTCGCCGCGGTCGCGCCGAAGCCGGTCAATGTGCTGATCGGCTGGGACAGCGAGCTGACCGTGCAGGACCTCGCCGATCTCGGCGTCCGGCGTATCAGTGTCGGTGGCGCGCTGGCACGAGCGGCATGGGGCGGATTTCTGCGCGCGGCGCGCACCATCGCCGAGCAGGGACGTTTCGACGGCTTCGCCACTGCGGCCTCCGGTGCGGAACTCGATGCGCTGTTCGGCAAGCCGGACCGGCCTTGAAACACCGGATAGCGGGCATTTGGCCACAGGTGAAGGGAACCCTGTGCCTGCGCGTGCCTCTACTGCTCGAACCTTTGCAAGGCGAAACGAATGAACAACCCTGACCGTCCGGTCGTCGTGATCTGCGGTGCCAGCGCCGGCGTCGGGCGCGCCACCGCGCATGTTTTCGCCGCTGCCGGTTATTCCATCGGCCTGGTGGCACGCAGCGACGAGGGGCTGGCGCTGACGCTGGAAGAGTTACAGCCGTACGAGGTCGCGACGCTGGCGATCAGTGCGGACGTGGCCGACGCGGAACAACTGAACACCGCTGCGCAGCGATTCGAAGCCGAACTCGGCCCGGTGGACGTCTGGATCAACTCGGCGATGGTGACGGTATTCGCCCCGGTCGACCAATTGCTGCCGGAAGAGATACGGCGTGTCACCGAAGTGACCTACCTGGGCACCGTGCACGGCACGCTGGCGGCGCTTGAACTGATGCGTCCGCGCAACCGCGGCCTGATCATCCAGGTCGGCTCGGCGCTGGCCTATCGGGCCATCCCGCTGCAATCGGCCTATTGCGGCGCGAAGTTCGCGGTGCGTGGCTTTACCGACTCGCTGAGGTGCGAACTCATTCATCACGCCAGCAAGATCAGGCTGTGCATGGTCCAGCTGCCGGCGATGAACACACCCCAGTTCGACTGGGCGCGCAACAAGCTCGGCAAGCGCGTCCAACCGGTCCCACCGATCCACGATCCCTACGTCGCGGCGCGAGCCATCTTCAACGTGGTGAATGCCCCACCGCGCGAGCTATGGCTCGGAGCGCCGACCATCAAGGCGATCATCGGCACGCTGTTCTTTCCGGGCCTGCTCGATCGACTGCTGGCGCGCGGTGCCTGGTCCGGCCAGATGAGCGGCGACACGGAGTTGGCGCAACAGGCGGGCAACCTGTTCGAGCCGGTCAACGGGCTGCACGACGCGCGCGGCCGGTTCGATCGCAATTCGCGCCAGCGCGCGTGGGGCCTGAGTTCAAGCCATGTCATCGCCGTGTTGATCGTCGCCACAGCGCTGGTGGCCTTGTTGATTCCGTAGCACACACGGCCCGGTGCTTCCTTCATTGAAACACCGGGGCACGGATCAGCTCATCCATGAGCGTCGCCGGCGGCGCATCGCACTGATTTCAAAGACATTACCGAACAGAAAACACTCAATTCGCAGCCAGCACCCGGCCAGCAAGGCGTCGCGCAAGTTGTTCTGGAGATATCAACGCCGTTATCCACA
This sequence comes from Pseudomonas phenolilytica, assembly GCF_021432765.1. Classification (NCBI taxonomy): domain Bacteria; kingdom Pseudomonadati; phylum Pseudomonadota; class Gammaproteobacteria; order Pseudomonadales; family Pseudomonadaceae; genus Pseudomonas; species Pseudomonas phenolilytica. Next base: position 3,317,841 of record NZ_CP058908.1, read on the forward strand.
GCATCTGTGGATTAATCCCGGCAATCGTTCGGGTCGAGTTCGATCAGCTGAACCAACCGTACGGCGGCGGTAGTCGCATGCGCCCGCTCGGCCTGTTTCGCGCCAGCCGGGCCGCCGGACCGCCGACCGCTGGTCAGCCGAAGCTCATGCAACGCACCTGCGCGCCGATAGACCGCCATCGCCATGCCCATCCGCTGGGCCGGCTGTCTTGATGCTGAGGATTAGATGTTTGCTTTCAACACGATAAAGGCGCGTTACACCATCACCTTCATCGGCTTCGTGCTGCTTGTCATGCTGCTGACGATGCTCGGTATCCAGCGCTTTGTCGCGCCACAACTCATGGCCGCCGGCGAAACCATCGTGATGTCCCAGGTCACCGAAATCGGTGAGCACATCGCGATGGAGCTGGCGCGCGTCGAAGCCCAGGCACGCAGCATCACCCAGACCGTTCCGATGCTGGAAAGCGATGAGATCGACCGTATCCTGCCTGGCCTGATCGATCAGTACGGTGACGTGAAGGTGTTTGGTGGCGGCATCTGGCCCATGCCGGGCGCGCGGACTTCCGGCCAGGATAAACACAGCACGTTCTATCACCGCGACCCGGCGGGAAAACTGATCGTCAATACGCACTGGAATTCGGCCGAGTCGCTGAACTACTTCGAGCAGCCCTGGCACCGCGGCGGCATGCAGGCTCCGCGGGGAAAATGCGTCTGGGCGGCCGCCTACAAAGACGACGCGAGCGCCGAGCCACGCACCAACTGTGCGATGACCATCTACAAGAGCGGCACCGCCTGGGGCGTTTCGACGATCGATCTGACGCTCGGCTTCTTCAATCGGCTGGTCGCCGAGAAGCAGGATGAGATCGGTGGCGAAGTCATGCTCGTCGAGGCCGACGGCAAGATCCTCAGCAACCAGCCGCAGCTGCCGGGCGACATGGTGCTGCGCAACGTCGCGGAGCTGGCCGGCCAGTCGCCGTTCATCGCCACCCTCCAGCAGGCGCTCGCGGGTCGCTCGCAGCAGGAGCGCATGACCTACAGCGCCAAGGACGGTGAGCAATTCAGCTTCTTCCTGACGCCGATCGAAGGCACGCCCTGGCTGCTGGCGGCGGCGCTGCCTACCGCGCAGCTCGAAGCGCGCAGCGATGCCATGCTCAAGACACTGGCGTCACTGCAGATTCCCATGGTCGTCGTGCTGCTGGCGCTGATGATCGTCGCGCTCAACCAGCTCATGAAGCGCCTCGGCGTGCTGCGCTCGAACATCGATGCGCTGTCGGCCGGCGATGCCGACCTGACCCAGCGAATCGCCATCAAGGGCGATGACGAAGTCGATCAGGTGGGGCGTTCGATCAACGGTTTCATCGCCTATCTGCAGAAGATGATGATCGATGTGAGCGACGCCACCACGCAGATCCACAGCGAGATCGGTCAGCTCAAGCAACTGTCCCGCACGACCAACGAGGCCCTGGCGCGACATGCGCTGGAAACGGACCAGGCGGTCACGGCCATCAACGAGATGAGTTCGACGGCCGAATCCGTTGCACAGAGCGCCAGCGATACCGCCACCTTCACCCAGACCGCCAACCACAACGCCCTCTCCTCGAAGCGGGTCGTCGACGATGCCTCCAGCAGCGTGCGGTCGCTGGTCAGCGAAGTTGAAAGCGCAACCGCCAAGGTGCAGGCAATGGAAGCCGACGCCCAGCGCATCAACGACGTGCTCGGGGTTATCGGCGGCATCGCCGGGCAAACCAACCTGCTGGCGCTGAACGCGGCCATCGAAGCCGCGCGGGCCGGCGAGCAAGGCCGCGGTTTCGCCGTGGTCGCCGATGAGGTTCGCGCACTGGCCGCGCGTACCCAGCAGAGCACCTCGGAAATCAACGAGACGCTGCAGCGTCTGCAGGAGGCGGTCGGTTCGGCCGTGCAGGCCATGGAACAGACCAAACTCAGCTGCCAGGCCACGGCGGACAAAACCGCCCAGGTCACCGTCGGACTGGACGAGATGGCCGGTTCGGTGGTTCACATCAACGACCTGAGCACCCAGATCGCCACGGCCGCCGAGGAACAAAGTGCGGTGGCCGAGGAGATCAACCGCAACATGGTGGCCGTGCGCCACGTCGTCGATGAGCTGGTGGAAAGTGGCGTGAGCGTCGACCGCAGCGCCGAGTCGCTGCTGAGCACCAACGGGCGGCTCACGGCTGTCGTCAACCGGTTCAAGGTGCGCTGAGTACCCTCGGGGCATGACGCTACCGCCATGCCCAACCTGCCCGATTCCAAGTGGCGCCCGCAGCAAGGAGGGCGAATAGGCGCTTGGCCTCCTGCGCCGGCAGTGCAGATCAGCTCAGCGGGTTATGGCTGCGCCATCGAGGAACATCCGTTCCAGCATGCCCGCGGAACTGGACCTGGCCGCACGCCCGCGGCGCTCGGCATCGACCATGCCGTAGATCAGTGCGAGAAAGAGTTCGGTGAAGACCGCCGCAGTGATGTCGATACGCAGCACCCCGGCCTGCTGCCCGCGGAGAAAGAAGGCGTCCAGCGCATCGCTGTAGGGCTGCCAGCGGCCGTCGACAGCCGGGTCAAGGCTGTCCGGGCGATACTGGAACATCAGGAAGACCAGAATCTCGCGATGCGTCAGGTGCTCGTGGATGAGCCTGCGCAGCGCGATCAGCGGCTCGGTGGTTTGCAGCTCGCAATCGCTGATCACCTGGTTGAGCACGCGCTCGCCGTAGCTCATGAGCATCTCCACCAGATTGTCACGCGTGCCGCAAAAACGATGCAGCGTCGCCTTGCTCACGCCGGCTGCTTCCGCCAGCTCCTTCAGCGTCGCGCGCGGGCGATCGACGATGGCCACGGCCAGCGCTTTGAGGAGTCGTTCATCATGAGCAGATAGCGTCATTCGTGGTCTCAGTCAGGTCGCGGTCACGCCTCATTGTGAAGAAGCGAACGGCGCTTTGTGAAGGACGCGATACGTTTTACAACTAAAATGATTCACTTGAGACTTTATTGACTCAAATAGATCGACCAAGGATCATGCGCGCCTTTTCGATCAAACGGACCCGGGTGAAAACATGGGCAGGTTGCGTGCATTGGGAATAGCCGGTGCGCTGGTAGCGGTACTGGTGGGCTGCGAACAATCCGAAGCGCCGGAGCCGGCCGCCGAGACGGCCCGTCCGGTGGATGTGGTGACGGTAGCGACCGAGCCGCTCACGCTCACGTCGGAATTGCCGGGACGCATCGAGCCGATGCGCGTCGCCGAGGTGCGCGCGCGGGTGGCCGGCATCGTGGTGCAGAAGCGCTTCGAGGAAGGCGCCGACGTGAAGGCCGGCGACCTGCTCTTCCAGATCGACCCCGCGCCGCTCAAGGCCGCGGTGTCGCGCGCCGAAGGCGAACTGGCGCGCGCGCAGGCGGCGCAGCAGGAGGCCCAGGCACGGGTGAGGCGCTACGAACCGCTGGTAAAGATCGAAGCAGTGAGCCAGCAGGACTTCGATAGCGCCACCGCCGACCTGCGCAGCGCCCAGGCCTCGGTGCGCTCGGCCCAGGCGGACGTGGAAACCGCGCGGCTGAACCTGGGCTATGCCTCGGTCAAGGCGCCGATCTCCGGGCGTATCGGCCGTGCGCTGGTGACCGAGGGCGCGCTGGTCGGCCAGGGCGACGCCACGCTGATGGCGCGCATCCAGCAGCTGGACCCGATCTACGCCGACTTCACCCAGCCGGTGGCAGACGCCCTGCGCCTGCGTGAAGCCCTGCAGAGCGGCAACCTCGCCGCCGGCCAGAGCCAGGTCCTGCGCCTGCGCATCGAAGGCACGCCTTACGAACGCGAGGGCGAGCTGCTGTTCTCCGACATCTCGGTGGACCGCGGCACTGGTCAAGTCTCGCTGCGTGGCAAGTTCGACAATGCCGACGGCTTGCTGCTGCCGGGCATGTACGTGCGCGTTACAGCCCCCCAGGGTACCGACGCCAACGCCATTCTCGTGCCGCAACGCGCGGTGCAGCGCACCACCGATGGCAGTGCCCACGTGCTGGTGATCGGCGCCGACAGCCGCGTCGAGACGCGCCAGGTGCAGACCGGCGCCATGCATGGCTCGCGCTGGCAGATCAGCCAGGGCCTGTCCGGTGGCGAGCAGGTCATCGTCGGTGGCCTCACCGGCCTGCAGCCCGGCGCCAAGGTCGAGCCCCGTACCGCCCAGGAGTCACAGCAGGCATCGCGCCAGTAAGCCCATCGACGATCTTGCGAACCAGACCAAGGCGGATGCAGGTGAGAGAACGCCCCACCGCGCCGCCGCCGCGCAGCAGATCGTAAGCGAAGCCTCCGCGAGGAATTTCACATGTCACTGTTCTTCATCAAGCGTCCCAACTTCGCGTGGGTGGTGGCGCTGTTCATTACCCTGGCCGGTCTGCTGGCGATTCCCCTGCTGCCAGTCTCCCAGTACCCCAGCGTGGCGCCGCCGCAGATCACCGTCACCGCCACCTACCCCGGCGCCTCGGCGCAGGTGTTGGTCGATTCGGTCACCAGCGTGATCGAGGAGGAGCTCAACGGCGCCAAGGGCCTGCTCTACTTTGAGTCCACCAGCAACTCCAACGGCATGGCCGAGGTGGTGGTCACCTTCCAGCCCGGCACCAACCCGGAACTGGCCCAGGTCGACGTGCAGAACCGCCTGAAGAAGGCCGAGGCGCGCATGCCGCAGGCCGTGCTCACGCAGGGACTGGAAGTCGAGCAGACCAGCGCCGGCTTCCTGCTGATCTACGCGCTCAGCTACAAGGAAGGCGCACAGCGCAGCGACACCACCGCCCTTGGTGACTACGCGGCGCGCAACATCAACAACGAGCTGCGCCGAGTGTCCGGCGTCGGCAAGCTGCAGTTCTTCTCCTCCGAAGCCGCCATGCGCGTGTGGATCGATCCGCAGAAGCTGGTCGGCTACGGCCTGTCCATCGATGACGTGAGCAACGCCATCCGCGGGCAGAACGTGCAGGTGCCGGCCGGCAGCTTCGGCGCCTCTCCCGGCAGCAGCGAGCAGGAGCTGACCGCCACCCTCGCCGTGAAAGGCACCCTGGATGACCCGGACGAGTTCGGCCGCATCGTCCTGCGCGCCAATCCGGACGGTTCTGCCGTGAAGCTGGCCGACGTCGCGCGCCTGGAGGTGGGCAGCGAAAGCTACAACTTCACCGCACGTCTGGATGGCAAGCCCACCGTGGCCGGCGCCATCCAGCTCTCGCCCGGCGCCAACGCGCTGCAGACCGCCGCGCTGGTGAAACAGCGGCTGGACGAGCTGTCAGCCAACTTCCCCGACGACGTCGAGTACTCGGTGCCCTACGACACTTCGCGCTTCGTCGGCGTGGCCATCGAGAAGGTCATCCACACGCTGATCGAAGCCATGGTGCTGGTATTCCTGGTGATGTTCCTGTTCCTGCAGAACGTGCGCTACACGCTGATCCCGGCGATCGTGGTGCCGGTGTGCCTGCTGGGCACGCTGACGATGATGTACCTGCTGGGCTTCTCGGTGAACATGATGACCATGTTCGGCATGGTGCTGGCCATCGGCATCCTGGTGGACGACGCCATCGTGGTGGTGGAGAACGTCGAGCGGATCATGGCCGAGGAAGGCCTCTCCCCGCCCGCCGCCACGGTCAAGGCGATGGGCCAGGTATCCGGCGCGATCATCGGTATCACGCTGGTGCTCTCGGCGGTGTTCCTGCCGCTGGCGTTCATGGCCGGCTCCGTCGGGGTGATCTACCAGCAGTTCTCGCTGTCGCTGGCGGTGTCGATCCTGTTCTCGGGCTTTCTCGCCCTGACCTTCACCCCGGCCCTGTGCGCCACGCTGCTCAAGCCGATCCCCGAGGGACACCACGAAAAACGCGGCTTCTTCGGTGCCTTCAACCGGGGCTTCGCTCGCCTGACCGAGCGCTATACCCGGCTGAATGGTGCGCTGGCGCGGCGCGCCGGACGCTACATGCTGATCTATGCCGGCATCGTCGCGCTGCTCGGCTACAGCTACCTGCGCCTGCCGGAATCCTTCGTGCCGGTGGAGGACCAGGGCTACATGATCGTCGACATCCAGCTGCCGCCGGGCGCCACCCGCGCGCGCACCGATGTCACCGGCCAGCAGCTGGAGCAATTCCTGCAATCGCGCGAGGCGGTGGCGTCGTCCTTCCTGGTGATGGGCTTCAGTTTTTCCGGCATGGGCGAGAATGCCGCGCTGGCCTTTCCGACCTTGAAAGACTGGTCGGTGCGCGATCAATCGCAATCCGCCGAAGCGGAAACAGCCGCAGTGAATGAGCGCTTCGCCGGCATCAGCGATGGCGCGATCATGGCCGTGACGCCGCCACCAATCGACGGCCTGGGCAACTCTGGCGGCTTCTCGCTGCGCCTGCAGGATCGCGCCGGTCTCGGCCGCGAGGCGTTGCTGGCGGCCCGCGACCAGCTGCTCGGCCAGGCCAACGGCAACCCGAAGATTCTCTACGCCATGATGGAAGGCCTCGCCGAGGCGCCGCAGCTGCGCCTCAAGATCGACCGGGAAAAGGCGCGCACGCTGGGTGTCAGTTTCGAGTCCATCAGCAGCGCGCTGTCCACCGCGTTCGGCTCCTCGGTGATCAACGACTTCGCCAACGCCGGCCGCCAGCAACGCGTGGTGGTGCAGGCCGAACAGGGCGACCGGATGACGCCCGAAGCCGTGCTCAAGCTCTACGTACCCAACAGTTCCGGCGAGCTGGTGCCGCTGTCCGCCTTCGTCAGCACCGGCTGGGAAGAAGGCCCGGTGCAGCTGGCGCGCTACAACGGCTACCCGTCGATCCGCATTTCCGGCGACGCCGCGCCCGGCGTCAGTACCGGCGAAGCGATGGCCGAGATGCAGCGCCTGGCCGCCGAGCTGCCAACCGGCATCGGCTACGAATGGACCGGCCTCTCCTACCAGGAGAAGGTGGCCAGCGGCCAGGCCAGCCAACTGTTCGCGCTGGCGATCCTGGTGGTGTTCCTGCTGCTGGTAGCGCTCTACGAGAGCTGGGCAATCCCGCTGGCGGTGATGCTCATCGTGCCGATCGGCGCCCTCGGCGCGGTGCTCGCGGTGACAGCCACCGGACTGCCCAACGACGTGTACTTCAAGGTCGGCCTGATCACCATCATCGGCCTGGCGGCGAAGAATGCGATCCTCATCGTCGAGTTCGCCAAGGAGCTCTGGGAACAGGGCCACAGCCTGCGCGACGCCGCCATCCAGGCCGCACGCCTGCGCTTTCGCCCGATCATCATGACTTCCATGGCGTTCATTCTCGGCGTGGTACCGCTGGTGATCGCCAGCGGCGCCGGCGCGGCCAGTCAGCGCGCCATCGGCACCGGAGTCATCGGCGGCATGCTCAGCGCCACCCTGCTGGGGGTGATCTTCGTGCCCGTCTGCTTCGTCTGGCTGCTGTCGCTGCTGCGTCGCCAGCCCAAAACTGCGCATCAACCCTCGGAGACCGCGCAATGACCGCCCTGCGCAAACCTGCCCTCATGCTGCTGGCCCTGGCCCTGTCCGGCTGCTCGCTGGCGCCCAGCTACGAACATCCCCAAGCGCCGGTGGCACAGAGCTGGAGCGCCACCACCCAGACGGGTACGGCAGCGGCCAGCCTGGAGTGGCAGCGCTTCATCGTCGACCCTGACTTGCGCCAGCTGGTGAGCATTGCCCTGGACAACAATCGCTCGCTGCGCCAGACCCTGCTGGACATCGAGCAGGCGCGCGCCCAGTACCGCATCCAGCGCGCCGACCGCGTACCCGGCCTGAATGGCTCCGCCAATGGCAATCGCCAACGGTTGCCGGCGGATCTGTCGAACAGCGGCAGCTCGGGCGTCAGCAGCAGCTATCAGGTCGGCCTATCGCTGCCCGAGTACGAGCTGGACCTGTTCGGCCGGGTGAAGAACCTGACCGACGCGGCGCTGGAGCAGTACCTCTCTACCGAGGAAGCCGGCCGCAGCGCGCGCATCGCGTTGATCGCCGAAGTCAGCCAGGCGTATCTCACCTACGACGGCGCCCAACGGCGCCTGTTGCTCACCGAGCAGACCCTGGCCAGCCGCGAAAACTCGCTGGGCCTGATCAGCCAGCGGCGCACCGCCGGCGCGGCTACCGCACTGGACTATCAGGAAGCGCTCGGGCTGGTCGAGCAGGCCCGCGCCGAGCTGGAAAGCAACGCGCGGCAGAAGCAGCAGGCGCTCAACGCCCTGGTGCTGCTGCTCGGCACCGCGGACGCAGCCCAGCACGTCCCGCAGGCACCGCAGGACAAGCCCATGCTGATTCAGGACATCGCGCCGGGCACCCCGTCCGAACTGATCGAACGCCGCCCGGACATTCTCGCTGCCGAACATCGGCTCAAGGCGCGCAACGCCGACATCGGTGCGGCCCGCGCGGCGTTCTTTCCGCGCATCAGCCTGACCGGCAGCTTCGGCACGGCCAGCGCGGAAATCTCCGGGCTGTTCGATGGCGGTTCGCGCGCCTGGAGCTTCGTACCGACGCTGTCGCTGCCGATCTTCGATGCCGGGCGCAACAGCGCCAACCTGGATCTGGCCAAGGTGCGCAAGGACTCGGCCGTCGCGGCTTACGAAGGCACCATCCAGACCGCCTTCCGCGAAGTGGCTGATGCACTGAGCGCCACCGACACCCTGCGTCGCGAGGAAACCGCACGGCGGAACCTGGCCAACACCAGCAGCGCGACGCTGAAGCTCGCCAAGGCGCGCTACGAGGGCGGCGTGGATAGCCACCTGCGCTACCTCGATGCGCAGCGTAGCCACTTCACCAATGAGTCCGATTACATCGAGACCAGCACACGACGACAGATCGCCCTTGTCGATCTGTTCCGCAGCCTGGGCGGCGGCTGGAGCAACGGCACGCCGTTCGCGAATCGGTGAGGGTTGCTTCAGCACTTCGCGGAAAGCATCGCCCGCACTGAGGCGAACAGGATGAAACGCGCTTTGTGGTCGATACTCAGCGAACCGCCGAAACGCTGACTCAGGTCATGCCTGACGCCGCGATACAAGCGCTTGATAGCTGGGAATCGACGATAGGGAGCGTTTTCGAATGTCTCAATCTGCGCAAAAGCTGCGCCTGAGTGCTCTGATTGCACTCGTGGTCGGCTCGATGATCGGCGGCGGCATCTTTTCGCTGCCGCAGAACATGGCGGCCAGCGCCAGCGCCGGCGCCGTGCTGATCGGCTGGGGCATCACCGGGGTCGGCATGCTCACGCTGGCGCTGGTGTTCCAGACGCTGGCGAACCGTAAACCCGAGCTGGATACCGGCGTCTATGCCTACGCCAAGGCAGGCTTCGGCGACTACATGGGCTTTTCGTCGGCCTGGGGTTACTGGATCAGCGCCTGGATCGGCAACGTCAGTTACATGGTCCTGTTGTTCAGCACCCTCGGGCTGTTCTTCCCGGCCTTCGGCGAGGGTAATACCGGGCCGGCGATCGCCTGTGCGTCCGTGCTGCTCTGGGCCATCCACTTCCTGGTGCTGCGCGGCATCCGCGAGGCCGCCTTCCTCAACCTGATCACCACCATCGCCAAGGTCGTACCGCTGGTGCTGTTCATCGTGCTCGCTGCGCTGGCCTTCAGGTTCGACATCTTCGTCGCCGACTTCTGGGGCAAAGGCAACCTGGAACTGGGCAGCGTCATGAACCAGGTGCGCGGAATGATGCTGGTCACCGTCTGGGTATTCATCGGTATCGAAGGCGCCAACATCTACTCGGCACGGGCGCAGGATCGCCGGGACATCGGCAAGGCGACGGTGATCGGCTTCTATGGCGTGCTGCTTCTGCTGGTGCTGGTGAACGTGCTTTCGATGGGCATCATGAGCCAGCCGGAACTGGCGGCGTTGAAGAACCCGTCGATGGCCGGCGTGCTGGAGCATGTGGTCGGGCGCTGGGGGGCCTTGCTGGTCAGCGTCGGCCTGATCGTCTCGTTGCTCGGCGGCCTGCTGGCCTGGACGCTGCTTTGCGCCGAGATCCTCTTCGCCGGCGCCCGGGATCACACCATGCCGGCGTTCCTGCGCAAAGAGAACGCCCGGCAAGTCCCGAGCAACGCGCTGTGGCTGTCCAACGGGCTGATCCAGCTAATGCTGGTGATCACCCTGTTCAACGACGCCACCTACCTCCACCTGCTGTACCTGGCGACGTCGATGATCCTGGTGCCCTACTTCTGGTCGGCCGCCTATGCGGTGCTGGTGAGCTGGCGCGGCGAAACCTATGAGAACGAACCGGGCGCGCGCCGCAAGGACCTGCTGATCGCCCTGGTTGCGTTGCTCTACGCCGCGTGGCTGCTATATGCCGGTGGCGTTCAGTACCTGCTGTTGTCGGCCCTGCTCTATGCCCCTGGCGCGTTGCTGTTCGCCAGGGCCAGACGTGAGTGCGGCCAGTCGGTGTTCACCTTGCTGGAAAAGCTGATCTTCGCTGGCGTGCTGATCGGTGCAGTGATCGCCGCCTACGGCCTGTATGACGGCTTCCTGACCCTTTGATCGGCCTGGCCTGCCGTCGGGCAAGGCCAGGGGCATGACAGGAGATTTCCTCATGGCTATTCCCACCGCCCCCCTGGGCGTGCACTCGGAAGTCGGCAAGCTGCGCCAGGTGCTGGTCTGCTCGCCGGGCCTGGCCCATCAACGTCTCACGCCATCCAACTGCGACGAACTGCTGTTCGACGATGTGCTGTGGGTCAGCCAGGCCAAGCGTGACCATTTCGACTTCGTCACCAAGATGCGCGAGCGCGGCGTCGAGGTGCTGGAAATGCACAACCTGCTCACCGAAACCCTGCACAACGCCGACGCCAAGCGCTGGCTGCTCGACCGCAAGCTGACGCCCAATCTGATCGGGCTCGGCCTGCATCACGAGGTGCGCGCCTGGATGGAAGAGCTGGAGCCACGCCGGCTGGCCGAATACCTGATCGGCGGCGTCTGTGCCGACGACCTGCACGGGACGCAGAGCGGCGAGATCGTGAAGATGTTTCGCGACTACCTGGGCCACTCGAGCTTCATCCTGCCGCCACTGCCAAACACCCTGTTCACCCGTGACACCACGTGCTGGATCTATGGCGGCGTGACGCTCAACCCGATGCACTGGACTGCGCGCCGGCAGGAAACGCTGCTCGCCGCCGCCATCTACCGCTTTCACCCAACCTTCGCCCATGCGGATTTCCAGGTCTGGTACGGCGACCCGGAGCAGGATCACGGCCTCGCCACACTCGAGGGCGGCGACGTGATGCCGCTGGGCAATGGCGTGGTGCTGATCGGCATGGGCGAGCGCTCCTCGCGCCAGGCCATCGGCCAGCTGGCGCAATCGCTGTTCCAGCAGGGCGCCGCCGAGCGAGTGATTGTCGCCGGGCTGCCGGTAAGCCGCGCCGCCATGCACCTGGATACCGTGTTCAGCTTCTGCGATCGCGATCTGGTGACCATCTACCCCGAAGCGGTGCAGACGATCACCCCCTTCAGCCTGCGCCCGGACGAGAGCAGATCCGGCGGGATCGACGTGCGCCGCGAAGAAAAGAGCTTTCTCGAGGTGGTCGCCGAAGCCCTCGGCATCCAAAAGCTACGCACCGTGGCAACCGGCGGCGACAGCTACGAAGCTGAGCGCGAGCAGTGGGACGACGGCAACAACGTGGTCGCGCTTGAGCCCGGCGTGGTCATCGGTTACGACCGCAACACCTATACCAACACCCTGCTGCGCAAGGCCGGCGTCGAGGTCATCACCATCGATGCCAGCGAACTGGGCCGCGGCCGTGGCGGCGGCCACTGCATGACCTGCCCGATCATCCGCGATCCGGTCGACTATTGAGGAGGCAACCCGATGGCCTTCAACCTGCACAACCGGCACCTGCTCAGCCTCACCCACCACAGCGAGCGCGAGCTGCGCTACCTGCTCGATCTGGCGCGCGATCTCAAGCACGCCAAGTACAGCGGTACCGAGCACCAACACCTCAAGGGCAAGAACATCGCGCTGATCTTCGAGAAGACCTCGACCCGCACCCGCTGCGCCTTCGAGGTCGCCGCCTACGACCAGGGCGCCAACGTCACCTACATCGACCCAACGTCTTCGCAAATCGGCCACAAGGAAACCATGAAGGACACCGCCCGCGTGCTCGGGCGCATGTACGACGCCATCGAATACCGTGGTTTCAGCCAGCATGTGGTCGAGGAGCTTGCGCAGTTTTCCGGCGTGCCGGTGTTCAACGGCCTGACCGACGAGTACCACCCCACCCAGATGCTCGCCGACGTGCTGACCATGCGCGAGCACAGCGACCAGCCGCTGCACCAGATCCGCTACGCCTATGTCGGCGATGCGCGCAACAACATGGGCAATTCGCTGCTGCTGGTCGGCGCCAAGCTGGGCATGGACGTGCGCATCGGCGCGCCCAAGGCGCTCTGGCCGCATGAAGAACACCTGGCCGCCTGTCGCACCTTCGCCGCGCAGTCCGGCGCGCAGCTGACACTGACCGAGGACCCGCGCGAAGCGGTCCGCGACGTCGACTTCATCCACACCGATGTCTGGGTGTCGATGGGCGAGCCGGTCGCGGCCTGGGGCGAGCGCATCGCCCTGCTGCTGCCCTATCAGGTCAACGCGGCGCTGATGCAGGCCGCCGGCAATCCGCGGGTGAAGTTCATGCACTGCCTGCCGGCGTTCCACAACGCCGAGACCAAGGTCGGCAAGGAGATCGCCGAGCATCATCCCGAGCTGGCCGGCGGGATCGAAGTCACCGGCGAGGTGTTCGAGTCGCCGGCGAGCATCGTCTTCGACCAGGCCGAGAACCGCATGCACACCATCAAGGCGGTACTGGTAGCCACGCTCGGCGGTATCTGAACATCCTCAGCGCAACGGGCGCTGCCCCTAGGCGCTGCCCGCTCGATGCACCGGTCGCTGCGCCTACAGGGCGCCGGTTACCGCCGCGCGAATGTCATCGGCCAGCTGCCGCACGCGGGCTTCGCTGGTGTCCCACGAGCACATGAACCGCGCGCCGCCGACCCCGATGAAGGTGTAGAACATCCAGCCGCGGCTTCTCAGCGCGTCCAGCGCGGTTGGCGGCAGGCTGACGAAGACGCCGTTGGCCTGCACCGGAAACATCAGCTCGACGCCCGGCAGGTCCTGTATCAGCTCGGCCAGCAGCCGGGCACAGCGGTTGGCGTGGGCGGCGTATTTCAGCCAGGCGCCGTTTTCCAACAGGCCAACCCAGGGCGCCGAAAGAAAACGCATCTTGGAGGCGAGCTGACCGGCCTGCTTGCAGCGGTACTCGAAATCGGTCGCCAGTTCGCGATTGAAAAACAGGATGGCGTCGCCTACCGCCATGCCGTTCTTGGTGCCACCGAAGCAGAGCACGTCGACGCCAACTTTCCAGCTGAGCTCCGCCGGCGACAGGCCCAGGTGCGCGCAGGCGTTGGCGAAGCGCGCGCCATCCATGTGCAGGTGCAGCCCGAGCTCCCGGCAGGTCGCGCTGATCGCACGCAGCTCGTCGGGCTGGTAGACGGTGCCGACTTCGGTGGCCTGGGTCAGGCTCACCACGCGGGGCTTGGGGTAATGGATGTCCTTGCGCTTGAGCGCGACCCCGCGAATCGCTGCAGGCGTCAGCTTGCCCTGCTCCGTCGGGGCCAGCAGCAGCTTGGAGCCGTTCGAGAAGAACTCCGGGGCACCGCATTCGTCGGTTTCGATATGAGCGATGTCACCGCAGATCACGCTGTGGTAACTCTGGCAAAGCGACGACAACGCCAGGGAATTGGCCGCCGTGCCGTTGAAGGCGAAGAACACCTCGCAGTCGGTTTCGAACAGCTGGCGAAAGTGATCGGCCGCGCGCGTGGTCCACTGGTCGTCGCCGTAGGCCCTTTCGTGGCCCTGGTTTGCGCGGGCCATGGCCTCCCAGGCTTCTGGGCAGATGCCGGAATAGTTGTCGCTGGCGAATTGCTGATTGGCGATTGTCATCACATCCTCGTCATATGACGCTGCGGGGCGGTTGAGGCAGTAGGTTCGATTGTAGAACCCCGCGAGCCGACTCTCGCAGTGAAGACTTCGCGGGCAGCGAAAGCGTTCCGGCCAGACGCTAGTACACGCCCGCGCCACGCATTGTTGCCCGCCGTCGTGCTCAGCGCTCTCCTTCGTCAGCCGCCGTGCCACCGGGCTGCACGTTCCGGGTCTTGTACATCGACACGATGACGCCCCCGGCCAGCAATGCCACGGTCACGCTCAAGGAGATGACCGACGGGATCTTGCCGATGATGCCCACCAGGAAGATCTTCGCGCCGATGAACACCAGTACCAGCGCCAGTGCGTACTTCAAATACGCAAAGCGATGGATCATGGCGGCGAGCGCGAAATAGAGCGCCCGAAGCCCGAGGATGGCGAAAATGTTCGACGTATAGACGATGAACGGATCCTGGGTAATGGCGAAAATCGCCGGGACGCTGTCGACCGCGAAGACCAGGTCGGCACACTCGATCAGGATCAGCGCGAGGAACAGCGGCGTCGCCCACAGTACGGGCTTGCCCGTCGCGTCGGGCTGACGCACGAAGAAGCGCTGCTCGTGCAGTGTGTTCGTGACCCGCAGATGCTTGCGCAGGAACCTGACCAGCAGGTTGCGCTCGAGATCAGGGTGATCATCAACCTTGCTGAACAGCATCTTCAGGCCGGTCACGGCGAGGAAGAGCCCGAACACGTAGAGAATCCAGCTGAATTCGTGAATCAGGGTCGCGCCCAGACCGATCATCAACGCCCGCAGCACGAGCACGCCCATGATTCCCCAGAACAGCACCTTGTGCTGGTACTGCCGCGGAATCGCGAGGAAGCCGAAGATGGTGGCCATGAGAAAGACGTTGTCCATCGACAGCGATTTCTCGATGAGGAAGCCGGTCAGGTAATCCATGCTGGCATCGCTGCCCTTCTGGAAATACACCCACAGGCCGAACAGCAGACCGGCGCTGATGTAGCCCGCCGACAGCAGCAGGCTCTCGCGCACGCCGATTTCGTGATTGTCCCGGTGAAGGACTCCCAGATCGAAGGCGAGCAGCGACACCACAACGGCGATGAAAACCAGCCACAGCCAAGTGGCCGTGCCGAGAAATTCGGCAAGGAGAAACGGTTCTAGGGCAGTCATCGAGCCCCTCCTTTCAGTCATAGTCAAAACGACTGTGACTCCGACATCGCGGTACGAAACCGCCAGAGGGGCCCGGTGTCACCCCGCTACTCTAGTGAGGCGAAGCGTCACGCCACAAGCGCGAGGTATTGCGAAGTATTTCTCATGTTTTGCCACATCTGAACGCCCTGACCGGCGCTCACGGAGGGCACTTTTCGCTGGAGACAGGTCGGTATCAATCGATCGGCCACCCCTCCCCCCGGAATCGGCGCCACGATCACGAGGCGATTCGCAACCTGACGCACCGGTCACGCTGCGATTTCAACCTGCGCCGTTTCCTTTCAAATTGAAATCCGAAGAACTCAGAATTTGTCTTTAAAATCAATAAGTTAATAGTTGGCATGCTCCTTGCTAGTTCAGGTCAGAGGACCGTTGAATGAAATAGCGAGGAGGCGCAATGACGAATCGTATAAAAATCATCATCCCGATCCCTATGGTCTGCGAGCTGATGCTGACCCTGGGCCTGAAGCCCAGCCGCAAGGCCCATCCGGCGCCGGAAAATCCCAACGACGCCGCCTACCACGCATTCACCCGCTGACAACAAGAACAAGAGAGGAAGGAAATCATGTCCCAGCTAACCCGTGATGAGCTGATCGAACTGGCCGCCCAGAAGTACTTCGCCAACGTCGACCGCAAGGCGATGGCGCCGTGCTCAAGGTCACCCTCTTCGTCACCGACATGGCCTGCTTTCCCGACGTCGTCGCGCTGCGCAAGCGCTTCTTCCGCCCGCCCTACCCGGCCGATTCCATCGTACAGGTCAGCGCCCTGGCGTTGCCGGGGCTGCTGTTCGAGATCGAGGCCATCGCGGCCCGCCCGCGGCAGGCGGACCGCTAGTCGCTCGAACCTGCTGGCTCCCCAAACCAATAGCGAGGCACCGCTGGCGCGAGCCGGTGCAGCGGCGAAGGTCAGCCAGGGGAGCGGCCAAGCTGCCCAACCACGGGCTCGGCGATACGGAGCCGCCGCCTTCAGCCCTCGTTGCGAACGTCGACTTTAGCGTTCGTAGCCGAACGCGGGCCGCCCAAACGCTCTTCCTGCAAAAACACTTTGAAAGCCTGCCAAAGCGGGCTGCGATAGCGATCAGGGTGCCAGACAAGCGAGAACGTACGGCTCAGTGGCAGATCGGTCGCCAGTGCAACCAGTTCACCACGCCCCAGCTCACCGGCGACGCTCAGCCGCGACAGGCAGCCCAGCCCGAAGCCGGCACGCACCGCTTGCTTGATCGCCTCATGCTGACTCAGCTCCATTCGCACCCTGATGCGTTGAGCGAGCGGGCGGACGGCCGCCTCGAACACCGCTCGCGAACCGGAGCCGGGCTCACGGAGGATCCAGTTCTCCATCGGAATGTCCGCGTGAGACAGCCGACCTCGCGACGCGAGGGGGTGAGCCGGATTGCAGACCACTACCATCTCGTCATGCCGCCAGAATTCGGACTTGAGCTTGGGGTCGCAGCACTGCCCTTCAATCAAACCGAGGTCAGCCTCGAGGCGCAACAGGTCGGCGATCACCTCGCCGGTATTGCGAAGCCGTACCTGCAGGTCTACCGCAGGATGCTGCTCGCTGAATCGCCCTGCCAACTCCGGCAGCAGGTAGGTTCCGATGGTCGCACTGGCCGCAACGGTCAGCGTTCCCTGCAGTTCGCCATCCGGCTCGCGTGCGGCGTCGATGAAGGCGTTCAGATCATGCAGCAAGTGTTCGGCCTTCGGTAGCAGCCGACTGCCCAGCTCGTTCAGCTGCAGACGTTTGCCAACCCGTTCGAAAAGTGGCACGCCCAGATGCTTCTCCAGGTCAGCCAGCGACTGGCTGGTGGCCGACTGCGACAGGCTCAGCCCCCTTGCAGCCGCGCCGACCGTGCCAGCGCGGGTCACAGCCACGAAGACTTGTAGCTGGCGAAAGCTGATTCCCGGGTGCATAGCGCCTTTTCCGAATAGTTATATCGTTATAACCGTTTTCACAGCCCCCTTACCTTGCACCTAACCTAGGCCACCGACAAGCGCCAAAAGGAGAGCGGCTATGTGGCAAGGGCTAATGCTCTGTGGGTTTCTGACGGTAGCCGGCTATGGCCTGAAATCGATACCAGTTCTGCACGAGACCGGGTTCAGCCCCTTGGTCTTTGCGCTTTTGCTCGGGCTGATCGCCGGTAACCTGCCGGGTTTCGAACGCATGGCGCCGGCGGTACGGCCGGGCGTATGTTTCGCGACACGCTGGCTGCTGCGAGGCGGCATCGTGCTGTTCGGCCTCTCGCTGACCCTGCAGCAGATCGCGGCGCTTGGGCCGTCGATTCTATTGCTGGACGTCCTCGTAATCGGGACTGTCGTGCTGGTTGGGTATCAGCTAGGCACCCGAGTGTTCGGAATCGATCGCGAGACCACGCTGCTCACCTGTGCCGGCAGCGCGATCTGCGGGGCGGCTGCAGTCCTGGCGACCGAAGCGGCGATTCGTGCGCGCCCCGCTGCGACGTCCATGGCGGTGGCAACCGTAGTGCTATTCGGCTCACTGGCCATGCTCGTTTATCCGTTGCTCTACCCGCATACGGGCATGAGCGAAGACCAGTTTGGAGTGTACATAGGCGCCACGATTCACGAAGTGGCACAAGTGGTTGCCACGGGTGATGCGGTCGGGCCGAACGCGCTGGCCACTGCCGTGATCGTCAAGCTGGTGCGCGTGATGCTACTGGTCCCCTTCCTGCTGCTGATCGGTCAGTGGTGGATACGACGGCGTACCGATGCAGTTCGCACCGAGCGTGGCAGCTTAACGATTCCCTGGTTCGCACTCGGCTTTCTGGCCATGGTCGGCTTCAACAGCGCGGTGCGCCTACCGGCCTCGCTACACGGTGGACTCGTGTTGACGGGGCAGGTCGCTCTGACCATGGCCATGTCGGCTTTGGGGTACGAGACACGCCTCGACAAGCTGGCCGCACTGGGCATCAAACCATTCGCTCTAGCGCTGTGTCTGTTCGTTCTTCTCACGACGGGCGGGCTGGTGGCGGTGAGGCTCCTCAGCTTTTTGTGACGGGACGGAATCTCAACGGACTCGGCTGGGCTGTGCTGGCAGCTAAATCCCGCCCCCCACCGCCCGCGAGAAAACCGGGGCGGTTCACGGATCGTCGCGGCGCGGGGTGGGAACTTGGCGGAATCCCCCAAGAGCGGATGTCCGCTCAAATTGCAGCGGTTCGATGACTTGATTCGTTCACGGATGGGCTGCTGATTGGAGCCCTTCCCTTACAGCACGAAAAAGTCGGTCGAATTCGTCATTGAAACGGACAAGAGCCACGTCGTAGTCAAGTTCGTCTCGCAGACAGCTCTCCAGCTCCGTGCTGAATATCTGAAGTTTGTCGGCACCGATAGCTCCTGCGATCGATTTGAATCGATGAAGGTTCTCCTGAGCCTCTTCTTTTCGGCCATACGACAGATCGCCAGCCAGGTCGCTGGCTACGGATGAGTAATCACCGACGAAACGCCTGAGCAAGCTGATGTAAAGCTCGTGGTTGTTTAGCAAACGATCCAATGCAGCGTGCTGATCCAATCCTTCGATGGTGGGGAGGCACGCATGGCACAACAAGTTACCCCTGGGGGTTTGCCTCTCTAATGAGCGGCACAGCCAGCGTTCGAGCATTGCCTCCAAATGTCTAGGATCAATTGGCTTGGCGAGAAAATCACTCATACCTGCTGCCAGGCATCGTTCACGCTCTACGGCCAGATTGCTGGCTGTCAGGGCAATGACGGGCAAACCGGGGTAGTCGGGCCGAAGCCTCTTCACCGTCTCCAAACCATCCATGACCGGCATGTGGACGTCTAGAAGCAGTAGATCGATCTCCTTCTCCAATGCAAGGCACTGCAGGGCTTCCGCACCATTTGTCGCCATCAGGACATCCAGCCCAAGTGAGGTGAGATGCTCGTGGGCAACGTCTCTATTCAGCGGATCATCGTCAACGAGCAGTACCCGCCTGCCGGAAAGAGAAAAACTGCCACCTGAGTGAAAGTTCTCTTCCTCATCGTCAACGGTATCGGGGACGATTTCCAACCCGAGCCGAAGCCCGAACAAACTGCCCATGTTCGGCTCGCTTCGCGCGATGACCTGTCCACCCAACAGTCCAGCCAGTTGCGAACAGATTGCCAAACCCAGGCCGGTTCCACCGTAGCGACGAGTGATTGAGTCATCCATCTGCTGGAACGGCCTGAACATTTCGTCCAGTCGCTCTGCGGGCATGCCTATGCCTGTGTCCTGCACCTCGAAGCACAGCCCGCACTCTGTGGCTCGAATCTCCTCTAGATAGACCCGCAGGGAAATGCAGCCGCGGTCCGTGAATTTTATTGCGTTGTCCATGAAGTTAATGAGGACTTGGGCGATGCGCAGCGGATCACCCTTGAACCAGCCAGGCAACTTCGGATCGACATCTACGATCAGCCGAATGGGCTTCCCGCTGGCCCGCTCCCAGACGATATCTACGACGCTGTCCAGTAATCTGCGTAACGCAAACGGCACGCGTTCGACTTGCATCTCACCAGCTTCGATCTTGCTGAAATCAAGGATGTCGCCAACAACGTCCTGCAGGTGCTCCGCTGACTTGAGAATCTTGTCCAGGTAAACATTCGTCTTTGCTTCGCGATTGTTTCGCCGGGCCAGATGCGCAAGACCGACCACGGCATTGAGCGGCGAACGAATCTCGTGACTCATATTGGCAAGAAAATTTGCCTTGGCCTGAGCTGCCGACTCGGCCTGCTCTTTAGCGGCCCTCAGCTCGGCGGTGCGCTCCTTTACCTGTCTTTCCAGATTGGCCGCCAGTTCGCGCAAGGCGAGCCGATCGCGAGCCTGATTGGTTTCCTCGATGGCGAGGCTGCCTAATGCGCGAAGCGCACCCTTGTTGTCGAGGATCGGGAAAGCGATGAGGCGGTAGGCACGAAAATCCGCCTGTTTTTCGTCCGCCCCCCTCGACACGAACTGGCGCTCCTGCGAAATGCCCGTGCGCAAGGTTTCCAGCTGCGCTTCCCATACCAGCTGGCTTAACGGAGGCAGCTCGCGGTTCAGGTTGCCACCGCACAGATCGAGACGGCCCCAGCCCTCGACATCGGAACCTCGTACAGCCGCGTTCTCGAGCTTCACACACCCTTCCGGATCACGTATGCGGACCATAAGTGGCAAGTGGTCAAGCACCTGGCGATATAGCGACTCGCGCTCGGCGAGGTAGCGTCGATCACGTCGGGTTCGCAACGTCAGCCAGATCACCAGAGCGACGGCCGTCGCGCACAAGGTCAGAATCAGATTGCGCCCAAGTTGATACGCGCCATACAGCGGCAGCAGGTCATGTTCGATGACCAGTCCCAGATCGAGTTCATCCAGCCAGAGCGCCGCGCCCGCAACCTGGGTGCCGTCACGATCACGGTAGCCCTCGGAATAGCTGACCGAGCCTTGGTCGGGGGCAATCGGGAGACCGGTCGATAAGTGCTCGACGTCCCCAGGACTCGAAAGCGATGTGAGTCGCGCACCCTCGCCATCCACTGCGAACACCCGGGTCTGGGGCCCCTCCAACCTCGCTAGCAATGCACTCAGTTCGTTATCCGGCGCCAGGCGCAGGCATAGCACGGGCGGGCGAATCTGCTCGGCACGGTCAGCCCCGATTCGAGCACACGCCATCTGCATGCGCGTGCCTGCCGGCAGGATCCGCTCAGAATTCAGCAACGGCACCGGTGCCGGGAACGGTCGCGAAATTGATCCACCTTCGCGTTGGCTGCGCAGCAGCGTGTCGCGGGCCGGCTCCGGCAGCATAAAGGTGCGCCGTTGGGTCTGGTTGCTGTCACTTATTACCTGCAGGTCGCCATCGAATAGCACGTGCCCCACATACCCCTGCGCCAGATACAGCGCGCGCAGGTGTTCGGCCAGATAGGTATCGATGCTGGCATCCGTGTCCCGCGGCTGAGCCGCCCAGGCCTGAACGTCATGCAGCTCCGCCATTCCGCGAACGGCCATCAGGTGACGGTGTTGCCAGTGCAGCAACAGGTCCTTTATCACAACCATCTGCTTGCCGAGCTGGGCGGCGTTATTAGCTGCCACCTTGCTACGCACGGTTTGTAACGCCGCGATGGTGAGCAACACCAACAGCAGGCAAGCACTGGTCGGGGCGAGCAGTCGGCGTAACCTCGTCATGCCTTACGCCTCACTCATCGCACCATTCGCTGAGGGACGTGCGTGACTTGTGCCGCTCGTGCCAGTCGCCGAGCAGTTCGGCTGGCATCGGTCGCGCGAACAGGTACCCCTGTCCGGAATGACAACCCAGCAACTCAAGCAGCAACAGGTCGTCCTTGCATTCGACCCCTTCAGCTACGCAAGGCAACCCGAGCTTGTGCCCCGTCTCGATCGCAGAGTACAGAATTGCCCGGGCGCGGCGGTTCTGATGTGCCTCGCAAACGAACGCACGATCAATCTTGAGCTCCGTGAAGGGCAAACGTGAGAGCTGGCGAAGGGTAGAGAACCCCGTACCGTAGTCGTCAATCGACAGGCCGAATCCGGCGAGACGCAGACGCCCAACCGACGCCAGCGTCACCAGAGGATCGTCCATTAGTGCACTTTCGGTGACTTCGAGTATCACTTGGCTTGGGCGACAGTGTGCGCTCGCCACCAGATGAATGAGATCGTCAGCAAAATGGCGATTCGCCAACAAGCTGATATCGACGTTCAGGGAGATGCTGATGGATTCATCCTGCAAGCTCAGCAAATGCTGCATGGCTTGCCGCACGAGATTGAAGGTCAGCTCACAGAGCTGGCCACTGCCGGTGGCCAGAGGTATGAAATCGGCAGGAGGAATCAGCTCGCCGTCCGGTTCCAGCCAACGCGCGAGCACTTCGTAGCCGGTGACCCTTCCACTTCGCAGGTGCACCTTGGGTTGGTAGAACGGCCGTATGCAACCGCGCTGAATCGCCGACTCGAGTTCAGCTTCGTTGGGCAGCGGCCGCAAACGCTCGGCGCGCCCCTGATCGTCTCGCTGTTGCCCCGTCTGAGACAGCAGTCGGTGCAGATCACGGCCCTCGATCGGCTTGCGCAGGCTGCCGAGCAGCGGAACGCCTGCGGCCTGCAACATGCTTTCCACCGTACAGATCAGCGCTTCCTCGCGGGCGCTGACGACTACCACTTCGCAGAAGATCCGTTCCTCACCCAATCGCTGCAGTAATTCGATGCCGTTCATTCCCGGCATTTCCAGATCGACCAGCAGCAGCGGCAGCTCGTCGTCGCAGTGCCGCAGGATGGCCAGGGCAGCCCCACCATCATCGACCTGCTGGATGCGCTGGAGTCCGAGCCCCCTCAGCAGCGCGCAAAGCAGCTCGCGCTGAAAGGGGCTGTCCTCGACGATCAGCACCTGCCGTGCGCGGACTGCTTCCGGGAGCTCAGCCAACCCCGCCGCTATAGATAGTTCCAAAGCTGTCAAATCTTCTGTCCGTAATGGGCGATCCGCTCGGGCAGATCTTCCAGGTTGCAAATCTGCTCGACGCCACCCAGGCGAATCGCCTCCTTGGGCATGCCAAACACCACGCAGCTCTCCTCGTCCTGCGCCAGCGTGGACGCCCCGGCATCGCGCATTGCCTTCAGTCCGCGGGCGCCATCATCTCCCATGCCCGTCATGATGACACCGAGCGCGTTGCGCCCCGCCGCTTTGGCCAGCGAACGAAACAGCACGTCGACCGAAGGCTTGTGGCGTGAGACGGGCGGGCCATCCTGCACCATCACCTGATACTGCGCACCATTGCGTCGGACACTCAGGTGCAGGCCGCCCGGTGCAATCAACGCCCGCCCCGGCAAAACACGGTCGCCATCCTGCGCCTCGCGAACCTCGATGGCACAGGCCGCGTCCAGCCGCTGCGCGAACTGCCGGGTGAAGTTGGCCGGCATGTGCTGGACGATCACCAGCCCGGTGCAGTCCTTTGGCATCCGCTTGAGCAGATATTCCAACGCCCGCGTTCCGCCAGTGGAGGTGCCGATGGCGACGATCGCATCAGTGGTGCGACTCAGCGCCGTGCTGGCCAGGGGCGAAACTCCGCTGCGTGCGACCCTGGTCGGACACGCCACGCGCCGCAGGCGGCTGGCGGCCGCCTGTCGCACCGTCTGCACCAGCTGCATACGCTGCTCCTGGATGAACTGACCAACACCAGCACCGGGCTTGCACAGGATCGCCACCGCACCGGCATCCATCGCATCCAGTGCAATGGCCGAGCCCTGTTCGGCCAGGGAGGAAAACACGATGGTGGCAATGGGATCGTCCTGCATCAGCTGACGCAGGAATGTCACGCCGTCCATCCGCGGCATTTCCACGTCGACCACCAGTACATCGGGGCGCAGGGTACGCAGCTTCTGGAAAGCAAACAACGGATCGGGCGCGACACCGATCACCTCGATATCCGGCTCTGCCTCCAGCTGTTCGCGCAGCATCGAGCGCACCACGGCCGAATCATCGACGATCATCACCTTGATCATGCCGACACCCTCCGCGCTGCCGCCGCTTCCGGCGCTCGGTAAATCGATGGCGCCAGCTGCTGCAGCGGTAAGCGGACACCGGTCAGCGATTCGCAATGGCCGATGATCAGCCATCCGCCCGGGCGCAGGGCTGCGCACAGGTTGTCGATCACCCGCTGACGTGTCAGCTGATCGAAATAGATCAAGACGTTACGCAGAAAGATCACGTCGAATCCCCCTGCCTCCGGCCAGGGGCACAGCAGATTGTGCTGCTCGAAACGCACTCGCGCACGCAGCGCCGCATCGATCATCATCATTCCTTGATAAGAACCCGTTCCGCGCCGGCAAAAGCGCTTGAGGTAGTCGACCGGCAACAGCTCCAGGCGGTCCAGGCGATACAGGCCGCTACGCGCCTGCTGCAAAGCCCGGCCACAGATGTCGCTGGCCACCAGCTGCCAGCCATTGCCACCGAGCTGATCGGCCAGCACCATCGCCAGGCTGTAAGGCTCCTCGCCGGTCGACGCCGCCGCGCACCAGACCTTCATCGGCCGTTCGTCGCAGCTGGGGATGATCTGGTTCTTGAGCCGGGCGAAATGTGCCGGCTCGCGGAAGAAGTAGGTTTCGTTGGTGGTCAGGCGGTCGAGCATCTCCGCGCGTTCCGCCTGCCCTGCTGGGCTGAAAACATGGGCGAGATAGGCGTCGAAGTCTCCCAGCCCCAGCTCATCGACCCGGCGCCAGAGCCGGCTGACCACCATCGAGCTTTTCTGCGCCGTGATGAGAATGCCTGCGGTCTGGTATAGCCATTGCTGGATCTGCTGAAAGTTGGCGGAGCTGAGCGGCTTCATCGGCGTTATCCCGCCGCCGCGGCAGTGACATCGGCACCGGAGCCCGCCTCGATGAGCGTTTCCAGCTCGACCAGCGACAGCACCGCAGCGATATCGAGGATCGGGATGAAGCCCTGCTCGCGGCGCAGCATGCCGATGACGAAGTCATTGCGCAGCCCGGTGCCGAACTGCGGCTTGCGCTCCACTTCACCCGGCTCCACCTCACGCACCTCGGTCACGCCGTCGACCAGCACACCAAGCATGTGCAGGTTGTCGCCCTGCGCGACTTCGACGACCACGATGCAGGTTCGACGGTTGATGCCGGTAGGCTCCTGGCCGAAGCGTACCGACAGATCGAGCACCGGCACCACGGCGCCGCGCAGGTTGATCACCCCATGCAGGAAACGCGGCGCCAGCGGTATCGCCGTGACCCCCGGGTACTCGATGATCTCGCGGATGGCGTGGATTCCCACGCCATAGGTCTCGCCACCCAGGTTGAACATCAGGTACTGACGTACCAGTTCGAGATTTTCCTCGGACTCAGCCATGGAACACCTCAAAAGCTAACGAAGAGTTTTTCGTCGACGGCATCCGTCGAGACGACACTCTGCAACGCACCGCGAGGGCTCGCCGGACGCACGCTGCGCGTATTGCCCGACGCCCGCTCCGTCCGCTGCTCGGTCTTGAAGAACTGCATGACACTCTGCAGTTGCAGCGCCTGGCTGCTCATCTCATCGGCGGTAGCGGAAAGCTCTTCGGAAGCCGAGGCGTTGGCCTGGGTCGTCTTGGACAGCTCAACGATGGCGCCATTGATCTGGTCGATCCCCGAGCGCTGTTCCTGCGACGCGGCAGCGATTTCCTTGACCAGATCGGCAGTCTTGCCGATGGACGGCAGCATCTCTTCCAGCAGCGTGCCGGCACGCTCGGACATCTTCACGCTGGAGCCAGCCAGTGCACCGATCTCCTGCGCCGCCACCTGGGACCGCTCAGCCAGCTTGCGGACCTCGGCGGCCACCACGGCGAAGCCCTTGCCGTGATCGCCGGCCCGCGCAGCTTCGATGGCCGCATTCAGCGCCAGCAGGTTGGTCTGGTACGCGATGTCATCGATGATGCTGATCTTGTCGGCGATGGACTTCATGGCGTCGACGGTTTCGCGTACCGCCTCGCCACCCTCCTTGGCCGAGCTTGCGGACTGAGTCGCCATGCTGTCGGTGAGGCCGGCGTTTTCCGCGTTCTGCGTGACAGTCGCCGCGGTCTCCTCGATGGAGGCGCTGATTTCCTCGACACTGGATGCCTGTTCAGTAGCGTTCTGGCTGAGCGTGCCGGACGAGGCGGAAACCTGCTCGGAAGCCGAAGCGAGCGAGTTGGCCGAAGCGGTCACCTGGCCGATGACATCGGTGAGCCGCACGACCATGCCATTCATGGCGGCGAGCAGACTGTCCTCGTCGCCCTTGCGCAGGTTGACCTTCACGGTCAGGTCGCCCTGGGCGATACGCTGCACGACATCCCGAGCGTAATCCGGCTCACCGCCCAGCTGGCGCACGACCACACGGGTCAGGAACATGCCGAAGAGAATGGCCGCCAGCACGGCCAGGGCGATGACAATCCCCATGACCACCTTCATCGAGGCGACGGTGTCGGTAGCGGCGCGATCCGCTGCGGCGCCCTGCTTCAGCATCTCGGCTACCAGCGCTTCGAAGTTGCTTTCGATTTCGTGCGAGATCGGCCGCAGCGACCCGTTGATGATGGCCATGCCTTCAGCGGCCCGATCCTCGCGCGCCAGCGCCAGCGCGCTCTGAACCCCGGCAATGTAGGCATCCAGGCCCTGCTGGATCTTCTCGGCGATCTTGATTTCTGCGTCGCTCATTACCGTCTTGCGGTACTCGTCGAACGCGTCCTGGGACACTTGGCGATATGCGATGGCTCGCTTGACGGTTTCCTCACGTTCGGCGCCTTCCTGGGTCAGGAGCCGCAGTGCGGTACGGGTGTAGATCAGGTACTGGCTGTAAGCGTTCTGTGCCTTGGCCGTTGCGACCAGATTGTTCTGGTACAACCCGTTCAGCGATTGACCGATCGAGATGATGTTGCTCAGGCCATAGAGGCCCATTCCCGCGGCGATCAATGCCAGCGTGAAGAATGCGCTGAGCAGCTTTTTAGCCAGACTGAGTTTCATGAACCAATTCATCGTTACGCCTCGAGCTTGAATCGAAAAGAAGTTGAACGACGGAAACGCCCGTCACGCGGCGCTGCTGACCAGCGCGGGAATATCGAGCAGCAGGGCGACGCTGCCATCGCCGAGAATCGTTGAGCCGCTGAAGCCGCGCATGCCGCTGAGCAAGTTGCCCAGTGGCTTGATGACCGCCTGGATCTCGCCGACGAACCGATCCACCACGACGCCGGCGCGTTGCTCGCCGCACTGCACCACCACCAGGCATTCGCGGGCGCTCGGTTTACGTGCTATGTCGAAGCGATCTGCCAGGCGCAGGTAGGGCAAGGGTTGTCCGCGCAGATTGAATACGTCGCTGCCGGACTGCTCGCTGAACTCCAGGCATTCCACGACCAGGTCCAGCGGCAGCACGAAGTCGGCGTCGCCGACCGCGACCTGGAAGCCGTCGATGATCGCCAGGGTCAGCGGCAACTGGATACGGAAGGTCGAGCCCTGGCCGGGACTGCTCTCGATGTCCACGCTGCCACGCAGTTGCTCGATGTTCTGGCGCACCACATCCATGCCCACCCCTCGGCCGGACAGATCGGTCACCTTTTCCGCAGTGGAAAACCCCGGCGCGAAGATCAGGTTGTGGATGTCACGCTCGGCCAGGTGGGCGTCTTCCTCCACCAGTCCGCGCTCGATGGCCTTGTGCAGGATGCGCTCGGTATCCAGGCCGCGGCCGTCGTCGCTGATCTCGATGACCACGGCACCGGAGCGATGATAGGCGTTGAGCGACAGCGTGCCCTGCTCCGGCTTGCCGGCAGCCCGGCGAGCCTCGACCGACTCGATGCCGTGATCCATCGCATTGCGCACGATGTGCAACAGCGGGTCGGTCAGCTTCTCGACCATGGACTTGTCCAGCTCGGTATCGGCGCCACTGACCTTAAGGTCGATCCGCTTGCCCAGTTCGCGGCACACGTCGCGGACCACCCGTGGAAAGCGCTGGAACACCTCGCCGATGGGCACCATCCGCAGGTTCAGCGCACGATCACGGATCTGCTCGACCAGCTGCCCCACGCCCTCCAGCAGTTCGCCGAGCTCCGGATCATGGCGGCTGGCGCTATGGCTGTTGCAGGCCGAGTTGCGAATGACCAGTTCGCCGACGGCGTTGATCAGCTCGTCGAGCTTGCGTGCATCGACCTTTATGAACACCTGCTCCGCGGCACGTACCCGAATGTTGTCAGGCGCATCGCTCTGGCCGCGCTCCGGTGCATCGAACAGCGCGCCGGGCGTCTCGAGCACCGGCGCTTCACTGGCCGGCAGCTCCTCGATCAGGATCTCGCAATCCTGTTCGATGAACTCCAGCGCCTGTTCGATGGCGCTGCGCGCGACATCCGCCTGGAGCTCGAGCACGAATCCCAGATGGCAACACTCGGGGTCCAGTGACTCCAGAGCCGGCAGTTCGTCCTGCAGCACCTCCAGGGCGAGCACCTCACCCATATCGGCGAGGTACTGAACGAACGGAATGGGGTCCAGACCATGCGCAAATACTTGTGGCTCCGGACGCAGGCTGATGCGCCAGCGGCCGGCGCCGGTCATGGATGAGCCAGCGTCGGCAGCTGCGGGCGGCGTCAGCGCGTCGCCCAGATAGGCGCTCAGCTCGGTGCACAGCGCGGCGCGCAACGCCGGATCGGGGTCCTGCTCTTCGCGTCCGTCGGCGACGTTATCGAACAGTCGGCTCAGGTAATCGCCGCAATTGAGCAGCAGCGACACCAACCGCGCATCGATGGCCTGCTCGCCGGTACGTACCTGCGCGAGCAGGTTTTCCATCAGATGGGTGAAATCGACCACCAGATGGAGGTTGAACATGCCCGAGGAGCCCTTGAGCGTATGGGCGGCGCGGAAGATCGCGTTGATTCGCTCGCTGTCGGCCCCTTGTGTCTCGATGGCCAGTAGTGCCTGCTCCATCTCGGCCAGCAGCTCGCGTGCTTCGTCCAGCAGTACGCTGCGAACGGCTTGCATATCCATGAGACTTCCTCAGTTATCCAGCAGCGACATGAGTCGTACCCGGGCGAGCAGCTGCTCGACGGCCGGGCTGGGCGCGGTCAGGGGTACGGATGGCAGCTGGCGACGGAGCGCCAACAGCAGCTGCAGGCCCGCGCAATCGATTTCGCTGATGCCTTCCAGGCTGATGGCCGACGGCGCACCTTGCTCGATCTCCCCAAGCAGCAGCGCCTTCAGTTCGATGGCACGTTCGATGGTGAAGGCGCCACCGAGACGCAGCAGCTGGGCCTGGTTATCCGTCGTGGTCATCGGTCAGAGCACCAGCTTGGAAACGGCATCTAGCAATACCGGCGGCTGGAACGGCTTGGTGATCCAGGCACGTACGCCCGCCGCCTTGCCCTGCTGCTTCTTGTCCTCGCTGCCTTCGGTGGTGAGCATGATCACTGGGGTAAACTTGTAGGCCGGCAGCTGCTTGGCCGCCTTGACGAAGCTGATGCCGTCCATGTTGGGCATGTTCACATCGGAAACGATGAGGTTGTATTTACGGCCGTCCAGCTTGCTCAGAGCATCCTTGCCGTCTTGCGCCTCTACCACGGTGTAGCCGCCACCACGCAGGGTCAGGCTGACCATTTGACGCATGCTTGCCGAGTCGTCGATCACCAGAATCGTTTTGCTCATGCTCGTTTCAACTCAAAAGAAAGTGATGGAGGAAGAAGAAGCGTTGGTGGCTTCGGCGCTGCGCCCTTCGTGCAGTGCGCGCTGCTCCAACGTGGTGTAGGTGCTGCCAAGGCGAGCGAGCCACTCGGCCGCCGCCGGCAGCTCGCCGTTACCGGCCTGCCGGGCCGCAAGCGCCTGTTCGAGACGCTGCATGTCGTCCCCGACGTGCCCCATGATCTGGTCGACGCGATCCTGGAACTGCAAGTGCACCACCAGCTGGTTGAGCTCGCTTTCCAGCACCGTGCGTTCCTGATGCAGCTGCTCGAGCGAGCCCTGCAACATGGCGGCGGTGTCGTTGAAGTCATGCACGATGTGCTCGACGAGCTGCTGCGACTCCTGCACGACACCCTGTTCGCGCGCGGCGAACGAAGCCGAAAGGTCTTGTGCCTTCTCGATGACGGCAGTAACCGTCGCCACTGTCTCGCGAATCAGCTTGCCGGTCTCTCCTGACTCGCTGGAAAGCTTGCGCACCTCGTCGGCAACCACAGAGAACCCGCGCCCTGCTGCGCCTGCACGCGCGGCCTCGATGGCGGCATTGAGCGCAAGCAGATTGGTCTGATCGGCAATCTTCCCTACCTGATCGGCCATGCGGCTGAGTTCATGGGTGTGGCTGGCGATGCTGTCGATTTCGGCCAGCAGCAGTGCGCGGTACTGTTGGGTCTGCAGCAAGGCGTCGGTGATTTGGTGCAGACCCTGCTCGGCCTTTTGAATAGTTTCGATCGCGCGGCCGCTCTGGCCGCTTTGCGGCGCGTCTGAGACCAGACGCTGGCTCAACTCGGCAAAACCCGATGACAGCCCATTGATCGCCTCGCCAACCTGACCACGCGCGAGCAACAGATGGCGGCCCCACAGAGGCAGTACACCGGCGATGAGGGACTGCAGCTGTTCGTCCGTCTCGAGGTGCGGGCCGAGAGTTTCGGCTTGGAGCAACAGCGCTTGCTGAGCCTGATCGCGACGGCCGATGGCTGCGCCCAGCAGCAACAACGCCACGGTGCCCCACGCCACGCCGAGCCACCAGGGCTCAGCCAGGATTCCGCAGAGGATCACATTGGCCAGAGCCAGGCCCTGTACCACTTTCGGATGTCGCATGCCCGTTCATTCCCCAACCCATCACAACAGGCGGGAATTGTGGTCGGGCAGCGGCGAACTGCCATGAGTAGAACTACTCAACGGGTCAAGGGGAAATTACCCATGCGGGCAGCTCAGAGCAGTAGGCGGACCAGCTCCACCACCGATGCCACGTGCAACTTGTCCATGATGCGCGCGCGATGGTTTTCGACCGTGCGTACGCTCAGGCTCGCCAACTCGGCGATCTCGCGACTGGAGAGGCCTTGCACCACCCATTGCGCGATTTTTCGCTCTTGTGCGGACAACAGCGACAAACGCGCTTCGCGGGTCTGCCGCTGCAAGCGTTTATCGTGTCGCTCTAGGCTTACTGCCAGAGCGGCGTTGACGCGATCCAGCAAGTGCTGGCCATGCACAGGCTTTTCGACATAATCAAACGCCCCCCTGCGCATAGCTTCCACGGCGGTCGCCACATCGGCATGGCCGGTAATAAAAATGATGGGTGTATCAACACCACGCGCAAGCAGCTCGGCTTGAAGCTGAAGTCCGCCCATCACAGGCATGCGCACATCGGACAGGATACAAGCAACGCCTAAAGAAACGCTTGCATCCAAGAACGCCGCCGGCGACGCGAAGCAGTTGACGTTTAGGCGTATGGATCGAAGCAGCGCAGCATGCAGATCAAGAATGTAGGGATCATCGTCGATTAGAAATACGCTGCCCTGTGCTGCGGCTATGTTCATAAGCTCCCAACAGGTTAGTTCGCCCAGGGCGTCATTTTAGCTCGCCAGCCCGAGGATTTTATTCGCATCCACCTAGGCTAACGGGTAGAACCCGCTGGGCAAAAGCGAGGCAAAACTCGAAGACACTCGAAAATATCAGACATAAAAAATCCAGTTACCGTTAAGTAACTGGATTTTTTAGGGATTTTACAAAGAGTTGGTTTCGATAGGCAGTCCTCTCGCCTGCAGGGGCTCGCGTTTGAATCGCCTGAATCCCGCTGGCCGCCGTTGAGGCCTCCGATATCCGCATTGGCGTCCAGCTTCGGCAGGCCTAGCCGGGGCAGCCGGTGGGCAAATCGTCCCAATTCCTGCATACAGGCAACCACGCAGCATGTGCGGCAACTGTTAGCGCACGTCGCAACTCGCCCCTATCTCCGAAGCGCGCTCGGACTCGAAAGCGGCCTGCAGCACGTCGATGAAGGCTGGCGCTTGCGGAACGCTGACGGACCCGAAAGCCGTGACCGCGACACCCGGCGTCCAGGAATTCATGACCACCGCGCCAGCGAAGTTCGCCACGTCGTCGAGGACGATCTCCTCATGCCGTTGCGCGATACCAAGTCCGCTCAGCTGGCGCTGGATCATCCCCATCATCGTTCCGGCCAGTATCTGCGCTCGCGGCCAGACCACTGAACGGCCATCCCAAAAGGCAAGGTTCCAGATGGTCGCCTCGCTCAGGCGACCGTGCCGGTCTACAAAAGCCGCATCGTCGAAGCCCTGCGCCGCGGCTTGCCGTAGATAGTGGGTTTTTGCACCCTCACCAACGTGCTTGATGGTCGGCAAGTATCGCTCATGCTCGACCACGCTCAACCGAAGCGGCCCCTTGGGACCATCTGACGGCGGTCCAGTACGAACCAGGATGCTCGGCTCGGTGTCGCTGCTCCCCACGGAGAATTCGCCCTCCGGAGAGAACACCGTTACGGTGAGCGATTGGTCCTGAGGTCCATCTTCAATCGCCCGTCGGATGTTGCGCGTCACGCTATCGTTGGATGGCGCCCGACCGAACAGGTCGATCGACGCATTGCGCAAGCGTGCCAGATGCAAATCCAGACCCTTGATCCGACGCGCCCGCACCTGCAAAGCAGTGAAGTGAGCAAACCCTGCAAACGCGAGCGGTGCCAGGTCGCGCCCGCGTGCAGGTCCTTCATTGAGCAGAATCGGGTAGGTTTCCGAATGTGATTTCATAGGAGATGCTCCTCGGTTTGCGATTGGGAGCATCGAATGTAAATTATGACAGCGCTGTCAGAGTCAAGCCTCAACATGAAGATCGGTGAACTATCCAGGCGATGCGCGGTGAGCATTCGCATGCTGCGCTACTACGAAGAGGAAGGACTCCTCAAGCCGCGACGCACTCAAAGCGGCTTCCGGGAGTATGGGCCTCGCGAAGAGCAAACGGTCGAGCGAATCAAACTCCTCGGCTCCGCAGGCATGACGCTCGCGACGATCAAGCATTTTCTGCCGTGCATCCGAGGCGAAGGTCATCTGCTGGAGCCGTGCGACGAGCTCCGCTCCACGCTGGTCGAGCAGATCGCACTGATTGATCAGAAAACCGAAACGCTCATGCAAAGCCGAAAGGTGCTTGAGAGGTTTCTCGCGGAAGTGCAGTGAAGCCGGACTGCTTATGGGGTATTCAGCGAGGAGCATCCCCCTCTCCCGATTGCCTGCGCTACTTCCTTTGGTTTGAGCGGCGGCGCGAGCATGATTGGATGCACACCGCCGAACCATCCTTAGAAGAATTCATCCAGCAGCCGATAGAACCGCGCACGAGCCGAATCGAAGACTTCGATCCCGTAGCGCTCCAGAAACGGCGGAACCCACTCCTCTCCCAGCTCCTCGCCGATATCGCGGCAGGTCAGCGCCAGGTCCTGGTATCGGTCAGCTACACCTAGTCGACCACAGTCGATCAAGCCCGAGAAACGGCCCCCTTCAACCATGATGTTGGGTAGACATGCATCGCCATGGGTGACAACCAGATCCTCGACCGCTGGCCTTTGCTCATGAAGCCTGGCGAGCAATTCGTTTGAAGAAAGGCCACGATGGTCATCATCGAAATCGTCGTCATCCACAAGTCCGGCATCCATTCGCGCCTGCGCGCGATGGATCCGGAGTTCTGCCCGATGATCGAATGGGCATGTGGACGAATCGAGCTCGTGGAGCATGCGAACGGCGTCGGCCATAATCGCCACCTTCTTTTCAGGGTCGAGTGATGACGACAGCAGATCCACTCCTGGTACC
Organism: Pseudomonas phenolilytica; assembly: GCF_021432765.1. Taxonomy (NCBI): domain Bacteria; kingdom Pseudomonadati; phylum Pseudomonadota; class Gammaproteobacteria; order Pseudomonadales; family Pseudomonadaceae; genus Pseudomonas; species Pseudomonas phenolilytica. The sequence goes on from NZ_CP058908.1 coordinate 3,351,161, forward strand.
TCACCCAGAAGTAGCCAATCTCTTCCGCCCTCGCTAAGTGCATCGATGACGCGCGCACAAGGGATACCAGTGCGTTCCAACCAGCGTAGGCGCGCCGCTTCGCCCAGCAGCTCACAGAGCGGATCACTTGGCTCGGATTTTACAAACAGTGAGGGCTGGCCGGACGCGGTGAGCCGAAACACCGCAGCGCCTGAACACCCCTGCTTCTGCAAAGCCCATTGGTAACCAGCTAACAGGCTCCTCCAGGCAGCCGGCGACCGTTCAATAAGCCTAGCCTTGTCATTCATGGCATCTACCTCAACATTGTCGTATCGATGTTCCCTTGAGTACCGATCGTACTGGCGGCGCAAGCGCCGAACGGCTAACGCTCGACATCTACGCCATTTGAGCGCAGATGCCGCAGCGCAACTGCTGAAATCACCGCCAACACGCCAACGCTCGCGGCACTGAATAAGGCAGCGCCCTGAAGACCGGCCACGAAAGCAGCTTGCGCATGAGCAATCAGGTCAGGCGGCAACTCCGAGGCGCTCGCAGAAGCAGCCCAAAGGCTGTCTGCCACCGCCTCCCGTGCACCTGCCGACAGATCGCCGGCAAGCAAAAGGGTGATGGTGCGTTGATAAATGGCCCCGGCGATACTGCCGAGCAATGCGATGCCGAGCGATATTCCGAGGTCCTGCACCATCTCGGTCATCGCCGAGGCCGACCCAGCTTTCCCTGCTGGTGCGGCACCAACCGCCAGATCGGTGCCCAGCGCCGCGATCGTTCCATTACCCAAGTAAGCCAAGGCAAGCGAAACAACAGCCAATAGAACGCCCGTGCTCGCGTCCGTTACCTGCACGAGCAGCAGATAACCCGCCGCGGACAACGCCAAGGCTCCAGCAACAACAAAGCCTGGGCGTATCACCCTGGCCAATAGCGGAGCGCCGATGCCACCGATGATCATCGCCAGTGCGGCCAGTCCCATCCACAGTCCGGCATCCGACGGCGAGTATCCGGCGACAAGCTGCAGATACTGCGCAACAAGCAGCATGGTGCCGCCAACCGCGACCAGACCGAAGAGCAGCACAGCAAGCGCAACGGAGAACGCCCGATTGGAAAACAGAGACAGATCAAGCAGAGGGTCTGACAGTAGGCGCTGACGTCTCACAAAGAGCCACGCAAACAGTAACCCGACGATGATGGCCGAACCGGCATCCAGAACAAGGCCTTCCTTGGCGATCTGCTTGACGCCATAGACGAACGGCAACGTCGCAGCCAGGGACAGCAGGACGCTCAAAAAATCCAGTCGCTCGGCCTCGGGCGAACGATATTCAGGCAAGACAAACGGCCCGAGCAGCACCAGCAATATCACAGCGGGAACCACCAGCAGAAACGCAGCGCCCCACCAGAACCATTCGAGCATAAGCCCGCCGACTACCGGTCCCAATGCTGACCCAACACCCCACATCGTTGCCCAGATGCCTATGCCAAGCGCCCGTTGACGAGGATCCGAGAACAGATTGCTGATCAGCGCAAGCGTCGAGGGCATCAGCGTTGCCCCTGCTATCCCGAGAGCAGCACGCGCCACTATCAGCATGTTGGCACTGGTTGAAAACGCGGCGACCACGGAAGCCAGGGCGAAGGCTACCGAACCGATCAACAGCATCTTGCGCCGTCCGATACGATCACCCAGCGTTCCCATCGTGATCAGGAAGCCCGCGATGAAGAAGCCGTACGCATCCATGATCCAAAGCGCCTGCACGCTGGTCGGTTTGAGGTCAAGTGCAAGCGCCGGTAGTGCCAGATGCAACAGCGTCAAGTCTAGACCCAGCATGATCGTAGGCAGCGACAGCAATGCCAGCCCGGCCCAGGCCCGAGGCCCAGCTCGTTTGCCGCCCACGGCTGAGGAAACAACGGTTCGAGTTCCAGAAGACCTGGATTCCAAGGAAATACTCATCGTGCCCTCACGTATCAAGTTGCGGAAGCGACATCATCGCGGCACGATTAGCCCATTACAATTTTGCTAGTTATCCTATTGTCAGGAACAACCGCCGTGTCTGATCGAAGCCTTAGGCGCACACGCAAGGAGCTATCAGCGTTTCTCCTGCACCATCGACAGAAGCTGACTCCAGCGGACGTCGGGCTACCGTCCACCGGACGCCGCCGTACGCCAGGACTGCGCCGGGAGGAAGTCGCGGCGCTCGCAGGTGTCGGTTTGTCTTGGTACACGTGGTTTGAACAGGGGCGTGAGATCCAGGTATCGGAGAATTTCCTCTTGGGCATTGCCTATGCCCTAAAACTGGACGACGCCGAATGCAATCATTTGTTTCTTCTTGCACACCGCAGACCACCATCACCCGAAGCTCGCCAGCCCGCATCAGTATCGACGGGGATACAGCAGTTGTTGGACGAACTGCCTAGGCCGGCCTATGTGCAGAACCTTCGATGGGATGTCATTGCGTGGAACGCGGCCGCGGATGATCTTTTTCAGTTCGGTTCTAGAGATTTGCGGGATCGCAACCTGCTGTATCTGGCCTTTGCCGCCCCCGACATGCGTCGACGATTGCCAGACTGGGAAAGCGACGCTCCGGGACTCATGGCCCAGTTCAAATATGACGTAGCCACCGCGCCCGAAGATCCAACGATGCTCGAGCTTATCGAAACGCTTCAATCGCTGGCGCCGAGCTTTCGCCGCGAATGGGCCGAACCCCGCGGGGCGGTCGCGCAGCGTGGCCTTAGTTCCCTTGTGGACGTAGGGGGCACACTGCACAGGTTTCATCACGAAACTCTGATCGTGGATGAGTATCGGCACCTGAGGATGGTTGTGTATCTCCAAGCATAAGCGCCTGTTAGTGCGATGCCACGTGCCAAGGATAAAGAGGCGATCTTGCTGTTTCCCTTCATCTGCAACGGCGTGCTGGCCGTGCTGTTTCGCGGGACCATCGACAGCACATCGGTGAATCGGCGAGGGGTAGTCACGGCAGCCCTGCGACTCATTCGGCAACCGTATTCGCTCACCACCACCCGAGCGAGCATCCGGAGCCGCGCGAAGCGGATAAGGCATTGACCAGAATGCCTGAAGCGGGCGCTAGCGTTGATTGGCGTGCGTACTATGGACCACGTCGTCGTGTTCGGCCGCGCGATGGTCTCGATGATCGAGTACGGACTCGCCTAGCCTAAGGGGGGCTAAGCCCCTTTTCTGCTTTTGCCGTCGCGCTCACTTGCCGGCACCGTGCATTCCCCGGCGTCAGCAACCGTCCGTACCACCGGCATCAGAAGCTGGTAACCGACCGCGGACTATCATTGCTGAGTACGCCCTTGCCAGCACCGGACAGCCCTCGGGCGCTTCCACCTAAAAGCTATATAAGTGAATGAATTCATCCGATGCTATTCGCTCGGATGCGACGGCTCGTTTTCGGCCGCCAGCAGGATGCCGAATACAACCAAAAGCCCGCCAAAACCCCGGTCGATCCAATGACGCACAGCCAGTAATCGAGAGCGCACGGGCCCTGTGGTGAAGCAGAGCGCCACAAGACTGAACCACGCCATATGCGCCGCTGAGATAAAAGCTCCATAGCCAAGCTGCACCGCCATTGGCGTCTCAGGTTGAACCACCTGCATGAACAGGCTGACGATGAACATAGTGGCCTTGGGGTTCAGCGCGTTGGTCAGAAACCCAGCGCGCAGTGCAGCTGCATCAGAAAGCGATGCCACCAGATGATCGGCTGGCATCCGACCGGGCTTGGAACGGAGCATTTTTACGCCCAGGTATATTAGATATACAGCCCCGATCAGCTTGATCGTATTGAAGAGCCAGAGAGATGACTGGATCAAAAGCCCGACACCGACCAGGGTGTAGGCGACATGTATAAGCACACCCGCCCCGATGCCTAATGCCGTCAGCACCCCAGCGCGCCGCGAGAGCATAAGACTATTGCGCGACACGATCGCGAAATCCGGCCCGGGGCTGATTACCGCAAGCAAAGTTATTGTGATGACAGCTATCAGTTCAGTCATTGAATTACAGTCGTAGGCTTAGGTACAACCAATGCTATGGACGTTTGCTGCAGATGAATAACGATGCTTTCTGACATAGGTGGTGAGCAAGAATCACAGTACAAGGATAGGCGCCTGCCTTCGCTACTCGCACTGCGCTGCTTTGAAGTCGCGGCGCGTCTGGAGAACTTCAGCCGTGCTGCCGATGAACTGCATTTAACCCACGGAGCCGTCAGTCGTGCTGTACGCCTGCTCGAGGACGAGCTTGGCATTGCGCTTTTTGAACGGCGTGGTCGGCGAGTGTACTTGACCGATGCTGGACGAACCCTCGCCCAAGCTGTCTCCGGTGGATTGGATCTCATGCGGGAAGCTGTCAGCGAGTTGCGCGTCAGCGCACGCCGCAGAAGACGCTGGGTGCTTTCTTGCGAGCCTACCTTGCTAATGCGGTGGCTCATTCCACGCTGGCCGGATTTCCAATCACGCCATCCCACAATAGACCTCCAACTCGTTGCGGGAGGGGGAGCGTTTTCATTCGGCGACGGCATCGACCTCGCCATACGGCGGGACGACTTTACTTGGCCTGCGAGCTATCACGCCGAACCACTTTTTGCCGAGAAAACTGGCCCGGTCTGCCGCCCCGACAAGGTAGCGGCCTGGTGTATGCAAAAGGGGATGACAGCATTAAGCCCCGACGCACCTCGGTTGCTCACGCGCACGCGCCCGAGCGCATGGCAGGACTGGGCAACGGCGACAGGCCAAACCCTAACCATCGGAACTGAACAAACATTCGAGCACTTCTACTTCAGCTTGCAGGCAAGCGTTGCAGGCCTTGGAATCGCAATCGGCCCTTGGCACCTCGTTCGCGACGATCTTGACAATGGCTTGCTGGCGGCACCATTCGGCTTTGTAGAGGACGGTTCACACTACTGCCTCTTCTCGCCGCATCGTTTGCGTGACGATAGCCCACAGGCCGCATTGCTTGAATGGCTGAGGCGGATGGCGTAGAAGCACTTGCCCTGCGATGCAACGAGGCAGACAACGCGGTCATTCCTTCGGCGTGGTACGGGCCGAAACTTGTCGGAATCGCACCCCAAGTAGCGCACGCCCGCGCATATCGCATCCGCTCGATCAACATGAACCGTTCATGGACGGACTACCGATTGGAGCTCTTCCCTTACAGCGCGGAAAATTCGGTCGAATTCATCATTGAATCGATCAAGGCCCGGTAGAATGCGGCCGAGGCGGGTTCAGCAGCCGCATATCGTCATCAGCCCAGTGGCGATTGTCGTCTGGCGTCTGAATCTGAAAATCCATTTTGAACCGGCGCATCCTCTGATATTCGCTCCTGCCCGCTATTCCTCAATACCGCGGTCGTTCTGATCTTTCGCCAACGAAGTCCGTAGATCAGATCGCAGCAACGGCGCTGCGATATTCATGCCCAAAACGAAAAAGGCCAGTTCATTTCTGAACTGGCCTAGATCGTGGAGTTATTTGGTCGGGACGGAGTGATTCGAACACTCGACCCCTTGCACCCCATGCAAGTGCGCTACCAGGCTGCGCTACGCCCCGAAGTCTTCTGCGAAACCTGAAAACGAACGAGACTATACATTAAGCGACTGAAAATGTGAAGGTTTTTCTTCCGCTGGTTTTGCCTCGCTTTACTTGCGCAGAACTTGTAGTACCTCCTCCAATTCGCAGATCATCTGACGAATCAGTTGCTTGTACTGCGTGGTGTCTTCGCGCGCTTCATCCCCTGACAAGCGCAACCTAGCTCCACCGATAGTGAATCCCTGGTCATAAAGGAGCGCACGAATCTGACGGATCATCAACACATCCTGCCGCTGATAGTACCGCCGATTGCCTCTTCTCTTCACAGGGTTGAGCTGTGGAAACTCTTGCTCCCAATAACGCAGTACATGGGGTTTCACTGCGCAAAGTTCACTGACCTCACCGATAGTGAAATAGCGCTTGCCAGGGATAACGGGCAGCTCGTCGTTATGACTTGGTTCCAGCATAGGCCTCGACTCTGGCTTTGAGTTTTTGCCCTGGACGGAAAGTTACGACGCGGCGCGCCGTGATCGGGATTTCCTCGCCTGTCTTCGGGTTACGACCAGGGCGCTGGCGCTTATCACGCAGGTCGAAATTGCCAAACCCTGACAATTTCACCTGCTCGTTATGCTCCAGCGCCTGGCGAATCTCTTCGAAAAAAAGCTCGACCAACTCCTTGGCTTCACGCTTATTCAAGCCTAGCTCTTCGTATAGACGTTCCGCCATTTCAGCTTTCGTCAGAGCCCCCATACGCTATTTCCTTAACGTGGCGTTGAACCTTTCTTCCAACGAGGTCAGGATGCTCTGCATAGCAGCGTTAACCTCTTCGTCATTAAGAGTGCGTGAAGGGTGTTGCCAGGTCAAGCCGACTGCCACACTTTTGCTAGAGGGATCAATACCTTTGCCCTGATACACATCAAATAGCTTGAGGTGAACCAGGTGTTCCCCTGCCGCCTCACGAATACACTGCGTCACGGCCTCAGCTGCGACGTCGCGGTCTACGAGCAGAGCGATATCCCGCCGCACTTCAGGGAACCTCGATAGTTCGCTGAATTGTGGGAGGCGCCCTTCGGCAATTTCCGAAACAAGCAACTCGAACAGATAAACCGGCTGATCGACTCCCAGATTACCCGCCAGCTCCGGATGCAGTCTGCCGATGTAGCCGACCAGTCGACCGTCCCGCTCGATACGAGCGGTCTGCCCGGGATGCAGAGCCGGATGCTCCGCAACAACGAACCGATACGAGCAACCATCACCGGCATAGCCCAACAACGCCTCGACGTCTGCCTTCGCATCGTAGAAATCGACCGGTTCGCGTTCGTTAGCCCATCCTTCAGGCATACGACTGCCGGACACCACACCAGCCAGCATGCATTCCTGTTTCAGCTCGTCCAGCTGGCCAACGAAGCGCAGACCGGCCTCGAACAAACGCACCCGCGACTGTTGACGATTGAGATTGTGCTGCAACGCCTTGATCAGGCCCGGCCACAGCGATACACGCATCACCGCCATATCCGCGGAGATCGGATTAGCCAATTGCAGTGGTTTTATCCCAGGCGCGAACAGCTCAAACAGCTTCGGATCGATGAAGCTATAGGTAATTGCCTCCTGATAACCACGCGCGACCAGCAGGCGCCGCAGAAGCGGCAACTCTGCACGAGCTTCAGCCTTCGCCTCCGGCGCAAGACGCGCCTGCGGATAGCGCACGGGAAGACGGTCATAGCCATACAGCCGGCCCAGCTCTTCGATCAGATCAACCTCCAGGCTGATATCAAAACGATGGCTGGGTACGCCGACCTGCCAACGGCCGACGCCGTCTTCGGTAACGCTCAAGCCGAGCGAGGTCAACAACCGAACCACCTGAACAGGCTCGAGTTGTAAACCCAACATCTGGCTGATTCGCTCTGCACGCAACGTAATCGGCGCAATATTCGGCAGATAGCCTTCGCTTACTACCTCTGTGATCGTGCCTGCCTCGCCGCCAACAATCTCAAGCAGCAACGCCGTGGCGCGCTCCATGGCAATTCGCGCCAATTGAGGATCGACACCACGCTCATAACGGTGAGACGCGTCGGTATGCAAACCATAGGAGCGAGCCTTACCGGCCAAGGCGATGGTGTCGAAGAACGCGCTCTCGAGGAAAATGTCTCGGGTTTGCGCAGCCACACCGCTATGTTCGCCGCCCATCACGCCGGCGATGGCCAAGGCTCGCTGATGATCGGCGATCACCAACGTATCAGCACGCAGAATCACTTCCTGGCCGTCCAGCAAAACCAGTTTTTCGCCTTCGTCAGCCATCCGCACTCGAATGCCGCCGTTGATCTGCTTCAGATCGAAGGCATGAAGTGGTTGTCCTAGCTCAAGCATCACGTAATTGGTGATATCGACGACCGCGTCAACACTGCGCACATCAGAGCGACGCAGACGCTCCAGCATCCACAGCGGCGTCGGACGCGAGCAATCAATATTGCGAATGACACGCCCCAGATACCGCGGACAGGCCTGTGGTGCGGCCACTTCAATAGAAAGACGCTGTTCGTGGCTTTCCGCAACAGCTGGAACAGACGGGACATTCACTGCGACGTCATATATCGCACCTACTTCGCGCGCCAGGCCAGCCAGCGACAGGCAATCACCCCGATTCGGAGTCAAACCGATTTCGATGGTCGCATCGTCGAGCCCTAGGTAGTCGCGAAAGTCGCGTCCAACCGGCGCGTCCTCGGGCAACTCCATCAAGCCACTGTCATCGTTACCGACCTGCAGTTCGGTTTCCGAGCAAAGCATGCCGTTGGATTCGATTCCGCGCAGCTTGGCTTTCTTGATCTTGAAGTCACCCGGAAGCACCGCACCGATCATCGCGAAGGGTATCTTCAGGCCGGGGCGCACATTCGGCGCACCGCACACCACCTGAAAGGTTTCGACACCGTTGCTGACCTGACAAACACGTAGTTTATCGGCATCGGGATGCAGCTCGGCATTCAACACCTGGCCTACCACTACACCGCTGAACATCCCAGCCACGGGAGTAACGGCATCAACCTCGAGCCCAACCATCGACAGACGAGCTACCAGCTCGTCACGAGAAACCTGCGGATTAACCCAGCTCCGCAGCCACTGTTCACTGAATTTCATTCTGTTCTCCTAAATCCGTTGACAAACACTGCGCTAGCGAAACTGCGCCAAGAACCGCAGGTCGTTGTCGAAGAACAGGCGCAAATCATTGACGCCATAGCGAAGCATGGCCAAGCGCTCGGCGCCCATGCCGAAGGCAAATCCTTGGTACTTCTCCGGATCGATACCCGACATCCGCAATACGTTCGGATGCACCATGCCGCAACCCATGACCTCAAGCCAGCCGGTCTGCTTGCATACCCGGCAGCCTTTACCACTGCACATCACGCACTGCATGTCCACTTCCGCCGAAGGCTCGGTGAACGGAAAGAAGGAAGGTCGAAAGCGTACGCCGAGTGGTTTTTCAAAGAACACCCGCAGAAATTGCTCAATGGTGCCTTTCAGATCGGCAAAGCTGATGCCCTCGTCGATCAGCAAGCCTTCTACCTGATGGAACATCGGCGAATGAGTGATATCCGAGTCGCAACGATAGACCCGCCCGGGACAAACGATCCGTATTGGGGGCTGGCGGGACTCCATAGTTCGCACCTGAACCGGTGATGTATGAGTCCGTAACAGCATATTGGCGTTGAAGTAGAAGGTGTCGTGCATCGCACGCGCCGGGTGATGGCCCGGGATGTTGAGGGCCTCGAAGTTGTGATAGTCATCTTCAACTTCAGGCCCTTCGGCAACGCTGTATCCGATGTGACTGAAGAACTGTTCGATACGCTCTAGCGTGCGGGTCACCGGATGCAGGCCACCCGAGACCTGGCCACGTCCCGGCAGGGAAACATCAATGCGCTCGGCTGCCAACTGAGCACCCAGTGCCGCCCGCTCAAGCTCAGCCTTGCGGGCGTTGAGAACGTCTTGGACCTGGGATTTGGCCGCATTAATCAATGCGCCTGCCTTGGGTCGCTCCTCCGGCGAAAGCTTCCCCAATGTTTGCATCACCAGAGTCAGCTCGCCTTTCTTTCCCAGGTACTGGACCCGGATCTGCTCAAGGGCGTTGACGTCTTCGCTTCGTTGCACAGCCTCGAGCGCTTGCGAGACCAGTGCCTCCAGGTTTTCCATGTACACAACCTCCAGAGGTTCTTGCAGAACCGCACTGGCTGCCGATCGAGGCGCAGATCGGTACCACGCGCACTTTTGCAAAAGCCCCTCGCAGATACAAAATAGGGGAAGAGCATAAGACTCTTCCCCTATCGATGACGTTGCAGCAGGCTAGAAAGCCTGTGATTGCCGGGGCTTAAGCCAGAGAAGCTTTCGCTTTTTCGACAATCGCAGCAAACGCCGTTTTCTCATTCACTGCCAGATCGGCCAGAACCTTACGGTCAATCTCGATGGCCGCCTTTTTCAGGCCAGCGATGAAACGGCTGTAGGACAGACCGTTAACACGCGCACCGGCATTGATACGAGCGATCCACAGAGCGCGGAACTGACGCTTGCGCTGACGGCGGTCGCGGTAGGCGTATTGGCCAGCCTTGATTACCGCCTGCTTGGCGACGCGGAACACGCGCGAACGCGCGCCGTAGTAGCCTTTGGCGAGTTTCAGGATTTTCTTGTGACGGCGACGGGCAACGACGCCACGCTTAACACGAGCCATGAGTTATTCCTCTGAGTCTTGACCGGATTAACGAACGCGCAGCATGCGCTCCACTTTTGCAACGTCGGACGGATGCACTTGCGAGCAACCGCGCAGCTGACGCTTACGCTTGGTGGTCATCTTGGTCAGGATGTGGCTCTTGAAAGCGTGCTTGTGCTTGAAGCCGTTAGCAGTCTTCTTGAAGCGCTTCGCAGCACCACTTTTAGTCTTCATCTTTGGCATGTTCGATCTCCACAGTGTGGGTGATTACAAAATAACCGCAAGGCCTGCCAGTGCCCTGGTGGTTACTTTTTCTTCTTGGGAGCGATGACCATGATCAGCTGGCGTCCTTCCATCTTTGGGTGCTGTTCGACGGAACCGTATTCAGTCAGATCGGTCTCGACCCGCTTCAACAACTCCATCCCCAGCTCCTGATGGGCCATCTCACGGCCACGGAATCTCAACGAAACCTTGGCCCTGTCCCCGTCGCTAAGGAAACGAATCAGGTTGCGTAGCTTGACCTGATAGTCTCCCTCTTCCGTCCCTGGACGAAACTTGATTTCTTTTACCTGGATCTGTTTCTGGTTTTTCTTCGCCGCAGCGACCTGCTTCTTCTTCTCGAAGAGATGCTTGCCGTAATCCATGATCCGGCAAACCGGCGGAACGGCATCGGCGGAAATTTCCACCAGATCCAGTTTTGCTTCTTCTGCTACTCGAAGCGCTTCATCAATCGAGACGATGCCAATCTGCTCGCCGTCAGCACCAATCAAACGGACCTCACGAGCCGAGATATTCTCGTTGATCGGGGCCTTGGGTGCGGTTCGTTTGTCTTGTCTCATTTCACGCTTAATAGCTATTACTCCAAATCTTGGCGACCACGCCGGGAAACCGCCTGCGCCAGCAGCTGCGCGAATTGCTCGAGGGGCATGGAGCCCAAATCGACGCCTTCGCGGGTGCGCACAGCAACGGAGCGAGTCTCAACCTCCCGATCCCCGATAACCAAGAGATAAGGAGTCTTGAGCAAAGTATGCTCGCGGATTTTAAAGCCGATCTTCTCGTTTCTCAAGTCGGACTTGGCACGAAACCCGCTTTGACTCAAGGTTCTTTCGACTTCGAGAGCAAATTCGGCCTGCTTGTCGGTGATATTCATCACCACCGCCTGAGTCGGCGCCAGCCAAGCAGGGAAGGCCCCTTCGTAGTGCTCGATCAGGATACCGATGAAACGCTCGAATGAACCGAGAATAGCGCGATGCAACATCACCGGATGCTGACGATCATTGTTCTCACTGACATATTCCGCGCCGAGGCGAATAGGCAGGTTAAAGTCAAGCTGCAACGTACCGCACTGCCAGACCCGCCCAAGGCAATCCTTCAGCGAGAATTCGATCTTGGGTCCGTAGAACGCCCCTTCGCCCGGTTGCAGATCGTACGCCAGCCCAGCGCTGTCGAGCGCTGCAGCCAAAGCCGCCTCAGCCCGATCCCACAGCTCATCAGAACCCACGCGCTTTTCCGGGCGAGTCGACAGCTTGAGTTGAATATCGTCGAAACCGAAATCGGCATATACCGCCTGAGTCAGCTTGATGAATGCAGCGGATTCGGACTGCATTTGCTCTTCGGTACAGAAGATATGCGCATCATCCTGAGTGAAGCCGCGCACCCGCATGATTCCGTGCAGAGCACCGGACGGCTCGTTACGATGACAGGCGCCGAATTCAGCCAGCCGCAACGGCAGCTCGCGGTAGCTTTTGAGTCCCTGATTGTAGACCTGCACGTGGCACGGGCAGTTCATCGGCTTGATCGCGTAATCGCGACTCTCCGACTCGGTGGTGAACATGTTCTCGGCGTAGTTCGCCCAGTGCCCCGACTTTTCCCAGAGCACCCGATCTACTACCTGGGGCGTCTTGATCTCCAAATAACCATTATCGCGCTGAACGGTGCGCATGTACTGCTCAAGCACTTGGTAGAGCGTCCAGCCGTTCGGATGCCAGAACACCATGCCCGGCGCTTCTTCCTGGGTATGGAATAGATCAAGGCGCTTGCCGATCTTGCGGTGATCGCGCTTCTCCGCTTCCTCGATGCGCTGGATGTAGGCCGCCAGCTGCTTCTTGTCCGCCCAAGCCGTGCCGTAGATTCGTTGCAGCTGCTCGTTCTTGGCATCGCCACGCCAGTAAGCACCCGACAGCTTGGTCAGCTTGAATGCCTTAAGAAAGCGCGTATTGGGAACGTGCGGACCACGACACATATCCACGTATTCCTCGTGGTAGTACAGGCCCATCGCCTGCTCGTCGGGCATATCGTCGATCAAGCGCAGCTTGTATTCCTCACCACGCGAGCTGAACACATCAATCACTTCCTGGCGCGGAGTGACCTTCTTGATGACGTCGTAATCCTTGTCGATGAGCTCACGCATACGCGCTTCGATCGCAGCGACGTCATCCGGCGTAAAGGGGCGCTCGTAGGCGATGTCGTAATAGAAGCCCTCGTCGATCACCGGCCCGATCACCATCCGTGCAGTCGGATATAACTGCTTTACTGCATGCCCGATCAGGTGTGCGCACGAGTGACGGATGATCTCCAGCCCCTCCTCATCTTTTGGAGTGATGATTTGCACACTGGCATCGCGCTCGATCAGATCACAGGCATCAACCAGCCGACCATCTACCTTGCCCGCGAGCGTCGCCTTGGCAAGCCCCGCACCGATGGACTGCGCAACCTCCGCAACGGACACCGCATGATCGAACGAACGCTGACTGCCGTCAGGAAGAGTAATGGTGGGCATGGCGCCTCCTCTCCTAGTGGTGACCCCTACCAAAGGCCACATGGGTTGGGATGAGCCAGGAAAGCGATTCAGCGAATCTCCTGCCGCACAGTGGCAGATGCCGGTAGGCTCGAGTCGCACAAACCGAAGTCACTGGAAGAATCAAACAGACATGCTTTCAGAAAGCCACGCAAGCTGACAAGCAAGCCAAAAAAAAGGGCCGCTTTCGCGACCCTTTTTCGAATTGGTAGGCACAATTGGATTCGAACCAACGACCCCCACCATGTCAAGGTGGTGCTCTAACCAACTGAGCTATGTGCCTTCGATGGGGGCGCATTCTATAGCCACCCTCGCGAGAGTCAAGTTTTTTTTTGAGGTAACCCGCTGATATTTGAAAATTTTACCCGGCGGGCCGGGAATCAAACGGCGGCACTGGCGAAGCGCAAATAGCCACGCTAGCATCGCGTCAAATATATACAACAGGTATGTCAAAATGCCGAACACGCCCTACCCTCAGTCGTTTTATGCTGCTTCAGCGAATCCAGCACCGGAACGCTCACCATTATGTGAAAGCAAGCACGCCGATGTCTGCATCATCGGCGCCGGCTACACCGGCCTTTCCGCGGGGCTGTTTCTCGCCGAACAGGGCTATCAGGTGGTGATCCTAGAGGCGGCCCGGGTAGGCTTCGGCGCTTCCGGACGCAACGGCGGACAGATCGTCAACAGCTACAGCCGGGATCTCGACCACGTGGAGCGCAGTGTTAGTGCCGACGAAGCACGCCTGATAGGCGCAATGGCGTTCGAAGGCGGGAGGATCATTCGTGAACGCATCGCCCGTTACGATATCCGGTGCGACCTCAAGAATGGCGGCGTTTTTGCAGCTTTAACGCACAAACAAATGCACCACCTCGAGCAGCAGAAAGCGCTCTGGGAGCGTTATGGCTACGATCAGCTGGAAGTGCTCGATCGAGATGCCATTCGCCGAATCGTCGCCTGCGATCGTTATATCGGCGGGACCCTGGACAAGCTAGGCGGACATATCCACCCACTCAACCTTGCGCTGGGCGAGGCTGCAGCGCTGGAGTCGCTGGGCGGCGTCATCTATGAGCAAAGCCCGGCAATCCGTATCGATCGCGGTCCTGAGCCAGTGGTGCACACCGAGCAAGGCTCGGTACATGCAAAATTTCTGATAATCGCCGGCAACGCATACCTTGGCGGACTGGTGCCCGAACTCGCCGCCAAATCGATGCCATGCGGAACCCAGGTAGTTGCGACCGAACCGCTGAACGGTGATCTCGCCCACCGCCTACTGCCGCAAGACTACTGTGTCGAAGACTGCAACTACCTACTCGACTATTACCGACTCTCTGCCGACAAGCGCCTCATCTACGGTGGTGGCGTGGCATATGGCGCGCGCGACCCGGCCGATATCGAATCGATCATTCGTCCCAAGATGCTAAAGACCTTTCCACAACTCCATAACGTCAAGATCGAATACAGCTGGACCGGCAATTTCCTGCTTACGCTGTCGCGGTTACCGCAGGTCGGACGCCTGGGGGACAACATCTACTACTCGCAGGGCTGCAGCGGCCACGGCGTCACCTACACCCACCTGGCCGGCAAGATCATTGCAGAAGCCTTGCGCGGCCAGGCAGAACGCTTTGACGCTTTCGCCAGCTTGCCGCACCACCCCTTTCCTGGCGGACATCAGCTACGGGTGCCATTGAGCGCGCTTGGCGCGCTCTACTACAGCCTGCGCGATAGGTTGGGCATTTGATTACATTAGCGGCAGGCAGGAATAGCCTGGCAAGCCTGTCGCACACCATCGACGGGAAGCGGCAGAGGCTCGGCAAAGCGCGTATCCTGCGGCGCAATACTCACCGCGCAAGTGCGCGCCTGCTGCGCTTCGTTGAGGCAACCTTTCTCTGCCAATACATGCGAAAGGTTGAACCATCCGGGAGCGAATCCGGCATCGCGGCTCACGCTGATGCGCAGCGCCTGCTCTGCAGCCTGTCGATCACCCAGGGCGTATTGACTGTTAGCTAGCGCAAACCACGGCATGCCGCCAGGCCAACGCTCGCCGGCCACGCGATAGGCCGCTTGCGCCGAATCCGCCAGCCCAACCTGCTCTAGGTCATTTGCTGCCCGCAGCCAGACCGCCTCCTCGGCCGTCGCCGGCATTCGATCCGGCCTAACAGTCACGACTGCCCAGCGATCACCCTTCGCCCAGCTGCGCTCGAACTGGCGAAAACTGCCGACCCAACGCCGAGTGGTGCCAGAGCGCAGAATGATCTCCTGCTCGCCCAGGTCGTAGCCGATCACCACAGCGAAATGCCACTGCGGCCAACGGTCGAAGGCCAAGTTCTGCAATACCAATACTGGATTTCCCGCCGCCACTTCCTTCAGTAGTGCTTCCAGCCGTGGTCGCAACGGATACACCAGCATCCCGTTCGCACGCGCAGCGGCTACCATCTCTACCTGCAGACTTCCACGGCGCTGCGGGATATAGACCTGATCGACCAACTGTTCAGGAGTGATCCGCCGTCCACCATGCACCAGCATTGTCGCCAGCGCTGCCGGTCCGCACTGATAATCCTCCTGCGCGAAGAATGGCGTATCGACCAGCTCGATCCGCTCCGGCAGCTGCGCACTCCCAATGTTAAGCGGTTGCTGTGCGCAGCCAACGAGCAGAACGACCAGCGACACCAGCCAAGCAAGGCGCCGGGTCAACGGTTGATGCAATTGACGAAATTGAAAATGTTGGTTGCACAGAGCATGTCAGTGATGATGAAGATCACCAGAAACAGCACGATTATCCCAACCACACCGGCGCCGGCCGGAGCCTGATCGAGCTGCTGATTGAACTGCGCCAGCTCTGCGGGGGTCAGGCTGTTAATGCGCTTTTCTACCTGCGTCCGATCGACTCCCATCGACTCGAGCTTCTTCTGCACGTCCTGATCTTCCAACATCGTAAGCAGCTGTTGGCGATCGACCTGCTGTTGCTGCTCGGCAATCACTTCGGGCGTACCAATCATCGCCGCCTGTGCCATCGGAATCTGCGCAACCAGCATGAAGTGCAAAGCCGCTACAACGGCAGCGACACGCTTGAGCAGGGATGAGCTGAACATGGTGCTACTCCTTTTTCGAGATCGGCCTGTGCAACTGCAAAAGGCCATCACCAGTAAGACGAACGACAGCCGCTTCGGTTCCCGCTTGTCAGGTATTTCGTCACGGACTTTGGTTGGCCGGCATTTTACCTTTTGCTTGTCCGTCACTAACGTTGATCGTAGTTGATCGAATTCAATCAGCCTCAATGGGAAAGCACATGTCCAAACCGCGTTGCGTAGTGTTGCTATTCGTCGCGTCATTTCTTGCAGGCTGCCAATGGCATCCTGCAACCACCGAAGCCGCCGGCAATATGTGCGACTCGCAGCACGTGCAGCACCTGCTGGGCCGAATCGCCACCCCACAAATGCTCGAGCAGGCACGCGAACTGGCCGGAGCACAATTCGCACGCCTGTTGCGCCCGGATCAGGCCGTTACTCTGGAGTACGATTCACGGCGGCTGAACATCCACACCGACAAGGATCTGAAGATCCAACGACTAACATGCGGTTAAGAACGCAACCACCGGCAGGTGACCGCGTCCTGAACCTTTGGCTACGCCGCAGTTACTGCGCCATCGCCCTGCGCACGCGGAGATTGGATGCCGAAACGGGCTTGGGCGGTGTGAGAAGAAAACCCAGCCGGTAGCGATTGATCACGACCTGAGCGAGCAGCGGCGCCGCTATACCAACCAGAGTTCCCAGGAGCAGATGCACCGGTATCGAATCAATGTCCAGGAAACTGGCAAGAATTACGCGCACGCCACTGCCTGCCAGGATGTGCATCAGATAGATCGTCATTGACGACGCACCGAGGAAGAGCAACCAGCCCACCCGGAACTGCCCCAGCCACATGGAGAGCGCGACCATAAAGAAGATCGAAATGGTTGCCAGCGCCAGCACAGGCAAGCCACCATCCACGTAGTTCATCCCGAACGTTATGTGGAACAAGTATTGCCCGACCAAGAAAAGCACTCCGAAGAACAGCGTCAGCTGTACGCAGCGCGCCAGAAAGAACTGCTTAACCTCGTTGAACCAGATGCCCAGCGCGAAGAAAACGGTATTGCCGAGGATGAACCTGGTCGCCGTATTGACCGTGAGCGCATCCTTGAATACGAACAGCACGCCAAACAGCACCACCATCGGCAAGAAGTAACGACGGTCAGCTCGCGCGTATAGAAAGGAGCAGAGCACGAACACCAGGAAAAGCGCATACAGGAACCAGAACTGTGCACGCGGCATCCACAACAGGGAGAACACCTCGGCCAGCGTTACCTCACCATTGGTGTAATTGGAAAGCACGACCTCGATCAGTCCTTGCAATAGCGACCAGACGATGAATGGGTAAACGATGGTATCGACCTTATTGATGATCAACCCGCTTTTGCCGCGCTTTTGCAGCGAGTCGAAGAAAAAAAGCCCCGACAGAAAGAAGAACAACGGCATGTGGAAGCTATAGATGATGCTGTCCACCAGTACGTAATTAGCTTCATCCATAGGCAGGCCCGCGTTGAAAACCCCACGCGCGACGTGTCCATAAACGACCAGGATAATCCCTATCGCCTTGGCATAATCGACCCAGACATTTCTCTCCTGCATCATCGTTCTCCTTGTTGTGAAGGCATCGGAAAGCCAGCGCTCAGCCTGCGCGTGAGGGCGGATGCTGCAGATAGACAATGCTTTCGAGGATTTGTTTGCACCTTGCCTGCCAGCCGTATGCAACAACACACGCAGAGCCGCTCACCACAGTGATGATCGGCGCGGAGGCATGTGAAACGTCTAGGACCACCAGGCACAGCGCGTTACCGCTGAGAAGCACATAGGTGAGAGTGAGCGACGCGAAAGAGCCATCAAAACGATCGACTGCGACCTAGGGCGCTCGGTTGTGATGCAAACAGACCGGGTGTATATCACTGTCTTTTCTCGGAGCCTGCCATGAGCGAACGTCTTCTCCCTGCGTGCTCCATCCTGTTGCTTGCCGGCGGTCGAGGCCAGCGCATGGGCGGCAGGGACAAGGGATTGATCGAGTGGCGTGGTCGACCGCTGATCGCCTGGATGCATGAGACAGTGCACGCACTGACCGACGATCTATTGCTGTCATGCAACCGCAATCAGACCGCCTATGCACCTTACGCGGATCGCCTGCTGTCGGATGAAGAACCTGATTACCCTGGCCCACTGGCCGGAATTCGGGCGGGGCTCGCCGCTGCACATCATGACTGGCTGATGGTCTTGCCCTGCGACGCGCCGATGATCGATGCGCTGCTGCTGCGGAGCCTCCACGCAATTGCCACGCAAGATCCTCTGCATCCGTTGATGGTGCGCCGCGCGGTGCAGTGGGAGCCATTGTTCAGCATGATTCCGACACGCCTAACGGGGCGCCTCGAAGCAGCCTGGCAGGCAGGCGCTCGCAGCCCTCGTCAGGTACTGCTGGCGCTAGGAGCACGAGCACTGGACCTAGCCGAGGACGATCCTCGCCTGGCCAACCTCAACACCCCTGAGCTGCTCGAACGCTGAAGGTTTCGGGAACTTAGCCTGGCGAACGCCCGTCCCACTTGCATCACAACGAAGGAGGCAAGGACCATGACCTCACGCATCATCCCGGCATTGCTTGTCACAGTAGGGCTGGGAGCACTGACCGGATGCGCCAACCCGAGCGTTATCACCCTCAACGATGGCCGAGAAATCCAGACGCTCGACCACCCCGAGTACGACGAAGAATCAGGCTTCTACGAGTACGAACAGCTCGACGGCAATCCTGGTAAGGTCAACAAGGATCAGGTTCGGACCGTCCGCGAACTCTGAGTATCGCCCGAGTGCTGGTGGAATCTTCCGCCCACACTCGGATCCTCGCCACGCCCCGCGCCTGATCGGCCACAGCCAAATAGCCGTCAAAAAAATCTTTACTAAACCCTTGTGCAACAAAACTTTTTCTGTAGAATGCGCGCCATCTTCGGAGCGTAGCGCAGCTTGGTAGCGCGTCTCGTTCGGGACGAGAAGGTCGCTGGTTCGAATCCAGTCGCTCCGACCAACTCCCGATCTCTGCACGATCAAGTGCAAGATTAAAAAAGCCGACCTTGAAGTCGGCTTTTTTCGTTTCGCGAGCTGACAACATACAGTCTAGTCGGCACGGCGCTCAGATCTGCAGAAAACCCACTATCTGCTCAGCCTCGAACGGCCAATCCAATTCCGCCCCGGTATCCACCCGACGCAACACCGGAATGCGCAGGCCGTAGTAGTCAACCCACTCCGGCCTTTCAGCGATATCCAGCAACTCCACGAGCAGGCCATGCTCAACCAGAGGCATCAGTATCTCCTCGGCCTGCTCACACAGGTGACAACCAAGGGTTCCGAAAAGCTGACATTCAGGCAGCATAAGCGACTCATTCATATCCCAATTCCAGTTAGAGCGCATTCTAGCAGTCGCTTCGCGATTCGATGCCCTCGGTAGCCGCTTCCCCTCCGCATGATTTTGTGAAGCTCCACGCATCGCTCGGCTTGATTAACCGCAAAATTCGACTCTCGCGCACCGAAACGCTAGGATGCCGCAACCCGAAGCAACGGACAGATTGCAGGGTAATTCACATCCGACAGATGCCGCTTCGACAGTCAGGTGCGATATCACCGGAGCAGTCGATGCGGGGAACATACAGACGGCGCTGTCTAAACACGTTGACTGTGAGTTCCTGAAGACTAAAGTCTAAAGGTTGAAATTGTCCTGTAATGTTTTATTGCAGGACGCCGTAAAGAGCGACTTTCAGAGCATCATCCAACGAGGAGAAATAAGAAATGCTCAAGACCCCCATCGCCCGGGGCGTGGCCCTAGCCACTCTGGGAGCAACACTGGCTATCCCGTCCATGGCTCAAGCTGCCTTTATCGAAGACACCAAGGCCGGCCTTGAACTGCGTAATTTCTATTTCAGCCGTGATTTCCGTGAAGGCACTGGCCAGAGCAAGCAAGAAGAGTGGGCTCAGGGTTTTCTGCTGCGAGTTGAATCTGGTTATACCGAAGGCACTGTAGGTTTCGGTGTCGATGCAATTGGCCTGCTGGGCGTGAAACTGGATTCCGGCGGCGGTCGCTATAGCAATGGCGCCCAGCTTCTTCCGGGCGACGGCGACACCGCAGCGGACGACTTCTCCGAAGTGGGCATGACCGCCAAGGCGAAGATGTCCGAAACCGTTCTGAAAATCGGCACGATGCAATTCAAGAACCCGGCCGTTGCCAACAGCGACAGCCGCCTGCTACCTGCACTGATGCAGGGTGCCAACTTGGTTTCGAAAGAAATCGACGGCTTGACTCTCGATATCGGCTACGCCAATCGTAACAACCTGCGTGCATCGAGCGATAATGAGATTTTGACGCTGAATGGTGCGGTGAGTGCAGCAGATGCTGCTGATCCGACTAAAGGTGCGGGCACGCGTAATATTGTTCGAAAAAGCGGCGCTGCAAATGAATCCGACGATTTCCGTTTCGCCGGTGCAACCTATCAATTCAGCAAGAACCTGACCGGTAGCTACTACTACAGCAAGCTCGAAGATCTCTACAAGCAGAACGCGTTTAACCTGATCCATGTCCTGCCGATTGCCGAAGGCCAGTCGCTGAAGACTGATCTGCGCTATCAGCGCTCGAAGGATGATGGCAGCACCAATGTCGATAACAAGGCGTTTGGCGCGATGGTTACCTATTCCATCAGTGGCCATAGCTTCGGCCTGGGTTATCAAAAGATGTCCGGAGACACCGGCTTCGCTTATCTGGGCGGCAACGTTGACCCCTATCTCGTCAACTTTATTCAGGTAAACGACTTTGCCAACGCCGACGAGAAATCCTGGCAGGCGCGCTACGACTATAACTTCGCAGCGATGGGTATTCCCGGTCTGACCTTCATGACGCGTTATGTTTCCGGCGATAACTTTGAGCGCACCGCTGGAGCAGATGCAGGCACCGAAGGCAAGGAATGGGAACGCAACACCGATATCGCCTACACCTTCCAAACCGGTGCACTGAAAAACCTGAACGTCAAGTGGCGCAATGCCACGGCGCGCAACAACTACAGCCGCGGCACAAACATCGACGAAAACCGTCTGATCGTCAGCTACACCATCCCGCTACTGTAATAGCGCATTTCTGTATACGCTGCAGCAGAAAAGAACCCGCTTCGGCGGGTTCTTTTTATCTCCAATAGAACTGTAGAACCCACAGTTCCACTTATGCCCGCCCGGGTTAAACGAAGCGGGAACCTTACCTGCGGGCTATGCTCGAAACTTGCAGCACCGGAACACATCGTTCCGGCACAATCTCGAGGAGCCGCCCCATGTCTACCGAGTCTACCTTCGGCACTACCGACGAAACCCCGATTCCCGATTCATCTCATGAGCATCACACACCGCTGTTCGACAAGTCGGCTCATCGGCGCAATCTGCACAATGCGCAAAACGCCCTGATCGACGAATTCCATACGCTGATCGGGGATACCGAGCGCCTGCTCAAGCACACTCAGGAAACTGCCGGCGTACAGAGCGAAGAGCTGCGCGGCAAGATCAATGAGAATCTGGCTCGAGCAAAAGCGCTACTCAAAGAACGCGAAGCCTCCATGCGCGAGCAGAGCCAAGCCGCAATTCAATGCACCGAAGACTATGTCCAGAATCACCCCTGGCAATCGGTAGGCATTGCTGCTGGTGTCGGCTTCCTGCTGGGCCTGCTTTCTTCACGTCGCTAAGTCGAGGTAGTCAATGGAGGTCGAACCCGGCGAAGAAGCACCAAAGCCCTCGCTGAAGAAATTGGGCGGGGCGTTTGTCGGCCTGCTGCAAGGGCATCTGGAACTGCTCGGCATCGAATTTCAGGAGGAAAAAGCCAGGACTGTGCGGCTTTTTCTTCTCGCCGGGGTCAGCCTGATCCTGGGGCTCTTGGTGCTGATCGGCCTTTCCGCAGCATTGGTGATCGTCTTCTGGCATAGCCACCGAATCACGGCGATCCTGGTACTTTGCGCCATTTACGCTGTCGGCATGGCGATCTGTATCGGTCGTGCGCTGAAGCTTGCCAGAGCCTGCGCCTCACCCTTTCAAGCCACGATTGAGGAACTCACCCGCGACCGGGAGCGCTTATTGCCATGAGTCAGCAATTGAGTACCGCCAGCGATCTGGATATGCGCAAGGAGCTGGTTCGCCTGCGAATGGAGATGCACCGGCAGCAGTTGCTCTACCATGCGCAGCCGTTTAGCCATCCATTCGAACAGGCGCGAAGCATGCTGGCGAGACGTCATGAAGGCGGAGGCGCTGGTACAGGGAAGAGGCCGCTGATGATGGCTGCGACCGTGGTCCTGGCGCTGTTCGGTCGCCGACTGGGCAGACTCGGTACGCTTGCTCGCGTCGCGATCACCCTTTATCCCCTGATCAAAGGGCAGCAGAAGTTGCGCAGCAAATTGCGCTAGGAGTTGTGCGTCACTCGGGCACACGGCAAAGCACCGCAAACCTGCACCGATGCGACAGGACCTTAGCCGCATCGGTGGACGGCAACGACTGTGCTAGCTTAATCGCGCCCGCTGGAGGCCATATGGAGATAGTCCTTGGACTGGCATACCCTGCTTACCCGTGAACGACTCGGCAAATCCACACACAGCAGCGAGGAGCTGGGCCGGAGTCCGTTTCATAAAGATCATGACCGCATCATCTTCTCCGGCGCGTTTCGCCGCCTGGGCCGCAAAACGCAGGTGCACCCCGTTTCCAGCAACGATCACATCCACACACGCCTGACCCATTCGTTAGAAGTCAGCTGCGTGGGTCGCTCGCTCGGCATGCGGGTCGGCGAGGTGTTACGTGACGAGTTGCCTGAATGGTGCTCTCCGGCCGATCTGGGAATGATCGTGCAGTCCGCTTGCCTCGCCCACGATATCGGCAACCCGCCCTTCGGCCATTCCGGCGAAGACGCGATTCGTCACTGGTTCCAGCAGGCTGCGGATCGCGGCTGGCTGGATGACATGAGCGATTTCCAGCGTTCGGACTTCCTCAACTTCGAAGGCAACGCTCAGGGCTTCCGGGTGCTTACGCAATTGGAGTACCACCAGTTCGACGGCGGCACACGACTTACCTACGCCACACTGGGGACATATCTCAAATATCCATGGACCTCGCGGCATGCCGAGGCACTGGGCTACAAGAAGCACAAGTTCGGCTGCTATCAGAACGAGCGACCGTTGCTCGAACAGATCGCGCTGAAGCTCGGCCTGCCATTGGTGGAGGATCAGCGATGGGGGCGACATCCGCTGGTCTACCTGATGGAAGCGGCCGATGACATCTGCTACGGGCTGATCGACCTTGAAGACGGCCTGGAAATGGAGTTGCTCGACTACCCGGAGGTCGAAGCCCTGCTGCTCGGCCTGGTCGGCGACGATCTACCGGAAACCTATCGTCAGCTCGGCCCGAAGGACTCTCGGCGGCGCAAGCTGGCAATCCTGCGGGGCAAGGCGATCGAGCACCTCACCAACGCCGCTGCTCGGGCTTTCGTCGCGCAGCAGCACAACCTGCTGCGCGGCCAATTGCCGGGCGATCTGGTCGAGCACATGCACGGCCCCGCCAAGCAGTGCGTGCTGCAGGCCAAGGCGCTGGCGCGCGAGAAGATTTTCCAGGACAAGCGCAAGACGCTTCACGAGATCGGCGCCTACACCACGCTCGAAATTCTTCTTAACGCTTTCTGCGGTGCTGCACTGGAACAGCATCGCGGCCGCAGCCTCTCGTTCAAAAATCAGCGCATTCTCGATCTGCTGGGCCGTAACGCGCCTACCCCAAACGCGCCGCTGTATCACTCCTTCCTGCGAGTGATCGATTTCATCGCCGGCATGACTGACAGCTACGCAACGGAAATGGCGAGCGAGATGACTGGCCGCTCCAGCCCGGTGTGACCATGAGGCATCTGCTGACCGAAAGCCTGCGCTGGCATCCCGGGCGCCCCGCCTGGGGCGCGGCCGCGGTTGCCACGCTGGGCTGCGCCCTGCCCTTGCTGCTCGGCCTGTTCAGCGGGCACCCGGGTTTTTTATGGGCGACAGTGGGGGCATTTCAGGCCGCCAAGGCCAACCCGCTGCACCGCTTCGGCATGCTACGCATGCTGCTGCTAATTGCACTCGGCGCCTGCAGCGCCGGACTGGGCTTCTGGTCCGCCACTCATCCGCTGATCAGCCTCGGTCTATTCGCCCTCTACGGCCTACTGCTGGCTTGGCTGCAGCGTTACGGCAACGAGGCCGGAAAACTGGGCATCGGCCTGGCAATCTGCCTGTGCCTGGGTCAGGGCCAGTACGGCATCGCTGATTTCAACAACCCTTATGCGATTGCAATATTATTCGCGCTCGGTGGGCTGTGGGTGACGCTGCTCGCGTTCGGCATGCGCGGCGTGCATGGCTTGCGCATGTGGCCTTACATGCCGCGTCTGATGAGCCTGCTGCGCGTGCTGCGGCGCCATGCGCGGCGCACGCCGATCCGTCAGTGGAGGCACCATGCGTTGACCTATGTGCTGGCCTGCGCGCTCGGCGGCGCAATCGTCGAACTGGCAGACCTACCGCGCGGCTACTGGCTGACGTTGGCGGTGTTCACCACGCTGCAACTGGACATGGAGCGCAGCCTGATGCGGGCGCTACAGGCTTGCCTGGGGGTTCTCGGCGCGGCGGCCATTCTGATCTATATGGGCCACAGCCTGGCGGATCCACCGTTGATGGTGATGATCCTGCTGCCGCTGATCTTTTTCGGACGGGCGTTCCAGGCGCATCATTACGGGCTGTTCGTTCTGCAGGCGACGCTCGGCTTCCTGCTGCTGGCCGAAACACTGGCGCAGGACTGGAACCTGCCACAAATGCGGCTGATCAATGCAACCATCGGCGTCGGGATCGCCCTCGGCGCAACGCTGGCCATGTACCTGCTGCGCCGGCTCATCACCAGACGGTCGTCGAGACGACCGCAGGCGATGGCTCAAGAGGAGCAGGCGCGAGACGCGACTACGCCTCGGTCCTGATCGGGTTTTCCGGGTACCAGACATCCATCAGCGGGCTGACGGTGTACTCGGCCAATTCGGCACGCCCCTTCAGCCAGGCTTCCACTTGCGCACGCTGCTCTTCGCTGACCGAACCGCGACGAGCGAGGCAAACGAAGCCATAATCCTCGCCACCGATATAGCCGAGCCCCTTGGCTTCCATCGCTTCGGTAACGAACGCCTCGAGGAAGTCGTCCACGGCCTTGGCGTCCACGCCTTCGCGATAGGTCAGGTTGATCTCGAAGCCGAGCTCCTGGAATTCGTCGACACAGAGCTTCTTGCGCAGGCGACGCGAACGGTTGGTAGCCATCGGGAGTGATCCTTTTCTAGTTTGATAACGGCGCGCACTGTACCAGCTACGCCGCGCTTAGGCGACGAAACCACCCTGCCCGCAGCACTGGCCGCCAATATTCATCGCACTGCCCTTTTGCAGGATGATGGCCTGCCCGGCTACGCTTATCGGAGTGGGGGCACCGTGCCTCCGGTGCGCAGGCATAATGCCCGCACCTTTTCCCTTGAAGCAGTGGGAATCCGTATGCCGCGACCAGCAATTCGTGCCCGTTTTTCAGAGGCGCCGTCAGATGAATAAATTTCTCCGCTGCATGGCCATCGCCGCACTGGCGGCGCCGCTGGCCTGGCCCGCGCACGCTGCGCCGGTCAACCAGAACCTGCCGCCGCAGGTAGTCAAGGCGCTCAAGGCCAACAAGATCGAGACCAATGCCCTGTCGGTGGTGATGCTGCCGCTCAACGCCAAAGGCGCACCGACCTTCGTCAACGCCGACGTCTCGGTCAACCCCGCATCCACGATGAAACTGGTGACGACCTACGCCGCGCTGGAACTGCTCGGCCCCAGCCACCAGTGGAAGACCGAATTCTATGCCGACGGCCCGCTGGTCGACGGCACGCTCAACGGCAACCTCTATCTCAAGGGTGGCGGCGATCCGAAGCTGAACATGGAGAAGCTCTGGCTGCTGCTGCGTGATCTGCGGGCCAACGGCGTGCGCAAGGTCACCGGTGATCTGGTGCTCGATCGCAGCCATTTCATCCAGCCCGAACTGCCAATTTTCAATGACGATGGCGGCGACCAGAACAAACCCTTTCTGGTCGGCCCCGACTCGCTGCTGGTCAACCTAAAGGCGCTGCGCTTCATCGTGCGCAACGATGCAGGCAAGGTGAGCGTGGCCGTCGAACCGCCGATTGCCAACGTGAAGATCGACAACCGCGTCAAGCCGCTGCCAGCCGCCAAATGCCCAGGCTGGCCGGACGTACTGTTCAACCCGGTCCGCGATGCCGACGGCGTGACAGTGGTGGTCAGCGGCAAACTGGCCGCCGGCTGCCGATCCCAGACCTACCTCTCGCTACTTGACCATCCCAACTACGCCGCAGGCGCAGTGCGCGCAATCTGGCAGGAACTGGGCGGCAGCATTCTCGGCCAGGATCGCGTCGCCCAGGTGCCGGACGATGCGCGCCTGCTGGCGCGGGCGTTCTCGCCGGACCTGGTGGAGATCATCCGCGATATCAACAAGTACAGTAACAACACGATGGCCCGGCAGCTGTTCCTCAGCCTCGGCGCGGAGTTTCGCAACGAAGCGGATGGCGACGACTCCAAGGCCGCGCAGCGCGTGATTCGGCAGTGGCTGGCGAAGAAGGGGTTGATTTCCCCGCATCTGGTCATCGAGAACGGCTCCGGCCTTTCGCGCGCTGAACGCGTCAGCGCACGCGAACTGGCCAGTCTGTTGCAGGCCGCGTGGCGCAGCCCGTATGCAGCGGAGTTCATCTCCTCGATGCCGCTTGCTGCGGTAGATGGCACCATGCGCAAGCGCCTGCGCAACACCGAAGTCGCCGGCAAGGCGCACATCAAGACCGGTACGCTCAACACCGTGCGCGCGATTGCCGGCTACAGCCGCGATGGCGACGGCAATACCTGGGCGGTGGTGGCGATTCTCAACCATCCACGCCCGTGGGGTGCATCATCCATCCTCGATCAGGTGCTGGTTAGCCTGCACAACCAACGTCACGCGGACACAGCCCAGCGCTGATTACCATGAGGGCGGCCTCCGGGCCGCCCTCATGCATTTCTAGCCATGCATTCTAGCGATGCCCGCCGTCAGCGAGCCTGCAGTCGCCAGGCCCGGTGGATCTTCGGGTTGCGCCGGAAATCCTCGTCCAGCGTAGCGGCGCTGATCTCCTCCACCGCGTAGCGCTCGGCGATACTCGGGTCGAGTTCGAACTTGCGGAAGTTGTTGGAAAAATACAGCGTGCCACCAGCCGCGAGCCGCGCCATAGCCAGGTCCAGCAGGACCGCATGGTCACGCTGCACGTCGAACACCCCTTCCATCCGTTTGGAGTTGGAGAAGGTCGGCGGATCAATGAAGATCAGATCGTATTCGCCGCGATCGGCAGCCAGCCACTCCATGACATCGGCCTGCTCCAACCGCTGGCGATCGGAGAAACCGTTGAGCGAAAGATTGCGTCGGGCCCAATCCAGATAGGTCCGCGACAGGTCAACACTGGTGGTACTGCGCGCGCCGCCCTTGGCCGCGTGCACCGTAGCGGTCGCGGTGTAGCAGAACAGGTTGAGAAAGCGCTTGCCCGCCGCTTCGCGCTGGATGCGCAGGCGCAGCGGCCGGTGATCGAGGAACAGCCCGGTATCGAGGTAGTCGGTGAGGTTGACCAGCAGCTTCACGCCGCCTTCGACGACCTCCAGGAATTGTCCCTGTGCCGCCTGCCGCTCGTACTGGCGCGTCCCGCTCTGCCGCTCGCGGCGCTTGACTACGACCTTCTCGCGCGGCACACCGAGCGCCTGCGGAATGGCCGCCAGGGCATCGAGC
This sequence comes from Pseudomonas phenolilytica, assembly GCF_021432765.1. NCBI lineage: Bacteria > Pseudomonadati > Pseudomonadota > Gammaproteobacteria > Pseudomonadales > Pseudomonadaceae > Pseudomonas > Pseudomonas phenolilytica. The sequence goes on from NZ_CP058908.1 coordinate 3,379,083, forward strand.
AGGCGTGCCTGGGCCTTGTCCGGGTCGATCGAGCGCGGCGGCGCGTACTCCTGCACATGCACCCAGTCGCGATACATATCCACCGCCACGGCGTATTCGGGCATGTCGGCGTCGTACAGCCGGTAGCACTCGATGCCCTCGCGGCGCGCCCATTTGCCCAACTGACGCAGGTTCTTCTGCAGGCGATTGGCAAACATCTGCCCGCCTTCGCTCAGCCGCGCAACTTCAACCGGCGCCGGCGCGGCGTTCGACTGCGGTGCCGCGGTACGATTGCCAGTCACGAACTGGTCGAGCTCGACCTTGATCAGCAGCAGCTTGCACGGCAGCGCACCGTTCCAGAAGGCGTACTGCTTGTGGCTGCGAATGCCCATGCGTTTGCCCAGGTCCGGCGCCGCAGTGAAGATCCCCGCCTCCCAGCCGAGACAGGCCTGGCGCAGGCGCTCGCCGAGGTTCTGGTAGAGATACAGCAGACTTGCCTCATCACCCAGACGCTCGCCATAGGGCGGGTTGCAGATGACCAGCCCTTTCTGGTTCTGGTCGGGACGCGGCTCGAACGTCGCCACATCACCCTGATAGATGCGAATCCAGCTCCCCAGCCCGGCACGCTCGATGTTGTTGCGTCCTGGCTGGATCAGGCGCGGATCGGCCTCGTAGCCCCGAATCCACAAGGGCGGACGTGCCAGACCGGCTGCAGCGCGAGCCTCGGCCTCATCATGCAGGCGGTGCCATAACGCCGGCACATGTCCGAGCCAGGCGCTGAAGCCCCAGCGCTCGCGCTTGAGGTTGGGCGCGATGTCGGCGGCGATCATGGCGCCCTCGATGAGGAAAGTACCCACGCCGCACATCGGATCGGTCAGCGCGCCGCCTTCCGCCGCAATGCGTGGCCAGCCGGCGCGGATCAGCACCGCCGCCGCCAGGTTTTCCTTGAGAGGCGCAGCGCCCTGCTGTAGGCGATAGCCGCGCTGGTGCAGGCTGTGCCCGGACAGATCGAGCGACAGCACCGCCTCGCCCTTGTCCAGGCGCAGGTGCACGCGCAAGTCGGGGTTCAGCTTGTCGACCGTGGGTCGCTCGCCGCTGGCGGTGCGCAGACGGTCGACGATGCCATCCTTGACCTTGAGCGCCCCGAAATGAGTGTTGTCGATACCCGACCCGCGCCCGCTGAACTCGACCGCGAGGCTGCCACCGGGCTCCAGATGCTCGGCCCAGTCCACGCTGCGCACGCCTTCGTAGAGGGTTTCGGCGGTCGTGGTCGGAAAGCGGCTGATCACCAGCAGTACGCGATTGGCCAGGCGCGACCAGAGACACAGGCGGTACGCGACTTCCAGGGCGCCGAAACCGCGGATTGCCGCGGTCTGCTCACGCGCGTCCTCCAGTCCCAATTGCCGGGCTTCCTCCAGCAACAAGCCTTCGAGTCCCTTGGGACAGGTGAGAATGAGTTCGTGACGGTCGGTCATGGATGTTTCCAGTGAGTGTTCGAAGCGGAACGATCCGACCCTTCGTCGGAATGGCTCAGCAAAAAAATGCCCTGCGTCACACAGACGCGCAACGGCGCAATCGCGCGGTTGCGGGCGGGCGGCTCTAGGCCCGGCAGTACACACTGCTTATGGGCTGAACCATAGTTTGGTTACCTACTTATGACAAAACGATCATTCCAGCCTCTCGGCCATTGGGTTAGAACTCGTCCCAATCGACCATCGCAATGAGGTCGATGGCGTCCGCCACGCCGGCAGCGGACCCAACGGCAGCCCTGTCTGCCCGGTCTCGCCATGAGGCCACCAGGAACACCAGTCAACCACTGAGGGCAATACCCAATGAGAAGACTCAAGCGTGATCCGATGGAACGAGCATTCCTGCGCGGTTATCAACACGGCATACATGGCAAATCTCGCGACCTGTGTCCTTTCACCCATCCCAATGTGCGCCAAGCCTGGATCAACGGCTGGCGGGAGGGTCGCGGCGACAACTGGGATGGTTTGACCGGCACCGCCGGTCTGCATCGACTGAACGAACTCCACGCGGTCGGCTGATTACCCGACCTGACCGACTCCTCATCGCACGCCCCATCCGGGCGGCGGGCTAGAAGCCCAGGGGCTCCGATCCGGAGCCCCGCATCGGGCCGATTCCGATCTCGATTCCGACCTCTTAGTCACTGCGCCTTCGCGCGCAACTCGGCAATCGCGTCCACCGCCTCGCGAATTAGCGCCGGCCCCTTGTAGATGAATCCCGAATACAACTGAACCAGGCTCGCCCCGGCGGCGATCTTCTCAGCGGCATGGCGCCCCTCGGTGATCCCGCCCACGGCGATGATCGGCAATCGCCCGCTGAGGGTCTGCGCCAGCACGCGCACGGTATGGGTGGATTTCTCGCGCACCGGGGCGCCCGACAATCCGCCTGCTTCGTCGGCATGCGCCAACCCTGCAACGCCCTCACGGCTCAACGTGGTGTTGGTCGCGATGATCGCATCCATTCCCGCTTGCAGAACCGCCTCGGCTACCAGCACGGTTTCGTCGTCGGTCATGTCCGGGGCGATCTTGATCGCCAGCGGCACCCGCTTGCCATGCTCGATCTCCAGATCCTCGCGGCGCAGGCGCAACGCTTCGAGCAGGCGCTTGAGCGAGTCGCCGAACTGCAGGCTGCGCAGCCCCGGCGTATTGGGCGAACTCACGTTGACGGTCACATAGCTGGCATGGTGGTAAACCTTGTCCAGGCACAGCAGGTAATCCTCGTCGGCGCGCTCCACTGGCGTATCGAAGTTCTTGCCGATGTTGATACCCAGCACGCCCTTGAAATGCGCGGCATCCACCCGTGCGAGCAGCGCATCGACGCCGTGATTGTTGAAGCCCATGCGATTAATGATCGCCTCGGCTTCCGGCAGGCGGAAAATGCGCGGCTTCGGATTGCCCGGCTGCGGGCGCGGCGTGACGGTGCCGACTTCGATGAAACCGAAGCCCAGCTGCGACAATCCGCAAATGGCCTCGCCGTTCTTGTCCAGGCCTGCAGCGAGCCCGACCGGGTTCGGGAAATCGATGCCCATGACGCGCACCGGCAGGCTGGCCGGCGACTTGCTCAGCAACCGGTTGATACCCAGACGGCCGCCGGCGCCTATGAGATCGAGCGACAGCTCGTGAGACGTTTCCGGGGACAGCTTGAACAGCATCTGGCGGGCCAGGTTATACATACGCAGCCTAGAATCTCGGGAAGTGATGGCCGCGGAGTATAGCAGGCGACGCGGTGTTTCAGCCGCCTGCAAGGCTGCTCAGAAGGCACCTCAGCGCAAGCGATGCAGGCCGAGCAGCTGGCCTTGCTCGGCAAATTCCAGCTCGAAGGAACCAAATACCCCTTCGCGAGTCACAAAGGGCCGCAGATGATGCACCGGTAGGCTGATTCGTCTGCCGTCGCGGCTGCGTAGCAGGACGCGGTTGGCGTGCCCTTGATAGGCAGCCAGCAGGCGTTCGGCAGGTAGTGCGATATCCAGCACCAGGCTAGGCATGGAGGCTCCTCGTGTTCAATTGCAACAATCCTCGCACATCGGCGTACCGTTCCGGCCGCCATAGCCGATCGACTCGTCGCTACCCGGCCCATCATGCGCGCAAGGCAGGTGCGCTTCGCGGCTCGGTCTGCCACACTCCCAAGCGTACTTTCCGAGCTCAAGCATCGTGACGAGCCTGCCCGAGTCCATGCCTTCACTGTCCACTCACCTCACCCGCCTGGCCCAGCGCCTGGGGCTGCGCGCGCAACCCGGCCATCAGACGCTCGAGCGTGCGAGTCGGCTGAACCTGCCTTTCGCACCGCTTTACGAGCCGGAGCCAAGCATTTTCTGGAACGACGGTCCGTGCCTGCAGCGTCTACTGGAGCTGCCGCGCGGTGCGCTTTCGGGTCCGGTACAGGAAGACAAGGCGCGCGCGCATGCTGCGCTGAGCCGGTTGATTCAAAAAGACAGCCAGTCTCTGACCAGCATGGACCTGCGCCAGATCGACGGCCTCGGCGGCCAGAGCCCAGACGGGATCGCCTATTCGAGCATCGAAGCATTCGCCGCCACCGAGGCTTGCCGGCGCACTCGCATCATCAGCTACAAGGACTTCCTGCGTACCCTCGGCATCGCCCTGCCCGGCCATGCACAGGGTGAGCCCATCGAGCTGCGCCAGGCCGGCTGGCTGGGCGAGCGCTTGTACTGGGCGGGTGAGCACCATGTCGAGGCATTCGCCAGTGCGGTGGCCTACGCGCGCCTGCGTGGCCTGGAGCTGCTCATGCCTGCCGAGCTTGTCGTCTATCGCCTCGACCGGGCCGGACTGCGCGCGCTGGACGAGCAGTACCACGCCATCGCGATGCCCGCCCAGGCCTGGAGCGATGCGGAGTTCATGGCGCTGCTGCTCGACACGCAGGTGCCTTATGCGCGCCTGACCGTGCTGCGCGACGCCAGCAACTCGGAATTGCTGCTGTTGGAGAAACACCACCCCACCGCCAGCGCCATCGGCGAAGGGCTGAAACGTGCCGGCGCGCCGGACATGGTGCGCTATCTGCGCAACCTGCCGCAGATCACCCGCTTCAAGCTCGGCCAGCCGCAAGACGCGTAAGACCGTCCACAATGGCGGCTATCCCTAGCCGCCACACTCCCCCCTTAGTCGCCATGCCCCGCGGGCGCCTGCGCCAGATCCTGCAGCTCGCGGCTGGCTACGGCGTACATCGCGTAGTCGGGCGTGCTGGTGGCGCGCAACTCGGCCAGCATGCCGCGCCAGCGATCGACGTGATAGCCACGCTGCTCCAGCCATGCCATGACGCAGGCGGCCGGCTGCTGTGCGCCACTTTCCATCTGCAGAATCGACACGGTAATAGCGCGCTGCTGGCTGTCGAGATCGTCACGAAAGCCCTCGCGCGCCAGTGCCTGCCAGGTACTCTCCACCGGGAGGCTGGTGAGTTGCTGCAGATACCAGGGCAGCTCCAGCGCGCCGCCAACGGCGAAATAGGTCGATGCGACCTTGATCGGTGGCTGCCCGGTTTCGTCCGCCGCCTCGAGAATCGGCAGCAAGGTATAGAGGTGGCTGGTGCCGGCGACCATTCGCGCGAGCAGTTCCGGAACACCCGCGGCGGTGTAGCGCTGGTAACGCGACTGCCAGAGTTCGCGCGTCGAACCTTCGAGCAGCCCGTCGAGCTTGAGCCCCAACGCGGCGACACGCGGACCGAAATGCGCAACGTCGCGGGCGGCGTCCAGCTCGCTGCGGCGGTTGCGCAGGAACCAGCGGGTTGCCCGTCGGCCGAGCCGGACCAGCTCATCCATCAGCCGCAGCTGCAGTTCGGCCGGCACCTTGTAGTCCAGCGCCTCGATCTGCCGGAACCAGTGCGGCAGATGGAAGATGTCGCGCACGATCACATAGGCACCGGCGACGTTGGCGGCACTCATGCCGGTAGCCTCGCTGAGCCGCTGAACGAAGGTGATACCCATGTGATTGACCAGATCGTTGGCGATCTGCGTGCTGACGATCTCGCGCCGCAGACGATGGCGCAGCATGACGTCGCGGTAGCGCTCGCCGAGCAGCTGCGGAAAAGCACTCTCCATTTCGCGGGCGAGGTAATCGTCATCCGGCACACGTGACTTGAGCAGCGCCTCCTTCAGCTCGATCTTGCTGTAGGAAATCAGTACCGACAGCTCCGGACGGGTCAGCCCCTTGCCCAGCGCAGCCCGTTCGGCAAGCGCGTCGTCGCTGGGCAGGAACTCGAGCTTGCGATCGAGCAGTCCTTCGCTTTCCAGCGCCGCGATCAGCTGCACGTATTCACCGGCGCGCTCGCGCGAGCGGTACTGAGCCTGTGAAAGGGCCTGGGTTTGCTTGTAGTTGTCGTACAGCACCAGTTCGGCGACCGCGTCGGTCATCTCGTGCAACAGGTGGTCGCGCTGCTTACCGGTCATGTCGCCGGCGGCCAGCAGCTCGTTGAGCAGAATCTTGATGTTCACCTCGTGGTCGGAGCAGTCCACGCCACCGGCATTGTCGATGAAATCGGTGTTGCTGCTGCCGCCATGCAGCGCAAACTCCACGCGCCCCAGCTGGGTCATGCCAAGGTTGCCACCCTCGCCCACCACCTTGGCGCGCAGCTCGTTGCCGTCCACACGCACCGCGTCGTTGGCCTTGTCACCGACGTCGGCATGGGTTTCTGTACTGCTCTTGACGTAGGTGCCGATGCCACCGTTCCACAGCAGATCGACCGGCGCCTTGAGCAAGGCATTGATCAGCTCGTTCGGCGTCAGCTCTTCGGCGTCGATGGCGAAACGTTCGCGCATCTGCGCGGTGATGACGATGCGCTTGGCCGATCGTGAGAACACGCCGCCGCCGGGCGAGATCAGCGCGCTGTCGTAATCGGTCCAGGCCGAACGCGGCAATTCGAACAGCCGCCGGCGCTCGGCAAAACTGCCTGCCGGGTCTGGATCGGGGTCGACGAAGATGTGCAAATGGTTGAACGCCGCCACCAGCTGCACCGCGGGCGACATGAGCAGGCCGTTGCCGAACACGTCGCCGGCCATGTCGCCGACGCCGATCACGCTGATGGCATCGCGCTGCACATCGATCCCGCGCTCGCGAAAGTGCCGCTGCACCGAAACCCAGGCGCCGCGCGCCGTGATGCCCATCTTCTTGTGGTCATACCCGGCCGAGCCGCCGGAGGCGAAGGCGTCGCCGAGCCAGAAGTCGTAGTCCGCGGCGATGCCGTTGGCGATATCGGAGAAGCTTGCGGTGCCCTTGTCCGCGGCCACCACCAGGTAGGGATCGTCCGCGTCATAGCGCAGCACACCGGCTGGCGCCACCACCTGGCCGTCCTTGAGATTGTCGGTGAGATCCAGCAAGCCGCTGATGAAGATGCGGTAGCAGGCGATGGCCTCAGCCTGGATCTCGTCACGTGAACCGCCGGCCGGCAGCCGACGCGGGATGAAGCCGCCCTTGGCGCCTCCCGGCACGATCACCGCGTTCTTCACCTGCTGCGCCTTGACCAGGCCGAGCACCTCGGTGCGGTAGTCCTCCTCGCGATCGGACCAGCGCAGGCCGCCGCGCGCCACCTTGCCGGCCCGCAGGTGCACGCCCTCGACGCGCGGCGAATAGACGAATATCTCGAACATCGGGATCGGTCGCGGCATTTCCGGGATCGCGCGCGGATCGAACTTGAAGCTGAAGTACTCCTTGGCCCGGCCGTTCGCGTCCGGCTGGTAGAAGTTTGTTCGCAGGGTCGCCTTGATCAGTGCCAGGTAGCGCCGCAGGATGCGGTCTTCGTTAAGCACAGCGACCTCGTCCAGCGCGGTCAGGATGGCCTGCTCCAGCCGCTGCTGCTTGTCGGCCAGGTCGTCCTCGCCGAGCTTGCGCGCCAGGTAGAAGCGCGTCTTGAACAGGCGCACCAGCTCGCGGGCGATATCGGTGTGGTTGAGCAGCGTGCTGGCGATGTAGCCCAGGTCGAAGCCCATGCGAATCTGCTTGAGGTAACGTGCATAGGCGCGCAGCAGCGCCACCTCGCGCCACGTCAGGCCGGCCGTCAGCACCAGGCGGTTGAAGGCATCGTTTTCCGCCGCGCCGTTGTTGATGTTGACGAAGGCATCCTGCAGCGGCTCGTTGATTTCCAGCAGGTCGATTTCCAGCCCTGCCGCATAGGTAAACGCGAAATCGTGAATCCAGCACTCGCGCCCGCTCTTGTGCTGCAGGCGGAACGGAAATTCACCGAGCACGCGCAGGCCGAGGTTCTCCATGATCGGCAGCACATCCGACAGCGGCAGCGGCGTATCGATGTGGTAGAGCTTGCAGTGCAGGCGGTTCTCCTCGGCGGTGATCGGCTGGTAGAAGCTCATCACCAGCGGGCGCTCGTCACTCAGGCTGAGCACGTGCTGCATGTCCACCACCGCCGACTGCGCCGAGAAGCGCTCGCGGTAGCCCGCCGGAAAGCCCTTGGGATAGTCGCCGAGCAGGTTGATGCCCTGCGCTTCGCCGAAGCGTTCGACCACCAGCCCGGCGTACTCGTCCTGCCAGCTGCGGCAGGCCTGCAGCACCTCCTGTTCCAGCCGTTGCGGATCGACTTCCGGCAACCGGCTGGGGTCCAGGCGCAGGATGAACTGCACGCGAATCAGCACCGACTCGGAAAAGTAGGTGGAGAACTCGCAATCACTGGCCTGCAAGCGATCCAGCAGAACCTGCTGCATGCGCATGCGCGACTCGGTCGAATAGCTGTCGCGCGGCACGTAGACCAGGCAATAGCAGAAGCGCCGGTACGGATCGAAGCGCAGGAACAGGCGCAACCGCGCCCGTTCCTGAATCTGCACGATGGCCACGGCGTTCTCGTACAGCTCCCGCTCGGAAGCCTGGAACAGCTCGTCGCGCGGCAACATCTCCAGCACCTGCACCAGCTCCTTGGCCAGATGCGTCGAACCGCCGAAGTCGGAACGCCGCACCACCGCATCGACCTTGCGCCGGATGTAGGGGATGCGCCGCACGCTCTGCGTGTACACCGACGAGGTGAACAGGCCCATGAAACGGCACTCGCGCACGACCTGGCCGTGGGCATCGAACTCCCGTATCGAGACGAAATCCGGATAAGCCGGACGATGCACGCGACAGGGCGTCGACGACTTGGCGAACGACAACAGAAGCGGCTCGCGCAGATAAGCCAGCGACGACGGCAGCAGCGAGCGTTCCTCAGCGCTCAGATCGACCCGCAGCTTGCGCGACAGTCCGAGCAGAGAGCCCTCGTCGTAGACAATGCAGCCGCCTTCGGGTGAGTCGCTGAGAGTGAATTCCTCGTAGCCGAGGAAGGTGAAATGATCATCGGCCAGCCAATCGAGAAAATCCTCGATTTCCGCCAGCTCGTCGCCATCGATGCGCTGGGCCAGATCGCCCGCCTGCACCAGGGTGCGCACCTCCGCCACCTTGCTCTTCATCGCATGGAAATCACCAACCGCCAGCCGCACATCGGCCAGCACGCCGAGCAGCGCCTGCTCCAGCTCACGCAGATCAGTTGGGCTGGCGCAGCGGTCGATCTCGATGAAGATCAGCGACTCGACCGAGCTGTCGTCAGCGACCACATCCGCCGGCAACAGCTCGAGCAGGCTGCCATCGGCCGCGCGGCGCACCTGCAGCACGCTATTCTGCAGGGTGTGGATGCTGTAGCCGCGGCGCGTCAGTTCCATGCGCACCGAGTCGACCAGAAATGGCATGTCCGGGTGCAGCACTTCGACCACGCTGTGCGTCGACTGCCAGCCGTGCTTCTCGTAGTCCGGGTTGAATACCCGCACCTGCGGATGCTCCGGCTCGAAGCGTTCCAGCAGGCGCCAGGACGCCAGGGTCGAGCCGACCAGGTCGCTCATACGTCGCTCGGTAAGTTCGGCCAGCGCAACAATGCCGAAGAACTGCTCGGCGAACAGCGCCAGCTGGGCAAGCAGCTGTCCGTCTACGTGTTGTGCCAGGGCCGATTGCAACTGCTGCTGGAAATCGGCCTTGCTGGCAGCGGTGAAGAACGCCATGAAATGCTCCATCTGGCTTACAGAAAGGGGGACCGTCGGTAGTGACCGAGGCCACAGGCTCATGGTTCAACGTTAGTCCAGATGCCCGCAAATGCAGTAAAGTGACGCGCTCGTCGGCGCGGCGCGGGGCCGCACGCCAGCAGCCGGGCACGCCGGCGTTTCCTCCCCACCGGAAGCCTTGAAACGATGGATCATCGTGAGTCGATAATCGCGCTGCGACAGTTCCTTTCCACCCAGATCCTCGGGCAGGACCGCCTGATCGAGCGCCTGCTGATCGCCCTGCTCGCCGATGGCCACATGCTGGTCGAGGGCGCCCCCGGCCTGGCCAAGACCCGCGCGATCAAGGAGCTGGCCGAAGGCCTGGAAGCCGAGTTCCACCGTATCCAGTTCACCCCCGACCTGCTCCCGGCGGACATCACCGGCACCGAGATCTACCGCCCGGAAACCGGCAGTTTCGTCTTTCAGCAGGGGCCGATCTTCCACAACCTGGTGCTGGCCGACGAAATCAACCGCGCGCCGGCCAAGGTGCAGTCGGCGCTGCTCGAGGCAATGGCCGAGCGCCAGGTCAGCATCGGCCGCAGCACCTACGACCTGCCGCCGCTGTTTCTGGTCATGGCCACGCAGAATCCCATCGAGCAGGAAGGCACCTACCCGCTGCCCGAGGCGCAGCTCGACCGCTTCCTGCTGCACGTCAAGATCGGCTTTCCCGACGCCTCGGTGGAGCGTCGCATCCTGCAGCAGGCGCGCGGCGAGGCCATCAATGGCGAAACCGCGCCGGAGCATCGCGTCAGCCAGCAGGCGATCTTCGCCGCGCGCAAGGAAATCCTCGGGCTGTACATGGCCGACGCGGTGGAGGAGTACCTGGTGCAGCTGATCATGGCCACGCGCACCCCGGCCAAGTACGACGCCGAGCTGGCCGAATGGATCGCCTATGGCGCCAGCCCGCGCGGCTCGATCTCACTCGACCGGTGTGCGCGGGCGCATGCCTGGCTGGCCGGGCGCGACTTCGTCAGCCCGGAAGACATCCAGGCCATGCTCTTCGATGTGTTGCGTCACCGCCTGATCCTCTCGTTCGAGGCCGAAGCCGCCGGCATCGACCAGGACCGCGTGCTGCAACGCATCCTCGACGTGGTCGCGGTCGCCTGAAATGCACCCGGCCGCGCAGCCCTCCGCGCCGCCGGCCGAAACCGGCGTGCGCACCAGCCTGAAAGCACTTATCGACCTGCGCCATCGCGTGCGCGAGGTGCCGCTGTTTTCCACGCCGCACCGGCGCAGCCCGCTGGTCGGCCTGCATCACTCCAAGCTGCGCGGGCGCGGCGTGGACTTCGATCAGGTGCGCGTCTACCAGGCCGGCGACGACGTGCGCACCATCGACTGGCGCGTCACCGCGCGCACTCAGGAGCCCCATACCAAGCTGTTTCACGAGGAGCGCGAGCGGCCCATCTACTTGCTGGTCGAGCAGAGCCGCCGGCTGTTCTTCGGCAGCGCGCGGGTGTTCAAGTCGGTGCTTGCCGCCGAGGCCGCCAGCCTGATCGGCTGGGCCGCGCTGCTGCACAACGACCGGGTTGGCGGGCTGGTGTTCGGTAATGCCGAGCATCACGAGATCAAACCGCGACGCAACAAGCAGAGCCTGCTGCAACTGCTCGACCGCCTGGCTCGCGCCAACGGCCGGCTCGACAGCGATACGCCCATCGAAACGGATGCCTTCGGTCTGGCCCTGCGCCGCGCGCGGGAGGTGCTGCGTCCGGGCAGTCTGGCGGTGATTCTGTGCGACGAACGCACCCTGACCGACACCGCTGAGCAGCAGCTCAGCCTGCTGGCGCGCCACGTCGATCTGTTGCTGTTGCCGATCTTCGACCCGCTCGACCACGCCCTCCCCGCCGCCGGTTTGCTGCGCTTCGCCGAGCGCGGCGCGCGGCTGGAACTGGACACCCACGACGCCACGCTGCGCCAGACCTACCGCCAGCTGGGCGAGGCCCGCAGCGCTCGCTGGCAGCGCTTGGCCGACCGCCTGCGCGTACCGCTGATGCCGCTCGACACGCAGCGCGACCCGGTCGAACAGCTGCGCGAGCACCTCAGCGTGCAGCATGCCGGAGCCCACGCATGAACCCGCTCGATCAGCTCGCACCGCCGATCCTGCCGCCCGCGGTTTCCTGGTGGCCTCCGGCGCCGGGATGGTGGCTGCTGGCGCTGCTGCTGGTCGGTGCCGTTGCCGGCCTGTGGCACCAGCGCTACCGCCTGCTGCAGCGGGTGCGCCCGCGCCGCGCACCGGTCGAAGCGCCGCTGGACCCGCAGCGCCAGGCCGCACTGCTCGAACTGGCCAAGCTCATCAAGCCCTACGGCGGGCAGCCTGCCAGCCACTGGCTGCAACAGCTCAACGCCCTGCTCAAGCGGCTGTGCCGCACGCGCTACCCGGACAACCACCCGCATACGCTCAGCGGCCGCGCCTGGCTGGCGTTTCTCGACAGCCGCTGCCCGGCCGCCGGCCTGACCCGCTGGATGGTGTTGGTCGAAGGTTCCTACCGCGCCGAATGCCGGCTCGACGACAAGGCCATCGACGGATTGGAGCAGGCCGTCGAAATCTGGATTCGCAAGCATGTTTGAGCTGGCCTGGCCGTGGATGTTGCTGCTGTTGCCGCTGCCCTGGCTGCTGCGCTGGCTGCTGCCCGCCGCCGACAGCGGCGAGGCGGCACTCAAGGTGAGCTTTCTCGCCGAGCTGGAAAACCTGGCCGGCCGCCGCGCGCGCGTTGCGCTGCCGGCATGGCGTCAGCAGCTGCCCTACCTGACCATCTGGCTGCTGCTGCTGTTCGCCGCCGCCCGCCCGCAATGGCTCGGAGAGCCGTTGCCGCTGCCCACCAGCGGGCGCGACCTGCTGCTGGCAGTGGACGTTTCCGGCTCGATGGATTACCCCGACATGCAATGGCAGGACGAGCAGATCAGCCGTCTGGAGCTGGTCAAGCTGCTGCTCGGCGATTTCATTGAGGACCGCCACGGCGATCGCGTCGGGCTGATCCTGTTCGGCAGCAAGGCCTACCTGCAATCGCCGCTGACCTTCGACCGGCGCACCGTGCGCACCTGGCTGGACGACGCGGTGGTCGGCATCGCCGGCAGCAACACCGCCATCGGCGACGCCATCGGCCTGGCCGTCAAGCGCCTGCGCGAGCGCCCCACGCACAGCCGGGTGCTGGTGCTGATCACCGATGGCGCCAACAACGGCGGCGAGGTCGCACCATTGATAGCTGCACAGCTGGCTGCCGACGAGCAGGTGAAGATCCACACCATCGGCATCGGAGCCGACGCCGAGGAAGGCGGGGTGCTCAGTCGCTTCGGTTTCAATCCCGGACTGGAGCTGGACGAGGCGACCCTGCAGGCGATCGCCGAGCGCACCGGGGGTCGCTATTTCCGTGCGCGTTCGAGCGCCGAGCTGCAAGCCATCGGCGATACCCTCGATCGCCTCGAACCGGCCGCGCAGCAGCCGGCCCGCGCCCGCATCGCCCAGCCGCTGTATGCCTGGCCGCTCAGCGCAGCGCTGCTGATCAGCCTGCTGCTGGTCGCCGCCGATCTCTGGCAGGCGCCGCTGCAACGCCTCGCCGCAGCGCTGGAGCGACGTCGATGAGCGCGTTCTGGCCGCATCTGCTGCGGCCCTTCTGGCTGCTGATCGTACCGCTGCTGATCTGGCTGCTGTGGCGGCTCTGGCACCGCCAGCGGCAGATCGGCCGCTGGCAGCGCCTGCTTCCCGAGACGTTCCACGCCGCGCTGCTGACCCGCGGCCGCCTGCGCAACAGCCGCCTGCCGTGGGTCGCCCTGGGGCTGGCCTGGCTGCTGGCCTGCCTCGCCCTGCTCGGGCCGAGCTGGCAGCGCCTGGAGCAGCCCAGCCTGAAACGCGCCGATCCCTTGGTGGTGCTGCTCGAAACGACGCCCGCCATGCTCGCCGCCGACAGCCCGCCGTCGCGCCTGGAACAGGCCAAGCGCAAGTTGCTCGACCTGATCGAGAGCCGTCCGGATGCGCAGACCGCCGTGGTCGTCTATGCCGGCAGCGCGCATACGCTGGTGCCGCTGTCCGACGACCTCGCCACCACCGCCAACCTGCTCAACGTGCTGAGCCCCGCACTGATGCCAGAGCCCGGGCGGCGCGCCGATCTTGCCGTGGCGCAAGGCCTGGCGCTGCTCGAACAGGGGGCCCAGGGCCGCGGCCGGCTGCTGCTGATGACCAGTGCGATCGACGATGCAGCACAGCAGCACATCGCCGAACTGCTGGGCGGGCGCGGGGAACGCCTGGCGATCCTCGGCATCGGCAGCGAACAGGGCGCGCCGATCGCCGGCGAGGACGGCAGCTTCCTCAAGGACGAAAACGGCGCCATTCTCATCCCGCGCCTGGACAACGCCGGCCTGCGCCGTTTCGCCGCCGAACTGGGCGGCCGCTACCAGCAGGCACGCCTGGACGACGCCGACCTGCGCAACCTCGGCCTGCTGGAGGCCAGCGGCGGCGTGCTCAAGCAGGACGAAACCACCCGCCTGGACGCCTGGCTCGACCAGGGCTACTGGTTGCTGCTGCCGCTGCTGCTGCTCGCCGCCTGTGCCGGACGCCGCGGCTGGCTGTTCTGCCTGCCGCTCCTGCTGCTGCAACCGCAGCCGGCCCGCGCGCTGGAGTTCGCCGACCTCTGGCTGCGCCCGGATCAGCAGGGCCAGCGCCTGCTGCAGGCGCAGCGACCGGGCGAGGCCGCCAAACGCTTCGACGACCCGCGCTGGCAGGGCATCGCGCTCTACCGTGCCGGCGACTACGCGGCAGCCGCCGAACGCTTCGCCACCGGCGACAGCGCCAGCGACCACTACAACCGCGGCAACGCGCTGGCACGCAGCGAGCAACTGGAGGCCGCCCTCGAAGCCTACGAGCAGGCGCTGGAGCGGCAACCAGACCTGGCGCCGGCGCAGCGCAACAAGGCGCTGATCGAGGAACTGTTGCGCCAGCGCCAGCAGGAGCCCGCGCCCGAGCAGCCGCAAACCGGCGAGCAACCCGGTACCGAGGCCACATCAGCGCCGCCGCCCAGCGCGCAGACCAGTCCCACCACGCCGGACACCACGCAACCGGCAACGCCGCCGCCCAACGCCGAACCGGGCGCCAGCGAAGCGCCCGCCAACGCGTCGCAGGCCAGCGAACCGCCGCCAGCCGAGGCGGATACCGAAGATGCCGCAACGCCGCTCGAAGACCTGCCGGCCCGTGAGCGCCAGCAGGCGATGGAGCAGTGGATTCGGCAGATTCCGGATGATCCGGGCGAGCTGCTGCGCCGCAAATTCCTTTACGAACAACGCAAGCGCCAGGAACTGAATCGATGATCCGCCTGATGGCCTTTGTACTGCTCGCTCTCCTGGCTGTCCCGAGCCATGCCGCGGACCTGCACGCCAGTGTCGATCGCACCCAGCTGAGCCTCGATGAAACCCTCGAACTGACCCTCGAGGTACGCAACGCCACGGTCTTCGGCAAACCTGACCTGCAGCCCCTGGACGAGCTGTTCGAGGTCTTCGACACCCGCCAGCTCAACAGCCTGTCCAACGTCCAGGGCGAAACCCGTTCCACCACCCGCTGGCTCACCACGCTGCGCCCCCGGCGCAGCGGCCAGCTGGTCATTCCGCCGCTGCAGCTGGGCGAACTGCGCAGCCAGCCGATCACGCTGTTGGTAAAGGATTCGGGCAACACGGATGACGGCGACCAGTTGGCACCGATCTTCATCGACGCCAGTCTCGACCGCGACAGCGTCTACGTGCAGGCGCAGGTGATCCTTACCCTGCGCATCTTCCACTCCGTGTCGCTGTACGACGACAGCAACCTGTCGCCACTGCAGATGCCGAACGCACGAGTGGAGCGCCTCGGCGAGCCGCGCACCTACGAGAAGACCATCAATGGCCTGCGCCACGGGGTGATCGAGATTCGCTATGCGTTGTTCCCGCAGCACAGCGGCGATCTGCTGATTCCCGGCCAGCTGTTCAGCGCCACTACTGTCGCCAGCGGCAGCTCCCTGCTCGGCCCGCGTCCGGGCAAGGCCACCCAGGTCAAATCGCCGAGCATCCCGCTGCACGTCAAGCCCAGGCCCGCCAGCTATCCGGCTGACGCCCCGTGGTTGCCGGCCACCCGTGTGACCCTGGTGGAAGCCTGGAGCCCGGAGCCGGATCAGGCCATGCACGGCGAAGCCCTGACCCGCAGCCTGCTGCTCAAGGCCGAAGGTCTGTCCGGTGCGCAGCTGCCGTCCGTCGGTACCGCGCGTATCGCCGGCCTGCGCCGCTATCCGGACCAGCCCAACCTAGCCGACGAAGTGGACAGCAACGGCCTGATCGGCAGCCGCGAGGAACGCGAGGCGCTGGTGCCGACCGGCAGCGGCGAGCTGCAGCTGCCGGCCATCGAAGTGGTCTGGTGGAATACCCTCGAGGACCGCCTCGAACGCACCGTGCTTGCCGCGCGCACCCTGCAGGTGGCGCCCAACGCCAACCTCGACCAGCCACCGCTGGAACCGCTGCCGGCCGGCTCGCCCACCCGACCGCGCACGCTGCTGTGGCCGTGGCAGCTGAGTACCGCGCTGTTCGCGCTCACCACCGCACTCGGCTTCGCGTTGTGGTGGCGTGCGCGGCGCCAACCGGCCGTGCGCACCCTGCAGCCCGGCCCCACCCCCCGCAGCCTGCTGGATGATCTGCGCCGGGCCTGCCAGGCCAACGACACCCAGGCCACCCGCCAGGCGCTGGACGCCTGGGCGCGCCAGCAACCGGAAACCCTCGCCGACATGGCGGCGCGCTTCGTGCCGCTGTCCGATGCGCTCGACGGACTCAACGGCGCCCTGTACAGCGAAACCGGCCAACGCTGGCAAGGCGACGCGCTCTGGCAGGCGATCCAGACCCTGCCGCCGGCGCAGACACCCGCCGCCGAGCAGGAACCCGGCGTGCTGCCACCCTTGTACCCGCGCTGACCCCACCGCCGTGTGCCCGACCGCAGCGGTCCTGGCATATCGCTTGCTACGGAGCTGATCGAAGCCGGTGCGAACTGCGTGCCGGCCCGCACCAACAAGGTCGCCCGCATGCCCGCAACGCCCCGCTCACCAAGCCATGACGTCCTCGCCTGGGTTGCCGGAAGCGATGCTCCGGAGAAAAGCAGCATCAACCTCGGCTTCATGGCACTGACCGATGCCGCCTCGCTGATCGTCGCCGCCACTCAGGGATTCGCCCAGCCGTTCGGGCTGACGCTCAACCTGCGCCGCCAGCATTCCTGGGCCGGCCTGCGCGACAAACTGCTAGACGGCGAGCTGGATGCCGCCCACGCGCTCTATGGGCTGATCTACGCCGTGCATCTGGGCATCGGCGGCAGCGCGCCGGTGGACATGGCCGTGCTCATGGGGCTGGCGCAAAACGGCCAGAGCATCAGCCTGTCGATGCCGCTCAAGGAAGCCGGCGTGACCGATGCCGAAGCGCTGCACCGCTGCGTGCGCCAAAGCGGTGCACGCCTGACCTTCGCCCAGACCTTTCCCACCGGCACCCACGCGTTGTGGCTGTATTACTGGCTCGCCGCCCACGGCATCCATCCGTTGCGCGACGTGCGCACCCTGGTGGTTCCGCCGGCACAGATGGTGGGCTACCTGCGTCACGGTCGCATCGACGGTTTCTGTGCGGGCGAACCCTGGGGCGCACAGGCCGTGGCGGAACAGACCGGTTTCACCCTCGCAACCAGCCAGTCGATCTGGCCGGATCATCCGGAAAAGGTCCTCGGCTGCACCCGTGCGTTCGTCGAGCAATACCCCAATACCGCCCGTGCGCTGATCATGGCGGTGCTCGCCGCCAGCCGTTTCATCGAGCGCAACGACGAGAACCGCCGCAGCACCGCGCAGCTGATCGCCGCCCGCGACTACGTCGACGTACCGCTGACGGCCATCGCGCCGCGCTTTCTCGGGCATTACTGCGACGGCCTCGGCAACGCCTGGCAGGACGCCCATCCGCTGCGCTTCTTCGCCGACGGCGCGGTGAACATGCCGTTCCACTCCGACGGCATCTGGTTCATGACCCAGCTGCGCCGCTGGGGCCTGATGCGTCATGACCCGGATTACCACGCCGTGGCCCGCGCCGTGCAGCAGACCGCACTCTATCGGGACGCCGCCGGAGCGTTGGGTGTTGCGGTGCCTGTTGCGTCGAATCGCAACAGCCTTCTCCTGGGCGACAGCCATTGGGACGGCAGCGATCCGGCCGCCTATGCCCGCAGCTTCGCCCTGCATGCGCTGGCCGACGATGCCCCGGGAGGTAGCCGCTGATGCAGAGCGACGTACTGCGCATCCTGCTGGTCGACGATACGCCGAAGAAGGTCGGGCGCCTGCGCAGCGCGCTGGTCGCCGCCGGCTTCGAGGTCATCGACGCCTGCAGCTCGATCATCGACCTGCCCGAACGCGTCGAGGCCGTGCGCCCGGACGTGGTGCTGATCGATACCGACTCCCCCGGCCGCGATGTGATGGAACAGGTGGTACTGGTCAGCCGCGACCGCCCGCGGCCGATCGTGCTGTTCACCGACGACGACGACCCAACTACCATGCGCCAGGCGATCGGTGCCGGGGTGAGCGCCTATATCGTCGAAGGCATCCACGCGCGGCGGCTCAAGCCGATTCTCGACGTGGCGATGGCACGCTTCGAGAGCGATCAGGCGCTACGCGCCCAGCTGCTCGCCCGCGACCAGCAGCTTGCCGAGCGCAAGCGCATCGAGCTGGCCAAGGGCATGCTGATGAAGATGCGCGAATGCAACGAGGACGAGGCCTACACGCTGATGCGGCGCCAGGCCATGAGCCGCCAGCAGAAGCTGATCCAGGTGGCCGAACAGATCATCGCCATGAACGAGCTGCTCGGCCACTGAGCGGCAGGCGACGGACTCACGCCCCGGCGGCGGCCATCTGCCCGGCGAACAGCCGCTCGACATCCGTGCGCAGGCAGAGCTGGGTTCCGGGTCGCATCACCGTCGCCGCCCCAGCCGCTGCGCCGAAGCGAACTGCCGCGCTCAGCTCGTAGCCTTGCGCCAAGGCATGCACGATGGCACCCAGCATGCTGTCGCCGGCACCTACGGCGCTGACCACCGGCACCGCCGGTGAAGGCAGGCGTTCGAGCCGGTCACCACAGGCGAACAGCGCGCCCTGCGCTCCTAGCGACAGCACGATGATCTCCGCCGCGCCACGCTGGATCAGTTCGCGCAGCGCCGCCACCTGCGCCGCCTCGCTTTCCATCGAACGCCCCATGAGACCGGCGAGTTCGTTCAGGCTGGGCTTGATCAGGTAGGCGCCGCCGCGCCGCGCCGCGTAGGCCAGCGGCTCGCCGGACAGATCGATCACCAGCCGCGCGCCGATCTGCCGCGCCAGCGCCAGCAGTTCATCGAAGAACGCCGGCTCGATGCCGGGCGTGAAGCTGCCGCTGACCACCAGATAGCCCGGCGCCGGATGCAGCCCGCGCAGCGCGGCCAGGCAACCCAGGCGCTCCTGCTCGCCGAGCACCGGGCCGGGCAGCACGAAACGGTACTGCAGACCGGTTTCCTGCTCGTCGACGGTGAAACTCTCGCGGGTGTCGCCGGCAATCGCCACCGGCAGATGCGCCAGGCCAACGTCGTCCAGCGCGCGGCGCAACAGATCGCCGAACGGGCCGCCGGCCGGATACACCGCCAGCGAGTCGCCACCGAGAATGTGCACCACCCGCGCCACGTTAATGCCGCCGCCACCGGGGTCGTGACGCGGATGCGCGCAGCGCAGCTTCTCCGTGGGCAGCACCCGTGCCGTGCTGACAGCCAGGTCCATCGCGGGGTTGAGGGTCAGCGTGGCGATACGCGTCATCGTTCACTCCTTGCGATTGCAGTCGCCTGACGATAAGCCTACCAGCCGGCTGGCGCCGTGCGTCAGCGCCCCGATTTGCACCCGCCATGCGCCATAAGCGCGCGTCGGCTATGCATCCCGGTCACCAGCAGTGCCCGCGCGCTGCGCCACGGCGCGCTCCAGGGGCTGGCACGCTTTCTGCTGGATGCTCTGCAACGGTAACCAACGGCGGCTACCGATTCCCGACAAAGGCGTCGCATCACCCTGCTCCGGCAGGTGTGCTGCGGCGCCTTTGTCGTTTCCGCCCCGCTGCCGGGGCCACGAAGCAACCGCCTCATGCGCGACGCAACGCCGCCGCGCCATCCGAACTGGAGCCGAACGATGAACACGAGTTTCTGGAAAGCCGGCCACGCGCCGACCCTGTTTGCCGCCTTTCTCTACTTCGACCTGAGCTTCATGGTCTGGTACGTGCTAGGCCCGCTCGGCGTGCAGATCGCCGCAGACCTGGGCCTGACCACCCAGCAACGCGCCTTCATGGTCGCCACGCCGATCCTTTCCGGCGCGGTGCTGCGCCTGCTGCTCGGCATGCTGGCCGACCGCACCTCGCCCAAAAGCGCCGGGTTGCTGGGCCAGGTCGTGGTGATCGGCGCGCTGCTGGTGGCCTGGCTGCATGGCATCCGCAGTTATGAACAGGCGCTGCTGCTCGGCCTGTTCCTCGGCATGGCCGGCGCGTCGTTCGCCGTGGCGCTACCGCTGGCCTCGCAGTGGTATCCGGCCGAGCATCAGGGCAAGGCGATGGGCATCGCCGGCGCGGGCAACTCGGGCACCGTGCTGGCGGCGCTGTTCGCGCCGGTGCTGGCTTCGATGTTCGGCTGGAATAACGTGTTCGGCCTGGCGCTGATCCCGCTGGTACTGACGCTCGGCATCTTCGCCAGCGTGGCGAAGAACGCGCCTAACCGACCCAAGCCGAAATCTGTCGCTGATTACCTGAAAGCGCTGGGTGACCGCGACAGCTGGTGGTTCATGTTCTTCTACAGCGTGACCTTTGGCGGCTTCCTCGGCCTGGCCAGCACCCTGCCCGGCTACTTCTACGACCAGTACGCCTTCGACCCGGTCAAGGCCGGCTACTACACCGCCGCCTGCGTGTTCGCCGGCAGCCTGCTGCGCCCACTCGGTGGCGCGCTGGCCGACCGCATCGGTGGTATCCGCGCGCTGCTGGTGATGTACACGGTGGCATCGATCTGCATTGCCGCGGTGGGTTTCAACCTGCCGAGCGCCTCGGCTGCGCTGGCGCTGTTCGTGGTTGCCATGCTCAGCCTGGGGGCCGGCAACGGTGCGGTGTTCCAGCTGGTGCCGCAGCGTTTTCACAAGGAGATCGGCGTGATGACCGGGCTGGTCGGCATGGCTGGCGGTATCGGTGGCTTCCTGCTAACCGCCGGGCTCGGCGCGATCAAGCAGTCCACCGGCGATTACCAGCTCGGCCTGTGGCTGTTCGCCAGCCTCGGCGTGGTGGCCTGGTTCGGCCTGCAGGGCGTCAAGCGCCGCTGGCGCACCACCTGGGGCTCGGCGGCCGTAACCGCCGCGCGGATCTAGCGCAGTCGGAGGGGTTGCCGTGTCTTTGCAGCTGTCTTTCGGCGAAGCCAGCGCCACCGGCCCGCGTGAGGAGAACCAGGACGCCATCCGCGTGGCTACGCCGGTGCCCTGGCTGGCTGCCAGCAAGGGCTGCCTGTTCGCACTGGCCGACGGCGTCAGCCAGTGCGCCGACGGCGGGCTGGCCGCGCGGGCGACACTGCAGGCGCTGGCACTGGACTACTACGCCACCCCGGAAACCTGGGCCGTGGCCCAGGCGCTGGACCGCGTGCTGGTCGCGCACAACCGCTGGCTGCAGGCCAGTGGCGGCGGCCAGCCGTTGCTGACGACCCTGACCGCGCTGGTCCTGCGCGGCCGGCGTTTTACCCTCGCGCATATCGGCGACTGCCGCGCCTATCGCTGGCAGGGCGGACAGCTGCAGCGGCTGACCGAGGACCATGTGTGGGAGCAGGCCGGCATGCAGCACGTGCTGAAGCGCGCGCTGGGGCTGGATCAGCATCTGCGGATGGACTATCTGGACGGCGAATTGCAGGTCGGCGATTGCTTCATGCTGCTCAGCGATGGCGTCTGGGCGAGCGTCGACGAGCGCACCATCGCGCGGCTGCTGGGCGAACAGCCGGACCTCGGCGAGGCGGCTCGCACGCTGGTTCAACTTGCTCATCGCAACGGCGGTCAGGACAACGCCAGTGCCCTGCTGCTGCGCATCGACGCCCTGCCCGATGCGGTGCTGGCCGACGCGCTGGCGCAGTTGCCGCACTGGCCGTTGCCGCCATCGCTACGCGCCGGCCAGCTGTTCGAAGGCTGGCGGGTGGAAAGCCTGCTGCACGCGTCGCGCCAGTCCCTGCTGTATCGCGTGCGCGACGCACACGCGCAGGCCTGGCTGCTGAAAACCCTGCCGGCCAGTCGCCGGGACGACCCCGAGGCAGCGACGGCCCTGCTGCAGGAGGAATGGTTCATGCGTCGCGCCGCCGCACGCAGCGTCGCCCAGTTGCACCCGCTGCCACGGCGCCAGCAGCTGTACTACGTGCAGCGTGAATACACGGGTCAAACGCTGGCCGAGCGCGTGCGGCAAGCCGGTCCGCTGAACCTGGACGAGTGGCTGCCGCTGGCCACGCAGCTGATCCGCGCGGTGGGCCTGCTGCACCGACGCAACATCCTGCACCGCGACATCAAACCAGAGAACCTGCACATCGATAACGACGGCGAGCTGCGCATCCTCGACTTCGGCCTGGCGTTCTGTCCGGGGCTGTCACGCCAGGCGCCCGGCAGCCTGCCCGGCACACCGAGCTTCCTCGCCCCGGAGGCGTTCGCCGGTGCCGCGCCGAGCGTGGGTCAGGATCTCTATGCCGTGGGCGTCACCCTCTACTACCTGCTCAGCGGGCAGTATCCGTACGGTGAAATCGAACCCTTTCAGCACCGCCGCTTCGGCGTGCCGACTCCGCTCGGCCGCTATCGCCCGGACCTGCCGGCATGGCTGGATATGCTGCTGGCGCAGGCGGTTGCCGTTGATCCGCAACAGCGCTACGAAACCGCCGAGCAATGGCTGCTGCGCCTCGAACAGGGGGAATGTCCGGCTGCGCCGGAGCGTCCGCGCCCCTGGCTGGAGCGCGAACCACTGAAAGTCTGGCGTGGCCTGGCGCTGCTCTCGCTGCTGGCGAATCTGCTGTTGTGGCTAGCGCTGCTCAGCGACGGGTGATCAAGCCCTGCCGTGCCACGCGGGTCAGTTCGCGGATGCATTCGTCGAGGTTTTCCGGCGAAGGCGACTGGATAACCGCGAGGTCGAAACTGTCGTCGGCGAAGCGCGCGAGGGATTCACCGGCACCGGCGAACTGCACCAGCAGCGCGCGCGAGCGGCTGTTGCGCCGTGGCCAGCCATCGAGGTAGCGCAGCAGGGACGGCTGGTGAGCGCCGCCGAGAAGAACCTTGGGATTGGAACGGATCAGGCCGCTGGTGATCGGGGCCAGGCGTAGCTGTGCGTGCGTTGCGTTCATGCTTTGGAGATTCCGCCTCACGAGTTCCGCTGGGCAGCGGTGGGAGGCTTCACCGGAACCAGCGCTTTAGCGGTATTTCGAAACCTCTCGGTTCCCGGCGCCCCGCAAGTAGCTGACTAAATCGGCGCATAGGTACGACTTTATGCAAGCGGTTGCGCGCCTGTCAATCGGTGCTCCGCCGCAACGAGGGCGCACCAGCAGCGCGCACCCAGGCCTCGCCATGGTGCGCGCGGCGGCCGCACAGCGCCCTCTCGCGCCCACCGTCACCGGCGTTTTACCGGTCGCAACGGTATTGGCATGACATCTGCAATGTCCAACACCAACGAACATAGCGCCAGCCCTCAACGACGAGCGCCTGGCTTCCCGACTGAGCGGGACACGGACAAAGGCGTCCTTACCGGAGAACCGGTGGGACGCCTTTTTTGTTGTTGAAAAATTCCAGCAGGCCGGGCGGCAGACGTCATCTGGCACGGAGAACGGGCATGAAGAAACTCAAACTGGTGATGATCGGCAACGGCATGGCCGGCGTGCGAACCCTTGAGGAACTGCTCAAGCTCACCAACGAGCTCTACGACATCACGGTGTTCGGCGCCGAGCCGCATCCCAACTACAACCGCATCCTGCTCTCCCCCGTGCTGGCCGGCGAACAGCAGTTCGAAGAAATCGTGCTCAACGACCTGGACTGGTACGCCGAGAACGACATCCGCCTTATGCTCAAGCGCAAGGTGGTGAAGATCGATCGCGTCAAACGCCGGGTCATCGCCGATGACGGCAGTGAGGCCGAATACGACCGCCTGCTCATCGCCACCGGTTCCAATCCGTTCATCCTGCCGATTCCCGGCAAGGATCTGCAGGGTGTGATCGGCTACCGCGACATCGCCGACACCCAGGTGATGATGGAAACCGCCAAGACCCACAAACACGCGGTGGTCATCGGTGGCGGCCTGCTCGGCCTGGAGGCGGCCAATGGCCTCAAGCTGCGTGGGATGGATGTGACCGTGGTGCACATCGGTGATTGGCTGATGGAGCGCCAGCTGGACAAGACCGCTGGCACCCTGCTGCAGAGCGCCCTGGAGAGCCGCGGCTTGAAGTTTCTTTTGCCCAAGCACACCGCCGAACTGCTCGACAACGGCGAAGGCCGGGTCTGCGCGGTCAAGTTCAAGGACGGCGACGTGATCCCCGCCGACCTGGTGGTGATGGCCGCCGGCATCCGACCCAACAGCGAACTGGCCGAACAGGCCGGCATCCCGTGCAACCGCGGCATCCTGGTCAACGACACCCTGCAGACCTATGACCCGCGCATCTACGCCGTCGGCGAATGCGCCAACCATCGCGGCACGGCCTATGGCCTGGTCGCCCCGCTGTTCGAACAGGCCAAGGTCTGCGCCAACCACCTGGCCATGCTCGGCTTCTCCCGCTATCTCGGCTCGGTGACCTCGACCAAGCTCAAGGTTACCGGCATCGACCTGTTCTCGGCCGGCGATTTCATCGGCGGCGAAGGCACAGAGACCATCACCCTCTCCGACCCCATCGGCGGCATCTACAAGAAACTGGTGATCAAGGACGACGTGCTGGTCGGCGCCTGCCTGTATGGCGACACCGCCGATGGCGGCTGGTACTTCCGCCAGGTGCGCGAGGGCCAGAACGTCGCGCAGATCCGCGACCACCTGATGTTCGGTGCGGCCGGCTTAGGCGAGGGCGCCATCGGCGACGCCGGCCACCAGGGCCAGAGCAAGGCCATGTCGATGCCTGACGACATGGAGGTCTGCGGCTGCAACGGGGTGTGCAAGGGCACCATCGTCAAGGCGATCCAGGAGCACGGGCTGTTCTCGGTGGACGAGGTGAAGAAGCACACCAAGGCCGCCAGTTCCTGCGGCTCCTGTGCCGGCCTGGTCGAGCAGATTCTGATCAATACCGTGGGCGGCGCGGCCGACGTCAAGCCGAAGAGCGAGAAGGCCATCTGCGGCTGCAGCGACCTCAACCATGGCCAGGTGCGCAAGGCCATTCGCGAGCACCACCTGATCAGCATCCCGGCGGCCATGGCCTTCATGGAGTGGCGCACGCCGAACGGCTGCGCCACTTGCCGTCCGGCGCTGAACTACTACCTGATCTCCACCTGGCCGGGCGAGGCCAAGGACGACCCGCAGTCACGTTTCATCAACGAGCGCGCCCACGCCAACATCCAGAAGGACGGCACCTACTCCGTGGTGCCGCGGATGTGGGGTGGCGTCACCAATGCCGCCGAGCTGCGACGCATCGCCGATGTGGCGGACAAGTATCAGGTGCCGATGGTCAAGGTCACCGGCGGCCAGCGCATTGACCTGCTGGGCATCCGCAAGGAAGACCTGCCGGGCGTCTGGAAAGACCTGGACATGCCCTCCGGCCACGCCTACGGCAAATCCATCCGCACCGTGAAGACCTGCGTCGGCAGCGAGTTCTGCCGCTTCGGCACGCAGAACTCGACGCAGATGGGCATCGACCTGGAGCACGCGCTGTTCAACATGTGGTCGCCGCACAAGGTCAAGCTGGCCGTCTCCGGCTGCCCGCGCAATTGCGCCGAATCCGGCATCAAGGACGTCGGCATCATCGGTGTGGACTCCGGCTGGGAGCTGTATATCGGCGGCAACGGCGGCATCAAGACCGAGGCCGGCGAGTTCTTCGTCAAGGTGAAGAGCGCCGAGGAGGTCATGGAATACAGCCTGGCGTTCCTCCAGCTCTACCGCGAGGAAGCCTTCTACCTCGAACGCACCGTGCACTACCTGCAGCGCGTCGGCATGGATCACATCAAACAGGCCGTGCTGAACGATGCCGAGCGGCGCAAGGCGCTGCACCAGCGGCTGCTGTTTTCACTTTCCTTCGAGCAGGACCCGTGGCAGGAGCAGCTTTCCAAGCCGCAGCTGAAGAAGGAATTCGACCGCATCGCCGTCAAGCAGCTGGAAAACGCCTGAGCACCGACCTGGAGGGACACCGCATGAACTGGCTCGATATCTGCGCACTGGATGAGATCAACCCGCTCGGCTCGCGCATCGTCGCCGGCCCCAAGGGTGACATTGCGATATTCCGCACCGCGGACGATCAGGTCTTCGCCCTCGACGATCGCTGCCCGCACAAGGGCGGGCCGCTGTCGCAGGGGATCGTCTACGGCAAACAGGTCGCCTGCCCGCTGCACAACTGGCAGATCGATCTGGCCAGCGGCGAGGCCTTGGCCCCGGACGTCGGCTGCGCCCATCGCCACGAAGCGCGCGTCGAGAACGGGCGCGTGCAGCTTTCGCTGAACCCGCGCAAGGAATGCGCGGCCTGAACACACCGCAGTTGACCAGCACCTTTTCCCCAGGAGACGACGCCATGCGTATGACAACCGCCTCGACCTGCTGCTACTGCGGAGTCGGCTGTGGCGTGCTGATCGAGCACGACGGCGAACGCATCCTCGACGTAGCCGGCGACCCCGGCCATCCGGCCAACCTCGGCAAGCTGTGCAGCAAGGGCTCGACCCTGCACCTGACCGGCGACCTGGGCGCCCGCGCGCTCTACCCTGAGCTGCGTCTGGGCAAGGGCCTGGCCCGCGGTCGCACCGACTGGGACAGCGCGCTGGAGCATGCGGCCAGCGTATTCGCCGAGACCATCCGCGAACACGGGCCGGACAGCGTCGCCTTCTATGTCTCCGGCCAGCTGCTGACCGAGGACTACTACGCCTTCAACAAACTGGCCCGCGCCCTGGTCGGTACCAACAACCTGGATTCCAACTCGCGGCTGTGCATGTCCTCGGCGGTGGTCGGCTACAAGCGCAGCCTGGGCGCCGACGCCCCGCCCTGCTCCTACGAGGACATCGAGCAGGCCGACTGCCTGCTGATCGCCGGCAGCAACATGGCCTACGCGCATCCGGTGCTGTTTCGCCGCCTGGAAGAGGCCAAGGCGAAGCGGCCGGAGATGACCATCATCGTCATCGACCCGCGGCGCACCGACACCAGCGAGCTGGCCGATCTGCACCTGCCGATCCTGCCCGGCACCGATGTCGCGCTGTTCCACGGCCTGCTGCATATCCTAATGTGGGAAGGCTGGATCGACCGCCGCTTCATCGATGCGCATACCGAGGGCTTCGATGCGCTGAAAAGCCTGGTGCGCGACTACACCCCGGCGATGGTCGCCGACCTCTGCGGCATCTCGGTAGATGGTCTGCAAACCTGCGCACGGCTGATCGGAAGCGCGCCAGCCTTTCTCTCCCTGTGGTGCATGGGTCTGAATCAGTCTACCGCCGGCAGCGCAAAGAACAGCGCGCTGATCAACCTGCACCTGGCCACCGGACAGATCGGCAAGCCGGGCGCCGGGCCCTTCTCGCTCACCGGCCAACCGAATGCCATGGGCGGACGCGAAACCGGCAGTCTGTCCAACCTGCTGCCCGGTCACCGCGACGCGGCCAACGCCGAACACCGCGCTGAAGTGGCGGGCTACTGGGGTGTCGAGCAGCTGCCCGAACAGCCTGGGTTGCCCGCCATCGAGCTGTTCGAGGCGGTGCGTGCAGGCAAGATCAAGGCGCTGTGGATAGCCTGTACCAACCCGGCGCAGTCGCTGCCGAACCAGCAGAATGTCCATGAGGCGCTGGCCGCCTGCCCCTTCGTCGTGGTGCAGGAAGCCTTCTTCACCACCGAAACCTGCCGCCACGCCGACCTGCTGCTGCCGGCCGCGAGCTGGGGCGAGAAGGAAGGCACGGTGACCAACTCCGAGCGCCGCATCAGCCATGTACGTCGCGCCGTGCCGGCGCCCGGCGAAGCCCGTGCGGACTGGGCGATCACCTGCGATTTCGCCCGACGGCTGGAACGTCGCCTGCGTCCCGGCAAGCCGAGCCTGTTCGCGTTCGAGAATGCCGAAGCGCTGTTCGAGGAGTACAAGCCGCTCACCGCCGCCCGCGATCTGGACTACAGCGGCCTGAGCTACGCACTGATCGACACCCTCGGTCCGCAGCAATGGCCGTTTCCGCCAGGAAGCGAACTGGGCACCGCGCGGCTGTATGGTGACGGTGTGTTTCCCACTGCCAATGGCCGCGCGCGCTTTATCGCCGAGCACTACCAGGCGCCGAAGGAAAAGCGCGAGGCGCGCTATCCGCTGACGCTCAATACCGGCCGGCTGCGTGATCAGTGGCACGGCATGAGCCGCACCGGCACCGCGGCGCGGCTGTTCGGCCATGTCGAGGAAGCACTGCTCTGCATGAATGCCGAGGACATGCGTCGCCGGCGCCTGCTGGACGGCCAGCTGGTACAGGTGAAGAGCCGGCGCGGCAGCCTGATCCTGCCGGTGCAGAAGGACGACAGCCTGCGCGCCGGCCAGGCGTTCCTGCCGATGCACTGGGGCGATCGCTTTCTCAAGGGGCTGGGTAGCAACGTCCTGACCCTGGCCAGCGTCGACCCTTTGTCGAAGCAGCCTGAACTCAAGCACGCCGGCCTCGAAGTCGAACGAGTCGAACTGCCCTGGCAATTCTTCGCGCTGGTTGAAGGCGATGTGCAGCGACGCTTCGAGGCGCTGCGGCCACTGTTCGAAACGTTCGACTACGCCAGCTTCAGCCTCGGTGGTTGCGAGCGTTCGGCATTACTGATCCGCGCCGCCCGGGACGTGGCGCCAACCGCTGCCGAACTGGATGCCATCGACCGCCTGCTCGGCCTCGACGACGGCCCGGTGCTGGCCTATGACGACCCGCGTCGTGCAGTCGGCAAGCGCGTACGCATCGAGGACGGTCGCATCGGCGCCCTGCGTCTGGCCGGCGAGACCGCCGCCCGGCAGTGGCTGCGCGGCCTCTGGGAAAGCGGCAGTGCCGATGCCGAACTGCGCCGCTGGCTACTGGCGCCGCTCAGTGCGCCACCGGGCAATGCCAAGGTCGGAACCGACCGCACGCTGTGCAACTGCCTGAACGTCAGCCAGAGCGCGATCTGCGCTGGCATCGAGCGCGGTCTCGATCTGGCCGGCCTCAAGCAGGAACTCGGCTGTGGCACCAGCTGCGGCTCCTGCGTGCCCGAACTCAAGCGCCTGCTGGCCCATCAGCCGGAACGCGCACTTCCCTGATACCAACCAAGACGAGGATTACCCCATGAGCGCAAAAGTCTGGCTGGTAGGCGCCGGCCCTGGCGACCCGGAGCTGCTGACCCTCAAGGCCGTACGCGCGCTGGGCGAGGCACAGGTGGTGATGATCGATGATCTGGTCAATCCCGCCGTGCTCGAACACTGTCCGAATGCCCGCATCATCCCCGTGGGCAAGCGCGGCGGCTGCCGCTCGACGCCGCAGGCCTTCATCCACCGGCTGATGCTGCGCTACGCCCGTCAGGGCAAGTGTGTGGTGCGCCTCAAGGGTGGCGATCCGTGCATCTTCGGCCGTGGCGGCGAGGAGGCCGAATGGCTGGCGGCGCGCGGCATCGAGGTCGAGCTGGTCAACGGCATCACCGCCGGCCTGGCCGGCGCCACGCAATGCGGCATCTCGCTGACCCAGCGCGGCGTAGCGCGCGGCGTCACCCTGGTCACCGCGCACACCCAGGATGACAGCAGCCTCGAATGGCAGGCGCTGGCCAAAAGCGGCACCACGCTGGTGGTGTACATGGGCGTGAGCAAGCTGGAACAGGTGCAGGCCGGGCTGCTGGAAGGCGGGATGAATGCCAGCACGCCAGTGGCCATGATCGAGAACGCCTCGCTGCCCCAGCAGCGCGAGTGCCGCTCCAATCTCGCCGGCATGTGTCGCGACGCCCACGCCTTCGAGCTGAAGAGCCCGGCGATTCTGGTGATCGGCGAAGTCGCAGCAAGAAGCGTGGACGAAGCTGACACGCGCCCCGGACAGCCCGCCGCGGATGACGCCAAACTGCGCTGCGCAAATTGATGAAATCAATTAAACCCAGAGAAAACTTCAATAAGTTTCATACAGAAACATGTACTTAATTTTAGCGGACGCATAGAATGCCCGGCCATTAGGAGTTGCGACGCATGGTCGCTGTCGCAAGCTGGACTTATTCAAGCCGTTCCGTTAAAGGGGCCCGGCATGCCTGATGTAGCTCTGTCCCACAACTGGGGCTTCGCGGTATTTCTTCTTGGCGTCATAGCGCTTTGCGCCTTCATGCTCGGCGCCTCCAGCCTGCTGGGCAGCAAAGCCTGGGGCCGTGCCAAGAACGAACCCTTCGAATCTGGCATCGTCCCTACTGGCAGCGCCCGTCTGCGACTCTCCGCAAAATTCTATCTGGTCGCGATGCTCTTCGTGATCTTCGACGTTGAAGCCCTCTATCTCTTTGCCTGGGCCGTTTCGGTGCGCGAAAGCGGCTGGGCGGGCCTCATTGAAGCTACCGTATTCATAGCAATTCTGTTGGCAGGTCTTGTCTACCTTTGGCGGGTCGGGGCGCTCGATTGGGCACCCGCGAGCCGTCGCGAGCGACAGGCGAAGCTAAAACAATGAGGCTCTTCACATGCAATACAAACTTACCCGGATCGATCCGGATGCGGTCAATGACCGCTATCCGATCGGTCAGCAGGAGACTGTTGCCGACCCTCTAGAAGGACAAGTCCATCGCAACATCTACATGGGCAAGCTGGAAGACGTACTGAGCAATGCGGTCAACTGGGGACG
Organism: Pseudomonas phenolilytica; assembly: GCF_021432765.1. Taxonomy (NCBI): domain Bacteria; kingdom Pseudomonadati; phylum Pseudomonadota; class Gammaproteobacteria; order Pseudomonadales; family Pseudomonadaceae; genus Pseudomonas; species Pseudomonas phenolilytica. The sequence goes on from NZ_CP058908.1 coordinate 3,409,548, forward strand.
CAAGAACTCCCTGTGGCCGTACAACTTCGGTCTGTCCTGCTGCTACGTGGAGATGACGACTGCCTTCACCGCTCCACATGACATCGCCCGGTTCGGCGCCGAAGTGATTCGCGCATCACCGCGCCAGGCCGATTTCATGGTCATTGCCGGCACCTGCTTCATCAAGATGGCGCCGATCATCCAGCGTCTCTACGAACAAATGCTCGAGCCCAAGTGGGTCATCTCGATGGGCTCGTGCGCCAATTCCGGTGGTATGTACGACATCTACTCGGTCGTTCAGGGGGTCGACAAGTTCCTCCCCGTGGACGTCTACATACCCGGCTGCCCGCCCCGTCCTGAGGCATTCCTGCAAGGCTTGCAATTGCTGCAGGAATCCATCGGCAAGGAGCGCCGCCCGCTGTCCTGGGTCGTTGGCGACCAAGGCATCTACCGTGCCGAAATGCCTTCGCAGAAGGAACAGCGACGCGAACAGCGTATCCAGGTAACCAACCTGCGCAGCCCCGACGACGTGTGATCCAGCTTCCGCCTTCCCTCGTGGGAAGGTCTGCTCGCACCCCAACGTTGACCGAAAGCGACCGAGATCATGACTGCAGACAGCGCTCTGTACATCCCGCCCTACAAGGCTGACGACCAGGATATCGTCGTCGAACTGAATGCGCGCTTTGGCGCCGACCTCTTTACCGTGCAGCCCACCCGCACCGGCATGCCGGTCCTCTGGGTGCCACGCGAGCGCCTGATCGAGGTGCTGAGCTTCCTGCGCCAGGTGCGCAAACCCTACGTGATGCTCTACGACCTGCATGGTGTCGACGAGCGCCTGCGCACCCAGCGCCAGGGGCTGCCCGCCGCGGATTTCAGCGTCTTCTATCATCTGATGTCGCTGGAGCGTAACAGCGATGTGATGATCAAGGTCGCATTGTCGGAGAAGGACCTCTGCCTGCCGACGGCTACCGGCGTCTGGCCGAATGCCAACTGGTACGAGCGCGAAGTCTGGGACATGTATGGCATCGACTTCACCGGACATCCTCATCTTGCGCGCATGCTCATGCCGCCGACCTGGGAAGGCCATCCGCTGCGCAAGGACTACCCGGCGCGCGCGACCGAGTTCGATCCCTACAGCCTGACCGCAGCCAAGCAGGATCTGGAACAGGAGGCCCTGCGCTTCAAACCCGAAGACTGGGGCATGAAGCGCAGTGGGCCGCACGAGGACTACATGTTCCTCAACCTCGGCCCGAACCACCCCTCGGCGCACGGCGCGTTCCGCATCATCCTGCAACTCGATGGCGAGGAAATCATCGATTGCGTACCGGAGATCGGTTACCACCATCGCGGCGCCGAGAAGATGGCCGAGCGCCAGAGCTGGCACAGCTTCATTCCCTATACGGACCGTATCGACTACCTCGGCGGGGTGATGAACAACCTGCCCTACGTGCTAGCGGTGGAGAAGCTCGCCGGCATCAAGGTGCCGGACCGCGTGGACTTCATCCGCGTGATGATGGCGGAGTTCTTCCGCATCCAGAACCATCTGCTCTACCTGGGCACCTATATTCAGGACGTCGGCGCCATGACGCCGGTGTTCTTCACCTTCACCGATCGTCAGCGCGCCTACCAGGTGATCGAGGCCATCACCGGTTTCCGTATGCACCCGGCCTGGTATCGCATCGGCGGAGTAGCGCACGATCTGCCGCGCGGTTGGGACAAGCTGGTACGCGAGTTCCTCGACTGGATGCCCAAACGGCTGGCGGAGTACGAAAAGGCCGCGCTGAAGAACAGCATTCTGATCGGCCGCACCAAAGGCGTGGCCGCCTACAACACCAAGGAGGCCCTGGAATGGGGCACCACTGGTGCGGGGCTGCGCGCCACCGGCTGCGACTTCGACATCCGCAAGGCGCGCCCCTATTCCGGCTACCAGCACTTCGAGTTCGAGGTGCCGCTGGCGGTTAACGGCGATGCCTACGACCGCTGCCTGGTGAAGATGGGGGAGATGCGCGAAAGCCTGCGCATCATCGAGCAATGCCTGAAACACATGCCCGAAGGTCCGTACAAAGCCGATCACCCGCTGACTACGCCACCGCCGAAGGAACGCACGCTGCAGCACATCGAAACCATGATCACGCACTTCCTGCAGGTATCGTGGGGGCCAGTGATGCCGGCCAACGAGAGCTTCCAGATGATCGAGGCGACCAAGGGCATCAACAGCTACTACTTGACCAGCGACGGCAGCACCATGAGCTATCGCACGCGCATTCGCACGCCGAGCTTCCCGCACCTGCAGCAGATTCCGGCCGTGATCCGCGGCAGCATGGTCGCGGACCTCATCGCCTATCTGGGCAGTATCGATTTCGTCATGGCCGACGTGGACCGCTGATATGAGCACGCTTATCCAGACTGACCGTTTCGCCCTCAGCGCAGCCGAGCGCTCGGCCATCGAGCATGAGATGCACCACTACGAAGACCCGCGCGCGGCGTCCATCGAAGCCCTGAAGATCGTGCAGAAGGCCCGCGGCTGGGTGCCGGACGGGGCTGCCGATGCCATCGGCGAGTTGCTCGGCATTCCCGCCAGCGATGTCGAGGGCGTAGCCACCTTCTACAGCCAGATCTTTCGTCAGCCGGTGGGTCGCCACATCATCCGTGTCTGCGACAGCATGACCTGCTTCATCGGTGGCCACGAATCGATCCTCGAGGCACTGCAGCGTCAGCTAGGCATCGCACCGGGCCAGACCACCGCCGACGGCCGTTTTACCCTTATCCCGGTATGCTGCCTGGGCAATTGCGACAAGGCGCCGGCACTGATGATCGACGATGACACCTTCGGCGATGTGCGCAGCGAAGGCATCGCCGCCCTGCTGGAGGCCTATCCATGACGCGCAGCACGACGAAAACGCTCGCCTCCCTCGGCCCGGCCAACCGCGTGGCGCGCAACGAGGAAACCCACCCGCTGACCTGGCGCCTGCGCGACGACGGTCAGCCGGTCTGGCTCGACGAGTACCAGCAGAAGAACGGCTACGCTGCCGCGCGCAAGGCGCTGGCCGAAATGGCCCAGGCCGACATCGTGCAAACGGTGAAGGACTCCGGACTCAAGGGGCGCGGCGGCGCCGGCTTCCCAACCGGTGTCAAGTGGGGCCTGATGCCGGCAGACGAAGCGCAGAACATCCGCTACCTGCTGTGCAATGCCGACGAGATGGAACCCAACACCTGGAAGGACCGCCTGCTCATGGAGCAGCTGCCGCACCTTCTGGTCGAGGGCATGCTGATCAGTGCCCGGGCGCTCAAGGCCTACCGCGGCTACATCTTCCTGCGCGGCGAGTACGTCGATGCGGCGCACAACCTCAACCGCGCCATCGAGGAAGCCAAGGCCGCCGGCCTGCTCGGCAAGAACATCCTCGGTTCCGGCTTCGATTTCGAGCTGTTCGTACACACCGGTGCCGGACGCTACATCTGCGGTGAAGAAACCGCATTGATCAACTCCCTCGAAGGCCGCCGCGCCAACCCGCGCGCCAAACCGCCCTTCCCTGCCGCCGTCGGCGTCTGGGGCAAGCCGACCTGCGTGAACAACGTCGAAACGCTGTGCAACGTGCCTGCGATCATCGGCAACGGCGTGGACTGGTACAAAGGCCTGGCGCGGCCGGGCAGCGAAGACATGGGCAGCAAGCTCATGGGCTTCTCGGGCAAGGTCAAGCATCCCGGCATCTGGGAACTGCCCTTCGGCGTCAGCGCCCGCGAGTTGTTCGAGGACTACGCCGGCGGCATGCGCGACGGCTACCGTCTCAAGTGCTGGCAGCCCGGCGGCGCCGGCACCGGCTTCCTGCTGCCCGAGCATCTCGAGGCGCAGATGTATGCCGGCGGCATCGCCAAGGTCGGCACGCGGATGGGCACTGGCCTGGCGCTGGCGGTGGACGACACCGTCAACATGGTCTCGCTGCTGCGCAACATGGAAGAGTTCTTCGCCCGCGAATCCTGCGGCTGGTGCACGCCATGCCGCGACGGCCTGCCGTGGAGCGTGAAGATCCTGCGCGCGCTCGAGCGCGGCCAGGGGAGTCGCCAGGACATCGATACGCTGCTGCAACTGGTCGACTTCCTCGGCCCGGGCCGCACCTTCTGCGCCCACGCGCCAGGCGCGGTGGAGCCGTTGGGCAGCGCGGTGAAGTATTTCCGACATGAGTTCGAAGCAGGCGTCGCGCAAGAGGCGAAGGCGCCTACGCAGCCGGCATAGAGAATTGAACGACGCAGGGCGCGAAAGGCTCGACGCGAGGCGCATTCAGCCCGTCAGCCTCAGCGCTCCGCCTCAGAAGCAGATTTCCTATTAGCCTGACCCGCGCAAGCGGATGAGAAGACCTAGAAATGGCCACGATCCACGTAGACGGCAAAGCCTACGAGGTCGACGGTGCGGACAACCTGTTGCAGGCCTGTCTGTCCCTCGGACTCGACATCCCCTACTTCTGCTGGCACCCGGCGCTGGGCAGCGTCGGTGCTTGCCGCCAATGCGCGGTCAAGCAGTACAGCGACGAAAACGATACCCGCGGCCGCCTGGTCATGTCCTGCATGACCCCGGCCACCGACAAGACCTGGATCTCCATCGACGACGAGGAAGCCAAAGCCTTCCGTGCCAGCGTCGTGGAGTGGCTGATGATCAACCACCCGCACGACTGCCCGGTGTGCGAGGAAGGCGGTCACTGTCATCTGCAGGATATGACGGTGATGACCGGCCATAACAAGCGCCGCTACCGTTTCACAAAGCGTACACACCAGAATCAGGAACTCGGTCCGTTCATAGCTCACGAGATGAACCGTTGCATCGCCTGCTATCGCTGCGTGCGCTACTACAAGGACTATGCCGGCGGCGAAGACCTCGGCGTGTTCGGCGCGCATGACAACGTCTATTTCGGTCGCGTCGAGGACGGCGTGCTCGAGAGCGAGTTCTCCGGCAACCTCGTCGAGGTCTGTCCCACCGGCGTGTTCACCGACAAGACCCACTCCGAGCGCTACAACCGCAAGTGGGACATGCAGTTCGCACCGAGCATCTGCCAGCAGTGCTCGGCCGGTTGTAACATCAGCCCCGGTGAGCGCTACGGCGAGATTCGCCGCATCGAAAACCGCTTCAACGGCGCGGTCAACCATTACTTCCTCTGCGATCGCGGCCGCTTCGGTTACGGCTACGTGAACCGCAAGGACCGTCCGCGCCAGCCGCTGTTGCGCGCCGGCCAGGTCCAGCTGGGCGTGGACGCCGCACTGGACAAGGCCGCTGCGCTGCTTGCCGGTCGTCGGCTGATCGGCATCGGTTCGCCGCGCGCCAGCCTGGAAAGCAACCACGCGTTGCGCGAATTGGTCGGCGCGGCCAACTTCTATTCCGGCATCGCCGCCCAGGAGCTGCACAACCTGCAGCTGATCCGGGAACTGCTGCAGAACGGCCCGCTGCCGACGCCGTCGATGCGCGAGATCGAAGAGCACGACACCATCTTCGTCCTCGGCGAGGACCTGACCCAGACGGCTCCGCGTCTGGCGCTGTCACTGCGCCAGGCCGTCAAGGGCAAGGCCACCGAAATTGCCGCCGCGGCGAAGATTCCGGAGTGGCACCAGTCCGCCGTGCAGAATGTCGCCCAACGCGCGCTGAGCCCGCTGTTCATCGCCTGCGTCAGCGAGACTCGCCTGGACGACGTCGCCGCCGAAAGCGTGCAGGCTGCGCCCGACGATTTGGCCCGACTGGGCTTCGCCGTCGCACATGCCATTGACCCCAGCGCACCGGCGGTTACCGGACTGGAAGCCGATGCCGCACAACTGGCACAGCGCATCGCCGACGCCCTGCTCGCTGGCAAGCGCCCGCTGATCATCTCCGGTGCGTCGCTCGGCTCCGAAGCCGTGCTCAAGGCGGCCGCGAACATCGCCCAGGCGCTGAAGAACCGCGAGAAGAACGCCTCGATCAGCTTGGTGGCTGCCGAGGCCAACAGCCTGGGCATGGCGCTGCTGCTGGCCGACGAGCGCGCCGACAAGTCGGTGGACGCCGCGCTGCAGGCACTGCGCAGTGGCCAGGCCGATGCCGTACTGGTGCTGGAAAACGACCTGTACCGCCGCGCCGCACGCGCTGACGTGGACGCTGCGCTGGATGCCGCGCACGTGCTGATCGTCGCCGACCACCAGCACACCGAGACCGCCGCGCGCGCCGATCTGTTGTTACCGGTCGCCAGTTTCGCCGAGGGCGACGGCACCCTGGTCAGCCAGGAAGGCCGCGCCCAGCGCTTCTTCCAGGTATTCGAGCCGAGCTACTACGACAACAGCATCCTGATCCGCGAAGGCTGGCGCTGGCTGCATGCACTGCAGTCGACCCGCGAGCATCGCCCGGTGGACTGGACCCGCCTCGATCAGGCAACCGAAGCCTGTGCCTCCAGCCATCCGCTGCTGGCCGCGATTCGTGACGCGGCCCCGAAAGCCGAGTTCCGCATCAAAGGTCTGAAGATGGCCCGTGAGCCGCTGCGCTACAGCGGTCGCACGGCGATGCGCGCCGATATCAGCGTGCACGAGCCGCGCCAGCCGCAGGACGTCGACTCGCCTTTCGCCTTCTCCATGGAGGGCTATTCCGGTTCTGCCGAGGCACGTCAGCAGATTGCCTTCGCCTGGTCACCGGGCTGGAACTCGCCGCAGGCCTGGAACAAATTCCAGGACGAGGTCGGCGGCCATCTACGCGCCGGCGATCCGGGCGTACGTCTGCTCGAATCGCGCGGTACCACGCTGACCTGGTTCGCGCCGACCGCTGCCTTCGCCCCGCAACCGGGGCATTGGCAGGCCGTGCCGCTGTATCACCTGTTCGGCAGCGACGAAACCTCGTCACTGGCCGCGCCGATCCAGACGCGTATTCCGCAACCGTATGTGGCGTTGAACGAAGCCGAAGCCGCACGTCTGGGCGTCAACGACGGTGTGCGCTTGGCCCTGCTGGTGAACGGACATGAGCTGCACCTGCCGCTGCGTATCGTTGAAGACCTGGCGGTCGGGCTGGTCGGGCTGCCGGTCGGCCTGCCCGGCGTGCCGGCAGCGTTCGCGGGCGCGATCGTCAGCAATCTGCAGGAGGCTGCGCAATGAGCTGGCTGACTCCCGAAATCATCGACGTGATCATCCAGGTGCTCAAGTCCCTCGTCATCATGCTGGTGGTGGTGGTGGCCGGTGCGCTGCTGAGCTTCGTTGAGCGCCGTCTGCTCGGTCTCTGGCAGGATCGCTACGGTCCGAACCGGGTCGGCCCCTACGGCCTGTTCCAGCTCGCCGCCGACATGCTGAAGATGTTCTTCAAGGAGGACTGGACACCGCCCTTCGTCGACAAGCCGATCTTCACCCTGGCGCCAGTGGTGGCGATGGGCTCGCTGCTGATCGCCTTCGCCATCGTGCCAGTGACACCAACCTGGGGCGTGGCCGACCTGAACATCGGCCTGCTGTTCTTCTTCGCGATGGCGGGCCTCACCGTCTATGCGGTGCTGTTCGCCGGCTGGGCCAGCAACAACAAGTTCGCCCTGCTCGGCGCCCTGCGCGCTTCGGCACAGACGGTGTCCTACGAAGTGTTCTTGGGCCTTTCGCTGATGGGCATCGTCGCCCAGGTCGGCTCGTTCAACATGCGCGACATCGTCGAGTACCAGCAGCAGAACCTCTGGTTCGTCATCCCGCAGATTCTCGGCTTCGCGACCTTCTTCATCGCCGGTGTCGCGGTCACCCACCGTCACCCGTTCGACCAGCCAGAAGCCGAGCAGGAATTGGCCGACGGCTATCACGTCGAATATGCCGGCATGAAATGGGGCATGTTCTTCGTCGGTGAGTACATCGGCATCGTGACCATCTCGGCGCTGCTGACCACGCTGTTCTTCGGCGGCTGGCACGGTCCGTTCCTCGATACCCTGCCGTGGCTGTCGTTCTTCTGGTTCGCGCTCAAGACCGGCTTCTTCATCATGCTCTTCATCCTGCTGCGAGCGTCCCTGCCCCGGCCACGCTACGACCAGGTAATGGCTTTCGGCTGGAAGTTTTGCCTGCCGCTGACGCTGCTCAACCTGCTGGTGACCGGCGCGCTCGTGCTGGCCGCGCAGTAAGGAGAAAATTCATGTTCAAGTACATTGGCGAGGTGCTCCACGGCACCTACACCCAGTTGCGCAGCCTGGTGATGGTGTTCAGCCATGCCTTCCGCAAGCGCGACACACTGCAATACCCCGAAGAGCCGGTCTACCTGCCACCGCGCTATCGCGGCCGCATCGTACTTACCCGCGACCCCGACGGCGAAGAGCGCTGCGTGGCCTGCAACCTCTGTGCGGTGGCCTGCCCGGTAGGCTGCATCTCGCTGCAGAAGGCCGAGACCGAAGATGGTCGCTGGTATCCGGAATTCTTCCGCATCAACTTCTCGCGCTGCATTTTCTGCGGCCTGTGCGAGGAGGCCTGCCCGACCACCGCAATCCAGCTCACTCCGGATTTCGAGATGGGCGAGTACAAGCGCCAGGACCTGGTCTACGAGAAGGAAGACCTGTTGATCTCCGGGCCCGGCAAGAACCCGGACTACAACTTCTATCGCGTTTCCGGCCTGGCCATCGCCGGCAAGCCGAAAGGCGCCGCGCAGTGCGAAGCCGAACCGATCAACGTCAAGGGGTTGCTGCCGTGACCGTATCGCCGCGCCCCCGCTCCTTCCGCCCGCTCGCCTCATGGGCGAGCGACGCCACAGTTTCGAGGACCTGACGTCATGGAATTCGCGTTCTACTTCTCCGCCGGTGTCGCGGTGGTGTCCACCCTGCGGGTGGTCACCGGCACGAATCCGGTTCACGCCCTGCTCTACCTGGTCGTCTCGCTGCTGGCGGTCGCCATGTGCTTCTTCAGTCTCGGCGCGCCGTTTGCCGGTGCGCTGGAAATCATCGTCTACGCCGGCGCGATCATGGTGCTGTTCGTCTTCGTGGTGATGATGCTCAACCTCGGCCCGGCCATTGCCCAGCAGGAGCGAGCCTGGCTGACACCACGGATCTGGATCGGCCCGTCGCTGCTGGCCGGTGTGCTGCTGCTGCAACTGCTTTGGGCGCTGTTCGCCGAACCGAGCAATGCACCGCTGGCGCTCACCAGCGTTGGTCCCAAGGAAGTCGGCGTATCGCTGTTCGGGCCCTACCTGCTGGCGGTCGAACTGGCCTCGCTGCTGCTGCTCGCGGCGCTGATCGCGGCCTACCACCTGGGCCGCCATGAGGCGAAGGAGTAATTCATGCAAAGCATTCCTCTCGAACACGGGCTGGCAGTCGCCGCGATCCTCTTCTGCCTCGGGCTGGTCGGTCTGATGGTTCGGCGCAACATCCTGTTCATGCTGATGAGCCTGGAAATCATGATGAACGCTGCAGGCCTGGCCTTCGTCGTCGCCGGTAGCCGCTGGGCACAGGCGGACGGGCAGATCATGTTCATCCTGGTGATCACCCTGGCGGCGGCTGAAGCCGCCATCGGCCTGGCGATCCTGCTGCAGCTATACCGCCGCTTCAATACCCTCGATGTCGATGCCGCAAGCGAGATGCACGGATGAATCTTCTATTCCTGACCTTCGTTTTTCCGCTGCTCGGCTACTTCCTGCTCGCTTTTTCCCGCGGACGGATTTCCGAGAACCTTGCTGCGACCATCGGCGTCGGCTCGGTGGGGCTCAGCGCGCTGACCAGCGCCTGGATCATCTGGCAGTTCAACACCACGCCGCCGGCCGAGGGGGTCTTCACCCTGCAGCTATGGCAGTGGCTGGACGTCGCCAACCTGCAGGCATCCTTCGGCCTGCATCTGGACGGCCTGTCGCTGACCATGCTCGGCGTAGTCACGGGCGTGGGCTTCCTGATCCACCTGTTCGCCAGCTGGTACATGCGGGGTGAAGAGGGCTACTCGCGCTTCTTCGCCTACACCAACCTGTTCATCTTCAGCATGCTGCTGCTGGTGTTGGGCGACAACCTGCTGCTGCTGTACTTCGGCTGGGAAGGCGTGGGGTTGTGCTCCTACCTGCTGATCGGCTTCTACTTCAAGGAGCGCAAGAACGGCAACGCGGCGCTCAAGGCCTTCATCGTCACCCGCGTGGGCGACGTGCTGATGGCCTTCGGCCTGTTCATCCTGTTCGTCCAGCTCGGCACGCTGAACATCCAGGACCTGCTGACGCTGGCGCCGCAGAAATTCGCCGAGGGCGATCTGTGGATCACCCTGGCCACCCTGGCGCTGCTTGGCGGCGCAGTGGGCAAGTCGGCACAACTGCCGCTGCAGACCTGGCTGGCCGATGCGATGGCGGGCCCGACGCCGGTGTCCGCGCTGATCCACGCTGCCACCATGGTCACCGCTGGTGTCTACCTGATCGCCCGTACCCATGGCCTGTTCCTGCTGGCGCCCGACGTGCACGAGCTGGTCGGCATCGTCGGCGGCGTGACGCTGGTGCTGGCCGGCTTCGCTGCACTGGTGCAGACCGACATCAAGCGCATCCTGGCCTACTCGACCATGAGCCAGATCGGCTACATGTTCCTTGCCCTCGGCGTTGGTGCATGGGACGCAGCGATCTTCCACCTGATGACGCACGCCTTCTTCAAGGCCCTGCTGTTCCTCGCGTCCGGCTCGGTTATCCACGCCTGCCACCACGAGCAGAACATCTTCCGCATGGGTGGCCTGTGGAAGAAACTGCCGCTCGCCTACGCCAGTTTCATCGTCGGCGGTGCCGCGCTGGCCGCGCTGCCGCTGATCACCGCGGGCTTCTACTCCAAGGACGAAATCCTCTGGGAAGCCTTCGCCAGCGGGCACAACGGATTGCTCTATGCCGGTCTGGCGGGCGCCTTCCTGACTTCGCTGTACACCTTCCGGCTGATCTTCATCGCCTTCCACGGCAAGCCACAGACCGAGGCGCATGCCGGAAGTGGCATCGCCCACAACCTGCCGCTGGCAGTGCTGATCGTGCTTTCCACGGTGGTCGGTGCGCTGATCACACCGCCGCTGGCCGGCGTGCTGCCTGAGAGCGTCGGGCATGCCGGTGGCGAAGCCAAACACAGCCTGGAGCTGGTGTCTGGCGCCATTGCAATCGCCGGCATCCTGCTCGCCGCAGTGCTGTTTCTCGGCAAGCGAGGGCTGGTCACGTCCATCTCCCAGAGCGCACCCGGGCGCCTGCTGAGCGCCTGGTGGTTTGCCGCGTGGGGCTTCGACTGGATCTACGACAAGCTTTTCGTGCAGCCCTATCTGTGGCTGTGCCGCTTGCTCGCCCTTGACCCCATCGACGCCACCATCGGTCTGGTGCCGCGCACCGCCCGTGGCAGCCACGCCGCCCTGAGCCGCAGCGAAACCGGCCAGTTGCGCTGGTATGCCCTGTCCATCGTCGGCGGAGCCGTGCTGCTGCTCGGCATCATCCTGCTCTGAATTGCCCAAGGACTCGAAATCGTGATTCTGCCCTGGCTAATCCTGATTCCCTTCATCGGCGGCTTGCTCTGCTGGCTGGTCGAGCGCTTCGACCAGACCCTGCCACGCTGGATCGCCCTGTTCACCATGACGCTGCTGTTCGGCCTGGGCCTCTGGCTCTGGAGCAACGGCGATTACAGTCTGGCGCCGGCACCTGATGCCGGCTCGACCTGGGCGCTGGAGTTCAAGCACGTCTGGATCGAGCGCTTCGGTATCAACCTGCATCTGGCGCTCGATGGTCTGTCGTTGCTGATGGTGCTGCTCACCGGCCTGCTCGGTGTGCTGTCGGTGCTCTGCTCGTGGAAGGAGATCCAGCGCCACGTCGGCTTCTTCCACCTCAACCTGATGTGGATCCTCGGCGGCGTGGTCGGCGTGTTCCTCTCGCTGGACCTGTTCCTGTTCTTCTTCTTCTGGGAAATGATGCTGGTGCCGATGTACTTCCTCATCGCGCTCTGGGGTCACAGCTCCGAAGGCAAGCGTTCGCGGATCAACGCGGCGACCAAATTCTTTATTTATACCCAGGCCAGCGGTCTGATCATGCTGGTGGCGATCCTCGGGCTGGTGCTGGTGAATTACCACAACACGGGTGTGCTGACCTTCGACTATGCCCTGCTGCTCGATGCCGAGCTCGATCCGAAGATCGAGTTCCTGCTAATGCTCGGCTTCTTCGTCGCCTTCGCGGTGAAGTTCCCGATCGTGCCGCTGCACGCCTGGCTGCCGGCTGCCCATGCCCAGGCGCCGACCGCAGGCTCCGTGGACCTGGCTGGCATCCTGTTGAAGACTGCCGCCTACGGCATGATTCGCTTCGCCCTGCCGCTGTTCCCCGAGGCTTCGGCGGACTTTGCGCCGATAGCGATGACACTTGGTCTGATAGGCATCTTCTACGGTGCTCTGCTGTCGTTCGGCCAGACCGATATCAAGCGTCTGGTTGCCTACTCCAGCATTTCGCACATGGGTTTCGTGCTTATCGGCATCTACTCGGGCAGCGAGCTGGCGCTACAGGGCGCGGTGGTGTTGATGATCGCCCACGGTCTGTCGGCTGCCGCGCTGTTCATCCTCTGTGGCCAGCTCTACGAGCGCCTGCACACCCGCGACATGCGCGAGATGGGCGGCCTGTGGTCGCGTCTGCCGTGGCTGCCGGCGCTGAGCCTGTTTTTCGCCGCCGCCTCGCTGGGCCTGCCCGGTACCGGCAACTTCGTCGGCGAGTTCGTGGTGCTGTTCGGCGCCTTCGGCCAGTGGCCGTGGATCGTGGTGATCGCCACCTTCGGTCTGGTGCTCTCCTCGGTGTATTCGCTGGCGATGATCCATCGCGCGCATTTCGGTCCGGTCAAGGCCGAGGGCAGCCTGCGCGGGCTGGACGCGCGCGAGGTTGGCATGATCCTGCTGCTGGCAGCGCTGCTGGTGCTGCTCGGGGTCTATCCGCAGCCGGTATTCGACACCTCGCTGGCCACAATGAGTGGCGTACAGCAGTGGTTCAGTACCGCTTTCTCCCAACTCGCTTCGGTCCGGTAGTCGCGCTATGGAATTCACTCAACAACACTTCATCGCCCTGCTGCCGTTGCTCGTCGTCAGTGCCACCGCCGTGGTGGTGATGCTGGCGATTGCGTGGCGCCGCAACCATGGCCTGACCTACATGCTTACCGCAGCCGGGTTGGTTCTTGCGCTGCTGTCGATTGCGCCAGCGTTGCAGGTAGCGCCGCTGGAGGTTACCCAGCTGCTGCAGCTGGACCGCTTCGCCTACTTCCACATGGCGCTGCTGCTGCTGGCCACGCTGGCCTGCGTCACCCTGGCGCATGCCTATCTGGGCGAGAAGCCCGGCGGCCAGGGCTTCCCGGGCAATCGCGAGGAACTCTATCTGCTGATGGTGCTGTCGGCCCTCGGCGGTCAGGTGCTCGTGTCCAGCCAGCATCTGGCCGGCCTGTTCATCGGCCTGGAGCTGCTTTCGGTGCCGGTCTACGGGTTGGTCGCCTACGCCTTCTTCAACAAGCGTTCGCTGGAAGCCGGCATCAAGTACATGGTGCTGTCGGCCGCCGGCAGCGCGTTCCTGCTGTTCGGCATGGCGCTGCTGTACGCCGAGTCCGGTAGCCTGAGCTTCGCCGGCATCGGCGCCAGCCTGGCGGCGCAGCAGTCGAGCGTTCTGGTGCAGGCCGGCATTGGCATGATGCTGGTCGGGCTGGGCTTCAAGCTTTCGCTGGTGCCCTTCCATCTGTGGACGCCGGATGTCTACGAGGGCGCTCCGGCACCGGTTTCCGCATTCCTCGCCACTGCCAGCAAACTCGCCGTGTTCGCCGTGCTGCTGCGCCTCTACCAGCTGTCGCCGGCGACCAGTGGCGGCTGGCTGAACGATGGCCTGACGCTGATCGCCATCGCGTCGATCCTGATCGGCAACCTGCTGGCGCTGAACCAGAGCAACCTCAAGCGCCTGCTCGGTTATTCATCCATCGCCCACTTCGGCTACCTGCTGGTGGCGCTGATCGCCAGCGAAGGCCTTGCTGTCGAGGCAGTCGGCGTTTACCTGGCGACCTACGTGCTGACCAGCCTCGGTGCCTTCGGTGTGATCACGTTGATGTCCAGCCCATTCCAGGGCCGCGATGCCGATGCCCTGTACGAGTACCGCGGCCTGTTCTGGCGCCGGCCGTACCTGACTGCGGTGCTCACCGTGATGATGCTGTCGCTGGCCGGCATTCCGATGACGGCGGGCTTCATCGGCAAGTTCTACGTGATCGCCGCTGGCGTGCAATCGCAGCAGTGGTGGTTGCTGGGCAGCTTGATCATCGGCAGCGCCATCGGCCTGTACTACTACCTGCGCGTGATGGTGACGCTGTATCTGGTCGAGCCCGGCATACGCCGTCACGACGCACCGCTCAACTGGGGTCAGCAAGCCGGCGGCGTCATGCTGCTGGCCGTCGCCGCCCTCGCCTTCCTCCTCGGTGTCTACCCGCAGCCACTGCTGGAACTGGCTCAGCATGCGATCTTCGCTACGCTCTGAGCAAAGCACCAGATAACGAAACGCCCCGATTACTCGGGGCGTTTCTGTTTTCGGGCTCCAACCTCAGGCACTGCGCGAGGCGCGCCTCGTCGCTCAGCCGTGCGGAGTAGCGTTCTCGGCCTTCTCGATATGCAGGGGTAGCGAAGAAAACCCGCTGGCGGGAAAGAACGCCTTCACCGGTTGCTGATCCGCCAGCAGCATGATTCGGCTGGTACGCTCCAGCAGCTCCTCCATCACGACGCGCAGCTCCAGCCTGGCCAGCGGGGCTCCGGGACAGACATGGATGCCGGCGCCATACAGCAGATTCAGTTGCGGGTCGCGGTCGAGACGAAACGCATCGGGATCTCCGAACACCGCTTCGTCGCGATTGGCAGATGCCCAGATGAGCGCCAGACGCGTACCGGCCGCCAGCGTGCGCTCACCCAGCGTGACCTCTCTGGTGGTGACCCGCCGGTTCATGACGAGCGGCGCGTGGATGCGCAGTATCTCGTCGATGGCGGCAGGCAGCAGCACCGGCTGCTCGCGCAACTGCTGCTGCAACGCGCCATGGCCGGCGAGGTAATGCACGAGGATGCCGATCGACGCGGCAATGGTGCCCAGCTCGCCGACCGTCCAGTTACGCAGGATGCTGACGATTTCATCGTCGGTCAGCGGTCTGCCCAAAGCCTGGTCGCGTAGCAGACGGGTGGTCACGTCGTCTGGCGCCGCGCTACCGGCGTTGCGGCGCGCCGTGAGCAGATCCTTGATGTAGCCGTCGAATTCCAGCGCAACCGCGCTCATCGCCGCTTCGTCCCTGGCCAACGTGGCCGCCTGGTTCTTCAGCGTCCACAGGCGCAGCGGCTCGTGCAGCTCCACCGGCCAGCCCAGCCAGGCGCACTGAATCTGCAAAGCGAAAATCTGCGCAAAGTCCGCCATCAGCTCGACATCCGCCTGCTCCGGCAAGGCCTGCACCAGCCGTACCGCAACCTCCCGGCACACCGGCGCGAAGGCTTCCATCTGCTGCGGCTCGAAGTAGGGCTCGATGACGCGCCGGTACGCCGTATGCTCCGGCGGGTCCATGCCGTTCGGCACGGAGGGGAAACGCGAGACGGCGTTGCTGTAGGTCTCGTGGTCCGTCAATACGTGCATGACATCCGCGTGTCGGAACAGCGAAGTGTAGCCGTAACGACTGGTTGCCACCGGGCAGCGACGGCGCATGTCGTCGTAAGTGGCCATCTGGTCCTTGAGCACTGCCTCGGACCTCGGATCCCAATCGACTGATTTCGTCTCCATAGCAACTCCTATTGCGGACCTCTCGATAATCCGGGCCGCTTCGGTGGTGATGAATTTTCGGCCCTGTCCCAACCTGGCAGGCTGAACTCCGCGCGCAGCAGCTGAACCTCTTCCTGGTGCAGTTCGGCGATGCGCGCCAGCAGCTCCTCGCCGGCAGGCAACAGGTGAATCTCAACCTGACGCCGGTCTTCACGTCCGGCCTTTCGCTCGACCAAGCCCATGTTTTCGCAGCGGTCGATCAGTGCCACGACGCTGTGATGCTTCGATTGCAGCTGTTCGGCGAGCTCGCCAACCGTCGCCCAATCGCGCGCCGAAGCGCCTCGAATCTGGAGCAGAAGCTGGTATTGCAGCGCCGTCGCACCGTTCTCCAGGCACAGCAACTCGCTGTTGCGCAGGAATCGGCGCAGACGATGACGGAAATGCGCCAGCCGCTGGTAATCGGACTTTTCCAAGAGATGATTTCCTCGTTGACCTTCGCGCAGTATTGTGCACGATATATATCACGCCACGATATATATTTCAGCGGAAACGCCCTGTCGATTCTGTCCAGCCCAGAAAGGAACGTCATGAATCTCCTTGTCCTCATGCGCATGCTGTTGTGCAGTGCACTCGCCCCTTCCGAGTGGACGAGTAATCAGCTGCCGCCCCGAATCCGGCTCTGGGCATTCATCGTGCCATTGTCGCTGTTGCCACCGACGATGATCGCCTTGGTGGACGCCCCCTTGAGCGCCTACCTGCCCGTACTTCAGATCCAGCCGTCAACGGGAACGGCCAGCCTGTTTTTCGGTGGCGAAGTATTTTCAGTATTCGTGATGGGTTGGCTGATCAAACACGTCGCCGGCGCCGGCAGTCACGACGTGACTTATGCCGAAGCCTATCTGGTTGCCACTATCGCGTGCGTGCCGCTATGGCTGTCATCTCTCGGTCTGCTGGTGAACAACCCGTTTCTGAACACCGTGCTACCGCTCAGCGCGCTGGCCTCGTGCTGCGTCCTGCTCTACCAGGGCACCTGTTCGCTATGCCGCGTGGACGACCGCCTGGAGGCGGCCGCCATCACCCAGACGGCGTTCGGCGCGGCCGTTATCGTATGGATAATGGTGCTGCCACTCTTCTGGACGGCCGCCTGACCGCGGCGAGCTCGGAGCAGCGCAGTCGTCACAAGGTGCTGGTCGCATGGCATGGCTTGCGCCACGGCAGCATCAGGTGCCGATCACACCGCTATCGTCACGCGTGATCAGCACCGTCGAGGAGCACGGACCGGATTGGCCATCGCTGGCTGGGAAGCTCAGCCCGGGATGCTGCGCGTTGATCCACATGGCGCGGTAATCCGGGCTCCAAGTGTCACGAGGGATCGACGGCCATCGGCTGCTGCGCGGCACTGGACTGTTCTATGCCGATGTCGCCGAGGGCCGCGCCAAGCTCAGCCCGGAGCAGACCGCCACCTTGAACGAAAACGCCCAGCGCCGATCTGCCGGCGCAACGTGCGCAGTTCCGCTCGCCATGCTGTGGCGAAGTACCGGGCCGCAGGAAGCGGTATCCTTCGGGTACAAAAAAGCCCCGATGACGGGGCTTTGAGGGCGTTTCGGAGATCGCTGAGAGTTCTCGAAACTATACAAGTGGTGCGGACGGAGAGACTCGAACTCTCACACCTTGCGGCGCCAGAACCTAAATCTGGTGTGTCTACCAATTTCACCACGTCCGCCAAACGGGCTTTAAACAAAAACGCCAGGCAGTGCCTGGCGTTTTCTGGAATATGGGGTGGACGAAGGGGATCGAACCCTCGACACCAGGAGCCACAATCCTGTGCTCTACCAACTGAGCTACGCCCACCATATTACATTTGCTTGTGCCAGAAGCCCGACATGGCGCACCCGGCAGGACTCGAACCTGCGACCATCCGCTTAGAAGGCGGATGCTCTATCCAGCTGAGCTACGGGCGCTTTTGTCTGCATTCTATTCGGAGCGCAGACTTGAAGCTCCGGCTGTAGAAGAAGTGGTTTCTTCGCAAGCCATCTTACCCAGCAGCAGGCTGTGCTCGACAAGCGGGGCGAATGTTATAGGGGCTCCCGATAGTCGTCAACAGCAAAGCTGAAAAAAATTTCAGCTAGATAAAGGGGTTACACGTGGCTGCAGACGCTCCGCCTTTGCCGCATCGTCTCGGCGTGAGAGAATGCGCGCCCTTTCCAAGTTCTTTCCGGTGGTTAACCAAGCGTCATGACCGCACAACTGATCGACGGTAAAACGATTGCAGCCAACATTCGCCAACAGATCTCCGGTCGTGTTGCCGAACGTCGTGCGCAGGGACTTCGCGCGCCAGGTCTGGCAGTGATTCTGGTGGGCAACGATCCCGCTTCCCAGGTGTATGTGGCGCACAAACGCAAGGATTGCGAGGAAGTGGGCTTCAACTCCATCGCCCATGACCTTCCGGCCGATACTCGTCAGGAGGACTTGCTGGCGCTTATCGATCAGCTCAACGACGACGCGTCCATCGACGGCATACTCGTCCAGCTGCCGCTGCCCAAGCATCTGGATGCCTCGCAACTGCTCGAGCGGATCCGTCCGGACAAGGATGTGGATGGCTTCCATCCCTATAATGTCGGTCGTCTCGCGCAACGCATGCCGCTGCTTCGTCCGTGCACACCGAAAGGCATCATGACGCTGCTGGAAAGCACCGGCATCGACCTGCACGGCCTGGATGCCGTGGTCGTAGGCGCGTCGAACATCGTCGGCCGCCCGATGGCGCTGGAGTTGCTGCTAGCCGGCTGTACCACCACCGTGACCCACCGCTTCACCCACAACCTTGCCGAGCACGTCAGACGCGCGGATTTGGTGGTCGTCGCCACCGGCATTACCGGCCTGGTTAAGGGCGAATGGATCAAGCCAGGGGCGATCGTCATCGATGTCGGCATCAACCGCCAGGCTGATGGCCGCCTTCTCGGTGACGTGGAATTCGAGCCCGCCAGCGAACGTGCCGCCTGGATTACTCCGGTGCCGGGCGGCGTCGGCCCGATGACGCGCGCTTGCCTGCTGGAAAACACCCTGCACGCCGCCGAACATCTGCATCGCTAGGTCACAATCGACCAACAAAAACGGCGCCCTATGGCGCCGTTTTTTATGGCTTTGAAATTACTCGGCCAAACGCCAGGTCGTGCCGCCCTTCCCGTCCTCCAGCAGCACGCCCATGGCTGTGAGCTGATCGCGGATGCGGTCGGACTCGGCCCAGTTCTTCTCGGCACGCGCCTGCAGGCGGGCGGCGATCAGCGCCTCCACCTCAGAGGCATCGACCTTGCCCGCGGCACCGGCCTGCAGGAAGGCGTCGGGCTCGAGCTGCAGCACGCCGAGCACCCCGGCCAGCTCCTTGAGGCGCGCGGCCAGCGCGGCAGCGGCGTTCAGATCGCTCTCGCGCAGGCGGTTGACCTCGCGGATCATCTCGAATAGCACCGCGCAGGCTTCCGGCGAGTTGAAGTCATCGTCCATCGCCGCGCCGAAGCGCGCGACGAACTCCTCGCCACCGGTAGGCGCCGCGGCCGGCAGGCCCTTGAAACCGTTGTAGAAGCGCTCCAGGGCGCCCTTGGCCTCGCGCAGGCTGTCCTCGGAGTAGTTGATCGGGCTGCGGTAGTGGCTGGACACCAGCAGGTAGCGCACCACCTCGGGGTGGTACTTCTCCAGCACCTCGCGGATGGTGAAGAAGTTGCCGAGGCTCTTGGACATCTTCTCGCCGTCGACGCGCACCGCGCCGGCGTGCATCCAGGCGTTGGCGTACAGCTTGCCGGTGGCCGCCTCGCTCTGCGCGATCTCGTTCTCGTGGTGCGGGAACACCAGGTCCGGACCGCCGCCGTGGATGTCGAAAGTCTCGCCCAGACAGCAGGTGGACATCACCGAGCACTCGATGTGCCAGCCCGGACGCCCGGCGCCCCACGGCGACTCCCAGCTCGGCTCGCCCGGCTTGGCGCCTTTCCACAGGACGAAGTCGAGCGGATCTTCCTTGGCCTCGTCGACCTCGATGCGCGCGCCGATCTTCAGGTCCTCGATCTTGCGCCGCGACAGCTTGCCGTAGCCCTCGAACTTGCCGACCCGGTAGTAGACGTCGCCGTTGCCCGGGGCGTAGGCGAAGCCCTTGTCGATCAGGGTCTGGATCATCGCGTGCATGCCGGCGATATGGTCGGTGGCGCGCGGCTCGATATCCGGGCGCAGCACGTTGAGGCGCGCCTCGTCCTCGTGCATCGCGGCGATCATCCGGCCGACCAGATCCTGGAACGACTCGCCGTTCTCGTTGGCGCGCTTGATGATCTTGTCGTCGATGTCGGTGATGTTGCGCACGTAGGTCAGCTCATAGCCGCGATGGCGCAGCCAGCGGGCGACCACGTCGAACGCCACCATCACCCGCGCGTGGCCGATGTGGCAGAAGTCGTAGACGGTCATGCCGCACACGTACATGCGGACCTTGTTGCCTTCCAGCGGCTTGAACTCATCCTTGCTCTTGGACAGGGTGCTGTAGATGGAAAGCGTCATCACTGCCCCCAGGAGTCGCGCAGGGTCACGGTACGGTTGAACACCGGGGCGCCCGGCTTCGAATCCTTCAGGTCGGCGCAGAAGTAGCCCTCGCGTTCGAACTGGAAGCGTTCTTCCGGCGCGGCATTGGCCAGCGACGGCTCGGCGCGGCAGCCCTTGAGCACCACCAGCGACTCCGGGTTGATGTTGTCGAGGAAGCTGCCGCCCTCCTCGTCGGTCTTCTCCGGGTTGGCGGCCTTGAACAGGCGGTCGTACAGGCGCACCTCGCACTCGACGCTCTCGGCGGCCGGCACCCAGTGGATCACGCCCTTGACCTTGCGGCCTTCCGGGTTCTTGCCCAGGGTGTTCTCGTCGTAGGAGCAGCGCAGCTCGACGATATTGCCTTCGGCATCCTTGATCGCCTCGTCGGCGCGGATCACGTAGCTGCCGCGCAGGCGCACTTCGCCGCCGGGGATCAGACGCTTGTAGCCGGCCGGCGGGACTTCCTCGAAGTCGCTGGCGTCGATGTAGATCTCGCGGGAGAACGGCAGCACGCGCACGCCCATGTCCTGCTTGGGATGGCGCGGCAGCTCAAGGTTCTCGACCTGGCCTTCCGGATAGTTGGTGATCACCACCTTGAGCGGCTTGAGCACGCACATGGCGCGCGCGGCGTTGGCGTCCAGGTCCTCGCGGATGGCGAACTCCAGCATGCCGATGTCGACCAGGCCGCCGGCGCGGTTGACGCCGATCATGTCGCAGAAGGCGCGGATCGACGCCGGGGTGTAGCCGCGGCGACGGTAGCCGGACAGGGTCGACATGCGCGGGTCGTCCCAGCCATTCACGTGGCCTTCATCGACCAGCTGCTTGAGCTTGCGCTTGCTGGTGATGGTGTAGTTCAGGTTGAGGCGGGCGAACTCGTACTGGCGCGGCTGGGCCGGCACCGGCAGGTTGGCGAGGAACCATTCGTAGAGCGGGCGGTGATCCTCGAATTCCAGAGTGCAGATCGAATGCGTGATGCCTTCGATGGCGTCCGACTGCCCGTGGGTGAAGTCGTAGCTCGGGTAAATGCACCACTTGTCGCCGGTCTGGTGATGATGGGCGTGACGGATGCGGTAGAGGATCGGGTCGCGCAGGTTGATGTTCGGCGACGCCATGTCGATCTTGGCGCGCAGCGAGCGGGCGCCGTCGGGGAACTCGCCGCCCCTCATGCGGGCGAACAGGTCGAGGTTCTCCTCGACGCTGCGCTCGCGGAACGGGCTGTTCTTGCCCGGTTCGGTCAGGCTGCCGCGGTAGGCGCGCATCTCCTCGGCATTGAGGTCGCAAACGAAGGCCTTGCCGGCCTGGATCAGATGAATCGCCCACTCGTACAACTGATCGAAATAGTCGGAGGCATAGTGCTCCTCACCGGCCCACTTGAAGCCCAGCCACTCGACGTCGGCCTTGATCGCATCGATGTACTCCTGGTCTTCCTTGGCCGGATTGGTGTCGTCAAAGCGCAGGTTGCACTCGCCGCCGAACTCCTCGGCCAGGCCGAAGTTCAGGCAGATCGACTTGGCGTGACCGATATGCAGGTAACCGTTGGGCTCCGGCGGGAAGCGCGTGATGATCTTGGCGTGCTTGCCGGCTTCCAGATCAGACTGAACGATCGGGCGCAGGAAATTGGCGGCTTTTTCGACGATTGGCTTGCTCATGGTGTCCTTAGCGATCAGCGATGCGGCTCAGGGTAGGCCGACCAAAACAAAGCGCTTATGATAGCGAACCCGTCAACCCCCTGACAGAGCAAAGCGCCTCGCGTACGTCTGCCATGCGGGGCGGCGAACCATCCTCGATGTGGCCCGCCGCATCCTCTTTGCCCGCCATCGAAACGGAACTCTGCACATGATCAAACTGCATACCAATTACGGCGTCATCACCGTCAAGCTGTTCGAAGATAAAGCGCCGGAAACCACGGCCAATTTCAAGGAATACGTGAAGAGCGGCCATTACGACGGCACCATCTTCCATCGCGTGATCGGCAATTTCATGATCCAGGGCGGCGGTTTCGAGCCGGGCATGAAGCAGAAAGCCACCCGTGCACCGATCAAGAACGAGGCCAACAACGGCCTGTCGAACAAGACCGGTACCCTGGCGATGGCCCGCACGATGGAGCCGCATTCGGCTTCCGCGCAGTTTTTCATCAACGTCAAGGACAACGATTTCCTCGATCACAGCGCACCGACCGTTCAGGGCTGGGGCTACGCCGTATTCGGCGAAGTGACCGACGGCATGGACGTGGTCGAGAAGATCAAGGGCGTGGCCACCACCATGAAGTCCGGCCATCAGGACGTCCCGGTGGATGACGTGGTGATCGAAAAGGCCGAGATCGTCGAGTAACGTCGAGTGATCCTGCTGATCTCCGATCTGCATCTCGAAGAGGAGCGCCCGGATATCACCCGGGCGTTTCTGCATTTTCTCCAGACGCGCGCGCCGCAGGCCGAAGCGCTGTACATCCTCGGCGATTTCTTCGAGGTGTGGATCGGCGACGATGCCATGACGCCGTTTCAGCAATCGATCACGCAGGCCTTGCGTTCGCTGAGCGAGCGCGGCACCCGCATCTATCTGATGCACGGCAATCGCGATTTCATGCTCGGCAAACATTTTTGCCGGGCGGCCGGCTGCGAACTGCTGGCAGACCCCACGGTTGTGAGCCTGCAAGGCGAGCGCACCCTGCTGATGCACGGCGACAGCCTGTGTACCCGAGATGAGGGTTATATGCGCTTGCGGCGCCTGCTGCGTAACCCACTCAGCCTGTTCATCCTGCGCAACCTGCCACTGGCCACGCGCCGGAAGCTGGCGCGCAAGCTACGCAACGAAAGCCGCACGCAAACCCGCATGAAGGCCAGCGACATCATCGACGTGACACCCGAGGAAGTTGTGCGAGCCATGCGTGAACACCGGGCGCGCCGCCTGATTCATGGCCATACACATCGCCCCGCCATCCACGCGCTGGAACTCGATGGCCAGCCAGCTCAACGCATCGTGCTGGGGGATTGGGATCAGCAAGGCTGGGCACTACAGATCGACGAGCAGGGCTTCAACCAAGCCCCATTCGCTCTGGACTGACGCCTCAGGCCGCGAGCGGCACTCCGCTGTGAAAGCGGAATTCGCTGTCCGGACTCTCGATCAATTCCCGCTCGACCAGGCGCACCCGCTCGATCGTGCGATCGACATCGGCGGCCTCCCCGTACTGGTAGGCGAAGCGCAGGTAGTTCTGGAAGTGCCGCGCCTCGGACTTCAGCAGACCAAAATAGAAGCGGCCCAGCTCCTCATCCAGGTGCGGCACCATCGCTTCGAAGCGCTCGCACGAACGCGCCTCGATAAAAGCCCCGACCACCAACGTATCCGTCAGCTTGTGCGGCTCGTGAGTACGCACGACTGCGCGAAGCCCGGACGCGTAGCGACTGGCCGAGACGGGACGCAGAGCGATCTTGCGACGTTTGAGAAGCCTCAGCACCTGCTCGTGATGCACCAGCTCTTCACGCGCCAGACGGGACATGTAGTTGATCAGATCCAGATGCTGGCCGTAACGAGCAATCAGGCTCAGCGCGGTGGAGGCGGCCTTGAATTCGCAGTTCTTGTGATCGAGCAGCATCACATCCTGCTGATCCAGAGCAGCAGCGACCCATGTGCCAGGAGTTCGACAGCCCAGGAATTCGTGTATTTCAGGCAGCACAGCCGCCCTCCTCGTCTGATGTCTGATGGTGTTTCGGTGTCATGACCAATTTCCGCCCGAAACCGGCAGTCGTATGCGCCCGAGCCGTTTGGCGGCGTGCATTATACGAATGCCCCGCGGCCCGGCCAGCTCCGCTTGATTTACATCAGCGCCAACGCCGCCGGCTTGTCTATAGTTGAGCAACCGCATCCAGGAAACGGAGCCGAACATGTTGGCCATTCGCTGCATTCTCGTGGTAATTGACCCCAACCAGCCAGATTCGCTGGCACTCAAGCGCGCCCACCTGATCTCCAGCGTCAGTCAGTCACGCCTGCATCTGCTGGTCTGCGACAACAAGCACGATCACGGCGCTTATCTCGAATCGTTACGCGAGCGGCTGACAAGCGAAGGCCATCAGGTCAGCGTCCAGCAGGCCTGGCACGAGAATCTTCACCAGACCATCATTACCGTGCAGCAAGCCGAAGGCTGCGGTCTGGTGATCAAGCAACACGTTCCGGACAGCCCGCTCAAACGCGCACTGCTTACCCCCGAAGACTGGAAGCTGCTGCGGTATTGCCCTTGCCCAGTGCTCATGGTGAAAACCGACACGCCCTGGAAGGGCCGCAACATCCTGGCCGCCGTCGACGTCGGCAATGCCGATCTCGAACATCGCACCCTGCATGCGACCATCGTCAGCCATGGTTACGAGATAGCCGGCCTCGCCGACGGACAACTGCACGTCATCAGTGCACACCCGTCAGCCATGCTGTCGGCCGCCGATCCGGCATTCCAATTGAAGGAGACCATCGAGGCGCGTTACCGCGAGGCCTGCAAGCGCTTCCAGACCGACTACGACATCCCCGACGCGCAACTGCACATTGAAGAAGGTCCTGCCGACGCGTTGATTCCGCGTATCTGTCATCAGTTGCAGGCCGCAGTGACCGTCATCGGCACCGTGGCGCGAACCGGCTTTTCCGGTGCACTTATGGGCAACACCGCCGAAGTGGTGCTCGACACGCTGGAAAGCGACGTCCTCGTGCTCAAGCCCGATGAAATCATTGATCATCTGGAAGAGCTGGTCCGCCATTGACCTTCGCGCCGGCCGCCGCCCGTAGCGGCCGGAGCTAGGCAAACCGATCGGTGACCGGGGCGAGAAAGCGCGGGGCCATGTAACGCTCGTAATGCGCCTCGGAAAGCAGGAAGAACTCACGGTCGATGGCATCGCGCAACTGCGGCAACGACCACTGACGAAACTCTGGCAACACCACCACGCCATAGGCCTCGAGTTGCTGAATGACACGCGAACCGCGCGCAATAAGCTGATACGCCCAACAGTAAGGAGATTGCTCGGCCACGAAACGAATCTGGCGGGACTCCAGTTGCCGGCGCAGCAGATCCGCATCGAACACATCCATCTTCGCCGCCATCACTTGTGCCAGCAGGGTTTCCAGTCTCCGCCAGACCGCCCATTTCTCTTCGTCCCGATAGGCATTCCAATTCACCACCTCTTGGTGAAAGCGTTTGCACCCACGACAAACGAGATCGCCATAAACCGTAGAGCAAAGGCCCACGCAAGGAGTCTGGATACGTTGATTGGACATGGCGCCACCCAGCGGCAGATCGGCCGCGCATCTTAGACTTTTGTCCAACCGTGGTCATCCAGGATGATCAACGTCAAGACTGCAAACCCACTCGCCAGCCCACGCGCCGCGCGCTCGGGAGCATCGCGGGCAGCATATGTCCGGACGCCGGAAGCCAAGCGGCGCGCGGCACTCGACTTAACTTTACAGGCCCGTTCCAGTAGAATCGGCCCGCCGTTTTCGGCGCCTACTCCACACGAAGCTGTTTTCAAAGCGTCACGAGCACAGTTGGTCCGGTCACACGCCGGGTGGGCAGACCCTCATTACTGCCGACCCGGCCACCTCAGCCGGCGTAAAACTTTGAAAACAGCTTCCGGACGCGCGTCCCGAAACTCCCAAGGGACCAATGATGAGGGTAAAACTGTGCTTGAAGCCTATCGCAAACACGTAGAAGAGCGTGCCGCCCAGGGCGTCGTGCCCCAGCCGCTGAACGCCGAACAGACCGCAGGCCTGATCGAGCTGCTGAAGAACCCGCCGGCTGGCGAAGAAGAATTCCTGCTTGACCTGATCACCAACCGCGTTCCTGCGGGCGTCGACGAAGCCGCCTACGTCAAGGCCGGCTTCCTGTCCGCCATCGCCAAGGGTGAAGCCACTTCCCCGCTGATCGGCAAGCAGCGCGCAGTCGAGCTGCTGGGCACCATGCAGGGCGGCTACAACATCGCCACCCTGGTCGAGCTGCTGGACAACCCCGAGCTGGCGAACGTCACCGCCGAACAGCTGAAGCACACCCTGCTGATGTTCGACGCCTTCCACGACGTCGCCGAGCGCGCCAAGAAGGGCAATGCCGCCGCTCAAGCCGTGCTGCAGTCCTGGGCCGAAGGCGAGTGGTTCCAGAACCGCCCGGCCCTGGCTGAAAAGATCACCCTGTCCGTGTTCAAGGTCACCGGCGAAACCAACACCGACGACCTGTCCCCGGCTCCGGATGCCTGGTCGCGCCCGGACATCCCGCTGCACGCCCTGGCCATGCTGAAGATGGCCCGCGACGGCATCAACCCGGACGTTCCTGGCTCGGTCGGCCCCATCAAGCAGATGGAAGCATTGAAGGCCAAGGGTTTCCCGGTTGCCTACGTCGGCGACGTGGTCGGCACCGGTTCGTCCCGCAAGTCCGCCACCAACTCCGTGCTGTGGTTCTTCGGTGACGACATCCCGAACGTGCCGAACAAGCGCGCCGGTGGTTTCTGCTTCGGCACCAAGATCGCCCCGATCTTCTACAACACCATGGAAGACGCCGGCGCCCTGCCGATCGAATTCGACTGCACCAACCTGGCCATGGGCGACGTCATCGACGTGTACCCGTACAAGGGTGAAGTGCGTCGTCACGACAGCAACGAGCTGGTCACCACCTTCCAGCTGAAGACCGACGTGCTGCTGGACGAAGTCCGCGCCGGCGGCCGTATCCCGCTGATCATTGGCCGCGGCCTGACCGAGAAGGCCCGCGCCGAGCTGGGTCTGGCTCCGTCCACCCTGTTCAAGAAGCCGGAAGCGCCGGCTGACAGCGGCAAGGGCTTCACCCTTGCCCAAAAGATGGTCGGCCGCGCCTGCGGTCTGCCGGAAGGCCAGGGCGTGCGCCCGGGCACCTACTGCGAACCGAAGATGACCACCGTCGGTTCCCAGGACACCACCGGCCCGATGACCCGCGACGAGCTGAAGGACCTTGCTTGCCTGGGCTTCTCCGCCGACCTGGTGATGCAGTCCTTCTGCCACACCGCCGCCTATCCGAAGCCCATCGACGTCAATACCCACCACACCCTGCCGGACTTCATCATGAACCGTGGCGGTGTGTCCCTGCGTCCGGGCGACGGCATCATCCACAGCTGGCTGAACCGCATGCTGCTGCCGGATACCGTCGGCACCGGTGGCGACTCGCACACCCGTTTTCCGATCGGCATCTCGTTCCCGGCCGGCTCCGGTCTGGTGGCCTTCGCCGCCGCCACCGGCGTCATGCCGCTGGACATGCCGGAGTCCGTGCTGGTGCGCTTCAAGGGCAAGATGCAGCCCGGCATCACCCTGCGTGACCTGGTGCATGCCATCCCCTACTATGCCATTCAGCAGGGCCTGCTGACTGTCGAGAAGAAGGGCAAGAAGAACATCTTCTCCGGCCGCATCCTGGAAATCGAAGGTCTGACCGGCCTGACCGTCGAACAAGCCTTCGAACTGTCCGACGCCTCCGCCGAGCGCTCGGCTGCCGGTTGCACCATCAAGCTGCCGGAAGACTCGATCGCCGAGTACCTGAAGTCCAACATCACCCTGCTGCGCTGGATGATCGGCGAAGGCTACGGCGATGCTCGCACCCTGGAGCGTCGCGCCCAGGCGATGGAAGCCTGGCTGGCCAAGCCGCAACTGCTGGAAGCCGACAAGGACGCCGAATACGCGGCCGTGATCGAGATCGATCTGGCCGAGATCAAGGAGCCGGTCCTGTGTGCCCCGAACGACCCGGACGACGCACGCCTGCTGTCCACCGTTCAAGGCCGCAAGATCGATGAAGTGTTCATCGGTTCCTGCATGACCAACATCGGTCACTTCCGCGCCGCCGGCAAGCTGCTGGACAAGGTCAAGGGTGGCATTCCGACCCGTCTGTGGCTGGCTCCGCCGACCAAGATGGACGCCCACCAGCTCACCGAAGAAGGCTACTACGGCATCTACGGCAAGGCTGGCGCGCGCATGGAAATGCCGGGCTGCTCGCTGTGCATGGGTAACCAGGCCCGCGTGCAGACCGGTTCGACCGTGGTTTCCACCTCGACCCGTAACTTCCCGAACCGTCTGGGCGATGCCACCGACGTATTCCTGGCTTCCGCCGAACTGGCAGCGGTCGCTTCGATTCTCGGCAAGCTGCCGACCGTCGAGGAATACATGGCTTATGCGAAGGACATCGACAGCATGGCTGCCGACGTCTACCGCTACCTGAGCTTCGACCAGATCGCCGAGTTCCGTGAGGCTGCGGAAAAAGCGAAGATCCAAGTCGTCGAAGTCTGACGCCGTGAAATAGAAAAACCCCGCTTCGGCGGGGTTTTTTTTGCTTAGCGAAACTCCCGTTGCGGACGAAAAACTTGGCACGAATCGCCAGGAAGGCCCACCGAGCCTGCCGCTATAGGAATCAAGCACAAAAAAACCGATGCCAGAAGTCTGGCATCGGTTTTTTTTGGAGCTAAAGCCGACAAAGAGAGGGTCTACCCCAGAGCCGGCTTTACCGGGAAACTCAGCTTACTTAACCTGAGCTTCCACTTCGGCCTCAACACGACGGTTGATCTGACGGCCCGCATCGGTAGCGTTGTCTGCAACCGGACGAGACTCACCATAACCCACCGAATTCACACGACCGCCTTCAACGCCGTACTGGTTGACCAGAACGTCACGAACCGCTTCAGCGCGACGCTCGGAGAGGCGCTGGTTGTACTGGTCGGTACCTACGGAGTCGGTGTGCCCCTCAACAGTGGTGCTGGTCTGCGGATACTGTTGCATGAAGTCAGCCAGGTTCTTGATATCGCCATAGCTTTCTTCACGGACGCGCGACTTGTCGAAGTCGAACTTCACATCCAGTTCGACACGCACCACTTCCGGAGCCGGTTCCGGCTCGGTGTCGACGATCGGAGCCGGTGCCGGTTCCGGGGTCGGCTCGACAGCCGCAACCTGACGCGCACCACCGCCGAAGTTCAGACCAACACCCACGCCAGCCATCCACTCGGAGTCGCCGCGATCGATGTTGTGCATGCCGTCCACGCTCGCCTTGGCGAACAGGTTTTCGGTGAAGTAGTACTTCAGGCCAGCACCGATGTTGGCGTAGGTGCTGTGATCACGACCGCTGCGAGCGGCCTGGCCGATGCTCTGGTGAGCCACACCAGCGGATACGTACGGGCGTAGACCAACGCCCGGCGCGCCGAAGTGGTACGCCGCATCCAGCGAGGTCAGGCTGCCCTTGATGTTCTTGTGGCTGCCGTTGACCGGATCGTCGGAGGTAACGTCGTGGTATTCGCCGTAGGACAGGCCCAGCGAGACGTCATCGGTCAGGAAATAGCTGGCGCCGGCGCCGTACAGTTCGCCCTCGTCTTCGAAGCCGCGCGAGCTATCGGAGAAATAGTGCTTACCGAATGCTTCGACCTCGACAGCCCCCTGGCCCTGGGCCAACGCGCCGAACGAAGTAGCGGCTACCATCGAGCCAATGACAACGCCCAAGGTATTCTTAAGTTTCATCCGTAAATCCCCATCTGGTGGTTAGAGTCAGAACAATCTAAGGAGACCGGCTGTCTTGTGCCCAAGCTGTTCGCTACGCATGAGACAACCATTTCCCGTTAAGTTTCGATTGGTTCGGAAAAATTTTCTCTAAGTTTATCCAATGCACGCTTGTAGCGCATCTTCGTTGCACTTAATCCCATGTGCATTATGTCGGCGATTTCCTGAAATTCCAGTTCTGCGACAAATCGCAGCACCAGTATTTCCCGATCGATAGGATTGACATGTACTAGCCATCGATCAAGACCACCCTTCTCCTCGACGCGAGGAGCTTTCTCTTCGGAGGCTTCTTCGAGCGGATCGAGGCTAAGCGCATCGAGCAGGCGACGCTTGCGACGCTCTTTGCGATATTGGGTAATGCACTCATTATAGGTAATGCTATATAGCCAGGTCTTGAACTTCGATTTTCCTTCAAAGTTCTTCAAGCCATACAAAACCTTGAGCATGACCTCCTGACAAACATCGTCGGCATCGCGATCATTGCCCAAGTAACGAGCACAGACATTGAACAGGGTGCGCTGATAACGACGCATCAACTCCTCATATGCCCGAGTTATATGAAACAACTCGACACGGGCATACTGCACCAACTCTTCGTCGCTGAGTTGGCGAGGATCGTAGCGCGGGATGGTCGATTGGGTTTTAGTCAAGACGCTTCGAGCCAGCAATCAGGTCGCGGCCGCCTGTCAGGGAAACCAAAAAAAGGCGCCGCATTCTACCAGAAAAGCGCCGTCAGCGGCTGCCTACCCGCCGCTCCAGCAAAACCCGGTTGGCTACGGAAACGAGCTCGCCATCGCTGCACAACAGTAGCGTTTTGACGGTGCCAATCTCCTCGATCTGTCCTTCGACATCCTCAAGGGAGACATGTTGTCCGACCTCGTAAAGCTCGCGCACGTAGATCCCGGCAAGGATCTGGCTGACGAGCTCACGACTACCGAGCCCGAACGCCAAGGCCACTGCCAGCCCTACCGAGATCAGCACGATGGCGATGACGTAGTTCAACAGTTCCGTTTTGATTTCCAGCTGCCCGATCGACACGGAAATAGCGATGATGATGACCAGTCCCTGCGCAATGCGAGCCAGCCCGTTGGCGTAATCGATACCAACGCTCTCTGCCGCACCTCGGACCACGCCACTGAATAGCTGAGCCAAAAGCACACCGGCAATGAGTATCAGGGCCGCACCAAAGACCTTGGGAACATAGAGCGCCAAGACGTCCAGCGTGGCTGACACCCGCTCCAGCCCAAGGGACTCGGCTGCCGAGACGAGGAAAATCAGCAGGACGAACCAATAGACCACCTTGCCGATCAGCACCGAGACTGGAACCCGAATTCCGGCACGCCCCAGCAACTTCGTCAGACCGGTGCCGGCCATCAGCCGATCCAGCCCCAGCTTCGCGAGCACCTTCGACAACAAGGTA
The DNA here is from genome assembly GCF_021432765.1 of Pseudomonas phenolilytica. Lineage (NCBI taxonomy): Bacteria > Pseudomonadati > Pseudomonadota > Gammaproteobacteria > Pseudomonadales > Pseudomonadaceae > Pseudomonas > Pseudomonas phenolilytica. The sequence goes on from NZ_CP058908.1 coordinate 3,440,666, forward strand.
TCCAGCAGCTTGGCCACCACGAAGCCGAGCAGTACGACTACGAGCGCGCCAAACAGGCGCGGAATGAATGCCGCTACGGAAGCCCAGAGCGAGCTCATCGCGGACAGCAAACTCTGAGTCCAGGGATCGAATTCCATGATCAGTCGGCCTTATCGAACGAACGGTTGGATGAATGACGACGGGAAACAGGTGCAACGTGGCCCGCCCCACTGTTGACCGCTATCAGCAAGCCCTGCAGCCAATGCCCCATGAGACCGAAGAGGTCCCCAACGCCAACTTGACGGTTCGCGGTCTTGAGCACTCGGTCAAGGCGCTCAGCCTCATCTGGTGCCGATGGCTTGTTGAGCAGATCACGCAGTGATTCTTCAAAGGGATCGTGCATGTGTACCTCGCTGAACATGTCCGCTAGACGGCCTGTGGCTGACTTCGAGTCACATTCAGATCCAGCGCAAGCGGCGAAAAATCCACCACTGAAACAATGCGATGAGGCCGATCAGCAGACAGGCAATAGCGAAACCATACGGGCTTTGTGCCCCCGGAATCCCGCCTACATTGACGCCCAAAAGACCAGTCAGAAACGTCATCGGCAGGAAAAAGCCGGTGATGATACCGAAAATGTACATGGTCCGGTTCATTCGCTCGCTGAGCCGGCGCCGCTCGGACTCAAGCACCATATCGATTCGCTCACGCACCAGGTCCAGCTCTTCGAGGTAGCGGATCAGTCGGTTGCTCAATTCGTTCCAGTAGTCAGCGTCGTCCTCTACGAACCAGCTCAGGCGATTGCGAGTGAGCTGGGCATATATCTCGCGCTGGGGCAGCAGGAACCGTCTCAGACCTGCCGCCCGGCGGCGCAATGAAAGCATGCTGTCGTGCTCTGGACCATAGTGCTCGTCGAGCTCCAGACGCTCCTCTTCCTGATCGACGCGCTCGGTCAACTGCACCACGAGATCATCCACCCGATCGGTCATCGAATCCGCCAGATAGACCAGTATCTCGGACGCCGTCTTCGGCCCTTTGCCCTCCATGAGCAGACGAATGACTGCCTCGGTCGAACGTAAGGGTCGCAAGCGCAGCGAGATGACACGTCGCGCATCGGCAAACACGCGCAGCGAAATCATGTCTTCCGGGGCGGAGTCGGGATTGAGGTTCACGCCTCGTAGGAAAAGCAGAAGCTCCTCGTTCGGCAACGACAGCACGCGTGGCCGGGTATTTTCTTCCAGCAGCACATCACACGCGAAGTCGTTGAGACCGCTCTGACCGCGTAACCAGGCCTGGGCGGCGGGATGGCTACGATCCCAATGCAGCCAGAGGCTTTGCACGTCGCTCAGCTGCAGATCGCGCAGATCCGCGTAGGCGATGGCGCGCGCGCCTCCCTGCCCATCCAGCACGAAAGCATGAACCAGCCCCCACTGCTGCGTGTCGCTCAACTGCATCAACGCCCCCTCATATATGAAAAGCCCGGCATCGCCGGGCTTGGTATCACGGTGCTTCAGTGCGAGTGCGATGGATCACTCCGGCATTTTCAGCGCCTCAGGCGAGACGATGATGCCGTTATTGTCCGCATAGACATACTCGCCAGGGCGGAACGTGACGCCGCAAAAGGTCACCGGCACGTTGAGATCGCCTATGCCGCGCTTGTCTGTTTTCATCGGATGACTGGCCAGCGCCTGAACGCCGAGATCGGTCTGAGCGATCACATCAACATCGCGCACGCAACCATAGACAACGATCCCTTCCCAGCCATTGCGCGACGCTTTCTCAGCCAGCATGTCACCGAGCAGCGCGCGGCGCAGCGAGCCGCCTCCATCGACAACCAGCACCTTGCCATGGCCATCCGTATCGACCTGATCCTTGACCAGAGAGTTGTCCTCAAAGCATTTGACGGTGACGATCTGACCACCGAACGAATCGCGGCCGCCAAAATTGCTGAAAATCGGCTCGACCACCTGTACCAGCTCCGGGTACGCGTCGCACAGATCGGGAGTGACGTATTGCATGGAAAGCTCCTTTGCTTGGAAATTCGTGGGCATCGCCTAGCCATTTCACCCACTCCGCCAATCGGCTGGTATCGATGCGCGCCGCGACATGTTAGCCGCAGGGCGCGATCAACGAAATGCCGAGCCGAAGCCACGGAAGCCAAATACGCGACAGGGCGGAAATTCCGCCCTGTCGTCATGCTTCAAACCGCAATTCAGGCCTGCGCGTCAGCCAGGAAGAACCAGGTGTCGAGTACCGAATCCGGGTTCAGCGATACGCTCTCGATGCCCTGCTCCATCAGCCAGCGCGCCAGGTCCGGATGATCCGAAGGCCCCTGACCACAAATGCCGATGTACTTGCCAGCCTTGTTGCACGCCTGGATGGCATTGGCCAGCAGCTTCTTGACCGCCGGATTACGCTCGTCGAACAGGTGCGCGATGATGCCCGAATCACGGTCCAGGCCGAGCGTCAGCTGGGTCATGTCGTTGGAACCAATCGAGAAGCCATCGAAGTACTCGAGGAACTCGTCGGCCAGCAGCGCGTTGGACGGCAGCTCACACATCATGATCACACGCAGACCATTTTCGCCACGCTTGAGGCCGTACTGGGCCAGCAGATCGATCACCTGCGAGGCCTCGCCAAGCGTACGCACGAAGGGGACCATCAGCTCGACGTTGGTCAGCCCCATAACGTCGCGAACCTTGCGCATGGCGCGGCACTCCAGCTCGAAGCAGTCGCGGAACGAATCGCTGATGTAGCGCGACGCGCCGCGGAAGCCGAGCATCGGGTTCTCTTCTTCCGGCTCGTAGAGCTTGCCGCCGATCAGGTTGGCGTACTCGTTGGACTTGAAGTCCGACAGACGCACGATGACCTTTTTCGGCCAGAACGCTGCGGCCAGCGTGCTGACGCCTTCGACGAGCTTCTCGACGTAGAAGTTGACCGGATCGTCGTAGCCGGCGATGCGCTTCTCGACGCTGCTCTTTACGTCAGCCGGCAGCCCGTCGAAATTCAGCAGTGCCTTGGGATGCACGCCGATCATCCGGTTGATAATGAATTCGAGGCGCGCCAAGCCGACGCCCTCGTTGGGCAGGTGGGCGAAATCGAAGGCGCGGTCCGGGTTGCCGACGTTCATCATGATCTTGAACGGCAGTTCCGGCATCGCATCAATGGAGTTCTGGCGGATATCGAAGCCCAGCTCGCCATCGAAGATCAGGCCGGTGTCACCTTCGGCGCAGGACACGGTCACGCGCTGGCCGTCCTGCAACAGCTCGGTGGCGTTGCCGCAGCCGACAACCGCCGGGATGCCCAGTTCGCGGGCAATGATCGCCGCATGGCAGGTACGCCCACCACGGTTGGTGACGATGGCGCTGGCGCGCTTCATCACCGGCTCCCAATCGGGGTCGGTCATGTCGGAAACCAGCACATCGCCCGGCTGGACCTTGTCCATCTCGCTGACGTCGTGGATGACCTTGACCGGGCCGGCGCCGATGCGCTGGCCGATGGCGCGGCCTTCGACCAGCACGGTGCCCTTTTCCTTCAGCAGGTAACGTTCCATGACGTTGGCGCTGCTGCGGCTCTTCACGGTTTCCGGACGGGCCTGGACGATGTACAGCTTGCCGTCGTCACCGTCCTTGGCCCACTCGATGTCCATCGGGCGGCCATAGTGCTTTTCGATGATCAGAGCCTGCTTGGCGAGGTTGGTAACTTCTTCGTCGGTCAGACAGAAGCGCGCGCGATCAGCAGCGTCGACTTCGACGGTCTTGACCGACTTGCCGGCCCTGGCTTCGTCGCCGTAGACCATCTTGATTGCCTTGCTGCCCAGATTGCGACGCAGGATCGCCGGGCGCCCGGCCTCTAGCGTCTGCTTGTGCACGTAGAACTCGTCAGGGTTGACCGCGCCCTGCACGACAGTCTCGCCCAGACCATAGGCGCCGGTGATGAACACCACGTCGCGAAAGCCCGATTCGGTATCGAGGGTGAACATGACGCCGGCGGTGCCGGTTTCCGAACGAACCATGCGCTGTACGCCGGCAGACAGGGCAACCAGCTTGTGGTCAAAGCCCTGGTGCACGCGGTAGGCAATGGCGCGGTCATTGAACAACGAAGCGAAGACTTCCTTGGCCGCGCGGATCACGTTGTCCACACCGCGAATGTTCAGGAAGGTTTCCTGCTGGCCTGCAAAGGATGCATCCGGCAGGTCTTCGGCCGTCGCCGATGAACGCACGGCGACGGCCATGTTGTCGTTACCGCCGGACATCTCGGCGAATGCCCTGCGAATGTCCGCATCCAGCTGCGCTGGGAACTCGGCGTCCATCACCCACTGGCGAATCTGTGCGCCGGCCTTGGCCAGCGCATTGACATCGTCGACATCGAGTGCATCGAGAAGGGCATGGATCTGATCGTTCAGACCGCTCAGCTCGAGAAAATCGCGATAGGCCTGAGCCGTGGTGGCGAAACCGCCCGGTACGGAAACACCGGCGCCGGCGAGGTTGCTGATCATCTCGCCCAGGGAGGCGTTCTTGCCCCCTACACGCTCAACATCGTGGTTGCCGAGCTTATCGAGGGAAACTACGTACTCTACCAAGGTGAACTCTCCGTTAGGTGTTGGAACTCAACCGGAGCCCTGCCGCATGGCTGTGGCCTGACCCTGCAAAATAAGTAACAATGCCCGCCAACCGGGCTCGGCGAAGGGCCCACTATAGCTGGGAACCGTTCTCGACTTAAGGCCGAAGGTACATGAAACGAACCGCTTTCTTCATTTCCGATGGCACCGGGATCACGGCGGAAACCCTGGGCCAAAGCCTCCTGGCGCAATTCGAGAACATCTCTTTCACCAAGCTCACCCGCCCGTACATCGACAGCGCGGAAAAAGCCCGGGCAATGGTACAGCAAATCAACAATGCCGCGGACAGGGACGGCGCCCGCCCGATCATCTTCGACACACTGGTCAACCAGGAAATCCGCGACATCCTCGCCGAATCCAACGGTTTCATGATCGACATCTTTTCCTCGTTCCTGGCTCCACTGGAACACGAACTCATGTCGCGCTCCTCCTACTCCGTCGGCAAATCCCATTCCATCAGCCACAACACCAACTACATGGAGCGGATCGACGCGGTCAACTTTGCACTCGACAACGATGATGGCGCACGCACTCGTCATTACGACAAGGCCGACCTGATTCTCGTCGGCGTTTCACGCTGTGGCAAAACGCCAACCTGTCTGTACATGGCCATGCAGTATGGCATCCGCGCCGCCAACTACCCGCTGACAGAGGACGACATGGAGCGACTGCAACTGCCCTCCTCGCTCAAGCCGTACAAGGACAAGCTGTTCGGCCTGACCATCGACCCCGACCGCCTGGCCGCCATCCGTAACGAACGCAAGCCCAACAGCCGTTATGCCAGCTTCGCTCAGTGCGAATTTGAAGTCCGCGAGGTAGAAAACCTGTTCCGCCGCGAGAACATCAACTACATCAACTCGACGCATTTCTCCGTCGAGGAGATCTCCGCCAAGATCCTGGTGGAAAAAGGCGTGGAGCGTCGGCTCAAATAAGTGCCGCTTCGCTAGACAACAAAAAGTCCGCTTGGTGCGGACTTTTTGCATTTACCGTGCAGAAAACCTCTGCGCACCCGCGACTCAGAACGCGTCGCCCGGTACGCGGACCCAGCCTTCCATCAGGATGCGCGCGCTGCGACTCATGATGGCTTTGGTCACTGTCCAACGACCGTCGACCTGCTTGGCTTCAGCGCCGACTCGTAACGTGCCGGACGGATGGCCGAAGCGTACTGCCTGGCGTTCACCGCCACCGGCGGCGAGGTTCACCAGCGTGCCTGGCACGGCCGCGGCAGTGCCGATGGCGACCGCGCAGGTGCCCATCATGGCGTGGTGCAGCTTACCCATCGACAGCGCCCGCACCAGCAAGTCGACCTCACCCGCGTCGATGGTCTTGCCGCTGGACGCCTTGTAGCCCTTGGGTTTGCTCACGAAGGCGATTTTCGGGGTGTGCTGACGGGTCAACGCTTCTTCCGCCGTCTTGATCAACCCCATGCGCAGCGCGCCAGCGACACGAATGGCCTCGAACCGCGCCAGCGCTTCGGCGTCGCCATTGATGTCCTCCCTCAGCTCGGTGCCCTGGTAGCCGATGTCCTCGGCATTGACGAACACGGTGGGAATGCCGGCGCTGATCATGGTGGCCTTCAGCGTGCCGATGCTGGGGACTTGCAAGTCGTCGATCAGGTTGCCGGTGGGAAACATCGAGCCGCCCTCCTCGCCGTCGTCGGACGGGTCGAGAAACTCCAGCACGATCTCCGCTGCCGGGAACGTCACGCCGTCCAGCTCGAAGTCACCGGTTTCCTGCACCTGCCCGTTGCTGATCGGTACATGGGCGATGATGGTTTTCTGAATATTGGCCTGCCAGATGCGCACTACGCAGGTGCCGTCTTGCGGAATACGTGCCGGATCGACCAGCCCGGCATGGATCGCGAAAGCGCCCGCGCCGGTAGAGAGGTTGCCGCAGTTGCCGCTCCAGTCGAGGAACGGCTTGTCGATGGAAACCTGGCCATAGAGGTAATCGACGTCGTGATCGGGCTGGCTGCTCTTCGAGAGAATCACGCACTTGCTGGTGCTGGAAGTCGCTCCGCCCATGCCATCGATATGCGCGGCATAGGGGTCGGGACTGCCGATCACCCGCATGAACAGCCTGTCGCGGGCCTCGCCAGGCACCTGACAGCGCTCGGGCAGGTCCTGCAGGCGAAAGAACACACCCTTGCTGGTGCCGCCACGCATGTAGGTAGCGGGAATCTTAATCTGAGGTTGATGAGCCATGAGAGCATCCTGGCTGGAGAGTGAATGGATCGTAGGGTGGATCGCGCCTCGCCGAACCATCGAGGGACCGGAACGGTGGATGGAGAAACGCCATCCACCCTACGAAATCAGGCGGCCGAGCCTTTCAGGAAATCCTGGGCGAAGCGCTGCAGCACGCCGCCGGCCTGGTACACGCTGACTTCGGCGGCGGTGTCGAGGCGGCAGGTCACCGGCACCTTGGTCACTTCGCCGCTCCTGCGACGGATGACCAGCGTCAGGTCGCAGCGCGGCGACAGTTCGCCCTCGATGTCGTAGGTCTCGGTACCGTCCAGGCCCAGGGTCAGACGGGTGGTACCCGGCTTGAACTCGACCGGAAGCACGCCCATGCCGACCAGGTTGGTACGGTGGATGCGTTCGAAGCCTTCGGCCACGATCACTTCCACGCCGGCCAGGCGCACGCCCTTGGCCGCCCAGTCGCGCGAAGAGCCCTGGCCGTAGTCGGCGCCGGCGACGATGATCAGGTTCTGCTTGCGGTTCATGTAGGTTTCGATGGCTTCCCACATGCGCATGACTTGGCCTTCCGGCTCGACACGCGCCAGCGACCCCTTCTGCACCTTGCCGTCGACCACGCACATCTCGTTGACCAGCTGCGGGTTGGCGAAGGTGGCGCGCTGGGCGGTCAGGTGATCGCCACGGTGGGTGGCGTAGGAGTTGAAGTCCTCCTCCGGCAGGCCCATCTTGGCCAGGTACTCGCCGGCCGCAGAGCTGGCCAGAATGGCGTTGGAAGGCGACAGGTGGTCGGTGGTGATGTTGTCCGGCAGGATCGCCAGCGGACGCATGCCCTTCAGCGTACGCTCGCCGGCCAGCGCGCCTTCCCAGTACGGCGGCCGGCGGATGTAGGTGGACATCGGACGCCAGTCATACAGCGGGCTCTTGGCCTCCTCGATGCTGCCCAGGTCGAACATCGGGATGTACACCTGCTTGAACTGCTCCGGCTTCACCGAGGCGGCGACGATGGCGTCGATTTCCTCGTCGGACGGCCACAGGTCCTTCAGGGTGATCGGGTTGCCGTTCTTGTCGGTGCCCAGCGCGTCCTGCTCGATGTCGAAGCGCACGGTACCGGCGAGGGCGTAGGCGACCACCAGCGGCGGCGAGGCCAGGAAGGCCTGCTTGGCGTACGGATGGATACGGCCGTCGAAGTTGCGGTTGCCGCTCAATACGGCAGTGGCGTACAGGTCGCGGTCGATGATTTCCTGCTGGATCTTCGGATCCAGCGCACCGGACATGCCGTTGCAGGTGGTGCAGGCGTAGCCGACGATGCCGAAGCCGAGCTTCTCCAGCTCCGGCAGCAGGCCGGCGTCTTCCAGGTACAGCTTGGCGACCTTAGAGCCCGGGGCAAAAGAGGTCTTGACCCACGGTTTGCGCAGCAGGCCCAGTGCGTTGGCCTTCTTCGCCAGCAGACCGGCGGCGACCACGTTGCGCGGGTTGGAGGTGTTGGTGCAGCTGGTAATGGCGGCGATGATTACCGCGCCGTCCGGCAGCAGGCCTTCGGCTTCCTCGGCGCGGGCGGCGGCCAGCTTGGCCTCGTCGGCGATGCCGCGCTCGTGCAGGGCCGAGGTCGGCAGACGGCGATGCGGGTTGCTCGGGCCCGCCATGTTGCGCACCACGCCGGACAGGTCGAACTCGAGCACGCGCTCGTACTCGACGCCGGTCAGCGCGGAGGCCCACAGGCCGGTGGTCTTGGCGTACTGCTCGACCAGCGCGACCTGCTCCGGCTCGCGGCCGGTCAGCTTGAGGTAATCGAGGGTCTGACCGTCGATGTAGAACATCGCCGCGGTGGCGCCGTATTCCGGGCACATGTTGGAGATGGTCGCACGGTCGCCGATAGACAGGCTGTCGGCGCCCTCGCCGAAGAACTCGACGTAGGCACCCACCACGCGCTCCTTGCGCAGGAACTCGGTCAGCGCCAGGACGATGTCGGTGGCGGTGATGCCGGGCTGACGCTTGCCGGTCAGCTTGACGCCGACGATGTCGGGCAGGCGCATCATCGACGGATGGCCGAGCATTACGGTCTCGGCTTCCAGGCCGCCGACGCCGATGGCGATCACGCCCAGGGCGTCGACGTGCGGGGTGTGCGAGTCGGTACCGACGCAGGTATCCGGGAAGGCCACGCCGTCGCGCGCCTGAATGACCGGTGACATCTTCTCCAGGTTGATCTGGTGCATGATGCCGTTGCCGGCCGGGATCACGTCGACGTTCTTGAATGCGGTCTTGGTCCACTCGATGAAGTGGAAACGGTCTTCGTTGCGGCGATCCTCGATGGCGCGGTTCTTGTCGAACGCATCGGGATCGAACCCAGGTGCCTCGACTGCCAGCGAGTGGTCGACGATCAGCTGGGTCGGCACCACCGGGTTGACCTTGGCCGGATCGCCACCCTGCTCGGCGATCGCATCGCGCAGACCGGCCAGATCGACCAGTGCGGTCTGGCCGAGGATGTCATGGCAGACCACGCGGGCCGGGTACCAGGGGAAGTCCAGGTCACGCTTACGCTCGATGATCTGCTTGAGCGAGTCGGTCAGCATGGCCGGATCGCAGCGACGCACCAGCTGTTCGGCCAGTACGCGCGAGGTGTAGGGCAGCGTGTCGTAGGCGCCCGGCTTGATGTCTTCGATCGCCGCGCGGACGTCGAAGTAATCCAGCTGGGTGCCTGGCAGGTGTTTGCGATAGTCGGTGTTCATGCCGTAGGGACTCGATCGGTAAGTTCGGAAACAACTAATAAAGGAGGGACGCCGGCTAGGCGCCCCTCCGCGCTCTCAACGCTGAGCGAGCGGCACCACCTTGCGCTGCTCGACGCCGACGTATTCGGCGCTCGGGCGGATGATGCGGTTGTTGGCGCGCTGCTCGAACACATGGGCCGTCCAGCCGGTCACTCGCGAACAGACAAAGATCGGGGTGAACAGCTTGGTCGGGATGCCCATGAAGTGGTACGCCGACGCGTGATAGAAGTCGGCGTTGGGGAACAGCTTCTTCTGCTCCCACATGGTTTCGTCGACGGCGACGGAAACCGGGTACAGCACGGTGTCGCCCACTTCCTCGGCGAGCTGCTTGGCCCAGACCTTGATGACTTCGTTGCGCGGATCGGAAACGCTGTAGATCGCGTGGCCGAAGCCCATGATCTTGTCCTTGCGCTCCAGCATGCCGAGGATGCCGGCACGAGCTTCTTCCGGCGACTTCCAGCGCTCGATCATGTCCATCGCCGCCTCGTTGGCACCGCCATGCAGCGGACCACGCAGCGAACCGATGGCGCCGGTGACGCACGAGAAGATGTCGGACAACGTGGATGCGCACACCCGAGCAGTGAAGGTCGAGGCGTTGAACTCGTGCTCGGCGTAGAGGATCAGCGAGACGTTCATCACCTTCACGTGCAGCTCGCTCGGCTTCTTGCCGTGCAGCAGCGCGAGGAAATGACCGCCCAGGGTGTCCTCGTCGGTGGTGCAATCGATGCGTACGCCCTCATGACTGAAGCGGTACCAATAGACCATGATCGCCGGGAATGCCGCGAGCAGGCGGTCAGCCTTGTCGCGCTGCTGCTCGAAACTCTCCTCCGGCTCCAGGTTGCCGAGCATGGAGCAGCCAGTGCGCATCACGTCCATCGGGTGCGCATTGGCCGGAATACGCTCGAGCACTTCCTTGAGCGCCTGCGGCAGGTCGCGCTGGCCCTTGAGCTTGGTCACATAAGCCTGCAGCTGCGCCTTGTTCGGCAGCTCGCCGTACAGAAGCAGGTAAGCCACTTCCTCGAATTGCACCTGGTCGGCCAGATCGCGGACATCGTAGCCGCGATAGGTCAGACCGGCGCCTTCCTTGCCGACGGTGGACAGGGATGTCTGGCCGGCGATCTGACCGCGCAGCCCTGCTCCACTCAGTACTTTTGCTTCAGCCATTGCTATCTCCTTCTTGGATTTGTTCTGGATACCGCTCAATCACGTCAGTCGAAGGCTCCGTCGAAGCACGCGGAGCCGCAGACTCAGCTCTTTTTCTGCGCGAACAGCGCGTCGAGGTGCTGCTCGAACGCGTGGTAGTTGATGCGATCGTAAAGCTCCATGCGGGTCTGCATGGTGTCGATCACATTCTTCTGCGTGCCGTCGCGACGCAGCGCGGTGTAGACATTCTCCGCCGCCTTGTTCATCGCACGGAACGCCGACAGCGGGTAGAGCACCAGCGACACGTCGACGCTGGCCAGCTCCTCGGTGGTATACAGCGGGGTGGCACCGAATTCGGTGATGTTGGCCAGAATCGGCGCCTTCACGCGGTCGGCGAAGGTCTTGTACATCGCCAGCTCGGTGATCGCCTCGGGGAAGATCATGTCGGCACCGGCCTCGATGCAGGCAGCCGCGCGATCCAGTGCCGAGTTCAGGCCCTCGACGGCCAGCGCGTCGGTACGCGCCATGATCACGAAGCTATCGTCGGTACGCGCATCGACGGCGGCCTTGATACGGTCGACCATTTCCTGCTGAGACACGATTTCCTTGTTCGGGCGATGGCCGCAGCGCTTGGCGCCGACCTGGTCCTCGATGTGAATCGCCGCGGCGCCGAACTTGATCATCGACTTGACGGTACGCGCAACGTTGAACGCCGAGCTGCCGAAGCCGGTGTCCACGTCCACCAGCAGCGGCAGATCGCAGACATCGGTGATGCGGCGCACATCGGTGAGCACATCGTCCAGACCGGTGATGCCGAGGTCCGGCAGTCCCAGCGAGCCGGCCGCAACGCCACCGCCGGACAGGTAGATGGCCTTGAAGCCCGCGCGCTTGGCCAGCAGCGCATGGTTGGCGTTGATCGCACCGACGACCTGCAGCGGATGCTCACTGGCCACGGCGTCACGGAAACGCTGACCGGCAGTAGTAAGAGTCATGCATTACCCCTTTCATGTGGTTGTTGCGAAGCGCCACGGAAGTGGCGCTCGACATTGCGCTTGGAAGCGGCGATATGGCGGCGCATCAGCAGCTCCGCCAGTTCGCCATCGCGGTCGGCGATGGCATCGAGAATACGGTGATGTTCGGCGAACGCCTGATGCGGCCGGTTCGGCGTGGTGGAGAACTGGATGCGGTACATGCGCACCAGCTGATAAAGCTCGTCGCACAGCAGCTTGGCCAGGGTGCGATTGCCACTGCCCTGGATGATCCGGTAGTGGAAATCGAAATCGCCTTCCTGCTGGTAGTAGCCGACGCCGGCCTGGAACGCCTCGTCGCGCTCATGAGTACCCAGCACCCGACGCAGCTCGTCGATCTCGGCTTCACTCATGCGTTCGGCGGCCAGGCGGCAGGCCATGCCTTCGAGCGATTCGCGAATCTCGTAGAGTTCGATCAGCTCGGCATGGCTGAGCGAAACCACCCGGGCGCCCACATGCGGCACGCGAACCAGCAGCTTCTGCCCTTCCAGCCGATGCATCGCTTCACGCAGCGGGCCACGGCTGATGCCATAGGTACGCGCCAGCTCCGGCTCGGAGATCTTGCTGCCCGGTGCGATCTCCCCTTTCACGATTGCCGCCTGGATATGACGGAAAACATGCTCGGAGAGCGTTCCACTATCGACCTGAGCACCGGCGGGTGCATCTAACGAATCCAGCATATTGTCGACACTTGAAGTTAAGGCTCAGGGAAAATTACGCCAGCAACACGCAGCGGTCAATCCTCGCACCCACGGATTGTCAACAATCGAACTAAAGTCGAATGCCGCCCCGCTCTTGCGAACACGCGTGGCTGACAGGTTATGACCACTTGTCGCGACCCCCAAATCGCCATGCTAGAATGCGAGCCCTTCGCGGCGCGCCGCGGCACCTCGCCTCGCTGCGAGGCGCTGCGCTCAGCCAGTCCTCGTCCTCCCTGTCCTCCTTTTAAACGTACTCGGGATATATGAGAGTCAACGCCTACGCCCTATCACTCTGCCTGCTGCTCGTTCCCGGTATTGGCCACGGCGCCGAGAAAACCATCTATGGTCTGAACGAGCACATCGCGATCCCGGAGTTCAACCTCGAGTTGTCGGCCAAACTGGATACCGGTGCGCAGACCGCCTCGCTGAGTGCGCGCGACATTTCCCGTTTCAAGCGCAACGGCGAAACCTGGGTGCGCTTCTATCTGGCCGTCGACAGCGCACATGCGCACCCGATCGAGCGACCGCTGGCACGCATCAGTAAGATCAAGCGCCGCGCCGGCGATTTCGATCCACAGGAAGACAAGACTTACACGGCCCGCCCGGTCATCGAACTCGATCTGTGCATGGGCAAGACCAAACGCAGCATAGAAGTGAACCTGACCGACCGCAGCGCTTTCCAATACCCGCTTTTGATTGGCTCCGACGCGCTTACCCGCTTCGGTGCCCTGGTCGACCCAAGCCGTACCTACGTCGCCGGCAAGCCCGGCTGCACCAACAAAACCGACGCTGACGAGTAATACCCATGCGCGCACTGACCCTGCATCTGAAAGTCCTGATCTTTGTGCTCGTCGCCCTGGGCATATCCATTACGGCGTACCAGATCTTCGTTCTCGGCATCCCGGTGACCGAGGATGAAACCGACGACCTGTGGAATATCGACGCCAAGGTCGAATTCCTTGCCAGCCCACGCGAGCCGGTGAAACTCCAGATGTTCGTGCCGCCGCTGAACCAGGAGTTCGTCAGCCTTAACGAGAGCTTCATCTCCAACAACTACGGCGTCAGCATCAACCGCGCCGACGGCAACCGCCGTGTCACCTGGTCGGCACGCCGCGCCAGCGGCAAGCAGACGCTCTATTACCGGCTGGTTCTGACCAAGCGCTATAGCGGCGAGCAGCCGAAGGTCACCGGACCGATCTTCCGTGACAGCATTCCGGTCGAAGGCGCCGAGAAGATCGCCGCCGAAGCGTTGCTGTCGCCCATCCGCCAGCACTCGGCCGACGTCGAGACGTTCATCAGCGAAGCGATCAAGCGCGCCAACAACGTCGAGGACGACAACGTCAAACTGCTGCTCGGCGGCGACGCCTCGCCTGCCAACAAGGCGCACGTGATCGAACTGCTACTGTCCATCGCGCACGTACCGATGGAGCGCGTCCACACCGTGCGCCTGCTGGCCGAACAGCAGCAGACGCCGGAACTCTGGCTGCGCAGCTTCAACGGTGACAAATGGCTGTACTTCAATCCGGAAACCGGCGAACAGGGTCTGCCGAAAGACCGCCTGGTCTGGTGGACCGGCGACCAGCCGCTGATCAACCTCGAAGGCGGACGCAACCCGCAGGTCTCGTTCACGCTGAACAACAGTGAGATGAACGCGATTCGCCTGGCCAAGCTGACCGACGAGAACACCGACGCCGACTTCCTCGAATACTCGCTCTACGGCCTGCCGCTGCAGACCCAGCAGACCTATCAGATCATGATCATGATTCCGATCGGAGTGCTGGTGATCCTGATCCTGCGCAACCTCGGTGGTCTGCAGACACTCGGCACCTTCACGCCAGTGCTTATCGCCCTGGCCTTCCGCGAGACGCAGTTGGGCTTCGGCATTGCGCTGTTCACCGTAATCACCGCACTCGGGCTGTCGCTGCGCTCCTATCTGGAACACCTCAAGTTGCAGATGCTGCCGCGCCTGTCGGTGGTGCTGACCTTTGTCGTGGTGCTGATCGCGGTCATCAGCCTGTTCAGCCACAAGCTCGGTCTGGAGCGCGGGCTGTCGGTGGCGCTGTTCCCGATGGTGATTCTGACCATGACCATCGAACGCCTGTCGATCACCTGGGAAGAACGCGGCGGTACCCACGCCTTCAAGGTCGCCATCGGCACCCTGGTGGCCGCGACCCTGGCGCACCTGCTCATGAGCATTCCGCAGCTGACCTACTTCATCTTCACCTTCCCGGCGGTGCTGCTGATCATGGTGGGCTTCATGCTGGCGATGGGGCGCTACCGCGGCTACCGCCTGACCGAACTGTTCCGTTTCAAAGCCTTCCTCAAGGACTAAGACCATGTTCGGCCTGATCAAGACGTGGAAGGCCCTTGAAGCCAAAGGCATCATGGGCATCAACCGGCGCAATGCGGACTACGTGCTCAAGTACAACAAGCGGCACCTGTACCCGATCGTCGACGACAAGATCATCACCAAGCAGCGCGCCATCGAGGCGGGCATCCACGTGCCGGAAATGTACGGGGTGATCGAGACCGAGAAGGACATCGAGAAGCTCAAGGACATCGTCCGCGACCACCACGATTTCGTCGTCAAGCCCGCGCAAGGTGCCGGCGGTGACGGCATCCTGGTGATCGCCGACCGTTTCGAGGGTCGCTACAAAACCGTGTCGGGGAAGATGCTTAGCCACGACGAGATCGAGCATCAGATTTCCAACATCCTCACCGGCCTTTACTCCCTCGGCGGCCACCGCGACCGCGCACTGATCGAATACCGCGTCACACCCGACCCGATCTTCAAGAGCATCAGCTACGAAGGGGTGCCGGACATCCGCATCATCGTGCTGATGGGTTATCCGATCATGGCCATGCTGCGCCTGCCGACTCGCCAGTCCGGCGGCAAGGCGAACCTGCACCAGGGCGCTATCGGTGTAGGGGTCGACCTGGCAACCGGCATCACGCTGCGTGGCACCTGGCTGAACAACAAGATCACCAAGCACCCGGACACCGGCAATGCTGTGGACGGCGTGCAGCTGCCCAACTGGGACGGTTTCATGAAGCTGGCCGCCGGCTGTTACGAGCTGTGCGGGCTGGGCTATATCGGCGTCGACATGGTGCTGGATGTCGACAAGGGCCCGTTGATTCTGGAACTCAACGCACGTCCCGGCCTGAACATCCAGATCGCCAATGACTGCGGCCTGACCCACCGGGCGCACGCCGTGGAAACCCGACTGGCCGAACTCAAGGAGAAGGGCATTCAGGAAACCCCGGAAGAGCGCGTCAAATTCTCCCAGGAGCTGTTCGGCCACGTTCCGGCCCACAGCTGACGCCGCACATCGAGTCGCCCGGCCTTCGTGGCCGGGCCCGACTCGCCAAGACGACCGCCATGCCCATCTGCACGCTCCACCCGCTGCCCTATCACGCCGATCCCGGTCACTGGTTTGAACGCATTCACGACGCCCCCGGCGCGGTACTGCTGGATTCCGGCCGGCCACAGGCGACGCGTGGCCGCTACGACATCATCAGCGCCTGGCCGGAGCAGATTCTCACCCCGGCGGCCGATGAAGGCGGTGTGGCGTTCTTCCAGCGCCTGCGTCTGGCGCTGGCCAGCCTCGGCCCGGCGGACGCTCCCGACGCTTACGAGCTGCCGTTCCTTGGCGGCCTGATCGGCCTGCTTGCTTACGACTTCGGTACCCGCCTGGAAGAACTGCCGCAAACGGCGGTGGACGATCTCGCTCTGCCGGTCGCGCGCTTCGGGCTCTATGCCTGGGCCTTGATCAATGACCACCAGCGGCGCACGGCGCACCTGCTGTTCCACCCCGCCCTCGCGCAGGCTGAGCACGCGCGCTTGCTGAGCCTGTTCCAGCAGCCTGCCGCTGCACCGAGTGCCCAGCCATTCAGCCTGCGGTCGCGATTTGGTGGTGATCTCGACAGAGAGCGCTATCGCTGTGCCTTCGAGCGCATCCAGGACTACATCCGCGCCGGCGACTGTTATCAGGTGAACTTCACGCAACGCTTTCGCGCCGCCTACCAGGGCGACCCCTGGCTTGCCTATCGCGCATTGCGCGCGGCCTGCCCCACCCCGTTCGCCGGGTTTGTCGCACTGGAAGATGGCGCCATCGCCAGCCTGTCCCCGGAGCGGTTTCTGCAGCTGAGCGACGGCACCGTGGAAACCCGTCCGATCAAGGGCACACGTCGCCGTCAGGCGGATCCGGCCGCGGACCTGGCGCTGGCCGAGGAGCTGCTCGCCAGCGAAAAGGACCGTGCCGAGAACCTGATGATCGTCGACCTGCTGCGCAACGACCTGGGTCGCAGCTGCGAGATCGGCAGCGTGCATGTGCCCGAACTGTTCGCGCTGGAAAGTTACCCCAACGTGCATCATTTGGTCAGCGCCGTGCGCGGCACGCTGGCCGCCGGCAAGGATGCCTTCGACCTATTGGCCGGCAGCTTTCCGGGTGGCTCGATCACCGGCGCCCCGAAGATCCGCGCGATGCAAATCATCGACGAGCTGGAGCCAACCCGCCGCTCGATCTACTGCGGCTCGCTGCTGTATGTGGATGTACGCGGAAGGATGGACAGCTCGATCACCATCCGCACCCTGTCGCTGCGCAACGGCCAGGCATGCTGCTGGGGTGGCGGCGGCATCGTCGCCGATTCGCAATGGGAGGCGGAATATCAGGAGTCGATTGACAAGGTGAAGGTGCTGCTGGAAACCCTGGAGGGGCTGTAGCACTAGACTGGAAGCGACCAGCCGGAGCCGGTCGCCGAGTCGGAACGGCTGTCAGAGCGCCAGTTTGCGATTCGAGGCCTTGAGGAACTCTTGTTTCAGATCGGCGTAGCTATGTACCGCCGGGAATTGCGGGAACTCGGCGATCACGTTGTCCGGCGCGTGGAACAGGATGCCCGCATGCGCTTCGCTGAGCATGGTGGTGTCGTTGTAGGAATCGCCGGCTGCGATCACCCGGTAATACAGGCTCTTCAGCGCGATGACCGACTGACGCTTGGGGTCCTTCTGGCGCAGCTGATAATCCACCACGCGGTCGGTGTCATCGGTGATCAGGCGGTGGCACAGCAGCGTCGGGAAGCCCAGTTGACGCATCAGCGGCTGCGAGAACTCGTAGAAGGTGTCCGACAGGATCACCACCTGGAAACGCTCGCGCAGCCAGTCGACGAACTCCACTGCACCTTCGAGCGGCTTGAGTGTGGCGATTACCTGCTGAATGTCCGAGAGCTTGAGGCCGTGCTCGTCGAGAATGCGCAGACGCTGCTTCATCAGCACGTCATAGTCGGGAATGTCCCGCGTGGTCGCCCGCAGCGACTCGATTCCGGTGGCCTCTGCAAAGGCAATCCAGATCTCCGGAACCAGTACGCCCTCCAGGTCGAGACAGGCTATTTCCACGGGCCACTCCTCATTCATGTAGAAAAAGAAAGGCGGCACTCTATCGGCAACGCAGAGGCGGCGCAACGCGGCGCTTATAGCCGAAACGCACTATATATGCGAACAAAGGTTATTTAGTGACATAACTGCTCTTTGCTACCATCCGCCGCCACAGAGCGCCCAGCGCCGATCAAAGGAAAGCCGCCCGATGAGCCCATCTATCGACGTCGCCGAACTGGCCGCCGCCTATGCCACCAAATCGCCCCAGGACATTCTCAAGCTCGCCTTCGACTTGTTCGGCGACGAGCTGTGGATTTCCTTCAGCGGCGCCGAGGACGTGGTGCTGGTTGACATGGCTTGGAAACTCAACAAGAACGTCAAAGTATTCAGTCTGGATACCGGGCGCCTGCATAGCGAAACCTATCGCTTCATCGAGCAGGTCCGCGATCACTACGGGATCGCCATCGAGATCATGACACCGGACCCAGCACTGCTCGAGCCGCTGGTGAAAGAAAAGGGACTGTTCAGCTTCTATCGTGACGGTCACAGCGAGTGCTGTGGCATCCGCAAGATCGAGCCGCTGCGGCGCAAGCTCGCCGGAGTGCGAGCCTGGGCGACCGGCCAGCGGCGCGACCAGAGCCCCGGCACACGCAGCCAGGTCGCCGTGCTGGAAATCGACAGCGCCTTCTCGACCACGGAGCGCACGCTGTACAAGTTCAACCCGTTGGCGCAGATGACCAGTGAGGAAGTCTGGGGCTATATCCGCATGCTGGAAATCCCCTATAACAGCCTGCATGAGCGCGGATTCATCAGCATCGGCTGCGAGCCGTGCACTCGGCCGGTGCTGCCGAATCAGCACGAACGGGAAGGCCGCTGGTGGTGGGAAGAAGCCACCCACAAGGAATGCGGGCTGCACGCCGGCAATCTCATCGCCAAGCAATAACGCGGCAAGGCGGCGCGTGCGCCGCCTGCCTCAGCGCACTCCTACCAACTAGTAGACGGGCAGTTCCACGCCCTCGAACAGCTCATCCAGCTCGACCTTGTTGCGGCACTGAATGGCCTTGTCGAGCATCGTCCGATCGAGATGCGGGGCGAACTGCTCGATGAAGTCGCACATGAATCCACGCAGGAACGTGCCGCGGCGAAAGCCGATCTTGGTCACGCTGGATTCGAACAGCTCGCTGGCGTCGAGCACCACCAGGTCGGCGTCGAGCCTGGCATCGACCGCCATCCGCGCGACGATCCCTACCCCCAGCCCCAGTCGGACGTAGGTCTTGATCACGTCGGCGTCCGCCGCGGTGAACACCACCTTGGGCGACAGGCCATGATGGCTGAAGGCCTCGTCGAGCTTGGAGCGGCCGGTGAAGCCGAATACGTAGGTGACGATCGGGTGCTCGGCCAGCGCTTCGAGGGTGAGTTTCTCCATTTTGGCCAGGGGATGCCCCTGAGGAACGATCACGCAGCGATTCCAGCGGTAGCACGGCATCATGATCAGATCGCCGAACAGCTCCAGACCTTCGGTCGCGATGGCGAAATCGACGGTCCCGTCCGCCGCCATCTCGGCGATTTGCGTGGGCGATCCCTGATGCATGTGCAGCGACACATCCGGGTACTGCTTGATGAACGTGCTGATGACCCGCGGCAGGGCATAGCGAGCCTGGGTGTGCGTGGTGGCGATGCTCAGCGTGCCCCGCTTTTCATTGGAGAACTCCTGCGCGATCTGCTTGATGCTTTCGCATTTGCGCAGAATCTCGCCAGCCGTGGTGATGATGCGCTCGCCAGCGGGCGTGACACGGGTCAGATGCTTGCCGCTGCGGGCGAAAACCTCGACGCCCAACTCGTCTTCGAGCAGGCGAATCTGTTTGCTGATACCAGGTTGTGAAGTGAACAGGCTTTGTGCAGTCGCCGAAACATTGAGGTCATGGTGCGCCACTTCCCAGATGTAACGCAGTTGCTGGAGCTTCATAGATAACCCTCAAAGACAAAGACGCCACGCTGGATGCTGATCCGCCATTCTTATAACCGAATTAGCATTTTTTATTGGATGATATATCTATCCGCGACTTTCTACTGCGCGACCTTCGTCGCGCAAGCCCTTACAGAAAACACGGCTTCACGTTGAGCTTAGCAGCCCGAAGGCGCCGCGGAGCCGCGTCAGCCGGGGGAGAGCGCCTGCCCCTGAATGTTTTTGCACGCGAAGCCTGCGCGACGGAAGGCCGTCAGCGACGATCCGTCGCATAGCGCGCAAGGAACGACAATGCCCGGTACAGCGCCTGCGTGCGCGGCATGGCACAACCGGCCAGCTCGGCTGCGGCCAACGGCGCAGCGTAGAGCGCCGTCAGTTCCAACGGTCGCCGATGCGCATGATCGTGATACATGCTCGGTAGGTAGTCCGGCAGCTGCGTGGTGCCTTCGATCAACTTGTCCGCCAGGCCGGACGGCAGGGTGAAGCCACTGGCCGCCGCCGCAGCTACCACCTCATCCATGATCGAGCGGATCAGCGCACGGCTGTCGGCATCCGCTAGCAGTGCCGCCGTGCCGGCATTGAGCAGCACCGAGAGACCATTAAACGGTACGTTCCAGACCAGCTTGATCCAGCGCGCCTGCTCCAAGCTGGACATGGCGACCGAACCCACACCGGCCGCCTTGAGCATCGCCACACCGCCGGCGACCACAGCCTGGCGGGCCTCGTCGCTTTGAGCCGGCCCTGAGTGATAAGCGAGGTTGATGTTACCCAGCGCCTGATGCTCGACCACACCGGGCGCACTGCGATGGGCATAGATGGCGCACAGCCCGCCGAGCAGATGCACCCCGGCCGGCAGCAGCGGCCGGATCTCGTCCTCAACCGCCAGACCGTTCTGCAATAACACGACCTTCGCCCCGGGCGCCGCGATCTGCGTGATGGCGGGCAGCAAAGCCGCCGTGCCGGTGCTCTTGGTCGCGACGAACAGCCAGTCGCAAGCCGGCATCTGATCGGCGCTGCGATAAGCCTGCACATTGGTCAGATGCTGGCTGCCGAGCACCGCGCTGTTGATCCGCAAGCCGTGCTCACGCACCGCCTCGTACTCGCTGCGCAGCAGAAAATGCACATCGTGCCCGGCCAGCGCCAGCTGCATGCCGTAATAGCCACCGATAGCGCCGGTACCAATGATCGCAATGCGTAGGCGAGATTCAGACATCCAGGAACTCCGATATAAAGAAGGCGATGCGGCACGATAACAGCCGGCGACGGAGCGGCACAGCGCCGCCCTGCTGCCGCCAGCGGCGCCAACCGGCCAGCTCCTGGCGCATCGGCGGCGGCACTGAATGTCGTTGTCGAGCCTGCATGTTTAGCGCTAAGGTTCCGTCTCCCCCGCTGCGCCCCATGCCTGCTCCGCCGCACCGGGATGGCTGGCGGACGGCACCCGAGACCTGACGAGTAACACATGGCCGATTTACCCATCAACGACCTTAACGTCGCCTCTAACGTCACCCTGATCACCCCGGAACAGCTCAAGCAGGAACTTCCCCTGACCGACTCCGCCTTGCGCACCGTCGCCCATGGGCGCCAGGTCGTGCGGGATATCCTCGACGGCAAGGACCATCGCCTGTTTCTCGTGGTCGGCCCCTGCTCGATTCATGACCTGAAGGCCGCGCACGAATACGCCGAACGTCTCAAGGTGCTTGCCGAGAAGGTGTCCGACAGCCTGTTCCTGATCATGCGGGTGTATTTCGAGAAGCCGCGCACCACGGTGGGCTGGAAAGGTCTGATCAACGATCCTTACATGGATGACTCGTTCAAGATCCAGGATGGCTTGCATATCGGCCGCAAGCTGCTGCTCGATCTCGCGGAAATGGGCCTGCCGACGGCCACCGAGGCGCTGGACCCCATCTCTCCGCAGTACCTGCAGGACCTGATCAGCTGGTCGGCCATCGGCGCACGCACCACCGAGTCGCAGACCCACCGTGAAATGGCGTCCGGCCTGTCATCGGCGGTCGGTTTCAAGAACGGCACCGACGGCAGCCTGACCGTCGCGATCAACGCCCTGCAGTCGGTCTCCAGCCCACATCGTTTCCTCGGCATCAACCAGGCCGGTGGCGTATCCATCGTTACCACCAAGGGCAACAACTACGGGCACGTCGTGCTACGTGGCGGCAACGGCAAGCCCAACTACGATTCGGTCAGCGTGACGGTTTGCGAGCAGGAGCTGACCAAAGCCGGCATCCGCCCGAACATCATGATCGACTGCAGCCATGCCAACTCCAACAAGGATCCGGCGCTGCAGCCGCTGGTGATGGACAACGTCGCCAACCAGATTCTGGAAGGCAACGCTTCGATCGTCGGTCTGATGGTGGAAAGCCACCTGGGATGGGGTAATCAGCCGATCCCCAAGGATCTGTCGGAACTGGCCTACGGCGTCTCGGTCACCGATGCCTGCATCGACTGGGATACCACCGAGAAGGCCATACTCGGCATGCATGCCAAGCTGCGCGACATCCTGCCCAGCCGCCGACGCGGCTGACAGGGTTCAACAGAGCGCCGGCCCTTGCCGGCGTTTTTCATTCGTGCTCGTCTTGCTGTCCGCCTGGCGCGTTCTGGCGCTCGATGTAACGCTCCACATAGGAGCAGGATGGAATGACGCTGTAACCCTCCTGCTCGGCGAACTCCAGCGCATGCTGTGCCAGCACCGCCGCGATACCGCGACCACGCAGCGCATCCGGAACGAAGGTTCGATAGATGTCCAGCGTCTGTTTGCCCAGGTCCATGTAAGCCAGATAAGCGCAATGGCCCTCGACGCTAACCTCGAATCGGTGTCCGCTCCGATCATGGTGCACGGTAAGTGTGTCGCTCATTTCGACTCCTCAGCAGGATCAGCCAATCTTGTTATTGTTCGCCCGGTTGCATGCATGGGCACTCGGGCTGCCTGAGAACCAGCGTTCTTTTCTACCCGCTTCTGTCGATTTCGACCAGTGCTGGCGTCAATTCCGGCCGCAAGAGAAAGCGCACGACATTTGCCAAGATTCAGCACAAGCCGATGGCGTTCACTACACTGCCTCAAGTAAACAGACCTGATACTGGATGTTTTTTATCCAACTTGCAGTCGAGGGGCCGAGGGGCTGCCGGAGTTTTCCAAAAAAACGCTCGTGCAGCTCGTCGACTCGGTTTACTTAAACGAAGTTACAGGTAGTATGTGCGCGCAAACTTTCCATAACGGAAGTTGCTTATGGATTTCCACCTTAAGGGGAACACGATGAACAACGTTCTGAAATTCTCTGCTCTGGCTCTGGCCGCAGTTCTGGCTACCGGTTGCAGCAACAGCATGACCAAAGAAAGCGAAGCCCGTCTGACTGCTACCGAAGACGCCGCTGCCCGCGCTCAGGCTCGCGCCGACGAAGCCTACAGCAAGGCTGACGAAGCCCTGGCTGCTGCTCAGAAGGCTCAGCAGACCGCTGACGAAGCGAACGAGCGCGCTCTGCGTATGCTGGATCGCGCCAGCCGCAAGTAAGCTTCAAGGCAACAAAAAAAGCCGACCTACAAGGTCGGCTTTTTTATTTGTCGCAATACGCCCCGCGGACAACGCCACGGGGCTTAATGCTCAAAAAACTTGCTCTTCATGACTGGCTATGGATACCGATTGCTGATCGGCAATCTCGATCGGCAAACCGTCTTCGCCAGCAACGATATCCCGGATCATCTCCCAATCAAGATGCAGAGTGCGCATCTGCTCGTCGCGCTTGAGCAGCGTATTGACGACTACGGCGTGCTTGTCCATCAGCGTCAGTTTCTTCTCTTCGTCTTCCAGCGGCGCATGGGCCTCCAGGTAGACCTTACCGTCGCTCACGCCGAACTTGTACGGCTCGTCGATAATGCGCACCGGCGTTCCCACCTTGACCATGCGCGACAGCTCGAGAACGTTGTTGTTCAGCATGCGGAAACAGCCGTGGCTGACGCGCATGCCGATGCCGAACTTCTTATTCGAGCCATGAATCAGGTAGCCCGGGATGGCCAGACTCATCTTGTACGGGCCCAACGGGTTATCCGGTCCCGGCGGCACCACCGTGGGCAACGGATCGCCATCCGCCGCGTGCTCTTCGCGAATGGACTTGGGCGGATACCATGCCGGGTTGGCGGTCATGGCGGAAATACGCGTACTGCCTACAGGCGAACCCCAGCCTTCGCGCCCGATGCCCAGCGGATAGGTGTGGACGACGCTGCCGCCGGCCGGGTAGTAGTACATGCGGTACTCGGCGATGTTGATCACGATACCCTCGCGCGGCCCTGGCGGCAGGATGAAGCGCGTCGGCAGGATGATGTCGGTCCCCTCGCCCGGCAGCCACGGATCCACGCCCGGATTGGCGGCCACCAGTTCGGAATAGCCCAGATCGTTGGTTTCGGCGATCGCGGCGAAGGTGTCTTCGTATTTCGCCTTGATCACGCGGATCTGGCCGACTACATCTTCGCCCTCAGGCGGCAAAGGCAGCTCCAGCGCGACGCTCTGGCCAGCCGCCAGCAAAGCCGCAAGAGACAAACAGGAGGCGACAGCAGACGCACGCGAAAGCATTACGGAAACCCTTGGCTGATTGATCGAATTGACGGCGATTGTACTCGAAGCCGACGTCGCCGGCGCCTACCAGGCACTTACCGCGGACAGAAGGCCCCTGCTGCGCGCATCCAGCAACTGCAGGCAGGCCGGACACAGACGCCGGTCCTTCAGCGTCTCGCGCTGCAGGTCCTGCCAGCGCGGCTGCGCTGGCAGCAGGCCCCCGCACAGTGTGCGATCCGCATTACCGCTCAGCTCCAGCTGGCGCAGCGCCAGATGCAGACGATTCTCGCGGCAGGCGAACAGATCGAACTGCTCGTCCGGCACGATGAGTCGATAGGCATACAGGGTCTTGGCTGAGCGCGGCATCGAGTGCTCCCGTTCGAGGGGCGCGACAGTAGCTGCGCGCTCGCGCCAGCGCAAGAGGCTCGCAGGGCCTCAGGCAGACGGCGTTCAGCGCTACGGGGCGAGCAATGGCGCAAGCGCCGGCCAGACGTTCTCGAGAAGTTGCGCTTGCGCCGACGCGGTCGGGTGCACGCCGTCGCCCTGCATCATGCCGGGCTCTCCGGCGACCCCTTCGAGCACGAACGGAACCAGCGCCACATCGCGCTCATCCGCCAGCTCGTGGTACACCCGAGCGAAGGCCTCGGTGTAGCGACGCCCGTAATTCGGCGGCAGACGCATGCCCAACAGCAGCACCTTGGCGTCGGTCTGCTGCGACTGCTCAATCATCGCCGCAAGATTCTGTTTCAATTGCGCCGGCGACTGGCCGCGCAAGCCATCGTTGCCGCCCAGCTCGAGAATCACCACCTCCGGCCGATGCTCCGCGAGCAGCGTTGGCAGCCTGGCGAGCCCACCAGCGCTGGTGTCGCCGCTGATCGAGGCGTTCACCACGGAGCGCGGTCGAGCCTGCTCGGCGAGGCGCTGCTGCAGCAGATGCACCCAGCCCTGGCTGGTTTCCAGGCCGAAAGCGGCGCTGATACTATCGCCGACCACCAAGACGGTTCCCGCCAGCGCGCCCTGCCCCCACATCACCAGCAGCAGGACCCCGCCTTTCAGCCAACTTCGCATCGGATTCTCCATGAGCGTCAGCATTCTCATCGCCCGGCACCTTAACAAAGTGGTTCCCAGCGCGGAAGGCGAGCTGCATATCCTCAGCGACCTCTCCCTGGAGCTGGCGAAGGGCGACAGCCTGGCCATCGTCGGTACTTCCGGCTCGGGCAAATCCACCCTGCTCGGCCTGCTCGCCGGGCTCGACCTGCCCAGTGCTGGCGAAGTACAGCTGGCCGGCCACTCGCTCGGCACGCTGGACGAGGATCAGCGCGCGCGGGTTCGGGCCGAGCATGTCGGTTTCGTCTTTCAGTCCTTCCAGCTGCTCGACAGCCTCGACGCGCTGGAGAACGTCATGCTGCCGCTGGAACTCGAAGGTCGCCGCGACGCCGCCCAGCGCGCCCGGCAGTTGCTGGAGCGTGTCGGCCTCGGTACGCGTCTGCATCACTATCCACGCCAGCTGTCCGGTGGCGAGCAGCAGCGCGTGGCGCTGGCGCGCGCCTTCGCCGCGGAGCCGGACGTGCTGTTCGCCGACGAGCCGACCGGCAACCTCGACAGCCATACCGGCGCGCACATCAGCGACCTGCTGTTCGAGCTCAATCGCGAGCGCGGCACCACCCTGGTATTGGTTACGCACGACGAACGCCTGGCCCGCCGCTGTCGCCATCTGCTGCGTCTAGAAGGCGGGCGTCGGGTCGACAACGGGTCCGCCGCATGAGCCATGTGCCGACTCGCCGCCTCGCGGCGCTGGCGTGCCGTCAGCTGCTGCGCGACGCCCGCGCCGGCGAGCTGCGCGTGCTGTTCTTCGCCCTGCTAATCGCCGTCGCGGCGAGCACCGCAATCGGCTATTTCGGTGCTCGCCTGAACGACGCCATGCAACTGCGTGCCAGCGAATTTCTCGGCGCAGACCTAGTGCTGCAAGGCAGCGCCGAAGCCCAGCCTCACCAGATTGCAGCCGGCCGACAATTGGGGCTGACGCATGCGCGGGTGGTCGAGTTCTCCAGCGTGATCGCCACCGACGACAAACTGCAGCTCACTAGCGTCAAGGCTGCCGACAGCGCCTATCCGCTGCGCGGTGAGCTGCGCAGCGCCGCCGCACCCTACGAACAGGAACAACCGGGACCAGGACCGCGACCGGGCGAAGCCTGGGCCGAGGCCCGCCTGCTCACAGCCCTGGAGCTGGAGATCGGTGATCCGATCGAGGTCGGCGACAAGTCGCTGCGCTTGACCCGCGTGCTGACCTACGAGCCGGATCGCGTCGGCGACTTCTACAGCCTGACCCCGCGCGTGCTGATGCACATGGACGACCTGGCCGCCACCGGCGTGGTGCAGCCGGGCAGCCGGGTGCGTTACCGCGAGCTGTGGCGTGGGCCGGCCGAAACGCTCGCCACCTACCGGCAACAGCTCGAACCGGGACTGCTGGCCCATCAGCGCATCGAGACGGCTGGCGACAGCAACCGGCAGATCGGTGGCGCGCTCGGACGCGCCGAGCGCTATCTGAATCTGGCGAGCCTTGCCGCGATCCTGCTGGCCGGCGTCGCCGTGGCGCTGTCGGCCGCGCGCTTCGCCGCGCGCCGCTTCGATGCCAGCGCACTCTTGCGTTGCCTGGGGCTTTCACGACGGGAAACGCTGCTGCTGTACACCCTGCAACTCGGGCTGCTCGGCGCGCTCGCCAGCATCGTTGGCGCCCTGCTCGGCTGGGGGGCGCAATACGGGCTGTTCTATTTGCTGCGCGATGTACTGGCGCAGGAAATTCCGAACGCCACACTGTGGCCGGCGCTGGCCGGCATCGCCACCGGCCTGGTCGCCCTCGCCGGCTTCGCCCTGCCGCCGCTGGCAGCGCTCGGTCGCGTCCCGCCGCTACGGGTACTGCGGCGCGACATGCTGCCGGTGCCACCGAGCAGCTGGCTGGTGTACGGCACGGCGATTCTCGCGCTCGGCCTGATCATGTGGCGGCTGAGCCTGGACCTGAAGATCACCCTCGCCCTGCTTGGCGGCGGGCTGCTGGCCGCGCTGCTGCTGGGCGGCCTGCTGCTGCTCGGCCTGCGCGGCTTGCGCCGGTTGCTGGCAGGCGCGGCGCTTTCCTGGCGGCTGGGCCTGGGCCAGTTGTTGCGACACCCGTTGGCGGCGGCCGGGCAGTCTCTGGCATTCGGCCTGATCCTGCTGGCGATGGCGCTGATCGCCCTGTTGCGCGGTGAGCTGCTCGACACCTGGCAGGACCAGCTACCGCAGGACGCTCCCAATCATTTCGCACTCAACGTGCTGCCCGCGGAGAAGGATGCCTTCGCCGCACGCATCGCCAGCCTGTCGACGGTGGCGGCGCCGCTGTATCCGGTCATTCCCGGGCGGCTGGTGGCGATCAACGACGCACCGGTGCGCCAGCTGGTGAGCAAGGATTCGCAGGGCGACCGCGCTGTGCGCCGTGACCTGAGCCTGACCTGGGCGGCCGAACTGCCGGCCGACAACCGCCTGACCGCCGGAAGCTGGTGGGGGCCACCGGCCGCGCCGCAACTCCCTGGCGTTTCGGTCGAAACCGAACTGGCCGAGAGCCTCGGCGTGCAACTGGGTGATCGCCTGACCTTCATCGTCGGCGGTCTCAGCCGCGATGCCCGGGTAACCAGCCTGCGCGAGGTCAACTGGGACAGCTTCCAGCCCAACTTCTACATGATCTTCGAGCCCGGTACCCTGCAGGACATGCCCGTCACCTACATGACCAGCTTCTATCTGCCACCCGGCAAGGAGCGCGAGCTGGTCGAGATGGCGCGGGCCTTCCCCGCCACCACGCTTCTGCAGGTCGAAGCGCTGCTCGCGCAGTTGCGCAGCATTCTCACCCAGGTGTCGCTCGCGGTGGAGTACGTTCTGTTGTTCGTCCTCGCCGCCGGGCTCGCCGTGCTGTTTGCCGGCCTGCAGGCCACACTGGACGAGCGCATCCGCCAGGGCGCACTGCTGCGCGCGCTGGGTGCCGAGCGCAGCCTGCTGCTTAGAGTGCGTCGGGCAGAATTCGGCATGCTCGGCGCGGCCAGCGGCGTGCTTGCCGCGCTGGGTTGCGAGCTGGTCAGCGCACTGCTCTATCGCTTCGCCTTCGAGCTGCCCTGGCAGCCGCATCCCTGGCTTGTGCTGCTACCGCTTCTTGGCGCGCTGCTGGTCGGTGGCGCCGGGGTTCTCGGCACCCGCCGCGCGCTCGACGCCAGCCCGCTCGGCGTGCTGCGCGAGGGCTGACGACTCGCCCTCGCCGCCCGGTTCGGCCTACACTTTGCGGCCCTTTCGCCACACGGATCGACCATGAGCCGCTATCGCCCGCCGCGCCCCGCCGGAACCCCGCTGATCACCCCGGAAGGCGAAGCGCGCCTGCGCGCCGAGCTGCACGAACTGTGGCATGTCAAACGCCCGCAGGTGACGCAATCGGTGAGCGAGGCGGCCGCCCAGGGCGATCGCTCCGAGAACGCCGAGTACACCTACGGCAAGAAGATGCTGCGCGAGATCGACAGCCGGGTGCGTTTTCTCACCAAGCGCCTGGAAAAACTCAAGGTCGTCAGTGAGCGGCCGAGCGATCCGGACAAGGTGTATTTCGGTGCCTGGGTGACGCTGGAGGATGAGGACGGCAACGAAGCCCGCTACCGCATCGTCGGCCCTGACGAACTGGACCTCAAGCAAGGCCTGATCAGCATCGACTCGCCGCTGGCCCGCGCATTGGTCGGCAAGGCGCTGGATGCCGAAGTACAGGTGCAAACGCCGACAGGACCCAAATTATGGTACGTGGTGGCAATCGAGTATCCGTGACCGACCGGTTTAGCATCGACCAAACAGTCGCAAATTGCCGCGATCACGCGACCAAGTTCTTCTATCCTGCCGAGTAACAACCCACAGCGGAAACAGCCGTTCCTCCCGGTAACAGCGCGCACCTCTCGACTGCAGCGGCCTTTGGCCAGCTCTGCTGGGCCGCAGCCGCTCTAGGCTGTACTTTCATGACAATTAACTGGCGCCTGGCACGATTGCTGCCATCGAAACGGCGCAGTACGCGCCCGGCGCGGTGAACGGCAATGGATTGCCCGCTTGCCCACCCCTTTTTCGAGAGTGCGTCATGAACAACAACAAGACACTGCTTGCCCTCTGTATCAGCGCGCTGGCCTTGGCGAGCCAGGCCCATGCCTCCACCGGCTATACCCAGACCCGCTACCCCATCGTGCTCGGTCACGGCATGCTCGGTTTCGACAGCCTGCTGGGGGTCGACTACTGGTACGGCATTCCCGCAGCGCTGCGCCGCGACGGCGCGCAGGTGTACGTCACCGAAGTGAGCCAGCTCAACACCTCCGAGCTGCGCGGCGAGGAACTCCTGGCACAGGTCGAGGAGATCGTCGCGCTCAGTGGCAAACCCAAGGTCAATCTGATCGGCCATAGCCACGGCGGGCCGACGGTGCGCTACGTGGCCGCCGTGCGACCGGATCTGGTGGCCTCAGTCACCAGCGTCGGTGCGCCGCACAAGGGCTCGGACGTGGCCGATCTGATCCGTAACATTCCCGAAGGCTCCGCCGGCGAGGCCATCGTCGCCGGGCTGGTGAACGCGATAGGCGCGCTGATCAACTTCCTCTCCGGCAGCAGCAGCTCTGCACCGCAGAACTCGCTCGGCTCGCTCGAATCGCTCAACAGCGAGGGCGCGGCGCGCTTCAATGCCAAGTTCCCCCAGGGCATCCCGACCACCGCCTGCGGCGAGGGCGCCTACGTGGTCAACGGCGTGCGCTACTACTCGTGGAGTGGCACCAGCCCGCTGACCAATCCGCTGGATATCAGCGACGCGATGATGGGTGCCGGCGCCCTTGCCTTCGATGAGCCGAACGACGGACTGGTGGGACGCTGCAGCTCGCATCTGGGCATGGTCATCCGCGACGACTACCGGATGAACCACCTTGACGAGGTGAACCAGGTCCTCGGCCTCACCAGCCTGTTCGAGACCGATCCGGTCACCGTGTATCGCCAGCACGCCAACCGGCTGAAGAACGCCGGCCTCTGAGCCAGCGGCGGGACGGCCGCGTCCCGCCGCCTCTTGCAAGGCAGAACCATGAAGACACTTCTCGGCCTTTTCCTCGCCTCGCTGTTATTCAGCCTGG
Source organism: Pseudomonas phenolilytica (assembly GCF_021432765.1). Lineage (NCBI taxonomy): Bacteria > Pseudomonadati > Pseudomonadota > Gammaproteobacteria > Pseudomonadales > Pseudomonadaceae > Pseudomonas > Pseudomonas phenolilytica. Next base: position 3,471,145 of record NZ_CP058908.1, read on the forward strand.
TCGTGCTGCTGGCGCCGCCCGAGAACGAACCACCGCCCGCCTCCAGCCCCGCAACGGCACCGGCGCATGCGGCCCGACCACCGGCGACCGCGCCGATCACCGTCGTCAGCGACTCGGCTGCGCCAAAGCCGATGAGGCTCAGCGAGCTGCCGCGTTCGTTCAACGGCACGCGGATCGACGGCCGCCTCCAGCAGGACGCCGCCGGCAATCTGATCGTCGACGGCGACGTCCGTCGGCTGTTCGACTACTTCCTCAGCGCCGTCGGCGCCGAGCCGCTGACCCACAGCGTGCAGCGCCTGCGCCAGCACATCGACGCGCAGCTGCCAGAACCGGCGCAGGCCCAGGCGCAGAATCTCCTGAACCAGTACCTGGACTACAAGCGCGAGCTGCTGGGGCTGGATTCGGCGGCCCGCCCGCAAAATCTGCCAGCGCTGCGCCAGCGTCTTGCCGCGGTACAGGCGTTGCGCGCGCGCATCTTCAGCCATACGGCGCACCAGGCGTTCTTCGCCAGTGAAGAGGCCTATGACCGTTTCACGCTCGAACGCCTGACCATCCAGCTGGAGCCGGGGCTCGACGCGAATGCCAAGGGTGCCGCGCTCGACCGCTTGCACGCGGCGCTGCCAGCCGAACTGCAGGACGCCCTGGTGCCGCAAATGCAGACCCAGCTGCGCCAGCAGACAGCCGCGCTGCAGGCGCGTGGCGGCGATGCCGTGCAGCTGCGCCAATTGCGCCAGCAGCTGGTCGGCAATGCGGCGACCGAGCGCCTGGAAGCGCTGGACCGTCAGCGACAGGTCTGGCAGCAACGGCTAGCCGACTTCGAACAGGAAAAGAGTCGCATCGAGCATAGCCAGGGCCTCGGTGAGGCCGACAAGCAGGCCGCTATCGAGCGGCTCGCCGAGCAGCGCTTCGACAGCAGCGAACGCCTGCGCCTGCTGGTCCGTCAGGAAAGCTAGCAGGCCGTTGAAATCGTAGGCGAGGCAGCCAGGGCAAGGCGAGAACAGGCGAAAAAAGCGCAGTTTACGCGCTGTAAATGAGCATTTTGGAGCCTGTTCTTAACGCCGCCCTGGCTAGCGCGAGGCGCTACGACGTGCGGGTTCGGCTTCCAGCAGATAACGCTCGCGATGGAAGGCGAGATAGTACTTGTTGACGCTGTTGACGTAGCCCACCACGCCCATGCCCACGGTTTCCAGGGCGATACGCTCGACCTGGAAGAACCACTGGTCCGGATTCAGCCCGCGCCGGCGCGCTTCGGCGCGCATGCTCTGCACCCGCTGCGGCCCCAGGTTATAGGCCGCCAGCACGAAGGCCATGCGCTCGCGCTCGTTGAGCCGTGGGCTGGCGAAGAACTTACGACGGATGCTGGCCAGGTACTTGGCACTGGCCTGCACGTTGTTGTCCAGCTGCTGGATATTGCCCACGCCTACGCTGCGCGCGGTCGCCGGCGTCACCTGCATCAGCCCGGTGGCGCCGCCGGCACCGCGCGCCGCCGGGTTGAGGGTGGATTCCTTGAAAGCCAGCGCGGCGAGGTTGAGCCAATCCAGATCGATCTGCTCGGCGTAGCGCTGCAGCACGGGGCGCACCTTCTCCAGGCGCTGCCGGCCGGTACGGTCGAGCGGGTAATGCACCTTGTACAGGCGCCGGTAGACCCGCTCGAAGGCCGCGTCCTGGTTCTGCGGCGCGCGGTAGTCCTTGAGAAAACCGTCGGCACTGGCGCGCAGCATGCTGGCCTCCTTGCGGACGAACCAGTGCATGTCGGCCTCGTCGGCCAGCGCCACCTGGCGCTCGATGCGCAGCTTGGGCATCACCCGCGCCCAGCGTTCGGCAATGGTCTGCTCGACCGCCGTGACCGGATAGATGCCGGCCTGCACCATTTCCAGCACGTCCTCGACCGCCAGCGTCGGATCGACCCACTCGACCACCACCGGCGCACGCTTGCGCTTCATCAGCTGTTCGTTGAGCCGGGCGACAGCGGCACCGGCGGCGCTGCCCGCCGGCAGCGCCAGGCTGCGCCCGGACAGTCGTTCCAGGCTGGCGTAGCGCGGCCCACCCTGGCGGCCGACCAGCACCAGCGCAACATCGCTGACCACCGGCCGGGTGCGGCTCACGCCGCGCATGCCCTTCAGATCGAGCAACTCACCGGGCGCCACCAGATCGCCCTCGCCGCGCTGCAATGCAGCCAGCAGCTGATCCTTGGCCTTGGGGATGATCTTCAGGCGGATAGCGCGCTCGGACTTTCGGTTCAGGTAACGCTCGAAGGCGCGCAGCCGTGCATACTCCACACCGATGGCTTCGCCCTTCACCTCGCCGGAGCTGTTGCGGCTCTGGTTGACCAGCACCCGCAGCACGCCGCTGCGGCGTATTTCCGCCAGATCGCGCACCGTCGCCGGCGCCTTCCACGCCTCCGGCCCCATCACCCGCGCAGCCGCCGGCCAGGGCGCGAGCGCCAGCAGACAGAGGATCAGCAGCAGGCGAAACATGACTCGTACATACCAGGCTCGAACCGGGCAACGGCGGCGAAAAAAGTAGCGAAGCCTCTCACAGCCGGGCCCGATCTGCCAATTCAGGCATGATCAACGGTTTGCCCTTCACGCATATTGTGTTGATTTTCAAGTGATTAACCTTAGTAGGAGTCTCGATGGAGCTCGTCGATATCGGCGTCAACCTGACCCATCCCAGCCTGGCCAGGCAGGCCAGTGAAGTGCTCGAACGCGCCCACGCAGCCGGCGTCGCGCAATGCGTGCTGACCGGCACCAGCCTCGCCGAAAGCGAAGCCGCGCTGGGCCTGTGCCGCACGCTCGACGACGGTCGCCAGCGGCTGTTCTGCACTGCCGGCGTCCACCCGCACGACGCCAGCCAGTGGAGCGCCGACAGCGCGGCGCAGCTGCGCGATCTGCTGCGCGAGCCGCAGGTGCGCGCGGTGGGCGAATGCGGGCTGGACTTCAACCGGGACTTCTCGCCGCGCCCACAGCAGGAACGCGTGCTGGAGGAACAGCTGGAGCTGGCGGTGGCGCTGCAATTGCCGGTGTTTCTCCACGAGCGCGACGCTGACCAGCGCCTGGTCGAAATCCTGCGGCCGCTGCGCGACCGCCTCGGCGCCGCGGTGGTGCATTGCTTCACTGGCGAGAAGCGCGCGCTGTACGCTTATCTCGACCTCGATCTGCACATCGGCATCACCGGCTGGATCTGCGACGAGCGCCGCGGCACCCATCTGCATCCGCTGGTGCGCGAAATACCGCGCGGCCGGCTGATGCTGGAAAGCGACGCGCCCTACCTGCTACCGCGCACGCTGCGACCCAAGCCGAAATCCGGCCACAACGAACCGGCCTATCTGCTTGAGGTGCTGCGCGAGGTGGCGCGCCATCGCGGTGAAAGCGAAGCCGAACTGGCTGCCCACACCACGCTCTGCGCCCGGCGTTTCTTCGACCTGCCGCTGCCGGACGCAACGCCGTGAAAATGTGCTCAAGCTCACGCCGTAACGGCCGTTAAGCCGACAACAAAACGGAAGAGAGCCGTCATGTTCGTCTGGGTCCGCGATCTGTCACTGAAATACAAGTTCTGGGCGCTCAACATGGTCGCCTTCGTCATCAGCCTGTTGCTGGTGCTCTACGCCGTGCATGTGGAACAGCAGTCGCGCAGCGCCGATGCCCGGCGTAACGCGCAGACCACCGCCGAACTGCTGACCGCCTGGCCCGCCACCGCCGAGCTGCCCGCCAGACCGGAGGTGGTCCGCTTCGTCGCCGGCGAGCGGATGCAGATCCAGGGTCAGACGCTTGCGCAAAACGCTGGCTGGACGGCGCTGGCGCATGATCGCCTGTTCGCCCGCGACCCGCTGATCGGCGCGCAGAGCGTCATCCGCGCCGACGGCCAGACGCTCGCCGTGGTGGCGCGAACCCCCAGTGTGCTCCAGGTTCTGGGCGAGCACTTCTTCAGCTATGCCGGTGCCGTGGCGGTACTCATGCTCGGTCTGCTCGGCGCCTCGCAGCTGCTTATCAGCTTTCTGCTCAGCCACCTCAACACGCTCAAGGACGTCATGCTGCACGTCGAGCGCTCCGGCGATCTCAGCGCGCGCGTGCCGCTCGAAAGCGGTGACGAGGTCGGCCAGATGGCCAGCGCCTTCAATGCGATGCAGAGCGGCTACCAGCGCATCGTCAGTACCGTCGCGCAGGCGGCCGCGCGCCTGGATGACGGCGCCGGGCGCCTCGCTGCCAGCATGAGCGACGTGCGCCAAGGCATGCTCGGCCAGCAGAGCGAGACTGACCAGGCCGCCACCGCGATCAACGAAATGAGTGCCACGGTGTTCCATATCGCCGAGCACGCCAGCGACACCCGCGACCGCTCGCAGCACGCCGACCAGCTGGCCAGCGACGGCCAGCGCGTGGTCGCGCGGGTGGAACAGTCGATCGCCAACCTGTCGGTCGGCGTGCAGCAGACCGCCGAAACCATCGGTCAGCTGGCCGCCGACAGCCAGAAGATCAACGGCGTGGTCAGCGTCATCCACAGCATCGCCGAGCAGACCAACCTGCTCGCGCTCAACGCCGCTATCGAAGCCGCGCGCGCCGGCGAGGCCGGCCGTGGCTTCGCGGTGGTCGCCGATGAAGTGCGCAACCTCGCCAGGCGCGTGCAGGACTCCACCGACGAGATCACCGGCATGATCGGCAACCTGCAGGCCATGACGCGCGATGCAGTCGAGTTCATGCAGGAAAGCTCGTTCAAGGCCGATGATTGCGTGCGCGAAGCGCGCGAGGCGGCGCAGGCGCTGGAGTCGATCACCGCCGCAGTGGCGCAGATGCGCGACAGCAATACGCAGATCGCCGTCGCCGCCGCGCAACAGAGCGAGGTAGCCGAGGAGCTCAACCGTTCGGTGACCGGCATCCGCGACGTTACCGAGCAGACCGTGCAGCAGACGGTCGACTCCGCCAGCACCAGCTCGCAACTGGCCGCGCTGTCGGGCGAGCTGAGCCGGGCCATCGGCCAGCTCAAGCTCTGACGGCCTGCCGGGAAAACGCGGGGCGGCGCCCCGCCCCGGTTAGCCGAACACCGTCACCGTCTGCCGGCTCAGCGCCACCAGCTCGCCGGTCGGCGTCCACAGCGCCGCCGCGCAATGTCCGTAGCCGTCGCGCGCGTGCTCGATCACCGCGCGGTACTGGCACCAGTCATGCGTATCCAGCGCGGGCAACGGCTGCACGAACTCGACGGTCCAGGTCAGCGAACTGCCCGGCGCGAAGCCCTTGAGGTGCGAGAGCACCGCCGGCGGCCACGCGTCGATCAGCGCCAGCAGGTGCGCTTCGTTCATCGGCTCGCGCGCGACCTCGCCGCGTTGGCGCACCCAGCCACCCATTTCGCGGGACGTGTTGCCGGAAAACGGCAGCCCACCGATGCCCCAACGCATCTCCAGATAGCGGGTGAATTCCGGCGTGACACCCGGCACGAAGGGCAGCGTCTGGCAGGCTTCGACCGGCGGCATGGCCGGCGCCGCCTCGGCAGCGACCGCCACCGCGGACTCGCGCGCGGCGCCGAAGCTGCCCTGGACAATGGTCACCACCTGGCCGTCCTGTACCGCCCGCCCCAGCATCTGGCTCACCGCCTTGCCCTCGCGCAGCACCTCCGCCTCGAAGCTGGCCGGCTGGTCCAGCGCCAGCGGCGCGACGAAGGTGATCGCCAGCGAACGCAGCGCGCGCTCCGGCGGCACCTTGGCGCGCATCGCCTCGTACACCAGCGCCGCCACCAGTCCGCCGAAACCGGCCCGGCCCTGCCCCCAGGTGGCGGGGATGGTCAGCTGCTGCGGATGCTCGCGCACGCCGCGCAACAGTTCGGAAAGGGTCATGTGCACCTCTTTTCATTGTTTTGTGGAGGCCGATGGTAAGGCCGGTGCTTGCCGGCGCGCGAGGACGCAAGCGCCGTAGACGCCCCTGGAAATGCCACGCCATCGCAGTCGGCAATCATCAACGGTCGGCTCAGTGCCGGGCACGCCGCCAGGGCAACTGGCGGCGCAGCGCGCGCAGCGCCTGGCGCAGCTCGGTGGGCGCGGCATCTGCGGCCGCGTAGCGCTGTTGCTCGTAACAGCGCAGGAAGGCATGAATCGCGTCGGCCTGGAGCGGCAACTGGCGCGCCGCGCGCACGGCGAAAGTCCGCGCGCCCTCGCCCGGCTCGCGCCGCAGGCCGTGGCGCGCCAGCGTCCGCTCGAAGGCGAGGAACAGCCGCTGCTGCACATCGCGCTCATGCCGCCAGGGCTTGAACAGCCACAGCGCGAGCAGGCCGAGCACCGCGGCGAGCGCCGTCACCAGGCCGATGCCGAGCGCCGTGGCGTCGACCTTGCCGAACCAGCGCTGCAACAGTTGTAACTGGCGCTCGCTCTGGTAATCGAGCACCCAGCGCTGCCAACCGTAGTTGAGTTCGTCCCAGCGCAGGCGCAGCTGGTTCAGCCAGCCGATATCGCGGTAACGCAGCAGCGACATCGGCGAATCCTCGAGAAAGCCTTCCTGGCCGGCCAGCGCCTGCTCCAGCCCCTGCTCGACCCGCTCCGGCGCCACCTGGAAGGTCGGATCGACGCTGACCCAGCCGCGTTCGGCAGTCCAGTATTCCACCCAGGCGTGCGCATCCAGCTGACGCACCGAGAGGTAGTTGCCGGCCGGATTGACCTCGCCGCCCTGGTAGCCGGCCACCACCCGCGCGGGGATGCCGGCGGCGCGCAGCACGAAGGTCATCGCCCCCGCGTAGTGCGCGCAGAAGCCGCTGCGGGTGCTGAAAAGGAAATCGTCGACGATGTCCGGGCCGACTTCCGGCGGCTTCAGCGTGTAGTGGTAGGGCTCGCGGTTGAAGTGGCGCAGCAGCGCCTGCACCACCGCCTCGGGCTCCTGCAGCGTGCGACGCAGTTCGCCGGCCCAGGCGTGGCTGCGCGGATTGCCCTGCGCCGGCAGCTGCAGCGCGCGGCCGAGGCTCGACGGCGCACGCTCGGCCTCACGCCGTGCGTCGGGCCAGGAGGTCACGTGATAAAGCAGCGGCTGGTTCACCGGCTGGCGGCGCTGCAGGTGGAAGTCGGCCATCAGCCGTGTATCGTCGGCCGCCACGCGCGGCACGTCGAGGGCGAACAGCCAGGGCTGGCCGCTGGGCTGCATGACGACGCTGTAGCGCAGCGGCTCGCCGGTCGGCTGCCAGTGTGGCTCCTGCGACACCTGCGCGGCGAAGGACTGCGACCAGCGCCGACCATCGAACTGCTCGAAGGTCACGGCGCGCCAGTACAATTGGTCGCGCGGCGGTATCTCGCCCTCGAAGCTGACGCGAAACGCCAGCGCCGCGGACTGACCGAGCCGGGCAATGTCGCCCGGCGCCATGTGGTCCGCCAGCCCGGTGAGGCTACGCGGCCCCGGCTGTGGCAGCGTCCACAGCGGCGCCAGCCGCGGGAAGAACAGGAACAGCAGGATCATCAGCGGTACCGCCTGCAGCAGCAGGCTGCCGGCCAGCCGCAGCGTCGGCCACGGCTGCGTCATCCGCGTGCCCTGCTGCAGACCGATCAGCGCCGCCAGCAGGGCAGTCACTGGCAACAGGCTGTACAGCCCGGCCAGTAACCCATCCTCGAACAGGTAGCTGGTCACCACCGCGAAGAAGCCAAGGAAGATCAGCACCAGTGCATCGCGCGCGGTGCGCATCTCCACCAGCTTGAGGATGAACGCCGCGATCAGCAGCACCACGCCGGCCTCCAGCCCGACCAGACTGCCGCGCGAGAAGTACACGCCGAAGCCGGCGCCGATCATCAGCGCCGCCTTGGCCCAGCTGTTGGGATAACGCAGGCGCATGCGGAAGATCTGAATTCGCCACACGGCGCAGCCCAGCCAGAGGCCGGTGATCCACAGCGGCAGGTGCGTCAGATGCGGCAGGATCACCAGCACCTGAGCCACCAGCAGCCAGATCAGCGCATTGCGCGGGATACCGGGTTTCGTGCTCATGCACCCTGCTCCGCACCGGTACCGTGCAGCGCCAGCGCACGCAGGCAGGCGTCACGGTGGGCCTGACCGCTATCCGGGCCGAGTGTCACGGCCGGCAGGCGCAAGGCGAACGGCTGGTGCGCGGCGCTCAGTTCCACGACCCAGTGACACAGCCGCGACAGGCGCTCCTCGCTGTCGCCCGTCAGCGCAGCGAAGTCCAGCAGCGGTTCGTTGCCGAGCAGGCTGGCGAACTCCTTCACCAGCAGGCCCTGGCCGCGCGAATAGGCTTTCCAGTGCAGGCGACGGCGCGAATCACCGGGCTGCCAGGCCTTCAACCCCTGATAATCGTCGACTCCTGCCCCCTGCGCACGCGCGCCGCCATCCTCGTCTTGCGCCGCCTCACCCTGCTGCGCCAACTCGCCTGCCAGCGGCTGCGGGTAGATCAATGCCGCCAACTCCAGATCGATCCAGCTCCAGGCCACCAGCAGACCCAACGGAAAGCGGCTCTCCACCCGCACCCGGCCGGGGCGCAGCCAGCCACGGCGCTCAGCCGGCAGGTTCAGCTCGACCTCCACCACTCCGCCGGCCGGCACATCCACCCGCTGCAGACCGCTGGCCGGCCAGCCGACGGTCACGGCCTGGTAGGCGCGCCCCTGGCTTTCCAGGCGCACACGCAACCGCGCCTGCTCGCCGACGAAAGCGGCAGTGGCGCCGCCGCTGTGCAGCACCAGCCCAGCGAGATTGCGCCAGGTGTGCAGGATGGTCACCAGATACAACGCGCCGAGCAGGAAGGTCAGGCCGTAGGCGAGGCTGTTCTGGTAGTTGATCGCAGTCAGCAGCATCAGTCCCAGCGCCGCGAGGAAAGCCAGCCCGACGCGAGTAGGCATGATGAAGATGCGTCGCTGATCGAGCCGCATGCTCGGCGCCGGCGGAATCCGCAGCAGCAGCCAGCGCTCGCGCAGACGTGGCAGCAGCCTCACGCGGCGCGCCCGTCGGGCCGTAGTGTCATCGTCAGCGCCATCAGAGCGCCGGCACTTCGCGCAGCAGCCACTGCACCAGCGCGCCGCCGCCGTGGCCGGAAGCATCGGCACGTTCGCGCAGGCGATGGCCGACCACCGTCGGCAGCACCGCCTGCACATCCTCGGGAATCGCGTAATCGCGGCCGTCGAGAAACGCCCAAGCGCGCGCCGCCGCCAGCAGCGCCAGGCTGCCGCGCGGCGACAGGCCCCAGGCGAACTGCGGCTGGGTACGGCTGGCTTCCACCAGACGCAACACGTAGTCGACCAGCGCATCGCTGACGCGCACGCCGGCCACGGCATCCTGCAGCGCCAACAGCTCGGTGCGTTCGAGCACCGGCGCTAACCGGGCCAGCAGGTCGCGGCGCGACTCGCCCAGCAGCAGCGCCTTCTCCGCGGCGCGGGCCGGATATCCCAGCGAGACGCGCATGAGGAAACGATCGAGCTGGGATTCCGGCAGCGCGAAGGTGCCGCCGGAACTCACCGGGTTCTGCGTGGCGATGACGAAGAACGGTTCCGGCAGCGCACGGGTGGCCCCCTCGATGGTGACCTGGCCCTCTTCCATGGCTTCGAGCAGGGCACTCTGGCTCTTGGGCGTGGCGCGGTTGATCTCGTCGGCGAGGATCAGCTCGGCGAAGATCGGCCCGGGATGAAAGACGAACTGGCTGCTGTCCTTGTCGAACACCGACGTGCCGAGGATGTCGCCCGGCAGCAGATCGGAGGTGAACTGGATGCGCTGGAACTCCAGGCCGAGCACCTTGGCCAGTGCATGGCTGAGCGTGGTCTTGCCCATGCCCGGCATGTCCTCGACCAGCAGGTGACCCCGTGCCAGCAGGCAGGCCAGCGCCAGTCGCACCTGAGCTTCCTTGCCGAGCAGTACTTCATTGACCGCGCGCAGACAGGCGTCCAATCGGGTGCGCATGCGACTCTCCTCTGTAGGTCCGGCCGATGCTACTGATCGACGACAGTCAGGCAAAGCGTTGGACATGCCGGGTAACGAGTTTGTGATCCGATGCTTGATCCAGAACCATGCAGCGGTTCGCCGCCCCGCCTAGGCTTGACCTCTCCCTCGTCGATAGGAGGCTTCGATGGCCGAACCCGACAGCTGGCACGCGCAACCCGCCGCGCAGATTCTGCAGCGACTGGACAGCACCCACAGCGGCCTGAGCGCCGAACAGGCGCAGCAGCGCCTGCAGCAGTTCGGCCCCAACCGGTTGCCGCAGCGCCGCGGCAACGGTGCGTTCAAGCGCCTGTTGCTGCAGTTCCACAATCTGCTGATCTACGTGCTGCTGCTCTCGGCGCTGGTCACCCTGGCGCTCGGCGAATGGCTCGACAGCGTGGTGATCGTCGCCGTGGTGGTGATCAACGCGCTGGTCGGCTTCGTTCAGGAAGGTAAAGCGGAACAGGCGATGCGCGCCATCCAGAAGCTGCTGACGCTCGACAGCCGCGTGCGCCGCGCCGGACGCACCCTCAGCGTACCGGCCGAAGAGCTGGTACCGGGCGACCTCGTACTGCTGGAACCCGGCGACCGGGTCCCGGCCGACCTGCGCCTGCTCGAATGTCGCGACCTGCGCATCGAAGAAGCCGCCCTGACCGGCGAATCGCTGCCCAGCAGCAAGCAGGTGGCGCCCGTCAGTCATGACGCCAGCCTCGGCGATCGCAGCAGCATGGCCTACTCCGGCACGCTGGTCAGCGCCGGCAACGGCTACGGCGTGGTGGTGGCAACCGCCGGGCAGACCGAGCTGGGCCGGATCAGCCACATGCTCGGCGAAGTGGTCAGCCTGCAGACGCCGCTGCTGGGCGACATCGCGCGCTTCGCCAAGGTCCTCACCGTGATTATCCTGGCGCTGGCGCTCGGCACCTACGTGTTTGGCGTCACGCTGCGCGATTACTCCTCCAGCGAGATGCTGCTGGCGGCAGTTGGTCTGGCGGTCGCGGCGATCCCCGAGGGCCTGCCCGCCGTGCTGACCATCGCCCTGGCGCTGGGCGTGCAGCGCATGGCGCGGCGGCGGGCGATCATCCGCCGGCTGCCGGCGGTCGAGAGCCTCGGCGCGGTGACGGTGATCTGCTCGGACAAGACCGGCACCCTGACGCGCAATGAAATGACCGTGCAGCAGGTCTTCACCGCCGAACACAATTATTTCATCCAGGGCGTCGGCTACACGCCGGCGGGCGCGGTCTGCACCGGCGACGGCCAGCCCTGCGAGCCGGAACAGGCCAGCGACCTGCTCGAGCTGGCCCGCGCCGGGCTGCTGTGCAACAGCGCCAGCCTGCTGCGCGAAGGCGATGGCTGGTGCATCACCGGGGACCCGACCGAGGCGGCGCTGCTCACCCTGGCCGGCAAGCTCGGCTTGCAGACCACTCACGAGCACACGCATATGCCGCGGGTCGACGGTATTCCGTTCAGCTCGGAGCGCCGCTGCATGGCCAGCCTGCATCACGACCATGCCGGCCACGGGCTGATCTATCTGGTCGGCGCGCCGGAGCGCCTGCTCGAAGTGTGCAACCGCCAGTTCGCCGCCGGCAGCACCGAGCCGCTGGACCCGGCCCACTGGCACGCCGTACTCGACGATGGCGCCCGTCAGGGCCTGCGCATGCTCGGCCTGGCGATGCGCGCGCTGGGCGCGCCGCAGCACGAGCTGGCCTACGAGGATCTCGAAGGCGACTTCGTGTTGCTCGGGCTGGTCGGCATGCTCGACCCTCCGCGCGAGGAAGCCATCGCTGCCATCGCCGAATGCCAGCGCGCCGGTATCGCCGTGAAGATGATCACCGGCGACCATGCCGCGACCGCCGCCGCCATCGCCCAGCGTCTCGGGCTCGGCGAGCAACCGCCGCTCACCGGCGCGGAGCTGGATCGGCTCAGCGACGCGGAGCTGGACGCGTGCCTGGCGCAGACCGCGGTATTCGCCCGCACCAGTCCGGCGCACAAGCTGCGCCTGGTTCAGCGCCTGCAGGCCGGCGGCGCACGGGTGGCGATGACCGGCGACGGCGTCAACGACGCGCCCGCGCTCAAGCGCGCCGATATCGGCGTGGCGATGGGCATCAAGGGCACCGAGGCGGCCAAGGAGGCGGCACAGATGGTGCTGGCCGACGACAACTTCGCCACCATCGCCCATGCGGTGGAGGAAGGCCGCACGGTCTACGACAACCTGAAGAAATCCATCCTGTTCATCCTGCCCACCAACGTCGGCGAGGCGCTGGTGCTGCTGGTCGCCATCGCGCTGGGGCTGACGCTACCGATCACGCCGCTGCAGATTCTCTGGCTGAACATGATCACCGCGGTGACGCTGGCGCTGGCGCTCGCCTTCGAGCCCGGCGAGGCCGATCTGATGCGCCGCCCGCCGCGCGATCCGAGCGCGCCGCTGCTGGGCGCGCAGCTGCTCTGGCGCGTGGTGCTGGTCTCGCTGCTGATGACGGCGGCCTGCATCGCGGTGTTCCTCTTTGCCCAGCGGCAGGGCTGGAGCCTGGAGGTCAGTCGCACGCTGGGGGTCAACACGCTGGTGTTCTGCGAGATCGCCTACCTGTTCGCCAGCCGCCAGATCAATGCACCGGCGCACTTCGGCCTGCGCGGCAATCCGATGGTCTGGAACATGGTCGCGCTGCTATTGGTGTTGCAGGTGGCGTTCACCCATTGGCCGCCGCTGCAGCGGTTGTTCCAGACCGCCGCGCTCAGCCCCCAGGCGTGGGCCATCTGCGCACTGGCCGGCGGCACGCTGCTGGCGGTGGTGGAGCTGGACAAGTGGTTGCGCCGGCGCATTGGCCGGCGCCTGTGAGCGGACCGGCGCCGGGATCACCGCGTTCAGGGTGGGGACCAGCTTTGCCGGCGGCCGACCGGCACCCGCCCTGCAGAGCTACGCTGCGCAGGCTGCCGTTCAGCGACCGGCGCGCGACTCTCTCAGGTAGAAGCGCGCCTTCTGCGCCTTTTCCACACAGCCATGAAACGCCTCGAACTGCTGCTGGGTCTTAGCGCCAGTAAGCAGGGCCATGGCTTTGGAATAGCTCACGGTGCCGGCGAACCCTTCGGCTTCTGCCAAGCTCTGCTCCTTCCACGCGGCGTCCAGCTCGGCGGCGCAGCTGTCACGGTAGGCGGTCTTGCCGGCGCAGCCGACCAGCAGCAGCGCTAGCAGGGGTACGGATAGCCAGACTTTCATCGTTCATCCCTCCGTTGCTTTCGAATCAATGCGACACAGCCGTGCGGGCGCGTTGCTGCAGGTATTCGACAACCGCCTGCTGCTCGCCGGCGAACTCGATACGCTCGGCCTTGCTCTCGCGCTGGTAGGCATACATCGGATCGTAGTACTCGCCGAGCAATCCTTCGATCCAGCCACGGTGCAGATCCACCGCGCCACTACGCGCCTGCTCGGCCAGCGCCTGGTCCATCAGCAACGCCAGACGCTGATAGCGCTCGCCGCCCAGGCGCTTCTGGATATTGACCAGGCTTTGCTGCAAACGCTCGGCGAACGCGGCGAAACCGGAGGCGCCCTGCTCGGCGATGAACTCGGCGCAGAGGTCGATCACGTAGTCCTTGAGAATCCGTTCGATGCGGCCCTCGAGGCTGTCTTCCAGCCACACCAGCGGAAACTGCTGCATGCCTTGAAACAGCGGCAGCGGAATCGAGCAGCGCCCCACCAGCCGCGCCTCGTCTTCCAGCGCGAAACGTTCAACGCCCGCCGCGCGCAGCTTCAGCAGGCGGATCGCCAGCATGTTTTCGAAATCGATCTGCCCGGGCTGCGGCGTCGCACGCTTGCCGAAGCTGGAGCCGCGATGATTGGCCAGCGCCTCCAGGTCCAGGCTGTTGTCCAGCCGCGCCAGCACTTCGGTCTTGCCAGTGCCGGTCATGCCGCCGACCAGCACGAAGTCGCACTGCTGGATCGCTTGCTCAAGGGTTTCGAGCAGGAAATGGCGCATCGCCTTGTAGCCACCGACCACCCGCGGATAGTCGATGCCCGCCTCGTCGCGCAGCCACTGCTGGACGATCTGCGAGCGCAGCCCGCCGCGGAAGCAGTACAGGTAGCCATCGGGGTGCGCGCGGGCGAAATCGGCCCAAGCCTGCATCCGCTCGGCCTTGACCTTGCCCGAGACGAGCTGGTGGCCCAGATCGAGCGCGGCCTTCTGCCCATGCTGCTTGTAGCAGGTGCCGACCTTCTGCCGCTCGCTGTCGTTCATCAGCGGCAGATTGACCGCGCCGGGAAACGCGCCTTTGGAAAATTCCACCGGCGCGCGGGCATCCATCATCGGAACGTCGTTAAGAAACAGCGCCCGGTAGTCAGCGGTATCGCCACGCATCAGCGCACCTCGACTGCATGGCGGCGCGCGTCGACCAGCAGGCCGATCGGCTCGAGCGCCAGGCCCAGCTCGCCGGCAACGGCCAGGAACTCTGCCTCGCCTTCCGGCGCCACGGCCACCAGCAGCCCGCCGCTGGTCTGCGGATCGCACAGCAGCTGCTTGTGCACCTCATCGAGCGCGGCGATGCGCTCACCGTAACTGTCGAAATTGCGCTGGGTGCCACCGGGCACGCAGCCCTGTTCGAGGTAGTACTCCACGCCCGGCAGACGCGGCACGCGCGCGTACTCGATCTCGGCCGTCACGCCGCTGCCGTCGGCCATTTCCACCAAGTGACCGAGCAGGCCGAAGCCGGTGACATCGGTCATCGCCTGCACGCCTTCGAGCTTGCCGAAGCGGCTGCCGGCGGTGTTGAGCGTGCACATCCAGTCGCGCGCCAGGCCCACGTCTTCGGCACGCAGCTTGGCCTTCTTCTCGGCGGTAGTGAGGATGCCGATGCCCAGCGGCTTGGTCAGGTAGAGCTTGCAGCCGGCAGTGGCCGTGTCGTTGCGCTTCATGTGGCGCTTACTGACCAGGCCGGTCACGGCCAGACCAAAGATCGGCTCGGGCGCATCGATCGAATGTCCACCGGCCAGCGGAATGCCGGCAGCGTCGCACACCGCACGGCCGCCAGCGATGACCTCGCGCGCCACTTCCGGCGGCAGCACATTGACCGGCCAGCCGAGGATGGCGATGGCCATCAGCGGGTCGCCGCCCATCGCGTAGATGTCGCTGATCGCGTTGGTCGCGGCGATACGACCGAAATCGAAGGGGTCGTCGACGATCGGCATGAAGAAGTCGGTGGTCGAGACGACGCCACGCTCTTCGTCGATGCCGTAGACCGCCGCATCGTCGCGCGAGGCATTGCCGACCCACAGCCGCGGATCAAGGTTCTGCGCGCCGCTGCCGGCAAGAATCACGTCCAGCACCCTGGGCGAGATCTTGCAGCCGCAACCGGCGCCATGGCTGTACTGGGTGAGGCGGATCGGTTCGCTCATCGGACTCTCTCGTGCTGCATGCAAAACGGGCCGCGATTGTAGCAAAGCCTTCGACGAGCGGCGGCAAACGGGGCGGCGACGACCTGCTTTGGTATAGCGCCCCTTGCGGCGTACCCGTGCGCGGCGAGAAGCTAACGACACAGAATGGGGGGAAGCCGCATGAGCAAGAAAGTAGCGCTGGTATTAGGCTCGGGAGGCGCGCGTGGGTATGCGCACATCGGCGTCATCGATGAGATCCTGGCACGTGGCTACACCATCGGCTGCATCGCCGGCTGCTCGATGGGCGCCGTGGTCGGTGGCATCTATGCTGCCGGCAAGCTGCGCGAGTACCGCGCCTGGATCGAGGGGCTGGATTATCTCGACCTGCTGCGCCTGGTCGATCCGAGCTTCAGCCTGGGTGCGATTCGCGGCGAGAAGGTCTTCGGCCGGGTACGCGAAATGCTCGGCGAGGTGAACATCGAGGATCTGCCGATCCCCTTCACGGCGGTGGCCACCGATCTCACCAACCAGCAGGAGATCTGGTTCCAGGAAGGCAGTCTGGAGCTGGCGATGCGCGCGTCCGCGGCGATTCCCAGCCTGTTCACGCCGGTGGTGCAGGACAACCGCGTGCTGGTCGACGGCGGCCTGCTCAACCCGCTACCGATCGTGCCGGTGGTGTCGAGCCACTGCGATCTGATCGTCGCGGTCAACCTCAACGCCAACAACCACAAGCAATATTCGCTGCCGGAAATCGAACGCCCGGGGCGCTTCGATTCGATGCTGACTTCGATCAGCTCGCACATCCCGTTCTGGCGCAAGGACGGTGGCGGTCTTTCGCCGCAACACATCGCCGATATCCGCGCCAGCGAGCTGCTGCGCGGCGACCAGCCGCCGGCGGCGCCGTCCAGCGAGACGGCACCGAAGTCGGCCGCAGGCTCGACCGTCGTGGATGTCGGCGGCCCCGCTTCGTTGCTGGAACTGATCAACCAGAGCTTCGACGTTATGCAGTCGTCCCTGGCGCAGTACAAGATCGCCGGCTATCCGCCGAACGTGCTGGTGAACATTCCCAAGCGCGCCTGTCGTTTTTACGAGTTTGACAAGGCGCCGGAGCTGATCGAGCTGGGGCGCATCGTGGCCCATGACGCCTTGGCGCGCTACGAGCTGGAGCTGTAGCGCCGCCCGCCGGCCGCTAGCACTGCGGCTTGTCGATCGGCTCCCCGGTGCTGTCCTTCTCGGCGGTTTGCGGGACTTCCTTGATCAGCCAGTCGCCCAGCAGGCTGAAGGCCACGGCCAGCAGTGTCGGCCCGAGGAAAAGCCCCATGAAACCGAACGCCAGTACCCCGCCGAACACGCCGAGCAGCACCACCACCAGCGGCAGGTTGCCGCCGCGGCTGATCAGATAGGGTTTGAGGATGTTGTCCACCCCGCTGATGATGAACATGCCCCAGACACCGAGAAACACTGCCATGCCGTAGTCGCCCTGCCATACCAGCCAGGCGACCGCCGGCCCCCAGACCAGTGGCGGCACCATCACGAAACTGAACGCGAAGGTGAGCAGGCCGAGCACCAGCGCAGCCGGCACCCCGGCGATGCTGAAGCCCACGTAGGCCAGCACCGCCTGCGCCGCTGCGGTACCGATGACACCGTTGACCACGCGCTGCACCGTGCCGGCCACCAGTTCCAGATAGTGGTCGGCACGCTCGCCACCGATCAGCCGGTCCAGCAGGCTGTGGACGAACGCCGCCAGGCGCGGCCCGTCGCGATAGAAGAAGAACACCAGCACCAGGCTCAACGCCAGCTCGAGCATGCCGCCACCGATGCGCGCGCTGCGCACCAGCAGCCAGTTGCCGACCTGGCCGATGTACGGGCGAGCGCTGGCCAGCAGCGCCGTGCCCTGTTCATGGACGGTGCTCCACAGCGTGACCAGGCTGTCGCCGATCAGTGGCAGTTCGCCGAGCCATGTCGGCGGCGCTGGCAGACCGTCGACCTGCAGGTCGTGCAGCAGGGCGTTGGCTTCGCGAATCTGGTCGGCGATGTTGAAGCCGAGCCAGACCAGCGGCACGGCCACCAGCACCATCCAGCAAAAGGTCAGCAACCCCGCCGCCAGGCTTGCGTTGCCGTTCAGCTGACGGGTCAGCAGGCGCATCAGCGGCCAGCTGGCAAACGCCAACACGGCGGCCCAGAACAGCGCCGAAGCGAACGGCGCCAGCACCCAGAGGCAGGCACCGAGCAGGACCAGAAGCAGGATCTGCACCAGCAGGCGGTCGTTGTTGGGCATGCGCGGTTACTCTCTGGAAAGGACGGCTATTGCAGCCCGACGAAGCGTCTCAGCGCAATAGCCTGATGAGCAGCCCGGCTTCGGCCGAGTCGTCGAGCTCGAGCCGTCGGGCGCCGATCCGCTCGGCGATCAGGGCTTCGCGCCAGGCGGCGCCGGTACGCCCGGCCAAGCTGATGCGAAGGGTACTATCCAGCCGCATGAGGTCGGCAAGCAGCGCGCTCCACTCGGTCGACGGTTCATCCGGCAGGCGCGGCAGGCGCAGCTCGCCACTGTCGCGCAGCTGGCGCAGCAGGGTTGCCGCATTCGGCAACAGCTCCCCGAGCGGCGCGCTCGGCTCCAGCTGCTCGACATGAAGATAGGAGCGGCCGTTGCCGCGTGTGACGCCATAGAGCGCGAGCAGGCTGTCACCGGCCTGCGGCAGGCGCGCCAGCAGGTAGGCCTGCTGACCTTCCGGCCCGTAGAGCCTGGCCTTGCCGAACACCGCATTGGCCCACAGGCTGCTCGAACCGCACTCACGGCCCTCGCACCAGAACAACAGCTCTGCGCCGCCATCGAGCACCGCGTGCCGGGACTGGGTGAAGGCTTCGATGCCACTGTGGGTATCGGGAAGCTGATAGGTAACGACGGTCAACTGGCCAGCTGCGCTGACCTGGCTGGCCATGCGCAACTTGCCGCTGATACGGCGAATCGAGTCCAGCGGATAGATCCGCTCGCTCACCGGCGCCTGCCGATAATCGACGATCTCTGCCTGCGGGTAGCGCGCCAGAACCGCGAGATCGGCGCTACCGGCAACGTCCGCCGCCAGCAACGGCGTGCCCGTCAGCAACAATCCCAGCAGGCCTGTCCATCGCATCGCTCTTTTCAACGCATCACCCTTGCTTGCACGAGTTTCATCCGGCATCTGGCCGCCGCCGATGGAGGCGGCCAGATGCCGACTGGCGGTCAGCCTCGCCAGTTGCCAAAAGCAAGTCAAGCAGGCGATTGCCACAGCATCTTGCGTGACGGCGCGCTAGCGAAAGAAGGGTTCGAAGCACGCGGCGACCGCAGCGGCGCCGGCCTCGTCGTCCAGATGCAGGTGATGGCCGCCGGACAGGTAATGCTTGTCGAACGGCAGTTGCGCGGTCAGTTCACGCAGTTTCGGTTCGGTCATCAGCCCCTGCTCGGCCAGCACAAGGGTGGTTGGGCAGGTGACCTGCGAGACAAATGCCAGCGCGTGCGCGCGCGTCAGCCGCAACGGCGACGGCAGCATCAGCCGTGCATCGGTACGCCAGGTATAGCCGCCCGGCACGGGCATCAGGCCGCGCTCGGCCAGACGCTCGGCGGCTTCGCGACTGACCGCACCGACACCTTTCATGCGCGCCGCGACGGCCCGCTCGAAGGTCGCATAGACCGGCTTGCGCCTGTCGTCGACCACCAGCAGTGCATCGAGCGCGGCACCCAGCCGCTGCGGTGCCTCGTCCGCCTCACCGGTGTAGGGAATCACCCCGTCGATCAGCGCCAGCCGCTCGACCCGCTGCGGCAGCGCACCGGCCAGCAGCACCGCGACGATCGCGCCCATCGAGTGACCCAGCAGGGAAAAACGCTGCCAGCCGAACTGTTCGGCCACCTGCAACACATCGAGCGCGTAGTCCCAGAGGTTGTAGCCCGCGCCCAGCGGACGATGCGCCGAATGGCCATGCCCCGGTAGATCCAGCGCGACGATGCGCAGACCCGGCAAGCGCGGCGCCAGCCGGCTGAAACTCGCCGCGTTGTCCAGCCAGCCATGCAGCGCGATCACCGGGCGGCCGTCCTGCGGTCCGTACAGGTGCGCAGCCACTTCGATATGCGGCAAGCTCAGCCGGACCTCCTCGAATGCCACACTCATGCGGCACCCCGGTTCGCGACAGCCGGGTTCCAGCGAGCCAGCAGACGACGCAGCAGATCGGCGGTTTCCGTCGGACGCTCCAGTGGGAACATATGTCCGCCGGGCAGGCGATGCGCCTCGCCGCGCGCCATTAAGCGCAGCAGATAGGCGTGATGTGGCAGCACCACGCGGCTGTCGCGGCCGCGCACCATCGCCAGCGGAATCTTCAATGCCGGCGGCCAGCCAGGCGTCACATGCGGCACGCTGCGGTAGATGTCGATCTCTGTCCGCGGATCGAAACGCAGGCGCATCCCCTGCCCCGCCGGCTCGAGGCCATGCTCGATATAGGCAGCCAGGCAGTCGGGATCGAAGCTGCGAAAAAGCGTCTTGCCGGCGAAATAGGCATGTGCTTCCTCGGCGCTGTCGAACTGCTCGCGCCGGCCCAGGGTGCGCCCGGCCGGCGTCAGCCGATCGATGAAACCGAGCCGCTTGGCGGCCCAGATCAGCGTCTGGTCGAACCACGTCGGCAGCGGCGAATCGAGCATCACCACGCCGTGATACAGCTCGGGGCGCAGCAGCGCCGCACGGTAATGCAGCATGCCACCGAAGGAATGGCCAACGCCCCAGACCGGCTCGCCCAGCCGCTCCAGCTGCTCGAACAGCTCCTGCAGCAGGTTGTGCCAGTTGTCGTCCACCGGAAAGCGCGGATCGTGGCCATGCCGGTCCATGTGCTCCACACGGTATTCAGGCGCCAGCGCGGCGAACAACTTGCGGTAGGTCGCCGACGGGAAGCCGTTGGCATGGGCGAAGAAGATGCGTTGCGACATGGACACGGCTGACGAGAAAGGTCAGGCCATTGTAGGCGGCCACCCCTGCCGGACAATCGCCCCGACGCGCCCGCGTGAGCGGCATTCATGCCAAACAACGGACCGTGGCGGGTCGACGGTGTTATTCGGACAGCGGCACTATCGCCACCGTCAGCCGCGAGATGCAGCTGGGCTTGCCATCTTCGCCATGCAGGCGAATATCCCAGACATGCGTCGAGCGCCCCAGATGCACCGGGCGGCACACGCCGGTCACGCGCCCGCTGCGCAGCGCGCGCAGGTGGTTGGCGTTGACTTCGAGCCCGACGCAATAGAAGCGGCTGGTGTCGATGCAGTGATAGCTGGCCATCGACCCGAGGGTCTCGGCCAACACCACCGACGCCCCGCCGTGCAGCAGGCCGTACGGCTGATGGGTACGCGCATCGACCGGCATGCTCGCGGTGATGGACTGGTCGTCGAAGGACTCGAAGCGAATATCCAGCAGTTCGCTGATGGTGTTCTTGCGGTTGCTGTGCAGGCTGTCCAGATCGGGCTGACGTTTCCAGATACTCAAAGTCACGCACTCCATTTCCATATTGTTGTTATCGAACGGCACGTTTGCCGGCAGCGGGCCGACTTTGGCTGGCGCTCAGCGAGCGTGGCGCAGCGAGACCAGGCGCATCAGCCCGGCAGCCAGCGCTTCGCCTTCCAGTTCGGCGAGGCTGGAGGTCGCCATCGGCAACGACTCGTCGCGCTGGCCATGCACCAGCCAGCCACCGAGCGTACCGACGAATGGCTGGTGCGTCACCAGCAGCAAATGCTGTTCAGGGCGCCGGTCCAGATACAGCATGGCTTCGCGCAGATCGGAATCGGGCGTCGCCCAGGGCACGGTCTCGAACGAACCGCTGAAGCCCAGCTCCTGACGAACGATCTCCGCCGTCTGCTGGGCGCGCTGATAAGGGCTTACCAGAATCGTCTGCAGCGGCCGGTTGCGCAGATGCGCGGCAATCGCACGCACGTCGAGCCGCCCCTGTTCGGTCAGATTGCGTTCGGCGTCCGTGCGCGCTCGCGGCTCGGCCTCGCCGTGACGTAATAGCCAGAGTTTCATGGCGTTGGCTCTTGTGGCGAGGAGGGGGTCGGCGGTGCGGTCGGCGCACTCGGCAAGTCGGCGGCACGCGGTGCCGGCCAGTCCGATAGCGGCCAGGGCTTGTGTTCGGTGTTGAAGGTGCCGAAACGGCCGATCTGCGCGATGTACTGGCTCAGGCTGTCGCCAAATCCCTGCAGGCTCGGGTCCGGCTGGCCTTTGAGTACACGCAGGAACAGCTGCAGCAACACGACAACCAGCAGCACCAGCTCGGCCAGCTGCCAGACGAGAAAGAACAGCAGCATCCAAACGATCCGCAGAATCAGCGACTCACGCTCGGCGCCGTGATTGGATTGGTTCATGGTTTTCTCTTGTCCTGTTCAGAAACCGTCGGTGGAAATGAAGTCGATATCGGTCTTCGGCTCGCCACGCATCAGCGCGCCGATCACCTGATCGAGCGTACGCCCCTCGAAAAGCACCGCATGCAGCCCCGCGACCAGCGGCATGTAGACCTGCATCTCCTCGGCCTTGGTCTTGAGCACCTTGATGGTGTTAACGCCCTCGGCGACTTCGCCCAGGCGCGACACCGCTTCCTCGAGACTCAGACCTTCTCCCAGCGCATGGCCGACCTGGAAGTTGCGGCTCTTGGGCGAGGTACAGGTCACGATCAGGTCGCCGACCCCGGCCAGGCCGAGGAAAGTCATCGGATTAGCCCCGAGCTTGACCGCGAAGCGCGTCATCTCGGCGAGTGCGCGGGTGATCAGCATGCTGCGGGTGTTCTCGCCCATGCCCAGCGCCGCCGCCATGCCCGCCATGATCGCGTAGACATTCTTCAGCGCACCACCCAGCTCGACGCCGAAGCGGTCGGCGCTGGCATAGACGCGAAAGGTCCGGCCATGCAGGACTGCCTGCACGTTGCGACATAGTGCCTCATCGTCGCTGGCCACCACGGTGGCGGTGAGCGCATGCTCGGCGACCTCGCGCGCGAGATTCGGCCCGGACAGCACCCCGATGCGTGCCTGGGGTGCGATTTCTTCGAGGATCTGACTCATCAGCTTGAAGCCGTGCGCCTCGATACCTTTGGTGGTGCTGACCAGCTGTTTGCCCGCCAACTGCGCGGAAAACGGCTGCAGCGCCTGGCGCAACGCGCTGGACGGCAGCGCGACGAAGATCAATTCGCACGCATCCAGGGTCTGCGCCAGATCGGTGGTCGGCTGCACCTGCGGCAGGATGGTCACGCCCTTGAGATAGCGCGGGTTCTGGCGCTGACTGCGAATGCTTTCAGCCTGCTCGGCGTCACGCATCCAGAGTCGGACGTCGTGCCCGTTCTCCGCCAGCAGATTGGCGATCGCCGTACCGAAACTGCCGCCGCCGAGCACGGCGATGGGTTGCTTAGCTGTCATGTGGTTACCGTAATGAGCCATTCGCGATGGCAATAGCTGGACATTATACGTTGCACATCGCACGCAGCCACCGCCCAGCCGGGCCAAGCAGGGCACTTCGCGGCGCGTTGGCGAAGCCACGGCATTCCTGCGTTGAACATTGGTCTATGACACGGAGCCGCTGCAAAATCTTCGTGATGCGGCAAGGAGTGTTAAAGTAGCCCGCCATCTCCGTCCTCACTTTGCTGCAGCGGCGGGCTGGAGAAGCGATGACCGACTGTCCACGCTGTGACTTTAGCCACAACGCGACAGTCTATGACTAGTCTTTATAGCCAGGCCCCGTGCGCACGGAGCCGGTCGGTAAGCAGCACAAAGCCCTGCATAGAAGGGACCATTGAGGAATACGCATGACCAAACAACACGCCTTTACTCGGGAAGACCTGCTTCGTTGCAGCCGCGGCGAGCTCTTCGGTCCCGGTAATGCGCAACTGCCCGCACCGAACATGCTGATGGTCGACCGTATCGTTCACATCAGCGAAGTCGGCGGCAAGTATGGCAAGGGCGAGCTGGTCGCCGAACTGGATATCAACCCTGATCTCTGGTTCTTTGCCTGCCATTTCGAAGGTGATCCGGTCATGCCCGGTTGCCTGGGCCTGGATGCCATGTGGCAGCTGGTTGGCTTCTACCTCGGCTGGCAGGGCAACCCCGGCCGCGGCCGCGCCCTCGGCTCGGGCGAAGTGAAATTCTTCGGCCAGGTCCTGCCGACCGCCAAGAAGGTCACCTATAACATCCATATCAAGCGCACCATCAACCGCTCGCTGATCCTCGGCATCGCCGACGGCACTGTCAGCGTCGATGGCCGCGAGATCTACAGTGCCGAAGGTTTGCGCGTCGGCCTGTTCACTTCTACAGACAGCTTCTGAAGGACATCCGCATGCGTCGCGTCGTGATCACTGGCCTGGGTATTGTTTCCTGCCTGGGCAATGACAAAGAGACCGTCTCCGGCAACCTGCGCGCCGGTCGCCCCGGCATCCGCTTCAATCAGTCCTATGCAGATATGGGGCTGCGCAGCCAAGTTTCCGGCTCCGTCAATCTGAACCTCGAAGAGCTGATCGACCGCAAGGTCCTGCGCTTCATGGGCGACGCTGCCGCCTATGCCTACCTGGCCATGGAGCAGGCGGTGAAGGACGCCGGCTTCAGCCTCGATGACATTTCCAACCCGCGCATCGGCTTGGTCGCCGGTTCGGGTGGTGCTTCGACCATCAACCAGATGGAAGCCATCGATATCCTGCGCGACAAGGGTGTGAAGCGCATCGGCCCATACCGCGTGCCGCGCACGATGAGCAGCACCGTGTCGGCCTGCCTGGCCACGCCGTTCCGCATCAAGGGCATCAACTACTCCATCGCTTCGGCCTGCGCCACCAGCGCGCACTGCATCGGCCACGCGATGGAGCAGATCCAGATGGGCAAGCAGGATGTGGTTTTCGCCGGCGGTGGTGAAGAAGAGCATTGGAGTCAGAGCTGCCTGTTCGACGCCATGGGTGCGCTGTCCAGCCAGTACAACGAGACCCCGGAAAAGGCTTCCCGCGCCTACGACGCCAAGCGTGACGGCTTCGTTATCGCCGGCGGCGGCGGCATGGTGGTGGTCGAGGAGCTGGAGCACGCGCTCAAGCGCGGCGCGCGCATCTATGCCGAGATCGTCGGCTACGGCGCGACCTCCGACGGTTACGACATGGTGGCTCCGAGCGGCGAAGGCGCCCTGCGCTGCATGCAGCAGGCGATGTCCACCGTCGACGGCCCGATCGACTATCTCAACACCCACGGCACCTCCACCCCGGTGGGCGATGTGGCCGAGATCCGCGCCGTACGCAACATGTTCGGTGACAAGGTCCCCGTCATCAGCTCGACCAAGAGCCTGTCCGGCCACTCGCTGGGCGCCGCCGGCGTTCACGAAGCGATCTACTCGATGCTGATGATGGAAGGCAACTTCATCGCCGGCTCGGCCAACATCGACGAGCTGGACCCGGAAGTCGCCGACATGCCGATCCTGCGTGAAACGCGCGAGAACGCACAGATCGACACCGTGATGAGCAACAGCTTCGGCTTCGGCGGTACCAACGCCACGCTGGTGCTCAAGCGCTGGAAAGGCTGATTCGACCAACGTCTGCAACACATGAAAACGCCCCGATCTTCGGGGCGTTTTCGTTTGCACGGCTATACGCCTTGCGTCGACGGAACGCTCCACCGACGCCGCGCCGGCCGATCAGCTCAGCGGCTGCTCATCCACTTCGATGCTGTCGCCATGGGCGATGCAGGAGGCCGCGGTGAACAGCACATCGGTTGAGGAATTCAACGCGGTCTCGGCGGAATCCTGCACCACGCCGATGATGAATCCGACTGCAACTACCTGCATCGCCAGGTCGTTGGAAATGCCGAACAGACCGCACGCCAGCGGAATCAGCAGCAGCGACCCTCCTGCCACACCCGACGCACCGCAGGCACAGACCGCGGCTAGCAGACTCAGCAGCACCGCCGTTGGCAGGTCGACCGGGATACCTAGCGTATGCACCGCAGCCAGTGTCAGCACGCTGATGGTGATCGCCGCGCCGCCCATGTTGATCGTCGCGCCCAGCGGAATCGAAACCGAGTAGGTGTCCTTGTGCAGGCCAAGGCGCTGGCAGAGCTGCAGGTTCACCGGGATGTTCGCCGCCGAGCTGCGCGTGAAGAAGGCCGTGATACCACTCTCGCGCAGGCAGGTGAGCACCAGCGGATACGGGTTGCGGCGAATCTGCCAGAACACGATCAGCGGATTGACCACCAGCGCGGTGAACAGCATGCCACCAACCAACACCAGCAACAGCTGCATATAACTCAGCAGCGTCTCGAAACCGGAAGCAGCCAGCGTGTTGGCAACCAACCCGAACACCCCCAGCGGAGCCGTCCGGATCACCACCTTGACGATCAGCGAGACCGCACTCGACAGATCGTTGACCAGTTGCCGGGTACTCTCACCCGCATGGCGAAAGGCGAAGCCAAGACCGATAGCCCAAGCCAGGATGCCGATGTAGTTGCCTTCGATCAGCGCATTCACCGGATTGTCCACGACATTGAACAGCAGCGTGCGCAGCACAGCGCTCACTCCGGCTGGCGGCACCACGTCGGCGGCCTGGCGCACCAGCACCAGCTCGGTGGGAAACAGGAAGCTCGCGGTCACTCCGACCAAGGCCGCCGCCAGCGTACCGATCGCGTAGAGCATGATGATCGGACGAATATGCGTCGGCTGGCCATGCTGGTGACTCGCAAGCGACGCGGTGACCAGGACAAACACCAGCACCGGCGCGACCGCCTTCAGCGCGGCCACGAACAGGTCGCCCAGCAGCCCCACCGACTGCGCCGCCGATGGCCACAATACGGCCAGCAGGCAGCCCAGCACGAGACCGACGACGATCTGAGCGACCAGACTGGTACGGTTGATGAATCGGAAGAAACGGGTTGGCAGGTCAGACATGATACTGCTCTCGAAATTGACGGGGCCGGACAGCCTGCACCGGCCCACCCCGCTAGCTGCGACTTGCGGGCCGAGAGCCGTTTGCCGCCCGGAAAGCGCCGGATACTACGCCGCTCGCGCGTGCAAGCCCAGCCTTGCCCTCGCGTACCGACCCGGTGAAGCGTAGCAGTCTCCGGCCGGGTGTTCGTGGGAACACCCGGCCGGCACGGCACGAACGCCGCTCACAACACGGGATCTTCAGACACGGAAGCGCGTCACCAGCCCATTCAGATCGACCGCCAGGCGTGCCAGTTCCTGACTGGCGGCACTGGTCTGATTGGCGCCCGCGGACGTCTGCAGGGACAGGTCTCGAATATTGACCAGATTGCGATCCACCTCGCGTGCCACCTGCGCCTGCTCTTCCGAGGCGCTGGCGATCACCAGGTTGCGCTCGCTGATCTGACCGATCGCCTGGGCGATGGCGTCCAGTGCGGCGCCGGCGGTCTGTGCCACTTCCAGCGTAGTGCGGGCGCGCTGATTGCTCGCCTGCATCGCCTGTACGGCCTGGTCTGTACCCTGGGAAACATCGCCGATCATCTGCTCGATTTCCTGGGTCGACTGCTGCGTGCGATGCGCCAGCGCGCGCACCTCGTCGGCAACCACGGCGAATCCGCGTCCTGCATCACCTGCCCGCGCCGCCTCGATGGCGGCGTTGAGCGCCAGCAGATTGGTCTGCTCGGCAATCGCACGGATCACATCCAATACCTTGCTGATCTCGCGCACACGCCCGGCCAGTTGCTCGACCACCGTGGCGGTATGGGTGACGTCGTTCGCCAGCAGGCCGATGGAGTCGACGGTTCGGATTACCTGCTGGCGCCCCTGCTGCGCCGTCTCGTCGGATTCGCGCGAGGCTTCGGACGTAGCCACGGCATTGCGCGCCACCTCGTCGACCGCGGTGGTCATCTCGTTGACAGCGGTGGCAGCCTGCTCGATCTCGGTGTTCTGCTGGTGCAGGCCACGGGTGGAGTCCTCGGTCACCACATTCAGCTCCTCAGCCGCCGAGGCAAGCTGGTTGGACGAATCGGAAATCCGCTGGATCGTCTCGCGCAGGCTGCCCTGCATCGCCTTCAGCGCTATCAGCAGCCGCGCCGGCTCGTCGCTGCCGGCGATCTCGATTGGCTGGGACAGATCGCCACCGGCAACGATTTCCGCAACCTTCACCGCCTCCCCGAGCGGTTGCACGATGCTGCGGGTGAAGAGCCAGGCCAGCAACCAGGTCAGCAGCCCCGCAACCACCAGCATCGCGACCATCCAGGCACGCGCCTGGGTGAAATAGTCTTGCGCATTTCTGGCAGAAAGCTGGGCCTGGGTGTCATTGAACCTCACCAACTCGCGCACCGCCTCGCTCATCGCCGAGGCTGTCTCGTTGAGCTGGGAGCCGACCACCTCTATCGCAGCTTCAAGCTGACCGCTGCTTTCCAGCCTCTGCACCTCGTCGAGTACGCCCTCGAAACGCTGGCGCGCTTTCACGTAGCGGTCGAAGAGCGCCTTCTCCTCGGACATGAAAATGGTTTTCGCATAGGCATCTTCCAGCGGCTGCAGCTCGCTGCGGAATTTGCTGACGACCGCCCGATTGGCCTCGACGCGCGCGCGGTCGATCAGCAGGCGCAGCGTGTGGATGCGCATACGCATCGTGTGCTGGTTCAGCTCACCCAATGCGGTGATGCTCGGCAGCCGTTGGCTGCTGACCTTCGCCGCCTCATCGCGAATCATGGTCATCTGCCGCAAGGCGAAGACGCCCAGCAGCAGCACGATAAGCCCGATCAGGCCGAACCCCAGCGCCGAGCGCCTGGAGATATTCATATTGCGGATAAACATGGGACGTCCTCGCTCCATGACGAATGTTTCTGGCAGGCAGACTGCCAACTCGGTCACATTATCGGAGCGGTCGTTATGAACCTTGAATAATTGACGTCAAGAAACCAACATTTTGCGACCAAAGGTCGAGTGGTCAGCGTACGTCGAAACGCTGCTCCACGAGCTTGCGATCGCCCTGGAACACCATGAAATGCCACTCGCCGCGCACCAGCTCGTGGTGCTCGGTGAATTCGAACGCCATGACGTCATCCGCAGCCCCCGGAACCAGCGCCTGCACCACTTCCAGCTTGTCGTGGCGTTCGCCATCCGGCGTAACCATACCTGGGGTGAAGTAGAGCAGCGTCAGCGGCGTATCGCCCTCGCGTTTGCCGGCCAGGCTGTAGCGCAAGCCGAACTTGGTGCCCAGCTTTGCCGGCACAACGGTGGTGCGTTCGATCGGTTGCTTGCCGGTGCGCAGAATGCGCTGCCCGGCTTCCAGCTCGCTCTGCGGGCTTTCGAACACGCCGTATTCGACGTCGCCGTCCAGGCGCACCCCAGCCACGGCACTGCCGCCAAACAGCAAAGCGGCACTCAGGCAGATCACAGATTGCAGTCGCATAGCCAGCCTCTGATTCGTATGGAAAGGCTGGAGAATATGACGCGATCATTTCAGCGACGTGACACGCCCTCGTCGCCCGCGCCGGTGCGCGGCAGCAGCGCGAGGAAATTGTCCCGCGCCACCCGGCGCGCGGTCTTCTCCTTCAACGCATCGAGAAATGGCGCGAACGCCGCCATCTCCGTACCCAGGTTGTCGAAGTGTCCGACCACATCCGAGCCCAGTACGAAGCGCGTCGGATGCCGTTCGACCAGCGCCACCCATTCTGCGTCAGGCTTGCCGTCGCCATCGAGCAGATAGGGTTCGAGCATCGTCCAGGACAGATCGATGTAGAGATTGGGGTAGTCGTCGAGCAGCCGCTTCACCGTCGGCAAGAG
This sequence comes from Pseudomonas phenolilytica, assembly GCF_021432765.1. NCBI lineage: Bacteria > Pseudomonadati > Pseudomonadota > Gammaproteobacteria > Pseudomonadales > Pseudomonadaceae > Pseudomonas > Pseudomonas phenolilytica. The sequence goes on from NZ_CP058908.1 coordinate 3,500,109, forward strand.
GAACTCCAGTTTCTCCTGATGTCGATGCAGCTCCATGCTGGTACCGGCATGTGCCCAGATGAAGCGCGTATGCGGATGGTTGCGCAGCGGCTCTTCCAGCTCCTGCAAATAGAGCGGATTGCGCTCGCGCTTGGAGGTGATGTTGGAATGCAGCAGCACCGGCAGATCGAACTCGGCAGCCAGGTGATAGACCCGCGCCAGCGCCTCGTTGTTGGCGCGCGGCGTGTCGCCCTCGGTCAGCGCGGTGACGTCATCGTGACGGGTGAATATTTCGCCGATGCCCTGCCAGACCCCCGGATGCAGCTCGAGCATGCGGCGGATATGCGCATCGGCATTCTTGTCGTTGGGGTTGAACCCCGAGAGGAATGGATGAAAACGCTTGCGCTGCTCGGCGTCCAGCTCCTCCAGCGCCGCAGCGACCAGCACGTCGGTCGCGCTGTACCAGTACACCGGCGCGTCGTCACCGGCGTAATAGCGCGGACGCTTCGGTTCGTTCTCGTGCCACTTCTTCGCCACCGGAATGCCGCTGATCATCACGTGATCGATGCCTCCCGCGTCCATCGCCGCGAGCAGCTTGGGCATGCCATCGCTCTCCTGGAAGAAGTCGACGTAGTGCAAGTGGGCATCACTGTAGCGATAGTCACGCGCCTGGGCGGTACAGGCCAGGCCGAACAGGCAGCAGGTGATGAAGCAAAAACGTACGATCGACAACTCAGGTCCTCCAGGCAACCAGCAGCCTGGTAGACCATGACGCCTGCCGACCGTTCGGCTTGGCGCATGGTTCGCACGGCACCATGAAGGCGACCGCGCGCAAGAATGCAGCTTGATCATATACCCCCATGGGTATTTGATCAGCATCAAACGCACCCCCATTGGCGCCCGCTAGGATCAACGAATCGCTGCGCGGCAATGGTGCCGTCGGCATTCGCAACCTCGCTCCAAAAGGAATCCAAGCATGGCCATGAAAACCATCAGTGCACGCGGACAGATGCAGGCTGGCATGAGCATCGAAGTGGAATGCGGACATCATCGTCTGGTGATGGACCAACCCAAGCATGCCGCCGGACAAGACCTCGGGCCGACGCCGCTGGAAGCCATCCTCGCTGCCGTTGCCGGTTGCTTCGGCACCATTGGCCGCTTCGTCGCCCATCAGCAGAAGATCGACCTGCGCGGCATGCGTTTCGAACTCGAGGCCGATTACGATCCGGCCGGGCTGCTCGGCCGTGACCCCGATGTACGTCCGGGCTTCCAGGAGCTACGCGTGAAGGTCGACATCGACGCCGACCTGAGTCGGGCAGAAAAGCAGGCGCTGCTCGAACTGATCGAACGGCGCTGCCCAGTGGCCGACAACCTGGCGCACGGTACCCGACTGGTCAGCCAGTTGCTCTAGGCGAACATCATTTGTGAGTCCGTCGGTCCAGTGCGGCGAACGGAGTGCATCGGTACGAGTCAGTCATTGGGAACGTCGTCGGAGCTTCTCACCATGAACTCAACCTCCTCGAACCGATCCAGCCACAACGTGCATGGCTGGGAGCGCGCCGCCTCGCTCGCCGGCGGCCTTTACCTAGTCGGCAAGGGCCTGCGCCGCGGCGGGCTGGGTGGCCTGTTGCAGCTGGCCATGGGCGGCATGGCGCTGACACGCGGCATAACGGGGCACTGCGAAGCCAAGCGCATCTTCAACGAGATCGATGAGCAGGCCGGTATGGCCGAAGGAACATCCCGCCACCTGCCGCTGGAGCCGAGCGAATCCGATCGCCAGCGCCTGCGCAGCAATGCCCGAGCGGCGACTGCGACCGCGACGGTAACCGGCAATACGGGACTGGAAACGCCGGCAGGCGGTTCGACGGGCCTCGGCTAGACAGCAGGACGACGCACGCGCACCCCCCGGTGCTGTCGACGCACCGGGTGTGCTGCCGCGTCAGCTACTTCCTCGCGAGGCGGCTGTTCTTGCGCGGCGCACGCAGGCATGCAGCTCAGTGATTGCAGTCGGGACCGTGGACGTGGCCTTCGTCACCCTCCTCGATCGGCTCCATCTCCAGCTCCAGACTGACCAGATTGGTCGCTAGCGGACGCAGCAGCAGGTTGGCGTACTCGGTATCGCCCTCCTCCACGTCCACCCCGATCATCAGCTGGTTGTTGCCGACCTGTTGAATCCACACCTCACGGCCTTGCCAGATCACCGCAAAGCGGGTGCAGGATGTTTCCAGCTGGGTTCCGTCGACATCTTCCAGAACCAGTCGCAGGCTATCGCTCATTTGCAAATACTCTCGTTCGTTAAAAAAATCGCCGGCATCGCTGCCGGCGTTCAGCTGATGACGGCAGGCCCCGATCCAGCGGACCGGCCATGAAAAGCGCCAGTCCCTTTCACTCTGCCTGCATCCAGAAATCGTTCAGGCCTGGACCAGCGCGGCGATCGCCCGCTCGAACCGCTCCAGCCCTTCGTCGATGTCGGCATCCTCGATCACCAGGCTAGGCGCCAGGCGCACCACGTCCGGGCCGGCCTGCAGCACCATCAGGGCCTGCTTTTCCGCCGCCGCACAGAAGGCTCCCGCCTTGCCCTTCCACGCCTCGCTCAATACGCAGCCGATCAGCAGACCGCGGCCGCGCACCTGGCTGAACACACCGTAGCGCTCGCCGAGCTGCAGCAGCCGGGCCTTGAAGCGCTCGTGCCGCGCCTTGACCCCGTCGAGCACTTCCGGCGTGTTGACGATGTCCACCACCGTCTCCGCCACCGCGCAGGCCAGCGGATTGCCGCCGTAGGTGGTGCCGTGGGTGCCGACGCTCAAGTGCGCCGCCGCCTCGTTGGTGGTCAGCATGACGCCGATCGGGAAGCCGCCGCCCAGACTCTTGGCATTGGTCAGCACGTCCGGCGTGACGCCGTAGTGCATGTAGTCGAACAGTTTGCCGGTGCGGCCCATGCCGGTCTGCACTTCGTCGAAGATCAGCAGCGCGTTGTGCTGGTCGCACAGCTGGCGCGCACCCTCCAGATAGGCCTGCTCCGCCGGCAGAATGCCACTCTCGCCCTGGATCGGCTCCAGCACCACCGCACAGGTCTTGTCGGAGATCGCGGCCTTCAGCGCGGCGAGATCGTTGTAGGGCACATGGGTGATGCCCTCGATCTTCGGCCCGAAGCCATCGGAATATTTCGCCTGGCCGCCCACGGTGACGGTGAACAGCGTACGTCCGTGGAAACTGTTGACCGCCGAGATGATCTCGAACTTCTGCGGACCGTAAACATCATGAGCGTAGCGGCGTGCCAGCTTGAACGCGGCCTCGTTCGCCTCGGCGCCGGAATTGCAGAAGAACGCGCGGTCGGCGAAGGTCGCGGCAACCAGCTTCTTCGCCAGGCGCAACGCCGGTTCGTTGGTATAGATGTTAGAGACGTGCCAGAGCTTGCCCGCTTGCTCGGTCAGCGCCGCCACCAGGGCCGGATGCGCATGGCCCAGGGCATTGACCGCGATACCGCCGGCGAAGTCCACCAGTTCTCGACCGTTCTGATCCCATACTCGCGAACCCAGGCCGCGGACCGGCACGAAGGCCGCGGGGGCGAAGGTGGGAACAATGACCTGGTCGAAATCGGCGCGTTCTACCGGGGTATGCGGGGCGGACATCGGGGCTCTCCTGCGAGGCGACACGGATAGGAAATGAAAACGCCCCGCCAGCGGCGGGGCGTTACAGGCGCAGTGTAAACGCAGGATCACCGTGATTGCGCGGTCGCGAGAAAATTTCTCGCACCGCAACGCAGCCGCTTACAAGGCGAAATGCTGCTGGTCCAGCTCGATTGCCTGATCGAGCGCTTCGAGCAGCGCCTTGCGGACCTTCAGCTTGGTATTGCGGTGCGCAACCATGTTGATCTTCTTCAGTTGCAGCGCAGCGGCCTTGGCCACCGCCATGACTTCACCCACCGGCACCACACGGTCGAGGAAGCCGGCCTGCAAGGCGCCCAGCGGGTCGAACAGCTCACCGTTGATCACCGAGCGCTGGAATGCCGCCTTGTCCAGCCGATCGCGCGCCAGTTCGATACCGGCATGGTGCATCGTCATACCGATCTGCACTTCGTTGAGCCCGATATTGAAGGCCCCCTCGGCGCCGATACGGTAATCGGCCGCCAGCAGCAGAAACGCCCCTTTGGCGATGGCGTGCCCCGGACAGGCAACGATGATCGGGAACGGGTGAGCCAACATCCGGCGGGTGAAGCGCGATCCGGTCGCGACCAGGGCCATCGCGTTCTGCGGCCCGGAAGTCATCACCTTGAGGTCGTAGCCGCCGGACAGGATGCCCGGCTGCCCGGTCAGAATCACCACGGCGCGATCCTGCTCGGCGCGGTCCAGTGCAGCATTCAGCTCATCGAACATGGCGGGCGACAGCGCGTTGACCTTGCCGTTAGCGAGGGTCAGCGTCGCGATGCCGTCTTCGATCTGGTACGAAATCAGCTCACTCATGGCGAATTCCTTGTTCTTGAAGTGCGCAGACGTTACCCACCGCCACCGCCCCGGTAAAGCGCCAAGGCTGACCGAACGGTCACCGACGTGCCGCTATCCGAGCTCGAGTTCAGCCAGCGATTCGGGATGCAGGATGGCCTGTACCTGCGCATCGGCGATGAACACGCCGTACGCGCCGTCAGCCAGGCCATTGCCGATCCGGTAAGGCGTACCCTCGGCATCCACGGTGATACGCGCCAGGTCCAGGTAGCGGGGCACGCAGGGATTCTTCTGCGCATCACGCAGCACCACGACCTTCGGCCGCAGCTGCAGTTGCAGATGTCGCTCCAGCACCAGCGCGACCTCGCCGGTGTGCAGCTCCACCAGCGAACCAACCGGGAAAACCCCCAGCCAGCGAATGAATTCATCCACCAGACGGTCATCGAAATGCCGGTCGCTGCCACCGCGCAGGACATCGTAGGCAGCCTGGATCGGCCGGGCGTGGTCATAGACCCGGTGGCTGGTGATCGCATCGAAGGTGTCGACGATGGTCACCACGCGCGTGATGAAAGGGATCTGATTGCGATCGAGCCCCTGCGGGTAGCCACCGCCATCCAGCCGCTCGTGGTGACCGTAGGCCGCCTGCAACGCCGCCCCCGGAATGTCCGATTGCACGCACAGAGCCTGATAGCCGAACGACGGGTGCTGCTTGATGTGCTCGAACTCCTCGGCGGTGAGCTTTCCCGGCTTGTTCAGCACCTGCGGATCGATCTTCATCTTGCCGACATCGTGTAGCAGCCCGGCCATGCCGAGCAGCTCGATCCTGGCATCCGGCAGCCCGAGGTGCTTGCCGAATCCCATTGCCAGGATCGAGACCGACAGGCAATGCAGGCTGGTGTACAGATCCTGCGTCTTCAAGCGGGTCAGCCAGAGCATCGCACTCTCGTTGCGCAGCATGCTTTCCAGGTTGCGCCGGACCACCACATGGCACGCCTTGGTGTCGATCGGTCGCCCCAGCTGCACGCTGGCCAGTACCTGATCGATCAGTTGCGCACCCGCATGGAAGGCCTCGTGAGCGCGCTCGACCTCCTGCGAAAGCGGCGTGCTCGCTGCGCTGCGCTGCACTCGGCCGGGCGCAGCGGATAGCCCGCCTGGACCACCGTCATCCAGTGGCACGTAGCGGGTATCGTCGACATAGACATGCTCGCAGCGCTCACGCAACAGGCGAAGCTGTTCCGCCTCACGCAGGGCAAAGCCTTGGAACAGGAAATCCGTCTCGCGCCACGGGCGGTCAAGTTCGCAGACATACATGCCTAACTCCAGCTGACCGACCGGAAGCCGCCGCCGGGTGGGCACATGGACGAAATCGCGATGCCTGCGCTTGTTCTCGAAAAACTTCACCTGACCGCTCCTGGCTCCCCTGCATCCCACCCCTGACATAGCTGAAACGCAGCGAGGGCGACAGTAAACCAGACGGCCGGTACCGCTCCATCGCAACTTTCCCGACACCGAAGCTGCTGCTTAAACGCATGAAAAAACTGAAAAAAGTTTTTGCCATCTGAATACTGTTCGGCTAAATTAGCGCGCCTCGACGGACAGCATGCCGTCGAGATCCGGTGAGGTGTCCGAGCGGTTGAAGGAGCACGCCTGGAAAGTGTGTATACGAGAAATCGTATCGAGGGTTCGAATCCCTCCCTCACCGCCAGACCATAAAGCTAAAGCCCTGAAAAATAAGTTTTTCGGGGCTTTTTGCTTTTTATCCTCCGCTGTAGGCGCTAAACCGCGCCATTTCCCAACTGCCTGACCAGCGCCGCGACCAGAATGCCAACGGCGATCGCCGGCAGCGGTTTTTTCACCATCAGCATGACCGCGGCGGTCGCCAGCAAGGCCAGCCGTGCGCCGAGATCCCCTTCCAGCGCCAGCGGCGCCAGCAGCGCCACCAGTACCGAGCCGGACATGGCACTGATGAAGCGCCGAACCCGCGCACCCAGCGGCACGAACGACATCACGTACACGCCGCCCCAGCGGGTCGCCAGGGTTACGCCGGCCATGACCAGCACCAGAATCAGCGCGCCAAGGCCGGCGGTTTCAACGCTCATTGGTTTTCTCCGCCCAGAACAGCCCGGCACCGCCACCCGCCAGCGCGCCCACGACGACGTGCGTGTTCTCCGGCAGGTACCGATAGGCCAGCAACGATGCGCAAGCGGCGACGCTCCAGATCGCCAGCGTGCGCAGATTCTTCTCGCCACCCACCACCATCGCCAGCAGGAAGCAGCCCATCACCATGTCCAGCCCCAGCTGTCTGGGCTCCTGGATGGCGCCACCGAACTGCACGCCCAACCAGGTACCCACGACCCAGAATGACCACAGCGCGATGCCGCCGCCCAGCAGCAAGCCGATACCGGGCTTGCCCCGGTTGAATGCCTGCAGCGACATCGCCCAGTTGGCATCGGACGCCACCAGCATCACCGCGTAGCGCTTGCCCGGTGGCAGCTGGCGCAGCCACGGATAAAGCGTCGCGCCCATCAGCAGATGGCGAGCATTGATCGCGAACACCGTGATCACCAGCGTCAACAGCGGCACCTGCGGGCCCCACAGTTCCAGCGTGGCGAACTGCGAAGCGCCGGCGAACACCAGCGTGCTCATGGCGATGATGGTCGAATCCTCCAGCCCCGCCTGTACCGCAGCGAGTCCGAAGGCAGCCCCGAACAAGGTGACGAAAAACGCCAGCGGCACGAGCTGGCGGAAACCGGTCCAGACCATTCGCCGGTCGAACTCATGCAGATTGGTATCGGCTTCGAACATCACGCAATCTCCGGTTGCTCTGCGCTGGCGCTCAGAGGTACCGATCACTATGCATTCGGAGATTTGGCAAGAGAACCGCATACTTCAGCTACAAGCCATTCGCTTTTCAAATAGATAGGCGTACCGATGAATCATCAGGACCTGCAGATCGACTGGCTGAAATGCTTCGTGGCCGTGGTGGATGCCGGCTCGCTATCGGCCGCCGCGCCGCAGGTGCACCGTTCCCAGTCGGCAATCAGCATGCAGCTCAAGAAACTGGAAGCAGCCCTGGGCTGCCAACTGTTGCTGCGCGGGCCGCGGCAGCACCAGCTCACGCCGCAGGGGCAACTGCTGCTGGGCTACGCGCGCCGCATGCTCGACGTGCACGGCCAGGCGCAGGCGGCCTTTCATGGTGAGGAGCTGACCGGGCGCATCCGCCTCGGCGTGCCGGATGACTATGCCGCGCGCTACCTGACGCCCGTGCTCAGACGCTTTGCGCCGCATCACGGCGCGGTGGAAATCGAGCTGATCTGCGAGCAGTCGACCGCACTGATTCCGCGCGTCGAGCGCGGCGACCTCGATCTGGCGCTGGTCTCGCGGGATCACCCGCGGCACGGCACGCTGCTGTTTCATGAACCGATGGTGTGGGTCGGCGCCGACTCGTTCCAGCTCTGGCGACGCGATCCGCTGCCCATCGCCGTCTACGAAGACGCCAGCCTGGCCAGGCGCAGCGCCATCCACTCCCTGGCGTTGCAGGGCCGCCGCTACAAGGTCGTGTACAACAGCTCCAGCCTGGCCGGGCAGATCGCCGCCGTCGAGAGCGGACTGGCCGTCGCGGTACTGACCCAGTGCAGCGCGCCGGCACACCTGCGGATACTTGGCCGCGACGAGGGTCTGGGGCCGCTGGAGCCGATGGAAGTCGCGGTTTACCGCAGCCGGGCCTCGCACGGCGCCAAAGCCGTGGACAGCCTGCATGATCTGCTGATCAAGACGCTGCGGCTCTCACCGGTCTGAGCGCCTCGCCCGCCACCTACGAAACCATCGCCGCCGCGCCAGCGGCCCGCACGGCCTGCGGGGTAAGGCGATGCAGGCTGTAGCCGGCCTGCTTCTTCGCCGCGCGCTTGGCGTCCGAGGCAAGCGCGGCAAGACTGCCGGCGTCCAGCCCGTGCGGTTGCTCACCGTCCAGCAGCACCACGCCGATCGAGAGCGACAGCAGTGGGTAGCGCTCCGGTTGACCGGCCCGATCCTCAGCGACGAAGCAGCCTTCGGCCAGATGATCGGCACGGTAGAACTGACGTACCCGCTGCTCGAAATGAGCGAACAGGCACTCAAGCCGCGCATGCCAGTCGTCGCAGCGCAGCACCAGCATGAAATCGTCACCGCCGATATGCCCGATGAACTCGCTGGCCGGGTCGATCGCATCGTTGAGGCACTGCGCCAGGCACAAGAGCACCTCGTCGCCCTTGGCATACCCGTAGAGGTCGTTGAAGGGCTTGAAGTTGTCGACATCCACGTAGCAGATCGCTGCCGCACAGTGCTGCTGCAACAGCCGCGACAGGCTCTGCTGGATCGGCACGTTGCCCGGCAGCAGCGTCAGTGGGTTGGCATGCCGCGCCTGCTGAATCTTCATTTCGGTGATCAGCTTGAGCAGGTCCATCACGCGCCCGAGCCCCTGGTAGCGGCCGTCGAGGGTAATGATGAAATCCTCGTCGACGCGCTGGCGTGCGCGGCTGGTCAACAGGCGGCTGACCTGCTGCAGCGACTGGCTGATTTCCACCGACAGGTAATCGGTGCTCATCAGGCGGCTGACCGGCTTGCGCGCCAGCAGCTCGGTGGCGAACGGCTTGAGCAGCGCATCGGAAATCAGATGCCGATGCACGATGCCGACCGGGCGCTGTGCATCGTCCAGCACGGCGAGAGAGCCGAGGCTCGGCTGCAGGCGGAAGATCTCCAGCAGCTCGGCGATCTGCCGTTCGGCGCCGATCGCCTGCTGCTCGATCAACAGCGGTGCCAGCGGCGAAGCGTTCTCCTGCGACTCGGCGGCCGCGGCAATCGCCGAGGGCAACACCTCCTCGGCATCGAGCAACGGCCGCTCCTGCGGACGTCCCAGCAGATAGCCCTGCACCAGATCGACGCCCATCTCCGTCAGCACGGCGAGTTCTTCGGGCAGCTCGATGCCTTCGGCGATCACCTCCGCCTTCGAAGCACGCGCGATGCGCAGGATCGACTCGACGAATTCGCGCTTGAGCCGGTCCTGATGGATGCCATCGATGAAGTAACGATCGATCTTCACGTAGTCGGGGCGCAGCTCAGACCACAAACGCAGACTCGAATAACCCGCGCCGAGATCGTCCAGCGCGATCAGAAAGCCCATCGCCCGATAGTGGTGCAGGGCGGCATGCAGGACGTCGAAATCCTCGGTGGGCGTCTGCTCGGTGAGCTCGATCACCACCTGGCTGGCGGGAATTCCGTAGGTCTGCAGCAGTGCCAGCGTGCGTCCGGCGCGATGCTCATCGTCGAGCAGCGAATCCGGAGAGGCATTGAGGAACAACTTGCCCGGCAGCGCGCCCTCGCGGAAACGCCGGCAGGCGCTCTGCCGAAAACTCACCTCCAGCGCATCCAGACGCCCGGCGTGACGGGCCGCCGCCAGCAGGTTGATCGGCGAGTGCAGGGCGCTGTTGGACGGCCCGCGGCTCAGCGCCTCGTAGCCCAGCACGCGGCGTTCGGACAGCGACACGATGGGCTGAAACAGCGTGGTGATGTCGCCGTGGGCAAGAATGCGGTCGAGTGTGCCCAACTGCTCGGTGACGGTCATGGAGGTTCTCTATGGCTTGGAAGACGCCGCGCATGACGGCGCAGCGTATTCCAAGCCCTCGACGTTGCAATCTGATGACAAGCTGGCAAATTGCAATCACACAGTTCTCGCCAGCCAGCCATGGCAGGTTACGGTCGCGCCGCACCACCGCCGGTCGGCCCGCCTTGGGTCGCGCCGTTACCGCCACCTGTTCCCATTCCACCCGTGGCACCGTTGGAGGGCGGAATCGGGGTCGGCGTGGTGGCGGGCCGGTCTGGCGCGACCGGCCGTTCGTCGCGTGGATCGCCGCTGGCCGGGTCGTCGAGTCGCGGTACGCGCGGCGCGCGGCGCACATCGCTGGCGGGACGATCCGGCGCGGTGGCATCGCCGGCCGGCGCGCCGGAGGAGTCGATGTCCTGGTCGAGCTGCTGGCGCTGGCGCTGCATCTCCACCCCACTGCGCTGGCGCTCTTCGCGCATTTCCATGCCGCTGCGCTGACGTTGTTCCTCAAGGGGCGGGACGTTTTGTGCCTGCGCCGGCGGTATTGCCACGACGCTCAGCAGGAACAGCGAAAGCGGATGAATCTTCATGGTGATGCCTCCACGGGTGGCTGTGCTGTTGCCGTTGGACAACAGGCAAACGGCGCGCGCTGCACCGTTCGCCAGCTGCACGCGGTACGGAACTTGCTGCGAACCCGCCAACCGGAGTCGATGTTGCGAACCGTGACGTTCGCACCATGCTGAGCGCGCATCGCATAGAGAAAATGACGCCACGATGATTGCCGCTAAAGACCTGCCAGCCACCTGCGCTTCGCACCGGCTGGCGCATGTCGAGCGCGACGCGGCGCATTCAGAACAAGAAGAAGGCCACACGATGTTCAAGCAGAAAAAGTTCCGGCAGGCCACACTGATCCTCGTCGCCACTGCGGTGATATTGATCCTGCCCAACCTCACCCGGCTGTTCGGCTGAGGTACGCGGCGGGAAGTCAGCACGAGGACTCCGCCATGCGCCTGTTACCCCTCCTTCTCACCCTTTCGCTGAGCCTTCCGGCCGTGGCCGGCGAAATCGACCGCCCGGCCGCAGTCCAGGCCTTGCAGATGCCGGACACGCTGTTGATCGACGTGCGCAGCAGCGAGGAATTTGCCGAAGGCTCGATCCCGGGCGCCATCAACATCGAGGAATCCGCGCTGGCCGCCAGCATCGCCGAGGTTGCGCCCGACAAGGACACCACCGTGGTGCTCTACTGCCGCAGCGGACGCCGCTCATCGGTGGCGCAGGACGAACTGCAGGCGCTGGGCTATCGCAACGTCATCAATGGCGGCGGCTACGAAGATTTGCTGCCGCTGCTGCCGCTCGACTGATTCGCCACGCAGCGCCCGCTCGCCGCACCCGCCTCCCGCGCCAAGGGGAACTTCTCGGCGACAGGGGCTACTGAAAACCGTAGCCCTTTGCCCGCGCGCCATCCGGTGCGCGCCGTCGCCGTGGAGGATTCGAATCAATGAAGTGGGACGTTCTGCTGGACGAAACCCTGTGGGTCAACATCGCCATCGTCGCTGCCATCACCGTGGTCAGCTACGTACTGCTGCGCGCCATCCTGAAACTGGTCACCAACCGCCTGAAGCGCATGCTCAACGGTTCGCGCAGCGGCTTTGCCGGGATCGCCGCGCAGATGCTGGAGAACACCAGCAGTCTGCTGATTCTCGCCTTCTCGCTGCTGATCGGCCTGAAGGTGGTGGAGCTGCCCGAGCGTTGGGAATCGGCGATGTCCCACGGCTGGTTCGTCGCCCTGGCGTTCCAGATCGCCCTGTGGCTGGACACCGCGGTGCGCCTGTGGATGGAGAGCCTGACCCGTGACGGCAAGGCGCGCAATCCGGTGACCACCACCATCATCGGCATCATGCTGCGCCTGGTGGTGTGGACCATGATGCTGCTGTCGATCCTCGCCAACCTGGGCGTGAACATCACGGCGATGGTCGCCAGCCTCGGCGTCGGCGGCATCGCCATCGCGCTGGCCGTACAAACGCTGCTCAGCGACATCTTCGCCTCGCTGTCGATCGGCATCGACAAGCCGTTCGAGATCGGCGACTTCGTGGTGTTCGGCGAGGTGGCCGGCACCATCGAGCACATCGGCCTGAAGACCACGCGCATCCGCAGCCTGAGCGGCGAGCAGGTGGTGTGCGCCAACGCCGACCTGCTCAAGCAGATCCTGCACAACTACAAGCGCATGAACACCCGCCGCATCGTCTTCAAGTTCGGCATCTCCTACAGGACACCGTCGGCCAAGGTTCGCGAGGTGAGCGCGCTGGTGCGGCGCATCATCGAGGGGCTGGAGAACGTCAAGTTCGACCGCGCGCACTTCCTCTCCTTCGACGAAAGCCAGCTGACGTTCGAGGTCGTCTACATCATGCAGACGTCCGACTACAACAAGTACATGGACGTGCAGCAGGAGATCAATCTCGCGCTCCTCGACGGTCTGAAGGAGCTGGAAGTGGACTTCGCCCACCCGACCCGCCGGATCGAATTCATCGGCGGCAGCTTCCCGGAACTGAGCGTTGCCGGGCTCGCAGCCGGGCACGCGGACGCAAGCCCGACGCGCGAGCAGGCCGGGCCGCGGCTGGCGCCCGGCCGCTGAGGCCGGCGGCTCAGCCGCGGTGCATCGCCCGGTTCGCATCCACCAGCTGCTGCACCACTGCCGGATCGGCCAGCGTCGAGGTATCGCCCAGGCTGTCGTAGTCCTGCGTGGCGATCTTGCGCAGCAGGCGGCGCATGATCTTGCCCGAGCGCGTCTTCGGCAACCCGGGCGCCCACTGGATCGTGTCCGGCACCGCAATCGGGCCGATCTGCCGGCGCACCCACTGCTGCAGCTCCTGACGCAACCGGTCGCTCGGCTCGACGCCTGCCACCAAGGTCACAAAGACGTAGATGCCCTGCCCCTTGAGCGCATGCGGCACCCCCACCACCGCTGCCTCGGCGACGTTCGGGTGAGCGACCAGGGCGCTCTCGATTTCCGCCGTACCCATGCGATGGCCGGAGACGTTGAGCACGTCATCCACCCGCCCGGTGATCCAGTAGTAGCCATCCTCGTCGCGTCGCGCCCCGTCGCCGGTGAAGTACATGCCGCGGAAAGTCTTGAAGTAGGTGTCGACGAAACGGTCGTGATCCTTGTAGATGGTGCGCATCTGGCCCGGCCAGGAATCGAGGATCACCAGATTGCCCTCCGCCGGCCCCTCCAGCAGGTTGCCGAGATTGTCCACCAGCCCCGCCACCACGCCGAAGAACGGCCGCGTCGCCGAGCCGGGTTTGAGCGCGGTGGCGCCCGGCAACGGGCTGATGAGGATGCCGCCGGTCTCGGTCTGCCACCAGGTATCGACAATCGGGCAGCGCGACTGGCCGACCGTCTCGTAGTACCAGTGCCAGGCCTCGGGGTTGATCGGCTCGCCGACGCTGCCGAGCAGGCGCAGGCTGGAACCGTCGGCGCCCCGCACCGCCGCGTCGCCCTCGGCCATCATCGCGCGGATCGCCGTTGGCGCCGTGTAGAGGATGTTGACCTTGTGCTTGTCGATGATCTGCGCGATGCGGGTGACGTCTGGGTGATTCGGCACGCCCTCATACATCAGCGTGGTCGCGCCGTTGGCCAGCGGGCCGTAGATCAGGTAGCTGTGCCCGGTGATCCAGCCGATATCGGCGGTGCACCAGTAGATTTCGCCGGGCCGATAGTCGAACACCCGCTCGTGAGTCAGCGCGGCGTACAGCAGGTAGCCGCCGCAGGTGTGCAGCACGCCCTTGGGTTTGCCGGTGGAACCGGAGGTATAGAGGATGAACAGCGGCTCCTCGGCGCCCATCTCCTTCGGCGCGCAGACTTCGCCGGCCACCCGCATGAGGTCGTCGTAGCTGATGTCGCGATGCTTGTGCCAGCGGATATCGGCGCCGGTCCGGCGTACCACGATGATCTTCTGCACGCAGCCGGTCTGCGGGTTGGTCAGCGCCTCGTCGACGTTCTCCTTCAGCGGCACGGCCTTGCCGCCGCGCAAACCTTCGTCGGCGGTGATCACCACTTTCGACTGGCCGTCGATGATGCGCCCCGCCAGCGCCTCCGGCGAAAAGCCACCGAACACCACCGAGTGGATCGCGCCGATGCGCGCGCAGGCCAGCATCGCCACGGCCGCCTCGGGAATCATCGGCATGTAGAGGGTCACCACGTCGCCCCGATGCACATCCTGGCCACGCAGGGCGTTGGCGAACTTGCTGACTTCGCGGTGCAGCTCACGGTAGGTGATCTCGCGGTGTTCGGAAGGGTCATCGCCCTCCCAGATGATCGCCACCTGATCGCCGCGCTCGTCCAGATGGCGATCCAGGCAGTTGGCCGCGACGTTGAGGGTGCCGTCGGCGAACCATTTGATATCAACATGGTGATCGTCGAAGGAGGTGCGTTTGACCTCGGTGAACGGCTTGATCCAGTCCAGCCGCGCGCCCTGCTCGCGCCAGAAGCCGTCGGGATTGATGACCGATTGCTGGTACAGCGCCTTGTAGGTGGCTTCGTCGGTCAGCGTGTGGGCGGCCGCCTCGGGCCGTACGGGATAGAGTGACGCAGCATTCATGGGGAATTACCTCATGTCGGTCCGGTAACGCTTCATCAAGTTGTGCAAACCCTGTCCTACAGGCGAACCCTACGAACCCGAGTGACTGGCGGGAGTGCGCGTACGCAATCCTGGCAAGCCGACAACCAAACGCCTGACGACATGTTCGCCGCACACCGACCGCACACGGTGGCGGATGACTAGAGGATAGACAGTGGATCGGCCGCGCATTTCCCTGCGCTCGACGGGAGAACGCCGCCGACAGGCGCAATCACCCCACCGTACGCGGCGGCGTGGCGTGCGCGGGCGGTCGCGGCGTCTGTCGGAACTGCCGGCGACGAGACGACTTTTGCGAGGCAAAAAAAAAGGGCGACCCCATTCAGGACCGCCCGTCCAACCAGTTAACCGGTTAGCACACACTTAATATCGGATCACGCAGATTCGATGCCGGCCATTGTGCGGCGCCGCTGGAGC
The DNA here is from genome assembly GCF_021432765.1 of Pseudomonas phenolilytica. NCBI lineage: Bacteria > Pseudomonadati > Pseudomonadota > Gammaproteobacteria > Pseudomonadales > Pseudomonadaceae > Pseudomonas > Pseudomonas phenolilytica. The sequence continues at coordinate 3,515,159 of NZ_CP058908.1, forward strand.
GACGGACACTGCACGTTGGTCTAACAGACCATCGTCACCCTCTGCCTCAGCTCTCGCGGTTCGCCGCGCGAGCCGCTTCGATCAGATCCTTGCCGATCTCGTCCTCATACTTCTTCCAGGCCGGTTGTACAGCCTCGCGCCAGCGGGCGCGCTGCTCGTCGGTCAGCACCAGAATCTCGCTCTTGCCCGAGTCGATAACGCCCTGCTTGGCCTTCTCGTTCAGCGCCTCGGCCTGGCGATTCACCTCGACGGTGACCTCGTCGATGATGGTTTCCAGCTCGCCACGCACCTCCGCGGGCAGGCTGTTCCAGAACTGGGTGTTGGTGATCAGCAGGTAATTGCCGATGCCGTGGCCGGACTCGGTGATGTACTTCTGCACCTCGTGGTACTTCTGGCTGTAGATGTTCGACCAGGGATTGTCCTGGGCATTGACCACGCCGGTCTGCAGGCCCTGGTAGATCTCGGCGAAGGCCATCTTGCGCGGCACCGCCCGCAGGGCGGTGTACTGGGCGGCCTGCAGGTCCGAAGGCTGTACGCGGAATTTCAGCCCGCGGGCGTCGGCCGGCTCGCGCAGCGGCTTGTTGGCAGTGAAGTGGCGCATGCCGTTGAGCCAGTAGGCCAGGCCGGTGATGCCCTTGTCCTCCATGGATTTGAGCATGGCGCGCCCCTTGTCCGACTGCTGGAAGCGCTGCGCCGCGGCCATGTCGTCGAACAGGAACATCAGGTCGAACAGCTGCAGCTGCTTGGTGTACTGCTCGAGCTTCGACGGTGCCGGCGCCAGCAGCTGCACCTCGTTCATCAGCAGTGCCTCCATCTCCTTGCCGTCGCCGTACAGCGAGGAGTTGGCGAATACCTGCACTTCCACCTGGCCGGGCAGGCGCTCTTCCACGAGCTTCTTGAACATCAGCGCGCCCTGACCCTTCGGCGTGCTGTCGGCGGTGATATGGGAGAACTTGATCAGGATCGGATCGGCCTGGGCGCCGAGGACGCTAAACAGCGCCGAAGCGGCGAGCAGACGGGTGATGCCACGGGTGAGTCGTGCCATGGAGAGCTCCGTTTTGTAGTTGTGTGAGCCATGCAGCTGGTCCGACTCTACCCCGCAGCCCCCTCGGGCTGAATTGCTAATTGGCCAAGCGCGACTTCGCGTTTGGCGAAGGCCGTGACGCGATCGCGCCGCCGAACGGCTTCGTTCAGGGCTGGCCTTCGCGAAGCGTGAGGTGCTCGAGCATCTGCCGGGCAGTCACCGACAGGCTTTCCAGATTGCGCACGCCGAGCTTCAGTTCACGCCGCGCCCAGACATCGGTCAGCGGCACCATCGCCACGTCCAGCGCCGGCAGGTAGTTGCGCACCACCTGCTCGGGCAGCACGCCGATGCCCATGCCGGTGTGGATCATCCGGCAGATCGCCTCAAAGCTGCGTACCTGAATGCGCAGGCGCAGCGGCGTGCCCATCTGCTGTGCGGACTGCTGCAGCAGGGCATGCAGTGAGGCGTCCTGCTGCAGGCCAATGAAGTCGAAGCCTGCCGCCTCGCGCAGTGCAATGCATTCGCGGCCGGCCAGCGGATGCTCGCGTGGCGTGACTAGCACCAGCCGATCCTCGCGGTAGGGAAACACCTGCAGGTCCTCGGCCGGCATGTGCCCGGCGAAGATGCCGATATCGGTCAGCCCCTCGCGCAGGGCGCGCAGGGTGTCACTGCTGACGCGCTCCTCCAGGTCGATCTTCACTTCCGGGTGCTGGCGGGCAAAGGCGCTCAGGTCTTCGGGCAGGAACTCGATCACCGCCGAGGTGTTGGCGTGGATGCGCACATGGCCCTTCACGCCCTGGCTGAACTCGCTGAGGTCAGCGTCCAGCTGCTGCAGGTTGTCCAGCAGGTTGCGCGCGTGGTGCAGCAGCGCGTGGCCGGCCGGCGTCAGCTCGACGCCCTTGGGCTGGCGATAGAGCAGGCTGACGCCGAGCTGCCCTTCCAGATCGCTGACGCGCTTGCTCACCGCTGCCAGCGCCAGATGCTCGCGCTCGGCGGCGCGGGTCAGGCTACGGGTCTCGGCGATGGCGACGAACAGCCGAAGGGTGACGAAATCGATGCGGCGCATGGGCAAGCTTCCGTATTCGCGGGTGACGAAGCATGCACCTATTCCCGCCGCTATTCCACGGCCCCACGTCTCCCGGCTTCGTGGAGCGCGAAGCCATGCTTGGCCAACGACCAATTGTCCGCTGCCGATGGGTCGGTCATGCTCGGCACCATGAATCAACCGGCACAGGTGTCGTGATGAGCGAACAGACAGACAAGAACCTGCCGCTGCAGGGCCTCAAGGTGATCGAGATGGGCCAACTGATCGCCGGCCCTTTCGCCAGCAAGCTGCTCGGCGAATTCGGCGCCGATGTGATCAAGATCGAGCCGCCCAAGGTCGGCGACCCGTTGCGCAAGTGGCGCAAGCTCAAGGACGGCACCTCGCTCTGGTGGCATGTGCAGTCGCGCAACAAGCGCTCGGTGACGCTCGATCTCAAAGCCGCGGAAGGCCAGGAAATCGTCCGCCAGCTGGTGGCCGAAGCCGACATCCTGGTGGAGAACTTCCGCCCCGGCACGCTGGAAGAATGGGGTCTGGGCTGGGATGAGCTGTCGAAGCTGAACCCTCGGCTGATCATGCTGCGCATCTCCGGATACGGCCAGACCGGCCCCTATCGCGACCTGCCGGGCTTCGGCGTGATCGGCGAAGCCATGGGCGGCCTGCGTCACCTGTCCGGCTATCCCGGCCAGCCGCCGGTGCGGGTCGGCGTCAGCATCGGCGATTCGCTGTCCTCGCTGTATGGCGTGATCGGTGTATTGCTCGCCCTGCAGGAGCGCAACCGAAGCGGCCAGGGCCAGGAGATCGACGTGGCGCTGTACGAGTCGGTGTTCGCCATGATGGAAAGCCTTGTGCCCGAATACGACGCCTTCGGCTATGTACGCGAGCCGGCTGGCAGTGCCCTGCCCGGCATCACGCCGTCCAATTCCTATTTGTGCAACGACGGCGCCTACGTGCTGATCGCCGGCAATGGCGACAGCATCTACAAGCGCCTGATGACCCTGATGGGCCGCCAGGACCTTGCCGATGATCCGCGCTTCGCCCACAACGACGGCCGCGCCCAGCACGCCGAGCTGATCGATGCCGCCATTGGCGAATGGACCATCCAGCACAGCCGCGACGAGGTGATCGAAGCACTCAAGGGCGCCCGCGTGCCGGCCGGTTATCCCTACACCGCTGCAGATATCGTCAAGGACCCGCACTACCTGGCGCGGCAGATGATCGAGCAGGTGCAGACCTTCGCCGGCCCGCTCAAGGTGCCGGGCGTGCTGCCCAAGCTGTCGCGCACGCCGGGACGCATCGGCGAAGGCGGCCCGCAACTGGGCGAGCACACCGACGATGTGCTGGCCGGCCTCGGCCTCACCGATGAACAACGCCAGGGCCTGCGCGAACGCGGGATCATCTGAAAGAAGCAGCGCCAAGCTGCAAGCCACAAGCTTCAAGCCAACAGCGTAGGGTGGATGACGCTTTTTTCATCCACCATGCCCCCCAAACGGTGGATGGGTGGAGCGTCATCCACCCTACGACCGGGCATAACCGACAGGACTCATCCATGAGCAAACGCCTGTATATCCAGGAAGTCGCCACCCGCGACGGCTTCCAGATCGAAGCGAACTTCGTGCCGACCGAAGCCAAGATCGCTCTGATCGACCGCCTCTCGCAGACCGGGCTGGCGAAGATCGAGGTCACCTCCTTCACCTCGCCCAAGGCCATCCCCAACCTGCGCGACGCCGAGGACGTGATGCGTGGCATCCGCCGTGCGGAGGGCGTCGAGTACACCGTGCTGGTGCCCAACGTGAAGGGCTGCGAGCGCGCGCTGGCCTGCGAGGTGGACGAGATCAACCTGGTGATGTCGGCCAGCGATACCCACGGCCTGGCCAACCTGCGCATGACGCCCGAACAGTCGCTGGTGCAGTTCCGCGAAATCATCGAAGTCACTCGCGGCAGTGGCGTATTCATCAACGCCTCGCTATCGACCACCTTCGGCTGCCCCTTCGAGGGCGATGTGCCCGAGCGGCGCATCTATGAGCTGGTGCAACGCCTGCTGGAGATCGGCGTGCAGGGCATCACCCTCTGCGACACCACCGGCATGGCCGACCCGGCGCAGGTCGAGCGCATCTGCCGCGAAGTGCTGAACAGCTGGCCGCAGGCAGTATTCACCGCACACTTCCACAACACCCGCGGCATGGGCCTGGCCAACGCACTGGCAGCGCTGAACGCCGGCATCGACCGCTTCGACGCCTCGCTCGGCGGCCTCGGCGGCTGCCCTTACGCGCCCGGCGCCAGCGGCAATATCTGCACCGAAGATCTGGTGCATATGTTCCAGCGCATGGGCCTAGACACCGCCGTCGATCTCGACCGCCTGCTGCAATGCGCCGCCGACCTGCCCCAACTGGTCGGCCACGACGTGCCGGGCGCGGTACTCAAGGCCGGCAAGGCCGATCGCCGTTATCCGAGACCGAAGTGGATGCAGGACGCCGGCCTTTGAATCCGTGCGAAGCGCCCGGCGGTGTGGCGTCATGAGCGCAAGTCCAGTAGCGACTGGCACAGCACAAAGCCTGCTGAAGGCGGGATCGAGCAATGAGGTGTGATTCTAGTGCTTGTGGTGAGAAGCGAGACTGTCGGCGCAGGCGGATCCCGCTGCAGAACGTTTGGTTAAGGGGCGGGCTTTAGCCATCCCGAGTGAGCGAAGCGAACGGCTTGAACCACTTGTTAGGAGCTTGCCACAAACAATTGGATGTATAGCTCATTTATTGTTTGAAATTTCATGAAGCTACCTTTTTTTATAGTTCTAATATTTGGTCTTTCAGTTTTTAGGCCGGAAGCATTACCTTTTGTATGCTTGGCGATTTTTAGATTTTCTAGGCTCGGTAGTGGTTGACCTGGAGCCGCGCCGAAAAAATAATACGGCCCGAGTTCTAGCGTTTCATTGTTGAAGTGAACCAAAACTACACAGCCAGATGGTTTTTTTGCCAGCGATACATGGATTTTTTGTGTTGCGGTTGCCGAGCCAATGAATGTGGCTTTGAGTTGAATATGTCTAATGACACCGTTTGCTTCGGCAATAATATCGTAGCCAGAGTTGTCGACCTCAGGTTTAGAGATTTCGAGACTAAAGTCTTTTATTTTCCAAGAGAGTTTGAGTAACTCGCCAATGAGCAAGTGTTCAATCAGCTTTTCACGATATGAGGAGTGGAGCGAATGCTCTGTCATTTCTTTGATTCCTGCTCCGAGTGAAAATCGGATAGTTCCTAACGTTTGGTTAAAGGGCGGGCTTTAGCCCGTCCCAGTGAGCGACGCGAACGATTTGAACCACTTGTTAGCCGGCCCCAATAGGTGCATTGCATACGGGGCAATGACGAAATCGAGTATCTACTCGGGTGGTGGAGGATTTTCGACGTTTTGAGTCCCAGCATGCTGGGCAGTACAGACCACTGTCGGCCTCGAAGATATAGCAGCCCCACTTTCTTCCAGTAGGTTTTTCATCAACGGGCTGTGATGTCTGTTTAAGCAGATTATTTTCTTCTTGGAGCTGAGCGATGCGCTCTTTAAGAGAGGTAGCTTCCAACTTTAGGTCAGCAAGTTCGCTCGAAAGATCAGCTAGCAGATTTTTAAATTCGGCATCTTCAATATTTTTGGAGATTTCACGGAGCCGCTTCGTCAGGCTAAGTGACGTACTTATTGTCGAGATAATATCCATTAACTCTTCCTTGATAGACCAACTATAATTAGACGCCATGTGGTATATAAGGCGCCGAACGGGCTTGGTGTATAACATTCCACTCGCTGTTGTCTCCGACCTTCTAGCTCGGGCCTCTCAGTGACGCCGGGTGTTTATACACCAGCCCAACGAGGCATGAAATTGCTGCCGCCCAACATTGCCCCGCCTGTGACCTTCGGCGCACTCTCTACCATTGCCGCGTCGATGAGTTGTCGAGATCACCGAACGTCTACCAGGCAAACGAAAGCTGGCAAGCACAAGCGGCAGGCCTAGCAGAGCCCTAAAAAAACCAACCACTGCAGGCCGGAAAACAGTTAGGTCTCGCCGCCCGCAGCATGTAGCAACGGCTCAATCCCCCTGACAGAATCGCAGAATCGCTTCCTCCACCGCCTGTGGCGCTTCGCGCTGGGGGAAATGGCCGACGCCTGGCAATAGCTGTCGGTGGTATGGGCCGCTGAACAAGGCCTCGCGGCCCGCCGAGGTTTCCGGTGCGTTGCAGGTATCCGCCTCGCCGTGCAGCACCAGCGTCGGCACGGCGAGCACCGGGGCAGGCTGCAGCAGCGCCTCGTCCGATGCGTAGGCCGGATCGCCGTCGACGAAGCCCCAACGGTGGCGATAGGAATGCAGTACCACGGCAGCCCAGTCCGGGTTGTCGAACGCCTTCAGCGCCTGGATGAAATCCGCCTCGGCGTACCAGCCGGCCGGAGACCAGGTATCCCACAGCAGCCGCGTAAAGGCCGCGCGATCCTCGACTACCGTGCGCTCGCCGCGCGATGTCGCCATGTACCAGTGGTACCAGTAGTTGCGCGCCTGGCTGAGCGAGATGTGCTGGTTCGGGTCATTGGTGCCATAGCCCACCGCGAGCATTACCAGCCGCGCGGCGGCGTGATGGCGCAGCCCGCAGGCATTGGCCACCGCCCGCGCGCCCCAGTCATGGCCGACCAGCACTGGCTGATCGAGGCGCAGCGCATCGATGAAATCCAGCAGATCGCGGCCCAGTGCCGCCAGCTGACCGCTGCGTGGGGTCAGCGGATCGATGAAACGCGTCTGGCCGAAACCGCGCAGTGTCGGGCACAGCACGCGGTAGCCGGCCGCGGCCAGGCGCTCGGCCACGGGCGTCCAGCCTTCCGGGCAATCCGGCCAGCCATGCACCAGCACCGCGACCTGCTGGCCACGAGGATTCCATTCGAGATAAGCGATATCCAGCACCGGTGTGCTGACCCTGGCGTAACGACTCATGCCGGCGTCTCCTTGCGCGTTTGCCGGCCAGCATAAGCCAGCCAGACATGAAAAACGGGCCGGTCGAATTCGACAGGCCCGTTTGTTTTTCCGGCGCTATGGCGCCACCCATGGCTCAGGAGCGGTTGGCTGACTGCGCCGCTTCGATCAGCTCGGCACCGATATCACCCTCGAACTTCTTCCACACCGGCTTCATCGCCTCGCGCCATTTGGCGCGCTGCTCGGGGGACAGTTCGATGATCTCGGTCTTGCCGGAGGCGACGATGGCCTGGCGCGCCTGCTGGTTGAGGTCGTCGGCCTGGCGGTTCACCTCGGCGGTGACCTCTTCCATGATCGTTTCCAGCTCGCCGCGCACGTCTTCCGGCAGACCGTTCCAGAACTGGGTGTTGGTGATCACCATGTAGTCGATCAGGCCGTGGTCGGAGGCGGTCATGTAGGGCTGTACCTCGTGCACTTTCTGGCTCTCGTAGTTCGACCAGGTGTTCTCGGTGCCGTTGACCACGCCGGTCTGCAGGCCCTGATAGACCTCGGCGAAGCTCATCTTGCGCGGGTTGGCGCGCACGGCCTTGAACTGCTCGTCGAGCACCGCGGAAGCCTGTACGCGGAATTTCAGCCCGCGGGCATCCTTCGGCTCGCGCAGCGGCTTGTTCGCCGAAAGCTGCTTCATGCCGTTGTGCCAGTAGGCCAGGCCGGTGATGTTCTTATCCTCCATCGCGCGCAGCAGCGCCTTGCCCTGCGGGCCGCTCTGGAAACGATCGGCTGCCGCCAGGTCGTCGAACAGGAACGGCAGGTCATAGATCTGGATGGCCTTGGCGTAATGCTCGAACTTGGCCAGGGACGGCGCCAGCATGTGCACGTCGCCGAGCAGCAGGGCCTCCATTTCCTTGCCGTCGCCGAACAGCGAGGAGTTCGGGTAGACCTCGACCTTCACCTTGCCCGGCAGGCGTTCCTCGGCGAGTTTCTTGAACAGCAGGGCGCCCTGCCCCTTCGGTGTGTTGTCCGCCACTACGTGGGCGAATTTGATGGTCACGGGAGCGGACGCTGTCTCGGCAGCCTGCACGAGGCCGGCAGCGCTCAGGGACAAAGCGCACGCAAGCGCCTTGAGTGTGGTTTTCAGCATGGTGGTACCCCTTTTGTTTTTGTCGGTTGGTACGTTTGCCTTGATGGGCGCGGTCAGGGCACCGCTTGCCCGGCACGTTGCAGCAGGCGACGGGCACGGCCGATGACGGGGGCATCGACCATCTGTCCGTCTACTACGAAGACCCCGTCGCCACTGGCGCCGGCGGCGAGGATGCGGTGTGCCCAGTCGAGTTCGGCGGCGCTGGGCATCAGCGTTTCATGCACCACGGCGATTTGGCCGGGATGGATGCACAGCAGCCCGCCGAAGCCCATGTCGCGGGCATCGGCTACTGCCTGGGCGAGGCCGTGCAGGTTCTTGATGTCGGGGAAGACACTGTCCAGCGGTGCGGCCAGCCCGGCCAGACGCGACTGCAGCAGCAGCGCGTAACGTGCCTGATCGAGAATCCGCTCGGCCGCTGCGCTGCCGCTGGCCAGGCCGAGGTCCAGCCCCAGGTCCAGTGAGCCGAACGACAGCCGCTCGACGCCGTGGGCGTGGGCGATTTCCGCCAGATGCGCCAGCCCGCGCGCGCTCTCGATGATCGGCCACACCGGCTTGCCGCAGCCGGTCGCCAACGCCACCTGCACCGCGCTTTCCACTTTCGGCAGCAGCACGCCAGCGACGCCGGGATAGTGTGCGCAGAGCGCCAGGTCGGCGGCCTGCTCGGGATGCGTCGGCGCATTGATGCGCACCAGCACGCGTGCGTCCGGAGTGGCGGCGAGAAAGGCTTCGAGGTTGCCACGTGCCTCGGCCTTGAGGCTTTCTGCCACGGCGTCTTCAAGGTCGACGATGACCGCGTCGGCGCCGCTCGCCAGCGCCTTGGAAATGCGCTCCGGGCGGGTCGCCGGGACGAACAGCGCGCTACGGATGATCGATGAGTTCATGGGCTGGCTCCTGGGCACGCTCATACCGCGCCCTGCTCGTGCAGGCGCTGGATATCGCCCGGCGCGTAGCCGAGTTCGCTCAGCAGCGCGTCGGTGTGCTGGCCCAGCGCGGGGATCGGGTCCATGCGCGGGGTGAAGGCTTCGTTGCGCCCCGGCGGCAGCAGCGCTGGCAGCTTGCCGGACGGGCTGTCCACCTCGCTCCAGCGCTGACGCGCCTGAAGCTGCGGGTGGGCCCAGACGCCGGCCATGTCGTTGACGTGAGCGTTGGCGATGGGTGCGGCATCCAGCCGGGCAATCACCTCGTCGGCGCTCAGCCGGCTGAACGCCTCGACGATGAGGGCGCGCAGCTCGGCACGGTGTTCCGAGCGCAGCGAGTTGCTGGAGAAGCGCGCGTCGCTGGCCAGTGCCGGTTGTAGCAGGACTTTTTCGCAGAACAGCAGCCACTCGCGCTCGTTCTGCAGGCCGAGCATCACCGTGCCGCCATCGCCGGTGGGGAACGGACCGTAGGGGTAGATGGTGGCGTGCGCGGCACCGGCGCGCGGCGGCGGCGTGGCGCCCTTGTAGGCGTAATACAGCGGGTAGCCCATCCACTCGACCAGGCTTTCCAGCATGGACACGTCGATGCGGCTGCCGACGCCGGTCTTGTCGCGCAGCATCAGCGCCGACAGCACGCCGGTGTAGGCGTACATGCCGGCGGCAATATCGGCGATGGAACAGCCGGCCTTGGCCATCTCGGTTTCGCCCGGCCCGCCGGTGACGGAGAGGAAGCCGCCCTCGCTCTGGATCAGCAGGTCATAGGCCTTCTTCTGTTCGTACGGGCCGCCTTCACCGTAGCCGGAGATGTCGCAGACGATCAGCCGCGGGAAGCGTTCGTGCAGCGCTTCGAACGACAGTCCCATGCGCGCCGCGGCACCGGGCGCGAGGTTCTGCACCAGCACGTCGGCCTTGGCCAAGAGCTGGTCGAGCACCTGCGTGGCGGCGTCCTGTTTCACGTCGAGGGTCAGGCTTTCCTTGGAGCGGTTGGTCCAGACGAAATGCGAAGCCAAGCCGTCGACGCGCTCGTCATAGCCGCGGGCGAAATCGCCGGCACCGGGGCGCTCGACCTTGATTACCCGCGCACCGAGGTCCGCCAGCTGGCGCGTGCAGAACGGCGCGGCAATGGCGTGCTCGAGGCTGACCACGGTGATGCCATCGAGAGGGCGGGGTTTGACTTGGGTGTCGTTCATGTTCGGTTCCTGCAAATTCGGCGTAGGGTGGAAATCGGCGAAGCCATTTCCACGCGTTTGTTCAGGTCCATCCGGCTCCAAGCGATGCGACGGGGTGCCGTACAAACCGGTGGAAAAGACCTGCGGTCGCTTTCCACCCTACGTTCAGGCCAGCGCGTCCAGCCGCTCCAGCTCGCGCAAACGCCAGACCCTGTCGATCAATTCGCCCGCCTCGTCATCGCTGCGCGCCGCGGAGAACTGCACCAGGCGGCGGAACTTGTCCTCCAGCTCGGCGCGGCTCAGCGTGTTGCTCGGGTCGCCCTTCGGCTCGTCGATGGCGCCGTGCAGCGTGCGGCCATCGGCGGTGATCACTTCGACGCGACCGAGCCAGCGTGCCGGGTAGGCGCCGTCCACCTCGGGATCGAGCGTCATCGAGACCTTCTCGCGGAACTCGCCGACGCGCGGGTCGCTGAGCGCATGGCTGTGGAATTCGGTCAGGCCGGCCTTGCCGTACAGGGCGATCAGCCCCAGCACGGTGCCCATGGAGAACTTGGCCTGATGCACCGTCTGCGGCACCGTCACGCGGCCGAGCACGTCGATCGCGCCCTGGTGCACGCGGGTGGTGACCGAGGCAATGTCATCGGCCCCGAGCCCCTCGCGCTGCATCAGCGCCAGCAGCGCATCGGCCGCCGGATGGGTATGCCGGCAGGAGGCGTGGAACTTGAACGAGGTTTCCGCCAGCGCCCAGCGCGTGCCGAGCCGGTCGGACAGCTTGCTCGGCTCGGCATCGCGGGACATGCCCGCCGCCATGCCCTGCTCGCCTTCGAGAATGTCTTGCGCGCCGGTCAGGCCATCGGCGGTCAGGTAGGCGGCGAGCAGGCCATCGGCAGCCGCCTTGGCGGTGTGTAGCTGCTTGGAGTCCGCCGCGTCACGGAGAAACTCCCACAGCCCCGCCGCTTGCGTACCGGCGCTGCCGAGCAGATGGGTGAACTGCTGCTGGTCGAAATCCATCAGCTTGCCAACGGCCACCGCCGCGGCCAGGGTGCCGACCGTCGCGGTGGTGTGGAAGATGCGGTAATGCGAGCGGCCGAGGAACTCGCCGATGCGGATGCCCGCCTCGTAGCCGGCCACCGAGGCCACCAACAGCTCGCGGCCGGACTTGCCGAGATCCTGCGCCGCCGCCAGCGCAGCGGGAAACACCACGGTGGCCGGGTGCAACACGGAGCTGTTGTGCAGGTCGTCCTGCTCCACCAGGTGCGAGCTGGCGGCATTCACCAGCGCGGCGAAATAGGCCGAGCTGCTCTGGCCGTTGACCAGAATGCGCGCCGGTCCTTCGGCCGGACCCATCTTCTGCGCGTAACGCTCGAACAGCGGAATCGGATGCGCGCCGGCGCTGGCCAGCGCGGAGCCGAGCCAGTCGAGAAACAGGTCTTCGGTGCGGGCGAGCACCGCGTCGGGAATCTGCTCGTAAGCGAGTCCGGCGAGAAATTCGGTCAGGGCGCGGGTGTGCTGGCTCATGCGCTCGGCTCCAGGGGGTTGGATAGTTCGATCAGATTGAAATCGGGGTCGCGAACGTAGACCGAGCGGATCGGCCCGGTGGCGCCGGTGCGTTGCACCGGACCTTCGAGAATGGCGACCTGCTGCGCCTTAAGGTGCGCGATTACCTGCTCCAGCGGCGTGGCGACGATGAAGCACAGGTCCGCCGAACCGGGAATGGGACGCTCGGCCTTGGGCTCGAATTCGCGCCCGGCCTGGTGCAGGTTGATCTTCTGGTTGCCGAAGGCCAGCGCCTTGCGCCCTTCGCCGAAGGTCACCGCCTGCATGCCGAGCACGCGGGTGTAGAAGTCCACCGAGGTCTCGATATCGGCAACGGTGAGGACCAAGTGGTCGAGATGGCTGATGTTCATGACGCACGTCCCTCTTTCGCAGGGTGGAAATCGCGCAGCATTTCCACCTGTGTCGCCTGTTTGGTACGCGTGGAAAAGGCTTCGCCGTTTTCCACCCTACGTTCGGCTCCGTTAGAACGAGCGCGGCAGCTCGAGCAGGTGCTCGGCCACGTACGACAGGATCAGGTTGGTGGAGATCGGCGCCACCTGGTACAGCCGCGTCTCGCGGAATTTGCGCTCGACGTCGTATTCGTTGGCGAAGCCGAAGCCGCCGTGGGTCTGCAGGCAGGCGTTGGCGGCCTCCCAGCTGGCCTTCGCTGCGAGGTACTTGGCCATGTTGGCGGCCGCCCCGGCATTGCGACCGGCGTCGTATTCCTCGCAGGCGCGCCAGCGCATCAGGTCGGCGGCCTCGATCTCGATATGCGCTTCGGCGATGGGAAACTGCACGCCCTGGTTCTGCCCGATGGGCCGGCCGAATACCACACGGTCGCGGGCGTACTGCGCGGACTTCTCGACGAACCAGCGGCCATCGCCGATGCACTCGGCGGCGATCAGCGTGCGCTCGGCATTCAGACCGTCGAGGATGTAGCGAAAGCCCTTGCCCTCCTCGCCGATCAGGCTGCTGGCGGGGATTTCCAGGTTGTCGAAGAACAGCTCGTTGGTCTCGTGGTTGACCATGTTGGCGATCGGCTGCACGGTCAGGCCGTTGCCGATGGCCTCGCGCAGGTCGACGAGGAAGATCGACATGCCCTCGGACTTGCGCTGCACCTCGGCCAGCGGCGTGGTGCGTGCCAGCAGGATCATCAGGTCGGAATGCTGGATGCGCGAGATCCATACCTTCTGCCCGTTGATGACGTACTTGTCGCCCTTCTTCACCGCCGTGGTCTTGATCTTGGTGGTGTCGGTGCCGGTGGTCGGCTCGGTGACGCCCATGGACTGCAGGCGCAGCTCGCCGCTCGCCAGCTTCGGCAGGTAGTAGCGTTTCTGCTCCTCGCTGCCGTTTCTGAGCAGGGTGAACATGTTGTACATCTGCCCGTGGATGGTCCCGGAGTTGCCGCCGCAACGGTTGACCTCTTCGAGAATCACCGAAGCCTCGGCCAGGCCCAGGCCCGAGCCGCCGTATTCTTCCGGAATCATCGCCGAGAGCCAGCCGGCCTCGGTCATGGCGGTGACGAAGGCTTCCGGGAAGCCCTTTTCCTCGTCGATCCTGCGCCAGTATTCGGCGGGAAATTCGGCACAGAGGGCGCGCACGCCTTCGCGGATGAAGCTCAGTTCTTCGGTCTTGTTCGGGGTCATCTCGGTTTCTCGCTTGTGCGGCACGCGGCCTCAACGGTGGATAAGGCTGCGCCGTTATCCACCCTACGATTCAGTCGAATTCCACTTCGGCTTTCTGCGCCAGGCCGTTGTGGTCGCCGGCCCAGAGTTCGGCCTTGCCCGGCGCGACGATGCGGCCGCCGACCTCGAACGGCTGCGGCGCGATCAGCGGGCGCAGGCCGCGGTAAGCGAAGCGCCGCAGGCGCGCGTCGGGATTGGCGCGGCAGAAGGCGCGCAGGTTCAAGGTTGCGATCAGCGGGCCGTGAACGACCAGGCCGGCATAGCCTTCGGTCTCGGTGACGTAGGGCCAGTCGTAATGGATGCGGTGGCCGTTGAAGGTGACCGCCGAATAGCGGAATAGCAGCGTCGGCGTCGGCGTCACCGCCTCGCGCCAGTCACCGGCGACCATCGGCTCGCCGCTGCTGGCCTTGGGCGGAGTGGGTTCACGGTAGACGATGTCCTGCTCCTCGCGGATCGCCAGGCGGCCGTCTTGCAGGTAGTCGTGCTGCACGGTGACGAACAGCAACGCGCCGCTGCGGCCGTGCTTTTCCTCGATGTGCTTGATGGTGGAAACCCGCCTTGCCTCGCCGCCGGCCTCCAGCGGACGGAGGAACTCGACCCGGCCGCCGGCCCACATGCGGTTGCGGTCGGCGGCCGGTGGCAGGAAGCCGCCGCGCGCCGGATGGCCGTCTTCGCCGAGACCGCTCTCGAACACCGGCTCCTGGAAGAAACACCATTGCCACAGCGGCGGCAGCGCCTCGCCGTGCGCCGGCGTCTTCTCGCCGAGCGTGGCGGCAATGCGCATCAGCAGGTTGCGGCTGAGCTGGTCGTGAACTTCTTCGGTGCGGCCTATCCAGGCGGAAATATCGGTCATTGCGGTTACCGGTTGTTGTCTTGTTTGAATCGAGGATGCAATGGAGCCGGCGTTCCGGGAATTTGTATTTTTCGACACCCGCGTTCGGCTAAGCTGAACGCCAATCACCGTACGAGGCTCGTCCATGCATTTCGATCTGGCCGATCTGCGCCTGTTTATCCATATCGCCGAATCGCCCAGCCTGACTCAGGGCGCCCGCCGCGCGCACCTCTCCCCGGCTGCCGCCAGCGCGCGGATCAAGGCGTTGGAAAGCCAGCTCGACAGCCGCCTGCTGTATCGCGACAGCCGTGGTGTGGAGCTGACGCCCGCCGGGCAGAAGCTGCTGCAGCACGCGCGGCTGATCATGCGCCAGGTGGATTACCTGAAAAGCGAGTTCACCGAATACGGCACCGATTCGGCCGGCCACATCCGTATCTTCGCCAACACCACGGCGGTGACCGAATTCCTCCCCGAGGTGCTGGCGGGTTTCCTCGCGCAACGTCCGGGGGTGACGGTCGATCTGCAGGAGCGCCTGAGCCGCGACATCGTCCGCGGCGTGCTCGATGGCAGCACCGACATGGGCATCATCGCCGGCCCGGTACGCGCCGAAGGCTTGCAGGTGCTGCATTTCAGCACCGACCGCCTGCTGCTGGCGGTGCCGGTCGGCCACCCGCTGGCCGGCGAGTCGAACCTGACTCTGCGCCAGACCCTGGCCTACCAGCACATCGGCCTGCACGAAGGCAGCACGCTGCTGACCTTCCTGCGCGATCAGGTGGAAAAGCTCGGCGGTCAGCTGTCGTTGCGCATCCAGGTGTCGAGCTTCGAGGCGGTGTGTCGGATGATCGAGGCCGGTGTCGGCATCGGCATCATTCCCGAATCCGCCGCGCGCCGGCACAGCCGCACCATGCAGCTGGCGCTGGTGCAGCTCGACGAGCCTTGGGCGGTGCGCGAACGCAGCATCCTGGTGCGCGAGCTGGACGCCCTGCCCGGTTCGGTGCGGGCCCTGATCGCTACCCTGGCGCCCAATGTAGCCGCCGAAACGAACGTTGCCCGGCCTTTGCTGCCGAACGGCGGTTAGGCACGCATCGCCGAACCTCTGCAGGGAGCTGACATGTCCGCACTGACCAACAGGCTGTTTCGCCTGTATCACCGAGTCATCGGCAGCATCGCCTTCTACCCGACGCTTATCGCCCTGGGCCTGGCCTGCCTGTGCCTGATCACCATCGTGCTGGAGCTGACCTGGCTGCAGCCCTACAAGGAACAGCTCGAACTTGGCGTGGTGAAAAACGCCGAGAACGCCCGGCTGATACTCGGCACCCTGGTCGGCGGGATCATCTCGCTGATGGTGTTCAGCTTCTCCATGGTCATGGTGGTGCTCAATTCGGCCGCCTCCTCACTGTCGCCGCGGGTCATTCCCGGGCTGATCAGCAGCCGCAGTCATCAGCTGGTGCTCGGCGTCTATCTCGGCACGATCATCGGTTCGCTGATGCTCATTTCCACCATTCAGGAAGGCGACGACATCAACGTGCCGAGTCTGGGCGTCTTTCTGGCGCTCTTTCTGGGCGTGATCTGCCTGTGCCTGTTCATCTACTTCATCCGCTCGATTTCGCTGTCAATCCAGGTCGACTACATCCTCAACCGGGTCTACAAGCAGACCCTCGGCCAGCTCCACGCCAGACGCCGCCAGCTTGACGACCGCGACGTGATTCCCTGGCCCGACGACAGCCACTGGACGACGATCCGCGCGCGACGTTCGGGCTACTTCAAGGCGCTGAACGTCTCTGCGGCGCAGGCGCTGCTGGAAGAGCAGAACGCGCACATGACGATCCAGGTGCATTACGGCTTTTTCGTCATGCCGGGCCACCCGCTGATCCGCCTGGACCGCGAGCTGGACGAAGACTGCGTGAGCCGGCTGCTGGACTGCTTCGACTTCTATGTCGAAGAGTACGCCCACCGACACTTCTTCTTCGGCTTCAAGCAGATCGTCGAAATCGCCATCCGCGCCTTGAGCCCGGGCATCAACGACCCGGGCACGGCGATCAAGGCGATCGACATGCTTGGCGTGCTCTTGGCCGAGCGCATGCACCTGCCCGACCACGAAGTCGCCCCGATCGAGGGCCAGCCGCGCCTGTTCATCCGCGAGCTGGAGCTGGACGCCATGCTGCAGCTGGCGTTCGGCCCCCTGCGCCGCTACGGCAGCAACGACCTGCAGGTACTGATGACGCTGCTGCAGGCCTGCAAGAATCTGCTGTACGCCGCCGGCAACAGCGCCACCGAGCGTGTCCTGCTGCGCCACGCCGAAGCGGTCGTCGAACAGGCATCGATCACCCTGTCCGGCGCGCTGGATCGCCAGGCGATGGCCGAGGCGGTGCAGTCACTGAACCAGGCGGTACGTCATGCCGAGCCGCTGTCGCGCGCGCTGCTGCGGGAATCCTGAGCGTTTGCTGCTGCCCAACAGCAACACAGGGAGCGGTGTGTTGCGATGAGCCACCCCACCCAATCGATTTTCTACTTTCCAATCAGCAGGTTACGAGGTTTCGCAGGCCCAGGGTCGGCGTACCGAAACTTGCCTTCGACTGTTTCGCTGCCTAGGGTGTGCCCATGAAGTCTTTAATCGCCCCCATCAGTTCACTGCTCGCCGGCGTCGCGCTGCTGCTGCTCGGTCACGGCCTGCTCAACACCCTGCTGACCCTGCGCGGCATCGCCGAGGGCTATTCGACCGGCATGGTCGGCCTGCTGATGTCCGGCTATTTCGGCGGCTTCCTGATCGGCACCTGGCTCGCGCCCTCGCTGATCCGGCGTATCGGCCACATCCGCACGTTTTCCTTCTACGCCGCGCTGGCGGCGACCGCCGTGCTGCTGCACGTGCTGATCGTCAATCCCTGGGTGTGGCTGGTGCTGCGGGTGATGTACGGGGTCGCGCTGGTGACGCTGTACATGGTCATCGAGAGCTGGCTGAACGCGCAGGTCAGCGGCGAGAAGCGCGGCCAGGTGTTCGCGGTGTACATGGCGGTCAACCTCGGTTCGCTGGCGGCGGCGCAGCAGTTGCTGGGGCTCGACAGCCCGATGGAATTCACCCTGTTCGCCGTGGCGACCATCCTCATCGGCGCGGCGATGATGCCGATCACCCTCACCCGCCAGCCGCAACCGGCACTGCCGGACGTGCCGCCGACCGACCTGCTGCAACTGGCGCGCATCGCCCCGCTGCCGTTGATGGCGGCCGGCATCTCGGGCTTCTGTCTGGGCGGGTTCTGGGGGCTGGCTCCGGTCTATGCGGGGCAGGTCGGCTTCGATGACGCCGGCATCGGCCTGATGATGAGCGTGACCATTCTCGGCGGCGCGCTGCTGCAATGGCCGATCGGGCTGCTCTCTGATCGCTTCGAGCGGCGCAGCGTGCTGCTCTGGGTAGTCACGCTGGCCGCGGCGCTGCCGCTCGGCCTGGCGCTGCTCGAAGCCGGCCCGGTGTTGCTGGGCGTAATGTTCGTCTGGGGCGGGCTGGCGTTCTCGATCTATTCCATCGCCGTCGCGCAGATGGTCGACCACCTCAACCCGGACGAGATTCTCTCCGGTTCCAGCGGCCTGCTGCTGGTCAACGGCTTCGGCGCGGCGCTCGGCCCGGTGATCGCCGGCGGCCTGATGCACCTGGCCGGCCCGGTGGCGCTGCCGCTGTTCTACACGGTGTCGCTGGGTGTGCTGGCGTTCTACGCCTTCTATCGTCCGCGCAAGGTCATCGATCTGGTCACCGAGCCGCACGGCCACTTTACGCCGATGCTGCGCACCAGCCCCACGGTGATGGAGCTGATGCCCGATGCGCCGGAAAGCGTGCCTGCCGAACCGCTCAGCGAGGAGCCTCTGGACGATCTGCCACCCGAAGAGCCGCCGGCGGAGCAACGCACCGGCACCTGATGGTGCCTCAGTAATCGACCTTGCCGCGTCCGGCCTTGATCGCACCGCGTTTGCTCTTGCCCTCCAGCCGGCGCGTCTTCGAGCCCAGCGTGGGCCGCGTCGGCCGGCGCGCCTTCTCGACCTTGGCGACGCTGCGAATCAGCTCGGCGAGCCGTTCGAGCGCATCGGCACGGTTCAGCTCCTGCGTGCGATAGCGCTGGGCCTTGATGACGATCACGCCATCGGCGGTGATGCGGCTGTCGCGCAGCGCCAGCAGGCGTTCCTGGTAGAACGCCGGCAGCGACGACGCCTTGATGTCGAAGCGCAGGTGCAGCGCACTGGACACCTTGTTGACGTTCTGCCCACCAGCGCCCTGGGCGCGAATGGCGGTGAACTCGATCTCGGCATCCGGCAGCTGCACGGCGTCGGAAATTTCCAGCATGGGACCTTCGCGCACTCGGGATTCGCGGCGATTGTCCTACGCGCACGCCGTCACGGACAGGTTTGAACACAATTGGCCGGCAAAACGCGCCGGGCTTTCGGCTAACGTAATCCACCTCGCGTACAGGGACTTTCCATGGATTCGATCACCCAGGCGGTACTCGGCGCCAGCGTGCAGGCCGCCCTGCTCGGTCGCTGGCAGGGCCGCAAGGCGCTGCTGTACGGCGCCGCGCTCGGCACGCTGCCGGATTTCGACGTGGTCATCGACTACGGCGATGCGGTGGCGAACATGACTTACCACCGCGGCTTCAGCCATTCGCTGTTCGTGGTCAGTGCCGTCGCCCTGCTGCTGACGGCACTGATCCGCCGCTGGCGACCGGATGCCGGCTATTCCGGCACGCGCCTGCTACTCACGCTGTGGCTGGTACTGCTCACCCATGTGCTGCTCGATGCGTTCACCAGCTACGGCACGCAATTGCTGTGGCCGTTGCCGACACCGCCGATCGCCTGGTCGAGCGTGTTCATCATCGATCCGCTGTACAGCGTTCCGCTGCTGCTGGCGGTGCTGGTCGGCGGTCTGTTCGGCCTGCGCGGGCGTGCCGCGCGCTGGCCGGCGGCGGCGCTGCTGTTGTCTTCGCTGTATCTGGGCTTCACCGTCGCCGGCAAGCAGATGGCCGAGCAACGGGTCGAGAGGGCGATGGCCAGCGCGGGTATCCAGGCCGAACGGCTGTTCAGCACGCCCACGCCGTTCAACAGCCTGCTCTGGCGGGTGATCCTGATTGACGGTGCGCAGTACCACGAGGCGCTGGTCAGCTGGTTCGATGACGCGCCGCCGCAGTTCGTGAGCCTGCCGCGCGGCGAGCCCCTGGCGCAGGTGCTGGCCGATTCGCCACAGCACGCGCGCCTGCAATGGTTCAGCGGCGGTTTTCTACGCTACGACGAGGAGGACGGACGCTTGCTGGTCACCGACTTGCGCCTGGGCATGACCGGCTATCACCCCTTCCGCTTCCCCCTGGCCGAACGCAACGGCAGCGGCTGGACGCTGCTGCATGAGGCCGAGCGGCTCCCCGCCGAGCGTGGCGACCTGGCGCGGCTGGAAGTGCTCTGGCGACGTATCTGGCAGCAGCATCCCGAAGTACCGCTACAGGCCTGGGCGGCCGACCTCGGCCAGCGCTGAGCATCCGCCACGAACAAAAACCCCGGCGCGCGGCCGGGGTCGGTTTGGCTGAGCGGCCAGGTGTCAGATACGGAACTGCCGGACCAGCGCCTGCAACTCGCCCCCCAGACGCGCCAGTTCGGCGCTGGCGGCGGCGGTCTGTTCGCTGGCGCTGGCGCTCTGCTCGCCGATGTCGCGCACACGGGTGACACTCTCGGAAATGTTCTCCGCGACCGCACTTTGCTCCTCGGCGGCGGCGGCGATCTGCTGATTCATCTGCTCGATGGTCGATACCGACTCGGTAATCCGGCCCAGCGCCGCGCCCGCTTCGTTGGCCAGCTCGACGGTGCTCTGGGTCAGGCCACGGCTGGTTTCCATCTGCTCGACAGCCTGGCGCGCGACGCGCTGCAGATTGCCGATCAGCCCCTCGATCTCCTCGGTGGAGTCATGCGTGCGTCGCGCCAGCGCGCGCACCTCGTCGGCGACCACGGCAAAGCCGCGCCCCTGCTCGCCGGCACGCGCGGCCTCAATGGCGGCGTTGAGCGCCAGCAGGTTGGTTTGCTCGGCTACCGCGCGGATCACCTCGAGCACGCTGCCGATGCGCCCGCTCTCACTGTTCAACTCCTCGATGGCACGCGCCGACTGCTCGACCTCCGTAGACAGGTTGCCGATGCCGTCGATGGCGCTGCGCACCACCTGGTCGCCCTGGCGTGACTGCTGGTCGGCCTGCCGCGCGGCGAACGAGGCCTGCTCGGCGTTCTGCGCCACTTCCTGCACGGTGGCGGCCATTTCGTTCATGGCGGTGGCGACCTGATCGGTTTCCTCGCGCTGGCGCTCCACACCGGCGCTGGTCTGCGCGGTGACGGCCGACAGCTGTTCGGCCGCTGCGGCGATCTGGCTGACGCCGCCGCCGATGCGGCCGATCAGCGTGCGCAGGCTGTCGGTCATGTCGTGCATGGCGTTCTGCAGCTGGCCCAGCTCGTCGCCGCGTTGGCTGGCCTGCGACTGGGTGAGATCGCCAGAAGCCACCCGCTGCGCCTGCTGCACGGTGTGGCGCAGCGGCACAACGATCATCCGCGAGATGCCCGCCGCGGCGAGCAGGCCGATGAGAATCGCCAGTGCACCGATCACCGCCAACAGCAGGTAGGTGCTCGCGCGCTGCGCGTGCATCTGCTCGGTGGCGGCCGCCAGCGTCTGCTCGGCGGCCGCGATCACCACGCGCGACTGCTCGGCCATCTGCTGCTCCACGTCGAGGCGCTTGCCGCGGTTCGCACGGAACTCGTCGAACGCTTGGCGATAGGCCTCCAGCTCGGCGAGCGCGGTGTCCATCGAGGTTTTCTGCTCGTCGTTCAGCCAGATCTTCAGGTTGCTGCCGATGGTGACGACATCGGTGTGCAGCGATTGCCAGTTGCGGGCGTTCTCCTCGGCGCTGGTGGCGACGTAGGCGTTCTCCTGGGTACGCAGGTCGAGGATGTTCTTGGTCAGCCCCGAGGTGGCCTCGGCGACAGTCAGCGGATCGCTGCCTTTCAGGCGATCCCCCTCCAGACGCAGCGCCCGCACGGCGTCGTACATGTCCAGCTCGATGAACTCGAACTCTTCGCGGCTGGTCTGCGCCGCCGTGCCCATACGCACGCGCAGCTCGGCGCCACGGATAATCAGCTGGCGATACTGGTCGAACAGCCGGCCGTATTCCTGCGCGGCCTGGCGAATCTGCTGCAGGTTGGCCTGCTCGGCCGTGCCGGCGTCCGCCGCCAGGGCATCCAGCTCGCGATTCAGTTTTCCCAGCACCTCGCCAAGCGCGGTGGCTGACTGCTCCTGGCGGGTCAGCGCGTAATCGCGCTCCAGCCCACGGGCGTCGAGGATATCGGCGTTGATCTGCGCCACCTGGCTGATCTGCTGCGAACGCGCCACGGTGGCGTCTACCGCAACAAAGCCGGTGGCCGCCACGGCGAGGGTCAGCAGCAGCACCATGCCGAAACCGAGAGCCAGCTTCTTACCGACGGACAGATGAGTGAAGAGTTGGGTAAGCGATCGCATCAGAGAACTTCCGTTTGGTCAGGCACGGAGTGCAAGTCGGCCGAGCTTACTAATAGTTGAGTAAATAATTAGATTTTTTTGGCGCCAGGCGACTGGCGGCCAGACAGCCGGGCTGCGGGCGTCCCCGTCAATGCTGCAGATCGCCGTAGAGCCTGGCGTAGAGCCCGCCCTCGGCGATCAGCTGGCGATGCTCGCCCTGTTCGGCGATGCGCCCGCCATCGAACACCAGCACGCGGTCGGCCTGCTTAACCGCCGACAGGCGGTGGGCGATGATCAGCGTGGTGCGGCCCTCGAGGAAACGCGCCAGCTGCTGATGCAGCGCATATTCGGTGGCCGCATCCAGCGCCGAGGTGGCTTCGTCGAGGATCACCACCTTGGGCTCGGCCAGCACCATCCGCGCCACCGCCAGGCGCTGGCGCTGCCCACCGGACAGGCGTACGCCGGAGCGGCCGACGATGCTGTCCAGCCCCTGCGGCAGCTGGCGCACGGTCTCGGCCAGCTGGGCGATCTCCAGCGCGCGCCAGCAACTGGCGTCGTCGCGTTCGCGGCCCATGCAGAGGTTGGCACGCACCGTGTCGTTGAACAGCGCCGGGTGCTGCAGCACCACCGCGACGTTGTCGCGCACGGTGTTCAGGCCGATGTCCGGCAGCGGCACGCCACCGAAGCGGATTTCCCCCGCCTGCGGCTGATACAGCCCCAGCAACAACTGCACCAGCGTGCTCTTGCCGCCGCCGCTGGCGCCGACGATGGCCACCTTCTCGCCGGCGGCGATGGTCAGGTCCAAGCCCTCCAGTACCGGCTCGTCCTGATAGGAAAACTGCAGCCCGCGCACCTCTATGGCCACGGTGTCGTGCCCGGCGAACGGGTCCTGGCTGCCGGCGTACTGCGGTTCGTCGGCGCGTGCCAGCAGCTGGTTGATGCGCGTCAGCGCTCCTCCGGCGGCGTAGTAGGCGTACTGCAGGCTGAGCAGCTGCTCCACCGGGCCGATCATGAACCACAGGTAACTGAACACCGCGAGCATCTGGCCGATGGACAGGTCGGAGAACAGCACGGTGAGCATCGCCGCGGCGCGAAACACGTCGATGCCGAACTGGAACAGCAGGCCGCTGGCGCGGTTGGAGGCATCGGTCTTCCATTGCGAGGCTACGGCGTAATCGCGAACCTCGCGCGCCTTCAGCCCCAGCCGGCCGAGGAAGAAGCCCTGGCGATTACCGGCGCGCACCTCCTGGATCGCGTCGAGGGTTTCGGTCAGCGCCTGGGTGAAGCCGGCGGTGCTGTCGTTTTCCAGCTTCTTCAGGTGTTTGACACGCTTGCCCAGCTGCACCGTGGCGTAGATCACCAGCGGGTTGAACAGCAGGATCAGCAGCGCCAGCTGCCAGTGCATCCACACCAGGATCGCCGCGGTGCCGACGATCGACAGCAGCGCCACCAGCAGGCGACTGAGGGTCTCGCCGATGAATTTGTCGATGGTTTCCAGATCAGTGACCAGGTGCGCCGCCACCGTGCCGCCGCCAAGACTTTCGTACTCGGCCAGGGCGATGCGCTTGAGCCGTTCGATCAGTCGCACGCGGATGCGGTAGACGATGTCCTTGGACAGCCGCGCGAACAGCCGGGCCTGCAGGACGTTGAACACCAACGCCGAGGCGCGCAACAGCAGCGTCACGGCGAGCATCAGGCCGATGTAGCCAGCAGCCGTCTGCCAGCCCGCCGGCAGCAGCCGGTCCATGACCCGCAGCGCGCTATCGCCCTGCCCCAGCAGCACTTCGTCGACCAGCAGCGGCAGCAGTAACGGAATCGGCACACTGCACAGCGTCGCCAGCACGGCGACCAGGTTGGCGAGGATCAGCGCCTTGCGATGATGCAGGGCGAGGCGGCGAATCTCCGCCCAGCTGAGCCGGTCAGGCATGGACGTTGCGCTCCAGCCAGCGCGCCAGCAGCGGCGCGAGCTGCTCCAGCGGTTGATAGCCGTTGGTCAGCAACGCCAGCTGGCCGTGACGCTCGGCGAGCAGGGTCGGAAAGCCGGCGATGCCGAGGTTCTGTGCCCAGGTGAAGTCGCCTTCGGTGACGGCACGGCTGTCCGCCGAGTCGAAGCGCTCGGCGAATTCGATACGCGGGATACCGGCGGCCTCGGCCAGCTCGACCAGCTGCGCCGGCAGGGTCACATCGCGCCCCTCGGCGTAGAACGCCTGCTGGATCAGTTGCGCCAGCGGCCAGACGCGCTCCGGCGCCAGGCTGCGCGCCGCCACCAGCGCCCGGCAGGCCGGCTCGGTGTCGTAGACCAGTCCTTCGGGCAGGCCGGCGTCGAAGTTGAACGGCTGACCGGTGGCATCGTGGACCGCCTGCCAGTACGACAAGGTGCGTGTCCGGCCGGTCTGATCCATCGCCGCGCGCTCGCGACGCAGGCCGCCGACCACCAGCGTCAGCGGCACATCGCACGCCTGCGCCTGCTCGGCCAGCGCCTGCAGCACCGGCGCGAAGCCCCAGCACCAGGAACACATCGGGTCCATCACGTAGATCAGTCGAGCGCTCATGGTTTCTCCGGGACGGTGGTCAATGTCGGTGGGCCGGTCGGATCTCGGCGCGGCGCGCAGACTAGGCCGCCAGCGCCTCGGTGTTCATGCGTCCGGTTGCCGCGGATCGCGGCCGATGGGCGACGGCTGGTTGCGCTGGCGCGCCAGTTCGATCTGTTTCTGCCGTTCGCGAGCGCTGGCACGGGTCTTCTCGCTGAGGCTGTCCCAGCAGTGCGGGCAGCTGATACCGGCAGCGTAGTGCGGGGACTGCCGGTCTTCCACGGAGATCGGCTGACGGCAGGCATGGCAGAGGTCGAAATCGCCGGCCGACAGGTCGTGCCGCACGGTCACGCGGTTGTCGAACACGAAGCAGTCGCCACGCCAGCGGCTCTCGGCCTCCGGCACCTCTTCCAGGTATTTGAGGATGCCGCCCTTGAGGTGATAGACCTCCTCGAAGCCCTCGCCGAGCATGTAGCTCGACGCCTTCTCGCAGCGGATGCCGCCGGTGCAGAACATCGCCACCTTCTTGTGCCGGGCCGGGTCGTAATGCGCCTTGATGTACTCGGGAAACTCGCGGAAGGAGGCGGTCTTGGGATCGACCGCGCCCTCGAAGGTGCCGATGGCGACCTCGTAGTCGTTGCGCGTATCGATCAGCAGCACCTCGGGATCGTCGACCAACGCGTTCCAGTCCTTCGGTTCGACGTAGGTGCCGACGCGCTGGTTGGGGTCGACGCCGGACACACCGAGGGTGACGATTTCCTTCTTCAGCTTGACCTTGGTGCGGTAGAACGGCTGCTCGTCGCAGTACGACTCCTTGTGGTCGATATCGGCCAGCCGTGGGTCGCGGGCGAACCAGGCGAGCAGCGCATCGATCGCCGCGCGGCTGCCGGAAACGGTGCCATTGATGCCCTCCTCGGCCAGCAGCAGCGTACCGCGAATGCCGTGGGCGGTGAGCGTGTCGAGCAGCGGTTGGCGCAGCGCGACGTAATCCGGCAGGGCGACGAACTTGTACAGCGCCGCGACGACGATCTTCGCAGTCATGCCGATTTTCCTCCGGTGGTCGCCCTCGCAAAGGGCGGACGGGACAGCGAAACGAAAGCGCCGGCGTGAGCCGGCGCGGGGTGCGAATTCTAGCAAACAAGTCGCTGCTGGCGCGCTCGCAGGCGCCGAACGACCTCGGCGAGGTTACTTGTGCCCGCCGGCGCACACCGGCGAGGCCGGCACGGCGCTCTGCTGCGCCCACTCTTCGGGGGTGTAGGTGTGCAGCGCCAGCGCGTGCACCTGCGGCATCAGTTCGCCCATTGCAGCGTAGGCCTTCTGATGACGCTTGACCGAGTTCAGCCCGGCGAACTGCTGGCTGACGATCACCGCCTTGTAGTGCGTTTCGCGACCGCGGCTGTGCATGTGGCTCTCGTCGAACACCTCGAGGTGCTGCGGTTCGAGCGCCTGCAGGGCGTTCTGAATCAGTTCGAGCTTGGACATTCTGGCTCCATCAGGGCTTCTGGGTATCGAGTTCGGCCGTCATCTCGGCCAACAGCTTGTTCACTTCCGGCACGGCGGCTTCGAGCTTCTTCTGCGTCAGCTGGGCCGAACGCGCGTTGAGTTCCGGCAGCTTGTCGAGCATCTTCTTGCCCAGCGGCGATTCGTAGAACTCGATCAGCTCGGCCAGCTCCCGCTCGGTGAACTGCGAGGTGTATATGCTGACCAGCTCGGGCTCGAGCTTCTTCCAGCCGATGGCCTGATCCAGCGCCGTATTGGCCTTGGCCTGATAGCGCTCGAGCAGCGCCTTCTTGTTCTCCGGCGCCTGGGTTTCGGCGAAACGCTGGGCGAACATCTGCTGCACCTGGGCATACACCGGCACGGCGAGCCGGTCGGCGTTGGCCAGCTGCAGGAAGCGCTCGGCATTGCGCGCATGGCTGGCCTGGTCGGCATTAGCCGCGACGCTGGCAAGGGAGAGAATGAGGGCGGTGCAGACACTGAAAACACGCAACATGGACATTGGATTTTTCCTGAATGGGCGATAGGTAGCCCTCAATGGACACATTCTGCGCCCGGAGTTCCAATGCCTCAAGAACCGGTCCCGCCGCACGGAACCCGTAGTGCCGCCCGGCAGCCTAACCTTCGATCACTCATCAGGAGCACGGCATGACACGCACTGAAACCGACAGTCTGGGCCCGATCGAGGTACCCCAGCAGGCCTACTGGGGGGCGCAGACGCAGCGCTCGCTGGTCAATTTCGCCATTGGCGACCAGCGCATGCCGCTGGCCGTGCTGCACGCGCTGACGCTGATCAAGAAGGCCGCGGCGCGGGTCAACGACCGTATCGGCGACCTGCCACCCGACGTGGCCCGGCTGATCGAACAGGCCGCCGACGAGGTGCTGCACGGCCAGCATGACGACCAGTTTCCGCTGGTGGTCTGGCAAACCGGCAGCGGCACGCAGAGCAACATGAACGTCAACGAGGTGATCGCCGGGCGCGCCAACGAGCTGGCCGGCGGCACTCGCGGCGGCAAGAGCCCGGTGCACCCCAACGATCACGTCAACCGCGCGCAGAGTTCCAACGACTGCTTCCCCACGGCGATGCACATCGCCACCGCGAAGGCGATCCATGACCAGTTGCTGCCAGCCATCGCCGAGCTGTCCGGCGGCCTCGCCGAGCAGGCGGCACGCTATGGCAAGCTGGTCAAGACCGGGCGCACGCACATGATGGATGCCACGCCAATCACCTTCGGCCAGGAACTGTCGGCCTTCGTCGCCCAGCTGGATATCGCCGAGCAAGCGATTCGCCATACCCTGCCAGCGGTCTACGAGCTGGCCCAGGGCGGCACGGCGGTGGGCACCGGGCTGAACGCGCCGCACGGCTTCGCGGAGGCCATTGCGGCGGAACTGGCGGCGCTGTCGGGATTGCCCTTCGTCTCGGCGCCGAACAAGTTCGCCGCGCTGTCGGGTCACGAACCGCTGGTGGCGCTGTCCGGCGCGCTGAAGACGCTCGCCGTGGCGCTGATGAAGATCGCCAACGACCTGCGCCTGCTCGGCTCCGGTCCGCGTGGCGGTTTCGCCGAAGTGCGGCTGCCGGCCAACGAGCCCGGCAGTTCGATCATGCCCGGCAAGGTCAACCCGACCCAGTGCGAGGCGCTGTCGATGCTCGCCTGCCAGGTGATGGGCAATGACGTGACCATCGGTTTCGCTGCCAGCCAGGGTCACCTGCAGCTCAACGTGTTCAAACCGGTGATCATCCACAACCTGCTGCAATCGATCCGTCT
Organism: Pseudomonas phenolilytica; assembly: GCF_021432765.1. Lineage (NCBI taxonomy): Bacteria > Pseudomonadati > Pseudomonadota > Gammaproteobacteria > Pseudomonadales > Pseudomonadaceae > Pseudomonas > Pseudomonas phenolilytica. The sequence goes on from NZ_CP058908.1 coordinate 3,542,733, forward strand.
GCTGGCCGATGGCTGCCGCAATTTCAACACGCACTGCGTGGTGGGACTGGAGCCGGACCCGACGCGCATGGCCGAGCACCTGGAGCGAGGGCTGATGCTGGTCACCGCCTTGAACCCGCACATCGGCTACGACAAGGCAGCGGAGATCGCCAAGAAGGCCTACGCCGAGAACAAGACGCTGCGCGAGGCCGCGCTGGAGCTGCGCTACCTGACCGATGAGGAGTTCGACCAGTGGGTGCGCCCGGAAAGCATGCTCGAATCCGGCAAGCAGGGTTGAGCAGGCTTGCCTGATGCGGCGGGCGACTCCGCCGGTGGATAACGCTGCGCGGTTATCCACCCTACGGAATCCGGTCGGAGCGTAGGGTGGATGGCCGAAGCCATCCACCGGTTTGCCAGAACGCCCCGCCCTCGCCCTCAGCGCACCGCTTCGAACAGCCCCGAAGCGCCCATGCCGCCACCGACGCACATGGTCACCACGCCGTAGCGCAGGTTACGCCGCTGCAGCTCGCGGATCAGGTGGCCGGCGGTGCGCGAGCCGGTCATGCCGAACGGGTGGCCGATGGAAATCGAACCGCCGTTGGCGTTGAACTTCTCGTTATCGATTTCCAGCTTGTCCCGGCAGTACAGGCACTGCGAGGCGAAGGCTTCGTTGAGCTCCCAAAGGTCGATGTCGTCGATCTTCAGCCCCTTGGCCTTGAGCAGGCGCGGCACCGAATACACCGGACCGATGCCCATCTCCTCCGGCTCGCACCCGGCGACGGTGAAGCCGCGAAAGAACGCGCGCGGCTTCAGGCCCAGCTCGATGGCCTTCTGCAGGCTCATCACCAGGGTCATCGAAGCCCCATCGGAGAGCTGCGAGGCGTTGCCGGCGGTCACCGAGCCGTCCTCGGCGAATGCCGGCTTGAGCCCGGCCAGGCTTTCGTAGCTGGTATCCGGGCGGTTGCAGTCATCGCGATCGACCACGCCGTCGTGCTCGGTCCGCTCGCCGGTGGCCTTGTCCTCGGTGAAATAGCGCACCTGCATCGGCACGATCTCGTCGACGAACAGACCCTCGGCCTGCGCCCGCGCGGTGCGCTGCTGGCTCTGCAGCGCGTAGCGGTCCTGCTGCTCGCGGGTGACGTTGTAGCGGCGGGCGACCAGCTCGGCGGTCTGGCCCATGCTGTGGTAAATGCCGGGCACCCGCTCCTGGATGATCGGATTGTAGAGGTGGTCGGTGTTGCGGCTCTTGGCCGTGAGGGTGATCGATTCCACCCCGCCGGCGACGATCACGTCGCTGCAGCCGGAGGCGATCTGGTTGGCGGCGATGGCGATGGCCTGCAGGCCCGACGAGCAATAACGGTTGAGCGTCATGCCCGGGCAGTCGATGCCCAGCCCCGACAGCACCGCGACGTTGCGCCCGATGTTGTAGCCCTGCGCGCCCTCGTTGGAACCGGCGCCGACGATGCAGTCCTCGACCACCCGCGGATCGAGGCCGTTGCGCGTCAGCAGCGCATCGACGCAATGCGCCGCCATGTCGTCGGGACGGGTCATGTTGAACTTGCCGCGAAAGGACTTGGCCAGGCCGGTCCGCACGCTGTCGACGATTACCACTTCACGCATGGCTCACCTCGGTGATCTTGTTGTTGGCGTTGCGCCGAGCATAGAGGTGCCCGCGCGGCGCTGACGATGACCATTCAGCCCGCCTATGCATGACCATCGTGCGCTGCCGTTACCGGGCGATGGCCGCCTCCAGCGCCTCGTTGAGCGTGCGCAGCACCTTGACCCGGGCGAAGCGCTTGTCGTTGGCCTCGACCAGCGTCCAGGGGGCAATCTCGGTACTGGTACGGTCGACCATGTCGGCCACGGCACCGGCATAGGCGTCCCACTTCTCGCGGTTGCGCCAGTCCTCCTCGGTGATCTTGAAGCGCTTGAAGGGCGTCTCCTCGCGCTCCTTGAAACGCTGGAGCTGGGTGTCCTGATCGATCGACAGCCAGAACTTCACCAGCACCACGCCGGCGTCTACCAGCTGCTCCTCGAAGTCGTTGATCTCGCTATAGGCACGCAACCACTCGTCCGGCGTACAGAAGCCCTCGACGCGTTCGACCAGCACGCGGCCGTACCAGGAGCGGTCGAAGATAGTGAACTTGCCGCGCTCCGGCACGTTGCGCCAGAAGCGCCACAGCCAGGGCTGGGCGCGTTCGTCCTCGCTCGGTGCGGCGATCTGCACGGTGCGGTACAGACGCGGATCGAGCGCCCCGGTGACCCGGCGGATGGCGCTTCCCTTGCCGGCCGCATCGTGCCCCTCGAACAACGCCAGCACGCCACGCTTGCGGATGCGCCGATCACGCAACAGCCGCGACAGGCGCGCCTGCTCCTCGGCGAGCTGCAGCTGATAGCTGTCCTTGTCGAGCTTCTGGCTGAGGTCGAGGCTGCCGAGCAGCGTCAGGCGGTCCAGATCGAGCGCGAGCGGCGCCGAATGTGGATGCGAAATTCCATTCACCGGTTGTTCCGCCGCTGCCAGCGCGGCCTGCAGTCCCTCGAGCAGCAGCCGGCCAACCGCCAGGCTGCGGTAACGCTCGTCGACGCCCTCGATCACGTACCAGGGCGCGAAGTCGCGGCTGCTGCGGCGCAACACCTGCTCGCCATAGCGCACGAACTTGTCGTAGGTCTTCGATTGCTGCCAGTCCAGCGGGCTGATGCGCCAGCTATGCAGCGGGTCGTCCTTGAGCGAATCCAGGCGCGCCTTCATCTGCGCCTTGGACAGGTGGAACCAGAACTTGAAGATCAGCGTGCCCTCGTCGCAGAGCATGCGCTCCAGCCGCTGCGCGCGGGCGATGGCCAGCTCCAGTTCGGCCTTGTCGATGCGCCCGTGCACGCGGTCCTCGAGCATTTTGCTGTACCAGTCGCCGAAGAAGATGCCGGTATGCCCCTTGGGCGGCATACGCCGCCAGTAACGCCAGGCTGGCGGACGCGACAGCTCCTCGTCGCTCGGCACCTCGAAGCTCTCGACGGTGATCAGCCGCGGGTCCATCCATTCATTGAGGAGCTTGACCGTCTCGCCCTTGCCGGCGCCTTCGATGCCGTTGATTAGGATCAGCATCGGAAAGCGCGCCTGTTCGCGCAGTCGGTACTGCGCCTGCAGCAGCGCTTCGCGCAGCACCGGCACTTCGGCGTCGTAGGTGGCCTTGTCGACCGCGTGGCCAATCTCGGCGGATTCGAACATCGCTTTCTCCCTGTCTGGCAATGCCGTTCACCCTAGCAGGCCGGTGGCGGCGCGCGCGAGCGGCGTGCTTGAGGCACAATGCGCGGCATGAACGCGCACCCACCCCTGCCCCGCTGCTGCACCGCCCTGGATGACCGCTGGCCGCTGCCGCGCGCGTTGGCCGGCGTGCATCTGCTGAGCACGCGCTTCGATCCGGCGTTGCTCGATCCGGAAGATTTTCCGCGTTGGGGCATCCCGACACCGCGAGGCGTGAGCAAGCGCCAGGCGGAGTTCCTCGCCGGCCGGCTGTGCGCCCGTCAGGCACTGCTGCGGTTGACCGGTGCGCCAGCGGTGCCGACGGTTGCGGCCGATCGCTCGCCATGCTGGCCCGCCGGTGTGGTCGGCTCGATCACCCACGGTGCCGGCTGGGCCGGCGTGGTGGTCGCGCACCAGCAGGCCTGGCGTGGCCTGGGGCTGGATATCGAGCAGCAACTGGAGCCCGAGCGGGCCGACCGGCTGGCGAGCGAGATCCTCACCGCAGACGAGTTGCAAGGCTACGCCGCGCTGCCCGCCGTGCAGCGCGCGCAGCGGGTGACGCTGACGTTCTCGCTCAAGGAAAGCCTGTTCAAGGCGCTCTATCCGCTGGTCAAGCGGCGCTTCTATTTCCAAGACGCCGAACTGGTGGCCTGCGACGCCAGCGGCTTCGTGCGCCTGCGCCTGCTCACCGAACTGTCGACGCAATGGCGCCGCGGCACGGAGCTGGAAGGCCAGTTCAATGCGTTCGACGACTATCTGCTGACGCTGGTGAGCATTCCCGCGTGACCGACGCGCTCAGGCCTTGCCGGCCCGCGGCGTGTGGCGACTGGGCCAGCGCAGGCTGAAGCAGGCGCCACCCAGTTCGCTGCGACCGATCAGCGCGCGACCGCCGTGCCAGTAGATGATCCGCCGCACGATGGAAAGCCCCAGTCCATGCCCGCCGGAAGCCCGCGTACGGCTGTCGTCCAGGCGCAGGAAGGGAGTGAACACGCGCTCCCAGTCCGCCTCCGGCACGCCGGGGCCGTCGTCCTCGACGCGCAGCCAGACCTGCCCGGCATCGAAGGCGTAGCTCACCCGCACCTGCGTTTCGGCATGGCGGGCCGCGTTGCTGATCAGGTTGCTCAGCGCACGGCGCAGGTATTGCAGCTCGGCGTCAGCGCGGCTGCTGCCGTCCGCCGCCGGCACGCAGTGACCGCGCTCGATACGGATCGCCGGACGCAGCGGCGCCAGCTCGCCGATGACCTGATCGACCAGCGCCTCCAGGTCCACCGGCGCGAACTTCAGCGTCGGCAGTCCCTGTTCCAGGCGGGTGTACACCAGCATCTCGTCCACCAGCCGGTCGAGATCGTCGATATCGGCATCCATACCCGCCAGATGCTTGCGCCGCGCCTCGTCGCTCTGCGCGTCGGCGCTCATCTCCAGGCCGAAGCGCAGGCGCGCCACCGGCGTGCGCAGTTCATGCGCCACTGCGCTGACCATCTCGCGCTGCACCGCCAGCAGGCGCTGCAGCTGCTTGGCCATGAGGTTGAACGCTGCCGCCAGACGCCCCACCGAATCGCTGCCGGCATCGGGCACATGCGCGCTCAGGTTGCCGCTGGCGATACGCGTGGCCGCCGCCTCCAGCACGCTGAGGCGCTGCTCGAGCTGGCGTACCAGCAGGTAGACGGTCAGCCCGATCAGCGACAGACCGAGCAGGCCGATCAGCAGCAGCAGATGCGGCGGATAGGCATCCAGCGGATACAGCGGGCCGAGCTGCATGATCCACGAGGTACCGGCGACGGCGGCGAACACGCGGATGGCGCCGCCGCCCTGGTCCAGCGCCATCACCGTGTCGCCCTCGTCGAGGCGCCGACGCTGGTCGTCGTCGAGGTTGGCGCTGTCGCGTGTCAGCAGCTGCAGCGGATAGCCGAAACCGCGCGCTTCCTTGAGTTCGGCCAGATGCCGCGGCTGCTCGTTCTCGGGATAGCGGATCAGCTCGTCGATCAGCAGGTAGATGGTCGCCCGCGCCAGCTGCTCGCTGACCTGCTCGACCTCGCCAGTGAGCACCAGCCCGTCGCGGGCGCTGACCAGGCTGAACACCGTGGTGCTGCGCGGGCGCAGCTGTTCGACCAGCACCTGACCGCGCAGCAGACGCGTCTCCAGACGGTCGTCGAGATCGACGTCGTCCAGCGTGCGCACCCGCAGCGGAATGCCGAGCAGGCGCCCCCAGAGGTTGGCCGCCTGGCGCCGCTCCACCGGGGTCATGCTGCTCATGTTGTGCGCCATCAGACGAAAAGTGCCGCCGGCCAGACGCTCGCGGTGCGCATCGGCACGCACCTCGTTGAGCAGCTGCAGGCCGCCGGCACCCAGCAGCGCCACCAGCACCAGCACCGCCAGCACGCCGCCATAGATGCGCAGGAAGATCGAATTCATTCAGACAGCGCTCTGCGGGCGCGGCACGTCAGGCCAGCGCCTCGGCGGCTTCGGAGACGAACAGGTAGCCCTTGCCGCGCACGGTCTTGATCAGGCGCGGATGCTCCGGGTCGTCGCCGATCTTCGGCCGGATGCGCGAGATGCGCACGTCGATGGAGCGGTCCTGGCCGTCGTATTCAATGCCGCGCAACTGGGCGAAGATCTCCTCGCGCGAGAGGATGCGGCCGGCGTTGGAGGTCAGCAGCCAGAGCAGGTCGAACTCGGCCCCGGTCAGCTCGATCTGCTTTTCACGCAGCCAGGCCTCGCGCAACGCGCTGTCGACCACCAGCGGGCCGAACTGCAGGCGCTTGGCGCTGCCCGCTGCTTCCGGCGTGTCGCGCCGCCGCAGCAACGCACGGATGCGCGCCAGCAAGAGGCGCGGGCGCACCGGCTTGCACACATAGTCGTCGGCGCCGGTTTCCAGGCCCAGCACCTGATCCAGGTCATCGGCACGCGCGGTGAGCATCAGGATCGGCCCGTCATACTGTTCACGCGCGCGCCGGCAGATGGACATGCCATCCTCGCCGGGCAGCATCAGGTCGAGCACCACCAGATCGGGACGCTCGCTGACGATGCGCTCGACCGCGCGCGCGCCGTCGGCCTCGATGGACACCTCGAATGCGCCATCGCCCTGCAGGTATTCCTGAGTCAACTCCGCCAGCCGCCGATCATCCTCGACGATGAGGATTCGCCACGTTTCCTGCTCCATTGATGCCTCCGCCGACACTGCCAGACCGATCCGAACGCCGGCGCATTGTACCCAACCGCGCCCGGGAAGGAGCCTGCAGAACCTGCCTGTCACAAACACAACATATAGTGATGGCCGCTTTTCGCGTCGACGCGACGAGTGGCGCGGACAGTCCTCTTTTTTCCGGCCTTGGGGCTGGCTCCGATGGTGCGCGGGTTTGCCTGACGCAGCACTTTTTAACCCACAAAGCACCCACATCTTATCCACAGCTTGTTCAGCGAACGCCGGTTGCAAAGGCACGCCAGCGGCATTAAGGTGTCGCCCCCTCGCAGCCTGAACCCCATATATTGGGGTTTAGCTCAACCAGAGACACAAATGGCTTAGCGATGCCACTTGTCACCTTCCGTCGGCCTGCAACTCGCCAACAGCCGCGCGAGCAGAGCCGCATGCGACGCTCAAATGCCGGGTCCTGCGCGACAGCCTGCCAACCCCAACCGCTCGCACCGATAGTACGGACCGAATCCACAGGCACTAGATATTGTGTTGACAGTGTTTTTCACGAAGCTATTCTTCCCGACATTCTTGCGCCCTTGACCGACGTCATTGGCGCTAACCGAACAGCAACGCTCGACCTGAACCAACCTTGCGGGCACAAGCCCATCCAGAACCATTACCGCGACCAAGAGAGAATCCGGAGCCCCCATGCAGAACCCATCCACTCGCGAGAACCCGCTGTCAGCCGATGCACCGGATCTGGCGGCTACCGCCCCGGGCCAGCTGCGCGTGATCAAGCGCAACGGTACTGTCGTCCCCTACACCGACGACAAAATCACCGTCGCCATCACCAAGGCCTTTCTCGCAGTGGAAGGCGGTAACGCTGCCGCTTCCTCGCGCATCCACGACACCGTCGCGCGTCTGACCGAGCAGGTCACCGCCACCTTCCGCCGTCGCATGCCTTCGGGCGGCACCATCCACATCGAGGAAATCCAGGACCAGGTCGAACTGGCCCTGATGCGTGCCGGCGAGCAGAAGGTCGCCCGTGACTACGTGATCTACCGCGAAGCCCAGGCCGTCAAGCGCAAGAGCGCCAGCGGCAGCAGCGACATCGCCCAGCCGCACCCGAGCATTCGCGTCACCCGCGCCGATGGCAGCCAGCAGCCGCTGGACATGGGCCGCCTGCAGACCATCATCTCCGAGGCCTGCGAAGGCCTGGCCGAAGTCGATGGCGCGCTGATCGAGCGCGAGACCCTGAAGAACCTCTACGACGGCGTGGCCGAGAAGGACGTCAACACCGCGCTGGTGATGACCGCCCGCACCCTGGTCGAGCGCGAGCCGAACTACAGCCAGGTCACCGCGCGCCTGCTGATGGACACCCTGCGTGCCGAAGCCCTGGGCTTCCTCGGCGTTGCCGAAAGCGCCACCCATCACGAGATGGCCGACCTCTACGCCAAGGCCCTGCCGGCCTACATCGAGAAAGGCGTCGAGTTCGAACTGCTCGATTCCAAGCTCAAGAGCTACGACCTGGCCAAGCTGGGCGCGGCACTGAACCACGAGCGTGACCAGCAGTTCACCTACCTCGGCCTGCAGACCCTGTACGACCGCTACTTCATCCACAAGGACAACGTCCGCTTCGAGCTGCCGCAGATCTTCTTCATGCGCGTCGCCATGGGCCTGGCCATCGAGGAAGAGCAGAAGGAAGCGCGCGCCATCGAGTTCTACAACCTGCTGTCGTCCTTCGACTACATGGCCTCGACGCCGACCCTGTTCAACGCCGGCACCCTGCGTCCGCAGCTGTCCTCGTGCTACCTGACCACCGTGCCGGACGACCTGGGCGGCATCTACGACGCCATCCGCGATAACGCCCTGCTCTCCAAATTCGCCGGCGGCCTGGGCAACGACTGGACCCCGGTGCGCGCACTGGGCGCCTACATCAAGGGCACCAACGGCAAATCCCAGGGCGTCGTGCCCTTCCTGAAAGTGGTCAATGACACCGCCGTTGCGGTCAACCAGGGCGGCAAGCGCAAGGGCGCGGTCTGCGCCTATCTGGAAACCTGGCACCTGGACATCGAGGAATTCCTCGAGCTGCGCAAGAACACCGGTGACGACCGTCGCCGCACCCACGACATGAACACCGCGAACTGGATTCCGGACCTGTTCATGAAGCGCGTGTTCGATGACGGCCCCTGGACCCTGTTCTCCCCGTCCGACGTACCCGACCTGCACGACCTCACCGGCCGCGCCTTCGAGGAGCGTTACGAGTACTACGAGGAGCTGACCAAGTACGGCAAGATCAAGCTGTTCAAGACCCTGCCGGCCAAGGACCTGTGGCGCAAGATGCTCTCGATGCTGTTCGAGACCGGCCACCCGTGGCTGACCTTCAAGGACCCGTGCAACCTACGTAGCCCGCAGCAGCACGTCGGCGTGGTGCACAGCTCCAACCTGTGCACCGAGATCACCCTGAACACCAACAAGGACGAGATCGCCGTCTGCAACCTGGGCTCGATCAACCTGGTCAACCACATCGTCGACGGCAAGCTGGACGCGGCCAAGCTGGAGCGCACCGTGCGCACCGCTGTGCGCATGCTCGATAACGTCATCGACATCAACTACTACAGCGTGCCGCAGGCGCAGAACGCCAACTTCAAGCACCGCCCGGTGGGCCTGGGCATCATGGGCTTCCAGGACGCGCTGTACCTGCAGCACATCGCCTACGGCTCCGATGCCGCCATCGACTTCGCCGACAAGTCCATGGAAGCCATCAGCTACTACGCCATCCAGGCCTCCTGTGACCTAGCCGACGAGCGCGGCGCCTACTCCAGCTTCCAAGGCTCGCTGTGGTCCCAGGGCATCCTGCCGCTGGATTCGCAGCAGATCCTCATCGAGGCCCGTGGCCAGAAGTACATCGACGTCGACCTGTCCGAATCGCTGGACTGGGCGCCGGTGCGCGAGCGCGTGAAGAAAGGCATCCGCAACTCCAACATCATGGCCATCGCCCCGACCGCGACCATCTCCAACATCGTTGGCGTGTCGCAGTCCATCGAGCCGACGTACCAGAACCTGTACGTCAAATCGAACCTGTCCGGCGAGTTCACCGTGATCAACCCGTACCTGGTACACGACCTCAAGGCCCGCGGCCTGTGGGACCCGGTCATGGTCAACGACCTCAAGTACTACGACGGCTCGGTGCAGCAGATCGAACGCATCCCACAGGACCTGAAGGACCTGTACGCCACCGCCTTCGAAGTGGAAACCAAGTGGATCGTCGAGGCGGCCAGCCGCCGCCAGAAGTGGATCGACCAGGCCCAGTCGCTCAACCTGTACATCGCCGGCGCCTCGGGCAAGAAGCTCGACGTGACCTACCGCATGGCCTGGTACCGTGGCCTGAAGACCACCTACTACCTCCGTGCCCTGGCCGCGACCAGCACCGAGAAGTCCACCATCAACACCGGCAAGCTGAATGCCGTGAGTTCGGTGATCGACGAAAGCCTGAGTGCCGAACCGAAGCCGGCTCCGGTGCCGCAGGCGTGTTCTATCGATAACCCCGACTGCGAAGCCTGCCAGTAATAAAAGTCGCGCGTAGCTGAGCGGCGTCTGCGGCGTTGCCCGGCGAGTCGGCCCCCATCGCGTACATCAGTACGCTCAGGGGCTCCTCCTCGCCGGGCGCCTTGCAGCCACTCGCTCAGCTCCACGCTCGCACCGAGTGGCCTGATTCGTAGGGTGGATGTCGCTTTCCACATCCACCGTTGCCCCACTCGATGGCCCGCAACACCAAACCAGATTCCGCGCTTTTGCGTGCAAACCAAAAGCCACCCAAATACATCCGACCGGCCAAGCCCCGGTCCCCGATCAGGAGCAATCGCAAATGCTGAGCTGGGACGAATTCGACGAAGAAGAAACCACCACCGCCGCGCCGGCCACTGCTGCCGCGCAGCCTGCGAGCCAGACCGCCGCCAAGCTGGACAACGAAGCCGCCGGTTCCGTGGAAGAAGCCCGCGCCGTTGCCGCTGACGACTCCGACGCCATCGCCCGCGCCAAGCGCGCGCTGGACGAGCTGGACATCCGCGAAGGCCTCAACGAACTGGAAGGCGAAGCCGCCCGCGTGCGCGTCGACGAGAAGCGCATGATCAACGCCCGTGCCGACCTCAACCAGCTCGTCCCCTTCAAGTACGACTGGGCCTGGCAGAAGTATCTGGATGGTTGCGCCAACCACTGGATGCCGCAGGAAGTGAACATGAACGCCGACATTGCCCTGTGGAAGAGCAAGGACGGCCTCAGCGAAGACGAGCGCCGCATCGTCAAGCGCAACCTCGGCTTCTTCTCCACCGCCGACAGCCTGGTCGCCAACAACCTCGTGCTGGCCACTTACCGCCTGATCACCAACCCCGAATGCCGCCAGTACATCCTGCGCCAGGCCTTCGAAGAGGCTATCCACACCCACGCCTACCAGTACTGCATCGAATCGCTGGGCATGGATGAAGGCGAGATCTTCAACATGTACCACGAGATCCCGAGCGTCGCGAAAAAGGCCAGCTGGGGCCTCAAGTACACCCGCTCCATCTCCGACCCGACCTTCCAGACCGGCACCCCGGAGACCGACAAGCAGTTCCTGAAGAACCTCATCGCCTACTACTGCGTACTGGAAGGCATCTTCTTCTACTGCGGCTTCACCCAGATCCTCTCCATGGGCCGCCGCAACAAGATGACCGGCACCGCCGAGCAGTTCCAGTACATCCTGCGTGACGAGTCCATGCACCTGAACTTTGGCATCGACATGATCAACCAGATCAAGATCGAGAACCCGCACCTGTGGGACGCCGAGATGAAGGACGAAGCGACCCAGATGATCCTCCAGGGCACCCAACTGGAAATCGAGTACGCCCGCGACACCATGCCCCGTGGCGTGCTCGGCATGAACGCCGCAATGATGGAGGACTACCTCAAGTTCATCGCCAACCGCCGTCTGACGCAGATCGGGCTGAAGGAAGAGTATCCGGGCACCACCAACCCGTTCCCGTGGATGAGCGAGATCATGGATCTGAAGAAGGAGAAAAACTTCTTTGAGACGCGGGTTATTGAGTATCAGACGGGTGGGGCGTTGAGCTGGGATTGATGCCGGAAATCCTTATCTATTGGCGCTATTAGCTACGCCAGCTCAATTTTGACTAACCCCGCCATGGCGGGGTTTTTAATGGGGGCTCACATGCGTTTCAGAAAATTAACAAAATGGGAACAACCCGAAAACTGCCAACCTTTAATCTTCTTCGCACAAATACTCGAAGAGCTACTTTTCGATTACTCTTTATCGACCTATAAACCTTCCGCGATGAACACCAGTCTTCTCTGCGGAGAAGCAAGGGAAACCATTATAGAAATCGAGAAAGGGGTCATAACCAAGCCAAATCTTGACCATATTCTTCGTGAACTACTTGAGAATCTCAGCAAAGACCAAGTCGCAAAAAAACTAATAGACTTCGATGTAGCCACAATAAAGTCGATACTTTTAGATCCGAAAAATTCAGCCAGCAGCAAAAAAACAACAATCGAGCTTTTGTGCCGACAAATAGACCTTAGAGCCTATAAAAAAAAGAACGAAGAGCTGCTTATTAATTCAATTTGCGTGTCTGCATGCCTGAAAGACATACGAGAGCTCTCCCGAAGCTACATTACCACCTTATTGAATATCGGCTATACGTCTGAGCACATAAACTCTATTGCATCCAAATTCTTCTACCACGACAAAAACGAGATCATTACCGGGAACGAAGCGATAACTGACTTTATCGGACTCTTCCAAGAGGAGCCAAATGAATTTCTTGTAATATACCGAGCCTCCAAAGCTTTCAAAACCATTTCCAACGCCTGCTCTTCTTTCAACGTAGAGATATCGGAAGACCTAGCCCACCTGGAATACAATCTATCCAACTACAAGTTTCCTCTACGAGATGATGAATGCTTTTTTATTACAAAAGACATAAAGGCACGCGATCCGAACTCTGCGAAAGCCAGATCAGATCAAAAAATCGAAACAATAGCGACTCTTTTCAATCTCTTTCATCACAAAGAAAGTCCTACATTTTCTCATGACTGCCTAATAATCAACCAAACTAAAAAACTAGTGCACCGCTCAAAAAAAGAGATCAACGCAATGCACAAATGCATAGATCTCACCGCAGAAAAAGCGGCACCAAAAATGAATAAGCTCATAGCAGAGTTTTCTCTCGAAAGATTTTCATTCCAAAAATTTAACCGTTCAGCAGAGCTACACGCATTAGCACTACGGACGGATTCGAAAGAAAATCAGATGATAAACCTGTGGATAGCACTTGAGTCATTTGTTCCTGCAAAGGATGAATCTCTAGAAATATCAAATATAGAACATATTTCTAAAATGGTAATCCCATTTATAAACGTATATTATTTCCCAAAGATTCTTTCCCGCCTAACTAGTGACTTACTCAACTGGAACCGGCGTGCCTTCATCGCAGCAGTTAAAGGAATTGAGGGCATCGGGCTTGTCGAAAAAACTGCGAAACTCCTTGCTCTTCCAGAATTGGAGGAAAGGAGAAAAGCATTAAAATCAGAGTTTAGGCAATTTTACTTGCTTGCAGATCGATTCACCTATTTAGAAAGCGTATTCTCGTCGACCGGGAACATAAAAAAAGCTCTGGAAAGCCATACCATTAGGATTGAATGGCAAATTCGTCGAATATACAGAGCTAGAAATTTGATAGTTCACAGCGGTAAGACGCCCAGTTACACAAGCATACTCATCGAAAACACGCATGAATATCTGGACTGCATCTTTACTTTATTCATTCAACTCACCACAAAACCCAAAAAAATAAATGATATTTCTCAAGGATTTGCATATATTGGTGTTTTCTACAATGAAATATTTAAAACCATTTCGCAAAATTCAAGACCTTTCGATGAAGATCTAATAAAGCGGATTTTCCAACTAAACACGTTCGCCTAACGAGGTAGTCTGGCGCGTGGAAAAGGCTTCGCCGTTTTCCACCCTACGCAACATCGATGCGTCGGCGGTGTGGGCGGGTGTGATGGCGTAGGGTGGATAACGCTTTGCTTATCCACCGATACGGACCTCCCGCCAACACAACGCTCAAGGATGAGCCGCCATGTCCCGCTACCGCCGCGCCCAAGTGCCGGGCGCCACGTATTTCTTCACCGTCAATCTGCTCAACCGGCGCAGCGACTTGCTGGTCCGCCATGTTGACCTGCTCCGCGAGACGGTGCGAGCCACACGCTTACGCCATCCCTTTCACACCGACGCGTGGGTCGTTCTGCCCGACCACATGCATTTGCGTCTGGACGCTACCGGCTGGCGACGCTGACTTCGCCCTGCGCTGGAAGGTCATCAAGTTCGCTTTCGCCCGTCGCCTGCCAAAGACCGAGATAACGACGGCAACTCAGCGCTCCCGCGGCGAGCGCGGGATCTGGCAACGGCGCTATTGGGAGCATTTGATTCAGGATGAACGGGATTACCGGCATCACGTGGACTACGTGCATCGAAACCCGTTGAAGCACGGCTTGGTGGAGCGTGTCGTCGACTGGCCCTATTCGAGTTTTCATCGGGCGGTCGGAGCTGGGGTCTACCCGGTTGATTGGTGCGGTGATGAGGCGGAGGGATTCGCAGGTGATGCGGACTGACGCGTGGAAAAGGCTTCGCCGTTTTCCACCCTACGCTTCGGCGAATCAGCCAGTCAGCTCATACAACCCACCCGGCACAGCTATCACCCACTCCCTCACCGCCCGAACGGTCGGGTCATCCCGGCGGCTCTCCGGGTACACGAGATGAAACGGCTTGCCCTCCATTTCCGGCCCGAACGGTTGCACCAGCCGCCCTTCCCTCAGTTCGTCCTCGATCAACTGCCGGCTCATCAGCGCCACACCCTGCGCGCCGATGGCGGCGGAGATGGCGTGGGTCTCGTCGGAGAAGACCAGCCCGGCGCTGACGTCCAGACCCGGCACGTTGGCGAGCTTCTGCCACGCCGCCCAATCGCGCGGAGACGAAACGGCGGCTTGCGCGCGGAAGTGGATCAACGAGTGCTTGGGCAGGTCCGCCGCAGAATGCAAACCAAGGTGCGGGCTGCAGACCGGGACGAAGGTGTTGTCGAACAGCTTCTCCGCCACCAGCCCCGGCCAGCGGCCGTCGCCGTAGCGGATGGCGATATCCGCCGTGACGCCATCCAGCGCCACTGGCTCATGGGAGGTGTGGAAACGCAGATCGATATCCGGATGGGAATCGCGTAGCAGGCAGACCCAGGGCACCAGCCAGCGCACCGCGATGGCCGGTGTGGTGCTGAGGGTGACCGCCTGGCGGCAGGGCTTCGCGCTGAGGCGTTCGACCGTGGCACTGATACTGTCGAACGCGGTTTCCAGCGTCTGTTGCAGCTCGCGGCCTTGGGCGGTCAGCTCCAGCTTGCGCGGTTTACGCAGAAACAGCGCCACGCCGAGGGATTCCTCCAGCGAACGAATCTGGTGGCTGATCGCCGTGGCGGTGACGGACAGCTCCTCGGCGGCCTGCTTGGCGCTCTCGTGGCGGGCAGCCGCTTCGAAGGCGCGCAAGGCGGAAAGCGAGGGTAACCAACGGTGCGCCATGGCTGAGTTTTCCTCATCTGTATCCGAAAGAAATCGTCGTTTGTCGCCTGTAGAGCCTAACCCTAGGCTGACTCTGCCACGAATGACAGATGAATTCTTTTACAGAGGAGATTCGCCATGACGCACCTTCTGCACCTCGATGCCAGCGCCCGCCCCGGCCTCGCCGGCAAGGACGAGCACGGCTCCCATAGCCGCAACCTCAGCCAGCGCTTCGTCAGCCAATGGCTGGCCCGTCGCCCGCAGGATGACGTGACCTACCGGGACATCGGCCAGACCCCGCCTTCCTTCGTCAGCCATGACTGGATCGCCTCGGCCTTCACGCCAGAGGAGCGCCGGGAGCCGTGGATGAATGACGTGCTGGCCGAAAGCGACAGGCTGGTGGACGAACTGCTGGCCGCCGATGTGCTGGTCATCGGCACGCCGCTCTACAACTTCGGCATGCCGGCGGCGCTCAAGGCCTGGATCGATCAGGTGGTGCGCCTGAACCGCACGGTCGGCATGGACGAGAGCAATCCGCTCGATCCCTACGTGCCCATGCTGGCGGATCGGGAGCGGCACGCGGTCATCCTTACCGCCCGTGGCGGCATCGGTTTCAACCCGGGCGAGGCGCTGGCGCACATGAACCATCTGGAGCCGAACCTGGCGACGGCGCTCGGTTTTATTGGGATCACCCGCCTCCATCAGATCGCCATCGAAGGCCAGGAAATCGGTGGCGAGCTGCTGGCCAGTTCGGTGGCCGAAGCGCTGCGTCGGGTCGATGCGCTGGTGACGCGGCTGCAGGCAACTGTGACAGCACCCGCTCCCCGCGCGCAGCAGAGGCAGGCCGAGCCCGATCCGGTGTAATGCAGGCCTGGCGTGGAAAACGCCCGGTTTTCCACGCTACCCTCCATGGCCTGATACCCGGGCGAGACAGCGGAGCGCGCATGGCGACCGATAGAGATTTCATGCTGTACGTGGCCGAACAGATCGACCTGGGCAGCAGGCTGACGTACCGGAAGATGTTCGGCGAGTACGCGCTTTATCTGGATGAAAAGGTCGTCGCCTTCGTCTGCGACAACAGCCTGTTCATCAAGCCTTCGCCGGCGGCTGCAACGCTCGCCCCGGATCTGCCGCAAGCCCCGCCCTATCCCGGCGCCAAGGACTATCCGGTGGCCGACGAACTGCTGGACGATGCCGACGAGCTGCGCCGTCTCGTGATTGAAACGGCGCGGCTCATGCCGGTGCCAGCGCCACGCAAACCGAGGAAGAAGAAGCCAGACGCAGCGACATGAGCTTTCAACCGGGTTGGCTCTTCATCTCCCGGTCCTCGCCCGCAGCCCCCGCCCGGTACAATGCCGCACTTTCTGCGTCGCCCGGAGCCCCGCCATGTTCACCCTCACCCACCTCGACACCCCGCCGCCGGAAGCGCTGAAAAGCCAGGTGCTGCAGCTGGTGGTGGACTACCTCGGCGACATCAGCCCCGTCTCGCTCACGCCGAGCAACCCGCTGTATCAGCTGTACCAGTACGTGGTGGGCTTCGAGGTGCATCGCTACCTGGACAGCATGGACGGCGCCCAGGCGGGCAAGCCCGAGCTGATCATGGCGCTGGATGCCGACGACCCGGCAATCCTGCTCGGTTTCGCGCTGTACCTGCCGTACGTGGACGACCCCGAGGCATGTGCGCTGGCCTATCTGGCGGTTGATGCCGGCCATCGTCGTCAGGGCATCGGCCGGGCCATGGTCGCGGCGATGGTGGCGCGCTATCCGCACGCCGAAGTAGCGTGCGTGGCGGGCAAGGCGCCGTACTTCGAGGCGCTGGGCTTCATGCCTTTGGCGGCGCGTGGCCCGCAGGTGGTGCTGAACACCCGCAGCCAGGCATCCCCCGGCGTGGTGGCCGTGCAGGATCTGGCACCGATCTTCCAATCGAAGGAGGTACGGCAGATTCACAGCTACCTGATGAAACAGCACGGCGAAAAAGCCATGAGCAATGCGGAAAAGCAGCGGGATCGGCTGCTGGATCAGCTGACCAAGCAGGCCGACCACCTGATCGAAACGTTCACCGCAGCCCGGCGTCTGCACTGATCGTCATCGCCGCTTCCGCAACAGCGCATGGACGGCGGCGCACGCTGGGTTCAGATCTTCACGCAGGCAAAAATCGCGTTGCCTGAAGCCTCGTTCCAGAGCAAGAGCTTCTCGTAGTCATGCTCGAGCACATGCACCTCGAAATACGGCTGCAGCAGTTCGATCAACTCGGCGAAGCTCAGCGCCACCATCGCGTGCTCGTCATGCCAGACCTGACTTTTTCCTTCGACGGTTCTCTCGATGCGCAGCTTCAACGCCTGCCGCTCGCCGTCGCCGGGGTAATGCCAGCCGGAGCTGAAGCTGAACAGGCCTTCCGCATGCCGCGTGCTGTGGGAGACGAACGAAGCGTTGTCGATCTGACGCTTGTCCACGGCGTTGAAGCAGAACAATCCACCGACCGCGAGGGCGTCATGCACGCTGGCAATACAGCGCTTGAGCCGTTCGAGCGTGCCACTGTAATGGATGGAATAGAGGAAGCAGGTGATCAGGTCGGTTGGCTGGTCCAACGAAAAGCCACACATGTCCTGCAACGAGAAGCGGGCTTCGGGACAACGAATAGCCGCCCGGTCCAGCATCGGCTGGTTGATGTCCAGACCGCTGCTCTGGTAGCCGGCATCGATGAAATGGCGCACGTGTGGCCCGGTTCCGCAAGCGAGATCCAGATGCCTGTTGCCGGCATTGCCGAACAGCTGCTGCAGACGCTGAACACAGTGGCTTTGCGCGCCGTAGTCGATATCCGCGCACATGAGATCGTAGTAACCCGACAAGTCGGTATAGAGGGCATCGCCGGGCATGGTGACCTGTTAGCGGGAGCGTAGGGGGCGCGCATCATATCCCGCGGCCGGCGAAACCGCCCGGCGATCTGCGCCGACCTCAACGGCAGTTGCCGGCGCAGCCTCCGCGTGCGCAGGCCGGTGCTTCGGGGTTCTTCAACACCCGGCTATTCACCACCCCGGCGGCACTCATCAGCTTGGTCACCGGCGCATCGTCCGCAATCGTCACGTCTTCGGCCAGCGCACAGGCCTCTCGCAATTCACCCCAGGTCTTGGGGCGCAGCGCCATCGCATGGCGGACCTCGTAAACCTGGCCATTGGCTTCGCAGCGATAGTCATAAGTCGGCATGGTTATTCCTCCCTGGGTTGAGCTAGGCCGGGGCCGCCAACCGTCCGCCTGTTGAACGTACAGCCAAAGGACGACGCAGAATCGCTGGCTACGCGCGATCAAGCCTGCTTGATCGCTACCAGCACGAAGCCCACCACGATGCCGGCCAGGGCGATCAGCCAGCCAATCCGGTGTGCACGGTTCTTTTCGGCTTGCCGCACGGGGTCCACGGGTTTTTTCTTTCTCACGGTTCACCTGACTCTGAATAAAGACGGCTGACGCCAAACGCCGCCGCGCGCCCTTTTAAGCCGCTCGGGGCGAATTGTCCAGTGAGCGGCGCGAGGGTTGTACCAGCGCCATTCCGCCGAGGCTTTTCCGGCACCGCCGGAGTTCCGAGCGCGCGCCACACCCGTGCTGGATTACGCGCCGCTTACGGCGCGCCGAACAGCGCCGTCCAGTAGATCGCCGCGTCGCTCTGTGGATCGACCGCATAGGCCGCGCCGAATTCGCTGTACTGCGGGTTCATCAGATTCGCGCAGTGACCGGGGCTGGCCAGCCAGCCGTCGAGCACCCGGCGCGGAGTCGGCAGTGCGGCAGCGATGTTTTCGCCCACCACGCCGCCGGTATAGCCGGCCAGTTCGGCGCGGTCGCCGGGCGTGCGACCGTCCTCGCTCAGATGACTGAAGAAATTACGGTTGGCCATTGCTCGACTGTGGGCTTCGGCCGTGCCGCCGAGCGTCGCGTTCCAGCCAAGTGGGGCCGCCGCGGCAAAGGATTGCGAGCCGCACTGACGCGGCTGCGCACGCGCGGTATTGATCAGTTCCAGCAGTTTCTGGCCTTCGGCCTGCCAGTCGCCCAGACGCCCGTCGAGCAGCGGCCGCGCCAGCACGATGCGCCAGTCGCGGCCCTCGCGGCTGACGCCGATATCGACGAACTGCGGATCGAGCAGCACCTGGCAAAAGCTCTCGTGCAGCGCCTGCATCGCCGCCGGCGCATCTCGCGGCCCGGACAGGCTGATGGCTTGCACCGTCATCATCGGATAGGCCGCACGCGCCAGTTCCTGCTGCAGATCGCCCGCACCGATGGCCGGCAGATTCAGGCGTGTGTCAGCCGTGAGTGGCGGCAGTTCCTCGCTGGCCTTGCTGCCGCAGCGCTGCACCTCGCTGCGATAGGCATTGATCGCCTCGACCAGCTGCGCTTCTTCGGCAGCCGCCCAGCCGGTGAACAGCAGCGTGGCGAACAGCAGGACGGATGAAAGAACACGCATGGCAGCTCTCCGGCAAAACACTGACGAAACGGTACGCCCACGGCGCAAGCGAACGTCATGGTGCGCGACGTCGCCGCGCTTGTCATCCCGCAGCGCGCCGGCTGTGCGGGTGATGCCGGCTTGGCTATGATCGAAAGCCATGAACAGCCTGCCACCACTCCGCCGGTCCTGCCCGCCCGGCACTTGTACCTGCCAGCGCGACGCGTTGCTGCAAACACCGGGCGCCGATACGCGCATTCTGCGGTTGACCCTGCATGAGGAGCGTCGCCTGCTCGAACGTCTGGAGAAGGTGCAGAGCCTGGACGACCTTGAGCATCTGCAGCAACGCATGTTCGAGCAGCTGGGTATCCGCATGGATATCGCCCCCGGGCACAACGAGGTGCGCAGCATGCGCGGCATCGCCATCGACTTCGCCGACCAACCCGGCCTGTGCCGCAAGACCCGCCCGGCCATCGCCGCCGCCATTCGCCGCGCCCTGCAACAGCGCCCGGAAATTGCCTGGCGCCTGCTCGATGCCCATGACCTGCTGGGTGGCGCATAGCCATCACCGTGCTAGCATCCGGCCTCTTTAAACAGACGGAAGGATTCCAATGTTCAAACGATCGCTGTGCCTGCTTGCCATGACTGCCGCGCTGCACGGCTGCGGCATGACCATGCCGCGCTACGAGCCAAGCTTCGCCAACGTCAATCTGCTCAAGACGCAGGCACCCATGACCGGAATTACCCGCCCGAGCGTTACGGCCGATCCTGGAGCGGATTCGATCATGGTGCGGCTCAACCCGATCCGCAGCCCGGAGGGATCGCTCAGCCAGCATGTGCAGAAGGCGTTGGAAGCAGAGCTGCGCCTGGCTGGTCTGCTGGAACCGGAGGCCCATCGCCGGCTCGATGTGCGGTTGCGCAACAATGAAATGTCCTCGCCGGCTGGCACCGGCTTCGGCAGCATCACCGCAGATTTCGAACTGCGCGCAAACGGGCGACCCCTGTACAGCGCCAGCAAGACAGTGACGGACAGCTGGGACAGCAGCTTCATCGGAGCCATCGCGATTCCGTCGGCCGCCAACGCCTACAACCCGCTGGTGCGCAAGCTGCTTGCGGAGCTTTATCAGGATCCGGCGTTCATCAGCGCGATGAAACAGCCCTAAACCAAGCGTGTGGCCGGGCCTGATGCCCGGCCACCTTGCCACTCAGCCGCGCAGCAGCAACTGGCCTTGCGCGTATTTCAGCGCATCGCGCTCCACCATCTGCTTGAGCAGTGCATTGAGTTGCCGGCGGAAGCTGTCGCTTACTGCGTCGGCCGGCGTGTAGGCCATCATCGGAATGAACACCAGACCCATCCAGGTTCGGATCGAATCGTGATTCTGGGCCATGGATACCGGCTTGTCGTCGCTATCGAGCACCTGCAACGTCATGCTGTATTCATCCTTGGCAGTCGCAGGAATGATCATCAGCGTCAGGCCCGAGATCATCCCACTGACCATCGCCGCCCCCTCCGAGCCACCGTTGTATACGGCGAGCTTGAGCGTGTAGTCACCCGGCTGTTTCTGAAACGGGTCCAGCGTGTAGCGGCTGAACAGGCCCGAATCGCGCAGCACCGATTCCAGTTGCGGCTTCAACATATCGCGAGCCTGAGGCATTTCCACCGCTTGCCCATCGCCAGCATCGCCGCGATAGAAGTTGAAATCGACATACACACTGGGGCGCTGCTCATAACGAGCCATAGATGGAATCGAGGTTTCGGCAACCTCGTTACCGGGAAAGCTGGCGCATCCCGTCAGCGCCAGCATCAGTACGCAACCCATGAGTTTCAGTTTCATTGTGGTCATCCTTGTATTGGCAGGTTTTCGCACACGGCGGCGCGAGCGGCGAACTCTAGCCAGAGCAGTCCGGCATGCCAATTAGCCATTACGCATTTTTGCGAAGCCATGAGGGCTGGCAATGCCCGAGATGCCTCGGATTTGCCTATTCCGCAGGTCGCAATAGCACCCCAAGGGGCTGCCCGAGCGGCTAGAATGGCCGGCCGTTCCCGATTGATTGCCCGCGTCCATGTCATTGCCCAAACACCACCTCGAACTGCTCGCCCCCGCGCGCGACGTCACCATCGCCCGCGAGGCCATCCTGCATGGCGCCGATGCCGTCTATATCGGCGGCCCGAGCTTCGGTGCGCGGCACAACGCCGAGAACAGCGTGGCGGACATTGCCGAACTGGTGAAATTCGCCCATCTGTTTCATGCGCGGGTGTTCGTCACGCTGAACACCATCCTGCACGACGACGAGCTGGAAGCCGCGCGCGCGCTGATCCAGCAGCTGTACGAGATCGGCGTCGACGCGCTGATCGTGCAAGACATGGGCATCATGGAGCTGGATATCCCGCCCATCGAGATCCATGCCAGCACCCAGACCGATATTCGCACCCTGGAACGGGCCAAGTTCCTCGACAAGGCTGGCTTCTCGCAGCTAGTTCTCGCCCGTGAGCTGAACCTGCAGGAAATCCGCGCGATCTACGACGAAGTGGATTCGACCCTGGAGTTCTTCATCCACGGCGCGCTGTGCGTGGCGTTTTCCGGGCAGTGCAATATCAGCCACGCGCAGACCGGGCGCAGCGCCAACCGCGGCGACTGCTCCCAGGCCTGTCGCCTGCCCTACACGCTGAAGGACGATCAGGGCCGCGTGGTGGCCTTCGAGAAGCACCTGCTGTCGATGAAGGACAACAACCAGAGCGCCAACCTGAGCGCGCTGGTGGATGCTGGCGTGCGTTCGTTCAAGATCGAGGGGCGCTACAAGGATGTGAGCTACGTGAAGAACATCACCGCTTACTACCGCCAGCGCCTGGATGGCATTCTTGCCGAGCGCCCGGACCTGGCCCGCGCCTCCAGTGGCCGCACCGATCACTTTTTCGTCCCGGACCCGGACAAGACGTTCCACCGCGGCAGCACCGACTACTTCGTCACCGATCGCAAGATCGACATCGGCGCCTTCGACTCGCCGACCTTCACCGGCCTCGCCGTGGGTGAAGTGCTCAAGGTCGGCAAGCATGACCTGACCGTGCAGACCCGCGAGCCGCTGTCCAACGGCGACGGCCTTAATGTGCTGATCAAACGCGAGGTGGTGGGCTTCCGCGCCAGCGTGGTCGAGCCGCTGAAGCAGTTCGAGGAGGACGGTCAGTCGCGCTACGAGTACCGCGTCGAACCCAACGAAATGCCCGCCGCGCTGCGCCAGGTGCGCCCGAACCATCCGCTCAACCGCAACCTGGACCACAACTGGCAAAATGCGCTGCTCAAGACCTCCGCCGAGCGCCGCGTCGGCGTACGCTGGCTGGCAAAATTGCGCGCCGATGCGCTGGAGCTGCACGTCACCAGCGAGGAAGGCGCCTATGCCACGGCCACCCTGCCCGGCCCCTTCGGCGAAGCGAAGAAGCCCGAGCAGGTCCCCGGCCAGATCGCCGATCTGCTGAGCCAGCTCGGCACCACCATCTACCACGTGGAAGCAGTCGGGGTGGATGCGCCGCAGGCGTTCTTCATCCCCAACTCGCAACTCAAGGCGCTGCGCCGCGAAGCCATCGAGGCACTGACCGCAGCGCGCGAAACCATCCGCCCGCGCGGCGGGCGCAAGCCGGTCAGCGTGCCGCCGCCGGTCTATCCCGAGTCGCACCTATCGTTTCTCTACAACGTCTACAACGAGAAGGCCCGCGCCTTCTATCACCGCTACGGCGTGCAGCTGATCGACGCGGCCTACGAGGCCCACGAGGAGACCGGCGAGGTGCCGGTGATGATCACCAAGCACTGCCTGCGCTTCTCCTTCAACCTTTGCCCGAAGCAGGCCAAGGGCGTCACCGGGGTGCGCACCAAGGTCGCGCCGATGCAACTGGTGCACGGCGACGAGGTGCTGACGCTGAAGTTCGACTGCAAGCCCTGCGAGATGCACGTGATCGGCAAGATGAAGGGCCACATCCTCGACCTGCCGTTGCCGGGCAGCGCGGCGAGCATCGTCGGGCAGATCAGCCCCGAAGACCTGCTCAAGACCATCAAGGCCAAGCCGCAGGCCTGACGCGCACTCAGGCCACGAGCGTCTCGGCCAGCGCCCGACCGATCGCCGCCAGCGCGGCGTTGCGCTCCTCGGCGCTGGCCCGCGTCTGCGTGAGGTAGACGCAGGCAATCACCGGCTGGCGCTGCGGCGGCCAGATCACCGCGATCTCGTTGGTCGTGCCGCGCTCGCCCGAGCCGGTCTTGTCGCCGAGGCGCCAGGTTGGCGGCAGGCCGGCGCGCAGCTTGGCCGCACCGGTCTGGCTGGCGAGCATCCAGGCGATGAGCTGGTCGCGCGAGGCCGCCGACAGGCTGTCACCCAGCACCAGCCGTTGCAGATTCGCGGCCATCGCCGCCGGCGTGGTGGTGTCGCGCGGATCGCCAGGGCGTGCCTCGTTCAGCTCGGTTTCCCAACGATCCAGACGGGTGAAGCGGTCGCCGAGCGTACGAGCGAAATCGCCGATCGCGCCCGGCCCGCCGAGGTGACGCAGCAGCAGGTTGCCCGCCGTATTGTCGCTCAGGGTGATGGCGGCCTCGCAGAGCGCGGCGAGCGTCATGCCATCGTCGACATGCTGCTCGGTGACTGGCGAGTAGGTCACCAGATCGTCCGCGGTGTAGCGGATGCGCGTCTGCAGCGAATCCGCGCCGGCATCGACTCGCCGCAGCACCGCCGCGCCCGCCAGCAGCTTGAAGGTGCTGCACAACGGGAAGCGTTCATCGGCACGGTGCAGCCATTGCCGGCCGGACTGGCTGTCGATGATCGCCACGCCCAGGCGCGCCTGCAGCTGCTTTTCCAGCGCGGCGAATCGGTGCGTCAGGTCTTCGCCGCGACGCTCGATGGCCCACGCCCGGTCGCCACGATCCAGCGCGCCGCCGAGCAGCAGCGCACCCCCCAGCAAGGAAAACTGTCGCCGTGTCAGTACCTTCACCTTGTTCCTCCATTCGACCAACACACCGCTCAAGCGCGGACGCTGAGCGTAGGCTATCCAACGCCAATGTTCTGCCGGATCAGGCTCAGTGCGATGAGCGGATTGGCGAACGCCTGTGCCGTCGCATGCTTTAAACTCGTGCCCTTCTTCCGCACTACCCGGCGAATCCCCTCGCTGCCCGGACTGCCCATGAAGCAACGCGCCGTAACGCCCTTCCAGATCTTCATCCTCGTGCTGTCGTTCTACGTGCTGGGTGCGCTGGTAGCCGACCTGTTCTTCAAGCTGCCGCCCGATATCTCGACACTGCTGGGCTATCTGGACACCATCGTCTGCTTCTTTTTCTTCCTCGACTTCTGCATGCGCTTTCAGCAGGCCGAGAACAAGTGGCGCTTCATGCGCTGGGGCTGGATCGATCTGCTCGCCAGCGTGCCGGCCAGCGGCTTGCAGGCGGCCAAGCTGGTGCGTGCGTTCCAGATTCTGCGCATCCTGCGCGCGCTGAAGTCGCTGCAGCTGATCTGGCGCGTGCTGTTTCGCAACCGCGCCGAGGGCATCGTCGTCTCGGCGGCAACGGCGACCCTCCTGCTGGTGGCCTTCGGCGCGATCACCATGCTGCTGGTGGAGGCACCGAATCCGCAGAGCTCGATCAACACCCCGGAGGAGGCGCTGTGGTGGGCCTTCGTCACGGTAACGACGGTCGGTTATGGCGATTTCTATCCGGTAACCACTGCCGGACGCATCGTCGCGGTATTGCTGATGGTTTCCGGCGTAGGCCTGTTCGGCAGTTTCGCCGCCTACATCGGCTCGCTGTTCGTCGCCGACCAGAACGAGGAAGAAGAAAAGCGCGACGCCGACGACCGCGAGCTGATGCATCGGCTGCTGGCACAGGTGGACAGCCTCAATCAGGAGGTGAAGAGTCTGCGCGCCGAACTGCAACGTGGACGGCTCGCCGAGCGTACGGGCGAAGCTGGCGCCGATACGCCGATGGCCACCACGCCGGAGCCGACGCGCAGGGCGTGACGGCAAACTGTCGTCACGATTGTGTGGTGATCGCCTGCGGGCGGCCCGCCGCGCCCTATAATCGCCCCTGTCACACGTCCCGCACGGGAGCTTGCCGGCGTCATGCCTTTCGAATATGCACGCAATCTGACCGGTCGCCGGCGTACCCGCCATGGCAATCGCCAACTGGGCCTGTGGCTGGCATTCAATGCCGGGGCGGCGAATGCCGGCGGCTTCCTCGCGGTGCAGCAATACACCTCGCACATGACCGGCATCGTCTCCTCGATGGCCGACAACCTGGTGCTGGGCGCCACCGACCTCGCCCTCGGCGGGCTCGGCGCGCTGCTGTCGTTCCTCTTCGGGGCGATGTGCTCGACCATCATGATCAACATCTCGCGGCGCCGGCACATGCACAGCCAGTACGCGCTGCCGCTGGCGCTTGAGGCCGTGCTGTTGCTGTGCTTCGGCGTGCTGGGCGCGCAGATGATGGCGGTGCCCGGGCTATTCGTGCCGCTCACGGTGATGCTGCTGTGCTTCATCATGGGACTGCAGAACGCCATGGTGACCAAGCTCTCGAACTCCGAGGTGCGCACCACGCACGTCACCGGAACGGTGACCGATATCGGCATCGAGCTGGGCAAGCTGATCTACGTCAACCGCCTGCAACGGCCGGGGGAGAAACCGGTGCGCGCCAATCGCGAGCGCCTGCTGATCAACAGCCTGCTGGTCTGCTGCTTCTTCATCGGGGGCGTGAGTGGTGCCTTCGGCTTCAAGTATTTCGGCTTTCTCGCCACCGTACCGCTGGCCGGCGCGCTGCTGTTCTTCGCACTGGTGCCGATGTGGGACGACCTGCGCCTGAGCTGGACGCTCTGGCGGCGCAAACGCTGAGCGCGATCCGCCACACCATGCCTATCCTTCGCGCGCCCTCACGCGCCCTTCACCTTCGCCCTCGCCTTTACGGTTCGTACGCCGCTGCCGCATGACCATTCGGCGCTAAAAACGTTCGCTTACCCTTCGTCAGAATGTTCAATTATTTACTTTGACAGAGCGGGTTTTTGCCCATAGCTTTTCGATTCCGAACATTTACGAACCATTCCGCAGTCGGCTCGAACAATAACAATCCGCATGAGGCTCCCGCGCATGAGTACTCCAACCGTCCCGACCCTCAAGGGACAATGCATCGCCGAGTTTCTCGGCACCGCCCTTCTGATCTTCTTCGGCACCGGCTGCGTCGCCGCGCTCAAGCTGGGCGGCGCCAATCTCGGGTTATGGGAAATCAGCATCATCTGGGGCATCGGCGTGTCGATGGCGGTGTATCTGGCCGCCGGCGTATCCGGTGCGCACCTGAACCCGGCCGTCACCATCGCGCTGTGGCTGTTCGGCACCTTCGAGCGACAACGCGTACCGGCGTACATCCTTGCCCAGGTCGCCGGCGCCTTCTGTGCCGCCGCGCTGGTGTACGGGCTGTACAGCAGCCTGTTCATCGATTTCGAGCAGGCGAACCACATGGTTCGCGGCAGCCTCGAAAGCCTGCAGCTGGCCTCGGTGTTCTCCACCTATCCGCACGCGTCGCTGTCGTTCGGCCAGGCGTTCCTGGTGGAGGTGGTGATCACCGCGATCCTGCTGGCGATGATCATGGCCATCACCGATGACGGCAACGGCCTGCCCAGCGGCCCGCTGGCGCCGTTGCTGATCGGACTACTGATCGCCGTGATCGGCGGTGCGATGGGACCGCTGACCGGCTTCGCGATGAACCCGGCACGCGACTTCGGACCCAAACTGATGACCTTCTTCGCCGGCTGGGGCGATGTGGCCTTCACCGGCGGGCGGGACATTCCGTATTTCCTGGTGCCTATCTTCGCGCCGATCCTCGGCGCCTGCCTGGGCGCCGCGGGTTACAAGGCACTGATCTGCCGGCACTTGCCGGGGGTAGGCTCGGCCGCCTGCGATGCACCGAAACCCAAGGAAAAGGCCACTGCCGAAATGGGCTCCGCGCAGCCCGATATCAGCAAAGTTCGCTAAGGAAACGTCGACATGAGCAATCAGAACAAGCAATTCATCGTCGCCCTCGACCAGGGCACCACCAGCTCGCGCGCCATCGTGCTGGACCGCAACGCCAACGTGGTGACCATCGCCCAGCGCGAGTTCGCGCAGATCTACCCGCAGCCGAGCTGGGTCGAGCACGACCCCATGGAAATCTGGGCGACCCAGAGCGGCGTGTTCGTCGAAGCCCTGGCCCAGGCCGGCATCACCAACGAGCAGGTGGCGGCGATCGGCATCACCAACCAGCGTGAAACGGCCATCGTCTGGGACAAGGTCACCGGCCGGCCGATCTACAACGCCATCGTCTGGCAGAGCCGCCAGAGCACGCCGATCTGCGACCAACTCAAGCGCGACGGCATGAACGATCACATCCGCAAGACCACCGGTCTGGTGATCGACCCCTATTTCTCCGGCACCAAGATCAAGTGGATTCTCGATCACGTCGAAGGCAGCCGCGAGCGCGCCCGCCGTGGCGAGCTGCTGTTCGGCACCGTCGACTGCTGGCTGATCTGGAAGATGACCCAGGGCAAGGCCCACGTCACCGACTACACCAACGCCTCGCGCACCATGCTCTACGACATTCACAAGCTGGACTGGGACCCGGTGATGCTCGAGGCGCTGGATATCCCACGCGAGATGCTGCCGGAAGTGCGCTCCTCGTCGGAGGTGTACGGCCACGCCTATATCGGTTCCGGCCAGAGCACCGGCATTCCCATCGCGGGCATCGCCGGCGACCAGCAGGCGGCGCTGTTTGGCCAGATGTGCGTCGAGCCGGGGCAGGCGAAGAACACCTACGGCACCGGCTGCTTCCTGCTGATGAATACCGGGACCAAGGCAGTGCAATCCGAGCATGGTCTGCTGACCACCATCGCCTGCGGCCCGCGCGGCGAAGTGAATTACGCGCTGGAAGGCGCCATCTTCAACGGCGGCTCGACCGTGCAGTGGCTGCGTGACGAGCTGAAGGTGCTCAACGAATCACTGGACTCGGAGTACTTCGCCACCAAGGTGCCGGACAGCAACGGCATCTATCTGGTGCCGGCCTTCACCGGTCTCGGCGCGCCCTACTGGGACCCGCGCGCCCGTGGCGCGCTGTTCGGCCTGACCCGCGGGGTCAAGGTCGATCATCTGATCCGCGCCGCGCTGGAGTCCATCGCCTACCAGACCCGCGACGTGCTCGACGCCATGCAGCAGGACGCCGGCGAGCGTCTGCGCGCCCTGCGCGTGGACGGCGGCGCGGTGGCCAACAACTTCCTCATGCAGTTCCAGGCCGACTTGCTCGGCACGCAGGTGGAACGCCCGCAGATGAAGGAAACCACCGCCCTCGGCGCGGCCTACCTGGCCGGGCTGGCGACCGGTTTCTGGAGCGACCTCGACGAGCTGCGCAGCAAGAGCAGCATCGAGCGGGTGTTCGAACCGGCGTGCGGAAGCGAACAGCGCGAAGCGCTCTATCGGGGCTGGCAGAAGGCGGTCGACCGCACGCGCAACTGGGCCGAGGACTGATCGGACGCCGCCGCGCCTGCCCAGCGAGCGTTCGTAAGCAGGCGCGGCATGTGCGAATCCGAACGCTCGGCGCTTTAATCACGCGCCAGACTGCGGCATGCTTCGGGGCAAACAGCCCATAAGGAAGCCCCATGAGCCTGGCGCCCCGACAGCAGAACATCCTGGATCTCGTGCGTGAGCGCGGCTACGTCAGCATCGACGAGCTGGCCCGGCATTTTGCCGTCACGCCGCAGACCATCCGCCGGGACATCAACCACCTGGGCGAAGCCGGGCTGCTGCGCCGCTATCACGGCGGCGCTGCCTATGATTCCAGCGTGCAGAACACCGCCTACAGCCAGCGCGCACGGCAAATGCGCGACGAGAAGCTGCGCATCGCCGCCGCCGTGGCCGCGCGGATTCCCGATCAGGCCTCGCTGTTCATCAACATCGGCACCACCACCGAAGCCATCGCGCAGGCGCTGCTGAACCACCGCGACCTGAAGATCATCACCAACGACCTGCACGTGGCGAGCATTCTCAGCACCAAGGAGGATTTCGACGTGCTGATCGCCGGCGGCAGCGTGCGTAGCGACGGTGGCATCGTCGGTCAGGCTACGGCGGATTTCATCAGCCAGTTCAAGGTGGACTTCGCGCTGATCGGCATCAGCGGCGTCGACGAGGACGGCACCCTGCTCGACTTCGACTATCAGGAAGTCCGCGTCTCGCAGGCGATCATCCATAACGCCCGCAAGGTTTTCCTGGCAGCGGATTCGAGCAAGTTCGGCCGCAGCGCCATGACGCGCCTGGGCTCGCTGGAGCAGATCGACTGCCTGTTCACCGATGCGCCGCCGTCCGAAGTCTTCGCCGAACTGCTTGCACGCCACAAGGTGCAGGTGGAAATCGCCGGATAGCGAGCTTTCGCGCCCGTCCCGCTCAGTGCGGAAGGCCTTTCAGCAAACGCCATTTTCGGAAATGTTCCCTTTTATCTGATTTCGAACATTTTTGCTTTCACATGGATTCTCTCACGAATACCATGTTCAAAACCGAACATGATCTTTCGTTTTCGAGGAGAAGCCCGTGCCCCATTCCGTCCAGCCCGTCTCCGAGCTCTATGACGTTGCCGTGATCGGCGGCGGTATCAACGGCGTCGGCATCGCGGCCGATGCCGCCGGTCGCGGCCTGTCGGTGTTCCTTTGCGAACGCGACGACCTCGCCAGCCACACCTCGTCGGCCAGCAGCAAGCTGATCCATGGCGGGCTGCGCTATCTGGAACACTACGAATTCCGCCTGGTTCGCGAGGCGCTGGCCGAGCGCGAAGTGCTGCTCGCGAAGGCTCCGCACATCGTCAAACCGATGCGCTTCGTGCTGCCTCATCGCCCGCATCTGCGTCCGGCGTGGATGATCCGCGCCGGGCTGTTCCTCTACGACCACCTCGGCAAGCGCGAGAAGCTGCCGGGTTCGCGCGGCTTGCGCTTTTCGGCCGAAAGTCCGCTCAAACCGCATATCCGCCGTGGCTTCGAGTACTCCGATTGCTGGGTGGACGACGCGCGGCTGGTGGTGCTCAACGCCATTGCGGCACGCGAGAAAGGCGCGCATATCCACACCCGCACCCAATGCCTGAGCGCCAAGCGCGCCGGCAGCATCTGGCATGTCGAGCTACAGCGCCAGGACGGCAGCCGCTTTTCCTTGCGCGCCAAGGCGCTGGTCAATGCCGCCGGGCCATGGGTGGCGCAGTTCATCGGCGAGGGCCTGCAGCAACGTTCGCCCTACGGCATCCGCCTGATCCAGGGCAGCCACATCATCGTGCCCAGGCTGTATGACGGCGAGCAGGCATTCATCCTGCAGAACGAGGACCGCCGCATCGTGTTCGCCATTCCCTACCTCGGGCGCTACACGATGATAGGCACCACCGACCGCGAGTATCAGGGCGACCCGGCGCAGGTGCGCATCAGCGAGGAGGAGATCGGCTACCTGCTGGGCGTGGCCAATGCGCACTTCCGCCAGCAGCTGGCGCCAACCGACATCCTGCACAGCTTCGCCGGCGTGCGACCGCTGTGCGATGACGAATCGGACAACCCCGCTGCCGTCACCCGCGATTACACCCTCGCGCTGGCGGCGGACCCACAACAGGCGCCGCTGCTCTCGGTCTTCGGCGGCAAGCTGACCACCTACCGCAAACTCGCCGAGTCGGCGATGACGCTGCTGGCGCCGTTCTTTCCCGCACTGGGACCGAGCTGGACGGCCAGCGCCGCGCTCCCCGGCAGCGAGGAGATGGATTCGCCGCAGCAGCTGGCCCGGGACATCGAGGCGCGCATCAGCGGCATCGAACCGGCGCTGGCGCAACGCTGGGCCAGCACCTACGGCAGCCGTGTGTGGCAGATGCTCGGCGATGCCCACACGCTGCAGCAGCTTGGCCAGCCACTCGCTGCGCAGCTCTACAGCCGTGAGGTGGACTATCTGCGCGACCACGAATGGGCATGCGAGGCGGACGACATTCTCTGGCGTCGCACCAAGCTCGGATTGAGCTTCACCGCGCAGGACAAGGCGCGCCTGCAGCGCTATCTGGACAGCGACACGAAACTCGACGAGGCCGCCGTGCCACCACTGGCTAGCCGCGCAACTGGCTAGTGATGCGCTCCAGGCTGGAAGTGAGGCGCTGCTCGGCCGCGCGCAGCTCCTCGCCCTGCTGCAGCAACGGCGCGCAGAGGTTGAGCGCGGTCAGTACCAGCAGCTTGTCGGCACTGGCATCGGGGAACTGGCGGCGGCTTGCTGCCAGATGCTCCTGCAGCAGCGCTGCCGCGTCGGACAACAGCGCCGCCTGCCCTTCGCCGGCGCGAATCGAATACTCGCGCCCGAGAATGTTCAGCACCTGAATGCCGGCGGCGCTCATGCGGCACTGCCGGCAGCGGCCCGCTCGATCAGCGCTTGCAACCGGGCCAGCGTCGCGCCCTGCTTTTCCTCCTGCTCCAGCGCGGCCAGCTGCAGGTTGTCGTTCTCCTCGCGGGCCTGCTGCAGCTGCTGTTCGAGCAGCGCGGCGGTTTCGCGCAGGGACTGATTCTGCTGCAGCAGGTCGGCGATGACGCGTTCGAGCTGGACGAGAGCGGTTTCAAGCATGAGAGGTATCCGGGGCCGGTGAAAAGGCGCGCGAGGATAGCAAAAGCACTGCTGGCGGGGGGCCTGCATTCGCGAGCGCATTGCAGCGACTGGCGGTCGCCAAAGCAAAGACGATTGCGGTAGCCTCGGCAGCCCATCCAAATGCATCACAGGAGTCACCCATGGCCCGCGCCACCGCCCGCCACATCCTGGTTTCCAGCGAAGCCAAGTGCAACGAACTGAAGGCTGCCATCGAAGGCGGCGCCGATTTCGCCCAGGTCGCCCGCGAGAATTCGAGCTGCCCGTCCAGCCGCGACGGCGGCAACCTCGGCTCCTTCGGCCCGGGACAGATGGTGCGTGAATTCGACACCGTCGTCTTCAGCGCGCCGCTCAACGTCGTGCAGGGGCCGGTGAAGACCCAGTTCGGCTATCACCTGCTGGAAGTCACCAGCCGCGAAGACTGATCCTGCCCGCCCCACGCTTCGGCGTGGGGACGCAGTATTTTTTCCACCATCGCGGATGATTTCCGCCAAGCGGCGGTCCAATACGGCACGACCAAATCAAGAGGTATGTGCCATGGGACTGTTCGACAGAATCAAGGAAAAACTCGGCTTCGGCGATGCCTCCAACGAGGCGCAGAAACCGGTTTCCACCCCACCGGCGGATGTCGCCAGTACCAGCGCCGAAGGCGTCACACTGGACTCCGGCCGCCCCACCGCTACCGCCAATGCGACCACCCACACCGACGCCCCGGCCATGTCACAGGTCGACGTCGCGGCGAAGCTCGACGCCATGGCGGCCAGCCATCACGAGCAGCTCAACTGGCGCACGTCCATCGTCGATCTGCTCAAGCTGCTCGGTCTCGATAGCAGTCTGGACGCGCGCAAGGAGCTGGCCAACGAACTGCACTGCCCGCAGGACAAGATGACCGACTCCGGCACCATGAACATCTGGCTGCACAAGACCATCATGCACAAGCTCGCCACTCACGGCGGCAATGTGCCGCCGGAGCTGCTGCACTGACGCCGGCGAATGCCGGCCAATAAAAAAGGCTGCCCCGCATGACGGTGGCAGCCTTTTTCGTTACCGGCGCTCGCTGCGGTCAGGGCCGCTTGGAGCGATCACCACGACCGAAGCCGGGGCGCTGCCCTTCACCCGCCGGCGGACCGCGCCGCTTGGCCGGAGCCGGTTTGTCGCCGCCGGCGCCTTCGGGGCGCTTGCCACGCTTGCGATTCACATCGCTCGGACGCTCGGCAACCGGCGTGCCACGGCCCTGCTCGGCCGGACGCGGCTTGCGCGCCGGCTGCTCGCCACGCGGCTTATCGCCGATGCGCGGCAGGTCGGCTTCACCGGCCGGACGCAGCACACGCGGGCGGCGCTCGCCACGCGCCAGCGGCTTGGCCACCTTGCGCTGCAGACGGTCGATCTTCTCCTTGGCGCGGGCCTTCATCTCCGGCAGCGCGACCGGCGTCAGGCCGACCTCCTGACTGAGGATATCCACCTCGGCCTGCGACATCTCGCGCCAGCGGCCCATCGGCAGATCGGAGGTCATGAACACCGGACCGAAGCGCACCCGCTTCAGCCGGCTGACCACCAGCCCCTGGGATTCCCACAGGCGGCGCACCTCACGGTTGCGGCCTTCCATCACCACGCAGTGATACCAGTGGTTGAAACCTTCGCCGCCGGGTGCTTCCTGAATGTCGGTGAAGCGCGCCGGGCCGTCTTCCAGCATGACGCCGGTCTTCAGGCGCTCGATCATCTCGTCGTCGACTTCGCCGCGCACGCGCACCGCGTATTCGCGATCCATCTCGTAGGACGGATGCATCAGCCGGTTGGCCAGTTCGCCATCGGTGGTGAACAGCAGCAGGCCGGTGGTGTTGATATCCAGCCGGCCGATGTTGATCCAGCGGCCTTCCTTCGGCCGCGGCAGGCGGTCGAATACGGTCGGGCGACCTTCCGGATCGTTGCGGGTGCAGATTTCGCCGTCGGGCTTGTTGTAGATCAGCACGCGCCGTACCACGGCGGCTTCTTCGCGCTTGATCAGGCGGCCATCGACGGCGATCGCGTCGAGCCGGTCCACGCGCTGGCCGAGGCTGGCCACCGCGCCGTTGACCTTGACCCGGCCTTCGCTGATCCATTGTTCGATATCACGTCGCGAAGCCAGCCCCATGCGGGCCAGGACCTTCTGCAGTTTTTCGCCGTGGGCGACGTGAGGGGTGGAATCGTCATGCTCGGTCATTCTGGGCACCTCCCGGTGTGTCAGTTCCGATTGAAAGGGCGCGAATCATACGCGCATCGACGTCCGCACGCACGGTTTGCGCACGGATGCACCGACCGTTCAGCCGAGAGCGGCGAGCGCATCGGCGGTGGCCTGCCGGATACGCGCCCAGTCGCCACCGGCGAGGCTGGCCGCATCGATCATCCAGGTGCCGCCGACGCACATCACATTACCGAGCGCCAGGTACTGCGCGGCGTTGCCCGCGGTGACGCCGCCGGTCGGACAGAAGCGCACGTCGGCGAACGGCCCGCCGAACGCTTTGAGCGCGGCGATACCCCCGCAGACTTCAGCCGGGAACAACTTGAAGCGGCGATAGCCCAGCGCATAGCCCTCCATGATTTCCGTCGCCGTGGCGATACCCGGCAGCACCGGCACCGCACATTGCACGCCGGCCTCCAGCACCTCCCGGCTGGCACCGGGGGTGACCACGAACTGCGCGCCGGCCGCTTCCACCTGATCCATCATGCGGCGGTCGAGCACGGTGCCGGCGCCGATGCACAGCTCGGGACGCTCCTCGCGCAGCCGGCGGATCGCCGTCAGCCCGTGCGCCGAACGCAGGGTAATTTCCAGCGTGCGCAGGCCGCCCGCCGCCAGGGCATCGGCCAGCGGCAGGATCTGTTCCTCGCTGCCGATGGTGATCACCGGCAGGATGCGCGCATTCACGCACAGCTGCTCGATCAGATCGTTCTTCAGTTGCATGGTCATGGGCAATCCTCAGGGCTTCAGGGGCACCAGTAGATCTCCAGCGGTGAATGGATGAACGCGCGGATCGGCATTCGCAGCGCGTCGGCGTTCAAGGCCTGGCGCAGGGTTTCCAGCTTGGCCATGCCCTGGATCGCCAGACACTGCATGCGCGCCGAGGCCAGCAGCGGATAGGTCATGCTCAGGCGCTCGCGCGGCTCGGTCGGCGCGCACATCGCCACGCAGCGATCCGGGCAGTCGGCCCGCAGCGCGTGGTCGAGACGCGCACTGTCGGGGAACAGCGACGCGGTGTGGCCATCGTCGCCCATGCCCAGCACCAGCACGTCGATCGGCTGGCCGAGCTCGGCCAGGCGTCGGTCCGCCAGTCGTGCGGCTTCCTCCAGCGTGGCCGCCGGATGATACAAACCAATGAACTGCGCCACGGCTGCGGCGTTCTGCAACAGATGACGACGCACCAGCCCCTCGTTGCTGGCCGCATCGCTCGGCGGCACCCAACGTTCATCCGCCAGGCTGATCTGCACCCTGGACCAGTCCAGCTCACGGCGCGACAGTTCCTCGAAGAACGGCACCGGGCTGCGCCCGCCGGATACCACCAGGCTGGCCACGCCGTGGGTGCGCACCGCGTAATTCAGCACCTTGGCCGCGTCGTCGGCCATCAGCCGTGCCTGCCCAGCGGCGTCGGCCAGACTGTGGGCAACCACGCCGGTGGGCAGGTCGAGTTCAGAAATCGCCATACCAGGACCTCCCGTCACGAGTAATCAAGGCAATCGAAGCCACCGGCCCCCAGGAGCCGGCAGGATAGAGTTTGAGACTGTCGCCAATACGGGTCCAGCCATCGACCAGCTGATCGCACCATTGCCAGGCGTACTCGACTTCGTCGCGGCGCACGAACAGATTCTGATTGCCCTGCATCACCTCCAGCAGCAACCGCTCGTAGGCGTCCGGGATGCGCGCGCTCTTGTAGGTCTCGGAAAAATTCAGCTGCAGCGGCCCGCTGCGCAGGTGCATGCCCTTGTCCAGGCCCTGCTCCTTGGTCATCACCTGCAGGGAAATGCCCTCGTCCGGCTGCAGGCGGATGATCAGCCGGTTGCTGATCAGCGAGCGCTGCTCGGGCGCGAAGATGTAGAACGGCGGCTCCTTGAAATGGATGACGATCTGCGACAGCTTCTGCGCCATGCGCTTGCCGGTACGCAGGTAGAACGGCACGCCGGACCATCGCCAGTTACAAATGTCGGCGCGCAGGGCGACGAAGGTTTCCGTGCTGCTGGTGGCATTGGAATTCTCTTCCTCCAGATAGCCCGGCACCGGCTTGCCGCCGGCGATCCCGGCCGAATACTGGCCGCGCACCACGCGCTGGCTGAGGATGTCCGGCGTGATCGGCGCCAGCGCCTTGAGCACTTTTACCTT
Organism: Pseudomonas phenolilytica; assembly: GCF_021432765.1. Classification (NCBI taxonomy): domain Bacteria; kingdom Pseudomonadati; phylum Pseudomonadota; class Gammaproteobacteria; order Pseudomonadales; family Pseudomonadaceae; genus Pseudomonas; species Pseudomonas phenolilytica. The sequence goes on from NZ_CP058908.1 coordinate 3,579,083, forward strand.
CTCGTCGCGGATGCTGTCGGCGGTGAGGTTGCTCGGCGGGTCCATGGCGATCAGGCAGAGCAGCTGCAGCAGGTGATTCTGGATCATGTCGCGCAACTGGCCAGCCTGGTCGAAGTAGCCCCAGCGCCCTTCGATGCCGACGGTTTCGGCCACGGTGATCTCCACATGCGAGATGTGGTGCTGGTTCCACTGCGTCTCGAACAGGCTGTTGGCGAAACGCAGGGCAATCAGGTTCTGGACGGTTTCCTTGCCCAGGTAATGATCGATCCGATAGATCTGGCTCTCGGCAAAGTACTGCGCGACTGCATCGTTGATCACCCGCGACGACGCCAGGTCATGGCCGATGGGTTTCTCCAGCACCACCCGCGCCTGCGCGGCCAGCCCGGCGCCGGCCAGGTGTTCACAGATCGCGCCGTACACCGCGGCGGGCGTGGCGAAATAGGCGATCAGCGGCAGCCCGGCGCTGACGTTCTGGGCCAGCACGGCGTAATCCTCGCCGCGGCGAAAATCCATGCGCAGACAGCACAGGCGCGCCAGAAAGCGCTGCAGCACGGCATCGTCCAGCTCGTGCGGCGGGATGTAACGGCGCAGGGCCTGATCGATCCGCGCCATCTGCTCATCCGGTTCGCCGCCCTCGCGTGACAGTGCCAGCAGCCGCGTATCGGCGTGCAACAGGGCGGCGCGGTCGAGCTGATAAAGCGCGGGAAACAGCTTGCGCAGCGCCAGATCGCCCAGCGCGCCGAACAGGGCAAAAGTAATGGGTTCAACGTTGATCGCAGGCATAAACGCTCGTGGTCAGTGCAGTGTGGGCTTCGGCGCCGCTCGAATGGCCGGGCACCGGCTCGCGGTCATACGTGCCGCGCGGCAAGGCACCCCTTCAGCAACAGACCGAGATCGTCGCAAAAGACTCGCGAGAAT